>NZ_JBIVCV010000002.1:0-381636 GCF_044746765.1 Pseudomonas sp. NPDC090203
GCTGAGCGTGGGTTCCTGACCGACGTTGAAATCGCCAAGGTCGGCAGCTTCGAACAAGCGCTGATTGCTTACTTCAACCGCGATCACGCCGATTTGATGGCAAAGATCAACGTGAAGGGTGACTTCAATGACGAAATCGATTCTGGCCTCAAAGCCGGTATCGAGAAGTTCAAGGCCACCCAAACCTGGTAAGCCGCAGCGGGAGTCGCGAGGCTCCCGCTTGCTAACCTGATAGGTGTTACATGGCAGGCGCAAAAGAGATTCGCAGCAAGATTGCGAGCATCAAAAGCACGCAAAAGATCACCAGCGCCATGGAAAAAGTGGCGGTCAGCAAAATGCGCAAGGCTCAAATGCGCATGGCAGCTAGCCGTCCTTACGCGGAGCGCATCCGCCAGGTGATTGGTCATCTTGCCAACGCTAACCCGGAATACCGCCACCCGTTCATGATCGATCGCGAAGTAAAGCGCGTCGGTTATATCGTGGTAAGCAGTGACCGTGGTCTGTGCGGTGGCTTGAATACCAACCTGTTCAAGGCTTTGGTCAAGGACATGGCGAAGAACCGTGAAAACGGCGTAGAGATCGATCTGTGCGTGGTCGGCAGCAAAGGTGCGGCGTTTTTCCGCAACTTCGGCGGTAACGTCGTCGCTGCGATCAGCCACTTGGGCGAAGAGCCTTCGATCAACGATTTGATCGGCAGCGTCAAGGTGATGCTGGATGCCTACCTGGAGGGCCGTATTGACCGCCTGTCCGTGGTATCCAACAAGTTCATCAACACCATGACTCAGCAGCCTACGGTCGAGCAGTTGATTCCGTTGGTTGCAACCCAGGATCAAGAACTCAAGCACCACTGGGATTACCTGTACGAACCCGACGCCAAGGAGCTGCTGGACGGCTTGATGGTCCGTTACGTGGAGTCGCAGGTCTACCAGGCGGTGGTCGAGAACAACGCAGCTGAACAAGCCGCGCGGATGATCGCGATGAAGAACGCAACCGACAACGCCGGTGACCTGATCAGCGATTTGCAGCTGATCTACAACAAGGCGCGTCAGGCAGCGATCACCCAAGAGATCTCGGAAATCGTCGGCGGCGCTGCCGCGGTTTAACGGTTCAAATATTCAGAGGATCCAGCTAATGAGTAGCGGACGTATCGTTCAAATCATCGGCGCCGTGATCGACGTGGAATTTCCACGCGACAGCGTACCGAGCATCTACAACGCGCTGAAAGTACAAGGCGCGGAAACTACCCTGGAAGTCCAGCAGCAGCTGGGCGACGGCGTAGTTCGTACCATTGCGATGGGTTCCACCGAAGGCTTGAAGCGCGGTCTGGACGTCATCGACAGCGGTGCAGCCATCTCCGTACCGGTTGGTAAAGGTACCCTGGGCCGTATCATGGACGTCCTGGGCAACCCGATCGACGAAGCTGGCCCGATCGAAGCTGACGAGCGTTGGGGCATTCACCGTCCAGCGCCTTCGTTCGCTGACCAGGCAGGCGGCAACGACCTGCTGGAAACCGGCATCAAGGTTATCGACCTGGTCTGCCCGTTTGCCAAAGGCGGTAAAGTCGGTCTGTTCGGTGGTGCCGGTGTCGGCAAGACCGTAAACATGATGGAACTGATCCGTAACATCGCCATCGAGCACAGCGGTTATTCCGTGTTCGCAGGTGTGGGTGAGCGTACTCGTGAGGGTAACGACTTCTACCACGAGATGAAGGATTCCAACGTTCTGGACAAAGTGGCACTGGTATACGGCCAGATGAACGAGCCGCCGGGAAACCGTCTGCGCGTTGCTCTGACCGGCCTGACCATGGCCGAGAAGTTCCGTGACGAAGGTAACGACGTTCTGCTGTTCGTCGACAACATCTACCGTTACACACTGGCCGGTACCGAAGTATCCGCACTGCTGGGCCGTATGCCTTCCGCAGTAGGTTACCAGCCGACCCTGGCTGAAGAGATGGGCGTGCTGCAAGAGCGCATCACTTCGACCAAAGAAGGTTCGATCACCTCGATCCAGGCCGTTTACGTACCTGCGGACGACTTGACCGACCCGTCGCCAGCGACCACCTTCGCCCACTTGGACGCCACCGTCGTTCTGTCCCGTGACATCGCTTCCCTGGGTATCTACCCAGCGGTTGACCCACTGGACTCGACTTCGCGCCAGCTGGACCCGAACGTTATCGGCCAGGACCACTACGACACCGCTCGCGGCGTCCAGTACGTTCTGCAGCGCTACAAAGAGCTGAAAGACATCATCGCGATCCTGGGTATGGACGAGCTGTCGGAAACCGACAAGCAGTTGGTATCCCGCGCTCGTAAGATTCAGCGCTTCCTGTCGCAGCCGTTCTTCGTGGCTGAAGTCTTCACGGGTGCTTCGGGTAAATACGTTTCCCTGAAAGACACCATTGCTGGCTTCAAAGGCATCCTCGCCGGTGAGTACGACCATCTGCCAGAACAAGCGTTCTACATGGTCGGCGGCATCGAAGAAGCGATCGAGAAAGCCAAGAAACTGTAATCCAGGCGCCCGGCAACGGGCGCTAATCAGGTTGAGGCAAGCAAATGGCTATGACAGTCCATTGCGATATCGTCAGCGCGGAAGGAGAGATTTTCTCCGGTCTGGTCGAGATGGTGATTGCACACGGTAACCTGGGTGATATCGGTATTGCTCCAGGTCACGCGCCGCTGATCACTGATCTGAAGCCGGGTCCTATCCGTCTGATCAAGCAGGGTGGAGAAGCCGAGGTGTTCTACATCTCCGGTGGTTTCCTTGAGGTTCAACCGAACATGGTCAAAGTGCTTGCCGATACCGTGCAACGCGCTGCCGACCTGGACGAAGCCTCTGCTCAGGAAGCCGTCAAGGCTGCCGAGAAAGCACTGCATGAACGCGGCGCGGAGTTCGATTACGGATCTGCTGCTGCACGTCTGGCGGAGGCCGCAGCCCAGCTGCGCACCGTTCAGCAAATTCGCAAGAAGTTCGGCGGCTAAGGCCAACGACGCTTATGCGCGATTGAGTAAAAGGGTAGCCTCGGCTACCCTTTTTCTTTTTCAAGCCTTTGTACATCGGCCCTTCTTTTGAATCATCTGCACAGCTGTGGCTGCGCTCGTCTGGAATCTCTTCATGTCTCTCGATATCGTCATTCTTGCCGCCGGCCAAGGCACACGCATGCGCTCGGCCTTGCCCAAGGTGCTGCACCCTGTCGCCGGCAACTCCATGCTGGGCCACGTTATCCACAGCGCGCGCCAGCTGTCTCCACAAAGCATTCAAGTGGTGATCGGCCACGGCGCCGATCAGGTACGTGAGCGCCTGTCGGCCGATGATCTGAATTTCGTTCTGCAAGACAAGCAACTGGGTACCGGCCATGCGGTCGCCCAGGCCGTGCCTGCACTCAACGCCGATACCGTGCTGATCCTTTACGGTGACGTGCCCCTGATCGAAGTCGAAACGCTCAACCGCCTGTTGACCTTGGTAAACGACCAGCAGTTGGGCCTGCTGACAGTCAATCTGAACGATCCGACCGGTTACGGCCGCATCGTGCGGGACGCGCAGAATCGCGTCAGCGCGATCGTCGAGCACAAGGACGCCACAGAGGCCGAAAAAGCTATCAAGGAAGGCAACACCGGCATTCTGGCGGTGCCCGGCAAGCGTCTGGCGGACTGGCTGGGTCGCCTGTCGAACAACAACGCCCAGGGCGAGTACTACCTGACCGACGTCATCGCCATGGCCGTCAGCGACGGTCTGACTGTCGCCACCGCGCAACCGCTGGACGCCATGGAAGTGCAGGGCGCCAACGATCGCAAGCAGCTCGCCGAGCTTGAGCGGCATTATCAGTTGCGTGCAGCGCACCGCCTGATGGCCCAGGGCGTCACCCTGCGTGATCCTTCGCGTTTCGACGTGCGGGGCGAGGTCACTGTTGGCCGTGATGTGCTGATCGACATCAACGTCATCCTGGAAGGCACGGTCGTCATAGAGGACGACGTTTCCATCGGCCCGAACTGCGTCATCAAGGACAGCACCCTGCGCAAGGGCGCGATCATCAAGGCCAACAGCCATCTGGAAGGCGCCATCGTCGGTGAGGCTGCCGATGCCGGTCCGTTCGCCCGCCTGCGCCCTGGCAGCGTACTGGAGGCTCGCGCCCATGTGGGTAACTTCGTCGAGCTGAAGAATGCACACCTGGGTGAGGGCGCCAAGGCGGGTCACCTGACCTACCTGGGAGACGCGGTCATCGGTGCGCGCAGCAACATTGGCGCCGGCACCATCACCTGCAACTACGACGGTGCCAACAAGCACAAGACCGTGCTGGGTGAAGACGTGTTCATCGGTTCCAACAACTCGCTGGTCGCCCCTGTGGATATCTGCACCGGTGCCACCACCGCAGCCGGTTCGACCATTACTCAGGACGTTGCCGCCGAGCAACTGGGCGTCGCCCGGGCACGCCAGCGCAACATCGATGGCTGGAAGCGCCCGGTCAAGATCAAGAAGTAAGTTATCCACAACGGGTCCCGGATCGCCCCTTGGGCGGTTTCGGGCCGTGCGTGATGAAATTTGCGCATCCTGCTTGACGAAAATCTTTCGATAGGTTTCCATTCGCATCGTTATCTTTCGAAACGAAACTTAAGCGCGAAATGTCGAAACGAAATACTCCCCAACGTCGCCACAACATCCTCGCCTTGCTCAACGAGCAGGGCGAAGTGAGTGTGGAAGCCTTGGCCCGGCGTTTCGAAACTTCCGAAGTTACGGTTCGTAAGGATCTTGCGGCACTGGAAAGCAACGGCCTGCTGCTGCGTCGCTACGGTGGCGCGGTGCCCATGCCGCAGGAACTGATCGGCGAGCCCGGCCAGCCGGTGTCCAGGTACAAGCAGGCCATCGCTCGCGCTGCAGTGGCGCGAATCCGCGAACACGCCAGGATCATCATCGACAGCGGCAGCACCACCGCCGCGATGATTCCTCAACTGGGCCTGCAACCGGGCCTGGTCGTCATGACCAACTCCCTGAGCGTTGCCAACGCACTCGGTGAACTGGAGCACGAACCGGTGCTGCTGATGACAGGCGGCACCTGGGACCCTCATTCCGAGTCGTTTCAGGGGCAGGTCGCCGAACAGGTCCTGCGTTCCTACGACTTCGATCAGCTGTTCATCGGTGCCGACGGCATCGATCTGACGCGTGGCACCACGACCTTCAACGAGCTGCTGGGCCTGAGCCGTGTCATGGCTGAAGTGGCCCGCGAAGTGATCGTGATGGTGGAAGCCGACAAGGTCGGCCGCAAGATCCCCAATCTGGAATTGCCCTGGAGCAGCGTCCATACCCTCATTACCGATGATCGCCTGCCTCAGGAGGCACGCGAACAAATTCAGGCCCGCGGCGTTACTTTGATCTGCGCCGCTGTTTCCTAGGAGAAGACCATGTGTGGAATTGTCGGCGCCGTCGCTGAACGTAATGTCACTGCCATCCTGCTCGAAGGCCTCAAGCGCCTCGAGTACCGCGGCTACGATAGCGCCGGTGTGGCGCTTTTCAGCAACGCCGGTGTGCTTGAGCGCCGCCGCCGCGTTGGCAAGGTCAACGAGCTGGAGCAATCGCTGGCCGGCGAGCCACTGGCTGGCCGTCTGGGCATCGCCCACACCCGCTGGGCGACCCACGGTGCGCCGGTCGAGCACAACGCTCACCCGCATTTCTCCAGCGGCGAGCTGGCAGTTGTCCACAACGGCATCATCGAAAACCACGAGCCGCTGCGCGAGCGTCTGAAGGGGCTGGGCTACCTGTTCACCTCGGACACCGACACCGAAGTCATCGTCCATCTGCTGCATCACAAAATGCAGGACACGCCGGACCTGACCGCCGCCCTGAAAGCCACTGTGAAGGAATTGCACGGCGCCTATGGCCTGGCCGTCATCAGTGCACGTCAGCCGGACCGTCTGGTTGCCGCCCGCAGCGGCAGTCCGCTGGTAGTGGGCCTGGGCCTGGGTGAAAACTTCCTGGCCTCTGACCAGTTGGCCCTGCGCCAGGTGACCGACCGTTTCATGTACCTGGAAGAAGGCGACATCGCCGAAATCCGCCGCGACAGCGTGCAGATCTGGGACGCCGCCGGCCTGCCGGTCGAGCGTGAAACCGTGCAGTACCGCGAAGGCGCCGAAGCCGCCGACAAGGGCGAGTTCCGCCACTTCATGCTCAAGGAAATCCACGAGCAGCCAAAGGTCGTGCAGCGCACCCTGGAAAACCGTCTCGGCCAGCAGCAGGTACTGGTACAGGCCTTCGGTCCGCAGGCAGCCGAGCTGTTCGCCAAAGTGCGCAACGTGCAGATCGTTGCCTGCGGCACCAGCTACCACGCCGGTATGGTCGCGCGTTACTGGCTCGAAGGCCTGGCGGGCATTCCATGTCAGGTCGAAGTCGCCAGCGAATTCCGCTACCGCAAGGTGGTGGTCCAGCCCGACACCCTGTTCGTCTCGATCTCGCAATCCGGTGAGACCGCCGACACCCTGGCTGCACTGCGCAACGCCAAGGAACTGGGCTTCCTGGCAAGCCTGGCCATCTGCAACGTCAGCATCAGCTCACTGGTGCGTGAGTCGGACCTGACCTTGCTCACCCAGGCCGGCCCGGAAATCGGCGTCGCGTCGACCAAGGCGTTCACCACCCAACTGGTCGCGCTGATGCTCCTGACCCTGTCCCTGGGCCAGGTCAAAGGCACACTGGCCGAGGGCGTCGAAGCCGAACTGGTCGAAGAACTGCGCCGCCTGCCGACCCGTCTGGGCGAAGCACTGGCAATGGACGGCACCGTGGAAAAAGTCGCCGAACTGTTCTCCGAAAAGAATCACACCCTGTTCCTGGGTCGTGGCGCACAGTTCCCGGTGGCGATGGAGGGCGCCTTGAAGCTCAAGGAGATTTCCTACATCCACGCCGAAGCCTACCCGGCCGGCGAACTCAAACACGGCCCGCTGGCGCTGGTGGACAGCGACATGCCGGTGGTCACCGTCGCGCCCAACAACGAACTGCTGGAAAAGCTCAAATCCAACCTGCAGGAAGTCCGCGCCCGCGGCGGCGAACTGATCGTCTTCGCCGACGAACAAGCCGGCCTCAACAACGGCGAAGGCACCCACGTCATCGCGATGCCGCACATCATCGACGCCCTGGCCCCGATCCTCTACACCATCCCCCTGCAGTTGCTGTCGTACTACGTGGCGGTGCTGAAGGGAACGGACGTCGATCAGCCGCGTAATCTGGCGAAGTCGGTGACTGTGGAGTGAGTTGTCCACAAGGCGTCAGTTTATATATTTTGTGAGTTACAACGGTCGCTTGTGCGTCTTAACTGTTACAAGCGTCCGATTGTTTACGTGGAGGATGACTATTCTGGTGCCGCGAATACAGCAGCTCAGGGATAACGGGGGATGCAGTCTTCCACTTTTACGCAAACAGGTATTCAGCTAACAGTGAAGGCATCAATCAGACTGCATCGAATCCCTAACTAGATCTTATGCAAGTTTCAGGTTATACGGGGTTTGCGCATACGGCGCGGACCGGCGATGAGCTCCTATATTGAGCTCGGTACACTACTTTCAAGCAAGCAGATGGTAGGGAAATCCTAAATTCTTCAGAGGCGTAGCATTTTTGTTAAGTTGCTTATCTGCCACTTTCTTCGAAAAATACAGTCATTAGAGGTTGTGGTTCGATAAAGTTTATTATTCAAAGCGTTAGATGTTGTTAGTAGATTAAGACTGGCTTCTGCTTCAGTCGCCATGACCAGTCAGATACAGAAAAATCTAACCAATATTTGATGGTGCGTCGAAGTTTAACATGGTAGATGCTGCTGAGTTTATATTACTTTTTATTATATGGATAAACTCTGTACGTTTCGTTGTTTTTTGCATTTCGGCACTCTGCTTTCTGCACGAAAATATCGATCCAAGCCTTCAAAGTGATCGTGCTCGGTAAAGCAGTTCAATAGCGGGACTTATGCTTTCCCGAATCATCTCATGTTTATACGTTCTCCGCCAAAGTAATGCTTGCTAGCGTTGACCGGTTGCCCAGTGAGCCAACATTGCCGCGCGGCGGAACCCCTATGAACTACAGGATGACGCTCGGTGCGATAAACTTGCCGGATATTCGATTAATAACGATGTCGAGACGTTATGTGACCCTGCATGTATGTTGTGCATTTAGCTCAAAATTTAGAAATCTCCTGCCATGCTGTAGGAAATTTCCTAAAAACACTGTCGACTCCTATTCTCTATTGCGGGCACGTCATCGTGTGCTCTAGTCTCTGCATGTCGCTGCCTGTTAGCGACTAGGCTTTTACAGGGCGCCATTAGTTTCAAAGGGTACCTGCATACTATTAGGCAAGGAGCGAATCATGAACCAGAAAACCCAGCAACGTACAAGTGCACGTAACCATCAGGATAACGAAAAAGTCCTCTTCAGCACGGAAGAGTTACAGATCTTGAGCGAGGCCATCAAGAAATCCAAAACACGTGCTTCCGATACTAAGGCGGCTAGCTGCGCGTACCACCGATGAACTGACTCCAAAAAGCAGGAGAGCCATCTCTTGCTTTTACACTTTTTGGGTTGTGAGTATTGAGCAGTCTTCCAGGGAGGTGGACATGAGGGCAATCTTTATAGGTCATCAAACGTGGCTCGTGGAACATGGAGGCACCAAGATGCTGATTGATCCGCTGTTATGTGAAGACTTTGGTCTAGCGGATGAGCACCGGATTGAGATCTATCCACCGCGCACGGTAGATACGGCCGCGCTATCGGACGTAGATCTGATTTTTCTCAGCCACGAGCATTCGGATCATTTCGATATTCGGTCGCTTAACCTGTTGCCGCGCTCAGCCTGTTTTGTTGTAGGGGCGACCATGGTCGAACCGGTAAAGCAATGCATCCGAGATCTAGGCTTCACCCTTACTCAAGTCAACGATGCACAGCCGATGCGGGTTGGTGACTTGAGCCTGCGCTTCTACCCGGCGGATCCGAAGACCGCTTTCTGGGAAAGTCGCGTTACCCAGGTGCATATTGAAGAAGCCGAGCAGCCGAGGAATGGCGTCTTCATTGCCGTGGATGCCTTGGTGTCTGAAGTGTTCAAGACCGATATCGTCGAAGGGCAACTGGCACCGCCCAAGTTAGTGATCGTCTCGAACAACTCCAGGGTCTCGCCTCCGGGAGCTTTTCAGTCTTTGGAAAACTGGGGGAAGAACGCAAGCGATAGCAACCGTAAGGTCGGTCCTCTGGGGATCGGTGTGCTGAGCGCTGTGCTGACCAGTTACATGGAAGACTTTCCGGTGCAACCCGAGAACATCGCGCTTTGCGGAGGTGGGTTCATTAAGCGCTTGGGTGAATTCGCCGCTTTCCCGTTTTCCGAACAGCCTACACTGAGCCGGTTGGCCAATCAGCTCAGCCTGGACACCAATATTGTCGGCTTATTACCAGGTGAAGCCTTTACCCTCGAGTCTGATCCTAAATCTCAGTCGGCTATCGACTGGGTCCAATTGGATAAAATGCAGCACAGTTTACTGATCAAGGAGCTGGAACAGTTCATCGAGGCCGGCAAGACCGTTGGGGTGGTTTCTTCAGTGCGCCCGGATGTCCAGAACGCCGAGACGTATGAGGAGCTGTTGCGATGCGCGGAAACCGAGCTGCAGCGTTTGGCGAAAAGCTTGATGCTGTTTATCACCGGGCGCAAGGCATTGGCGATGTCCCACTACAAGGGCCGTAAGCTCGGTCCGAAAAGAATAGTGTTCAATTTTTTCTCGCATGCAGTGGGGCGTCAGGACAGCTATGCGCTTAACCTGATCAACGGTCAGTTTGAAACTGAGATACACAGCCAGCTCGAATCGCTGGTGGCTCAGTATCCCTTCGGTGTACGTCTGCCCTTAGTGGACTTCATCGGCATGGTCGAGGGGGACTTGCAGATCTGGGACATCGTGGGCGTTTCGGTCCAGTCTTGGTTTGAAGATGGCATCTTTGATGGTCTGATTCCGTTCTTCTACAGCTACTACGGCGAGAACGGCAGTCCTGAGCTCTTGGCGAAAATCATCAGGCGCACCATGCGGGACCTGGAGGTGCGTCCATGAAGGCTACGATGATCGGTCACGAAAGCTGGTCGCTGCGGGCTGGCAATAGCCATGTGTTGATAGATCCGGTGCTAGATAGCGGCTTCGGTTCCGACGCAAACCGACAGTTCACGATAGTCCCGGCGCGCATTGTCGATCTGCAGCGCATGCCGCCCGTGGATGGCATTGTCTTGACAACCGAGCATCTGCAGCATTTTCACCCGGCGTCATTGCGCAGGCTGTCGTCGGACTACGGGCATTTGCTCAAGCGCAAAGTGGTCTATGTCCCAGAACTGTTTCCCGGCGCGGCTGAGGCAATTGTTCGTACATGCGGTTACGAGGTTCAGCGGATTGATTCTCAGGTCGAGTTCGTCATCGGCTCGATGAGCCTGCGATTTTACATGCCCCGCACCGAGGTATTGTTTTGGGATTGTCGGGTAGCGTCATTGCATGTCGAGCATCAGGGTCGCGAGGCGATGTTCATCCAGTCCGATACGCGTATTGCCGATGCCTACTTTACCGATGTCAATAGTGGAGTCATTGCGTGGCCTCAGGTCATGGTGATGACCAATAACTTCCAGGGTAGCAGAGCGCAAGGGTCGCTCGGGCTGGATAACTTGTTACCGGTTCTCGATCAACGCTATACCCGAGTGTCCGGCTTGCGCCTTCTGGACGAACTAGTGAACAAACCGGTGCGCCGGCTGAACCGGGTGCCTACTTTAATCCTCGCGGGGAATGGTTATCGCGATCCCTACGGCAAAGCGCATCACCCTTGGTCAAACCTTGAGCTGGCACAGATTTGCAGTGAGCTATCGATGTTGCGAGCGGTGCACTCATTGGCACCCGGTGAAAGCTTCGACGTTGCGTCGGCGCTGCATGGCGAGCCCGCGGACTGGATCTGCATGTCTGAGCAACCCGCAGAGACTTCTTCGGCGACAAGACGGCGCCGAACGTTTCCGCAAGACTCAGTTTTGATCAAGGCCCATCTTGATGAAATGGCCAGGGCCTGGCTGATTACCCGCTACGGCCAAATACTGATGACTCAGAGTAACTACTTGGGGCGCCCTATTGGATCGTGTCGAGCTGTGCTGCAATTGACCCGGGACGACGGCGTCTGCCAGCAATGGCTGCTGGACGTATCTAGAGTCGAGTTCGTCGAAGTGCCAGTCGAAGGCGAGGAAGCGATCAAGCGTTATCCCTACGGCATCCGTGTCGACTATGACGATTTCTGCCAGCTACTACTCGGTGAGTTGCAGATATGGGAACTGCTAAACCTTTCAGCATCGCAGTGGTATGTCTGCGATCGATATGACAGCCCGCTGGCGTTCTGGCTGGAGTATTACAGCGAGCAAGTGGACTATGGACGCGCCTTGCGGAGTTATGAAATATCCTTGGCGACTGCGCCATGAGCGGGCTAAGAGCCTTTGAACATGTGCATCTGGAGCCCCTCAGCGCCGATCAGGTACAACTTCGGTGGCAGGCGCTCGCTGAGCTGTTGGCGGAGCGTTATCAGGTTATGCGGGTGCTCAGCCAGTCGGTGAAGTCCTTGGTCTGCTCCGGACTGTGTATCGCCTCGGGCGAGCAAGTGGTGATCAAGCGTTACTTCGACAAGGAGGCCTATGCGGCGGAAGTCAGTGGCTACTTGCTGTTTCGTTCGGGGCCGATCGCAGGCATGCGCTATCAGGATGTGCGACATCAGGTACTGGTGCTTGAGTTTCTCCAAGGCCGTCTGCCGGGTCCGGCTGACCTGCCTGGAGTCATTACGGCCTACGCGGCGATGCACGCCACGGCCTTGGCGAATGTTCAGCGGGTCATTGGGCATCCCGGTAACCCTGAGTTGGACGATCCCTGTCTGTCGTCCCTCTGTCGCTTCCCTCCGTTTGACCTGCAAAGCATAAGCGTTGGCGACTGTAAGCCGGAGCATCTGCTCGTCACAGTAGATGGCGTCCGCATCCTCGACTTGGAAACTCATTCACTGGAGCGCAGCGTCTGGTTCGACATCTTGTCCTTAAGCGGCTTCTTATGGGATGGCCCGGTTTTTTCGTGGACGTTGGAAGAATGGGTGGCCCGTTACTGCGCCTGCAGAAAGATTCCCACCCACTATTACGATCTGCAGAAAATCCGTGACTGCCTGCACCGCGTACAGGCCCTAAAGTCTGGTCGGATGTATTGCGAGGAGGCGCTGCCGTGAAGTGGATGTACTGTTTTACTCCGGCATTGCACTATCGGCCGGTTGCTGGCTCCGAAGAAAGAGTAATTGCCAATGGTTTTTTCGGCCTGTTCTTCAGTCTTGCTCCTTGGGCGGTCGGCGCTTATGTACTGGTGTCCTTGTTGCAATACAGCGTTCCACTGCTGTTCATCTACAAGCTCAGCACTTTGGTGGAGGTCAAAGGTAGCGCCGTTATCTCGCTGGCGGACATTGCGCTCTTGGCATTTTTGGCCATCAGCGGGTTCTTGCTTGTGGTGAGCGAGCTCAATCTGGAACGCTTTATCTCCCTTAAGTTATGCCGCGAGTTCGAGCGCCTTCTGGCGCGTAAGGTGGAGCCCCAGGTAGACGTATCGGTGCTGGAGCGGCTGGTTTCACGGGATTTCAGCGTCATTCTCGACGGCATTGGTGCCAGCGTTAACCTATTGGCTATTCCGGTTTTCCTGCTGCTTTCAATCCTGCTAGCGTTGCTGGTCTTCGGGAGCGGAGGATTCTGGGCGGTTGCGGTGATCAGTCTATTCCTACCGCTTTCTTATCTACTGTCGATGCTCTCGGAACGCAATTACCAGCGGATCATGAACGTGGCGGCGCAGCGTATAGAACAGTGTTCGGCATGGTTGCGCGAAGGACCGTGGCTCAAGCAGTTTGCTGAATGGACGGCCTTGCAGAGCATTGAGCGAACACTTGCGGGCGAACGTTCTCTGCGTAACCTGGATACGCTGTTACGCGGTGCCGACAGTTACATCATCGGTTTCGGCCGTTTGATTCCCTTTGTCTTGCTTGGGCTGCTGGGTACCTCGGAATCGGTCATGGTCTGGGATGGGGCTATTTTCTGGCTGAGCATTCCGTTGCTGGCGGCAGTGCTCGCGTTGCCCCGCTCCTATGTGAGTTACAAGACCGTCGGCCGCTCCCTGGAGGCGCTCAATGACCTATATCAGAACTCCTCAAGGCATCCGGTATTGCGACCCTTTGGCGTCGATCAGACGGGCAGCGTGATCAAGTTCGATGCCGACTGGCCGATCTGGCCTGCGGCGCTGGTTGAACTTATTCCTGGTCCACTGGAGATCCCGCAAGAGGATCTGCAGATGTTGCTGGTCGCTTTCCGGTTAGTGCCCGAGCTTGGAGAGGACCCACAGCAGGTCCTGCAAGTGCCCATTGAGCTGGACGGGAGCAACCTTTCTGCTGGACAGCGCCTGCGCCTGCAACTGCTGCGCGGGGTATTTCTGGCTCATATGCAGGGCGGGACGCTAAGTATCGATCACGACTTCTCGGTGTTGGATACCGCAGCAGCGCTGGCAGTGAAAGATGCCTTGGAGCGCCTCTCCTGGGTTAGCTTCAGCCCATCGGCTGCAGGAGCGATAGAGCAGCGCGAGGGCTCACCGGCGCAGGTCGACGAGCGGACGGCTTCGAGGGTGCCAGCCAGCGGCGAGGCGCACACGCGCTTCAGTCTCGGCGATTTGTTCAAGTACTGCTGCTCG
Organism: Pseudomonas sp. NPDC090203; assembly: GCF_044746765.1. Classification (NCBI taxonomy): domain Bacteria; kingdom Pseudomonadati; phylum Pseudomonadota; class Gammaproteobacteria; order Pseudomonadales; family Pseudomonadaceae; genus Pseudomonas; species Pseudomonas sp. NPDC090203. The sequence goes on from NZ_JBIVCV010000002.1 coordinate 13,716, forward strand.
GGCGTGCTGATGTTGTTGGTGCCGGCGATGATGATGAGCTATGCGGCCAAGATGATGCTGCCAGAGGCGGGTTTTTCGCCTTGGCAGGTTCTTTTGTATGCCGTGGCGGGAGTAGGAACAGGAATCGCTGCCGGCCTGTTTATCGAGAATTTGTTGCGCAGCCGCTTTTCCCGATTGTTCACCGATGGCCTGCGAGACATTCGGGTAACCAGCCTGGCCGATGCGCTGCAGGTAGTTTCTCGCGATGTAACTACAACATTCGAACGCATCGCTTGGTATGTCCACGACATTGCCTGGATCATCGCGTTGTTGCTGTGCAATGGCGCGGTTTTGTGGATGGGGTTCGGTCTGCTAGGCATCAGCGTGGCGCTACTGTTCGGCGGCATGTTGGCGTTGTTGTACCGGCTTTCGATCAACGAGCTCTATCAGACACGGTTGGAGAGCGTAAAGGGATTCGACTCACTACTACGCTCAGGTCATGTGGCGTTTGCCATTTCCCGGGCCGCTGGCGGGGGGGGCGAGCGGATGGGCGGCTGGCTGGCGCTCACGCAACGTGGTGCGGTAGCCGAGGGGCTGAAGCATTTCTACATCACCCGCATGCGCAGTGTGATCACCCGCACTGTCACGGCGGCCAGTTGCACCTTGCTTAGTGATCTGGTGATTGTCTTGGTGGTCCTGATGGGCAGCCTCTATCTGACCAGCGATTCGGCTTTTGTGCTCTCGGTTACGGCCTTGCTGTTGGTGCGTTCCGACCTATCCAACGTATTTATAGCCATTACAGGTTTCAAATCACAGTCGGTGTCGGTGGAGCGCCTACAACATTTTGCCCGCCCCAAAAGCTCTGTGGGCGTGGAGATCGTCGGGCAGAGCCTGCACATCGCCCCCTTTGCTGCTCAACGCGCCTATCGCGCCCTGAGGCTGGAACGGGGCCGCTTGTATTCGCTGTCAGGGCCCTCTGGCTCCGGTAAGAGCGAGTACCTCAAGGGCGTGGCCGGTATCAGCGACGTGGTCATCGAAGAAGCGGGCGCTGGACAGGCCCTGACACTAACCCGTTATTACCTGGACTGGAATGCCTTGGCGCTGCTTGGTTGTGAGCCCGGGGCGAGCAACTGGCTGGATACCTGGCTGAGCGCGTTACCGGAAGATCGCCACCATCTATTGTTGCTGGATGAGCCGTTCAGAGCTTTGCGCGTCGAGCAGCTGGCCGAGCGTGTGCAAGCGTTGCACCGTTACGTCGAGCGTAGCGGCAACACTCTGGTGTTGGTGGATCATCGTTGCCGACTGGAGCATGACATTGAGCTCGGCGAGCTAGCTCGCTGATTGCCTGGTGCAAGGATAATAGTCATGGATGAGCCGATTCTGTACCTGGGCGACCGGGGGTTTCTCAAACGTTACGACAGTCCCTACTCGGCGCAACAAGTCGAGAGGATCGTGCGCAGGGTCATGGCCAGCTCCGGTCTAGGCGTGGCCAGCGGTGACTGGCCCACGGCGAAGGCTGTCAGCAATGCCTTGGCAGGTGGTCTACGAACGCGGCATATCTATCATTCACGATTTCTGCTTCGGGTAACCGAGCAGGCAACGGGGCAGAGCATCAGTGCCCGTCAGGTCCAGGCCAACCCGGCTTACTACTACACCGCCTCTGGCTATACCTTCGCCGCCGATCCGCAACAGATAGCCGAAGACCTCGATATCGTCCGCTGTTTCCACCCAGGTCTGGTGACCGTAGGGGGCGACTGGGTGGACATTCTACTCGCGCAACAGCAATACGCTTTGCTCGACTCGATCCTGCGGCAGATGGAGGCGATCATTCCGGCCGCCTCGCGGATTCTTTTAGGGTTTCATCCTAGCGCCGGCTTCCTGCATGTATTGAGCACGCGATCGTTCGCCGGCGCTGCGGTACCAGTCAACCTGCTGAACATGCAATGTGGGAGCTACGGCGGCTACTTGCGCCAGATCAAGGCCCGGTCCCGCCTTTACGCAGTGCATTGCTTGGCGGGAGGGGACATTCCTCTGGAGCCTGCGCTGGACTACGCATTTCATCATCGGCAGGTCGACGCTTGTATCGTCGGCGCGACCCGCACCCGACATATCGAGGCGTTGGCGGCCTGCGAGGCTGGCTTGAGGAGAGTGACGAGATGAACGTGATTCTCATGCGCCGTGCGCGGGAGTTCGACGAGGCGTCATTGCAAAGCCACCTGCACACGCTGCAGCGAGCGCATCGCGACTTGCTGGTGCTGTCCGGCCGCTCGGACTGCTATGCCCCGGTCCTGGCGCTGGCTGGCGACCTTGAGATACAGACTCTGGTCTTCGAGCAGGAGATTTACGACCCGCAGCAGGTCCACGGGGCCCGCAAGATGGACTGGTTGTTTGAGCCCTATGCTGGTCGCGACGGCAGCCAGAGCCTGAACACTCTCTATCACGGACTTGCCATCGAACTGGAAGCGATTTTCCGCCGGCATAGCGAAAGAACCTTGGTGATCTATCTAGACCAGTTGCTGCTGGAGATCGTTTACGCCGTGCTTGTCGGCCTGCCCTTGCAGGCGTTGCAGGGCTTTTCGCTGTACCTCGAAGAGTTGAGTATCGCGATCCTTGCCAGGGTTGCGTTCAAGGGGGGATTCCAGACCCTGCTGCTGAAGTCGAATGTAACGCCGGCGCAAGCCTTCGTCGGCAGGCCCGAATTGAAACTGGTGAGGTGACGCCACAACCCTGTTGGCGTGATAGCCGAACCTAGACTGAGTGAAGAGAAAAGGAGTACTCATGGACCCGCAACGCAAGGACTATCTGGCGACAGAGGCGGTTTACACCGGCGATTCGCTGCGCATCGGCGACGAGTACGTCATGCATGAATGGGAGAGGCCACTGATTCGCAGGATGGTCGAGGACCTCAAGCTCACGCCTGACGACCGGCTGCTCGAAATCGGCTTCGGCATGGGCATCTCGGCCAGCATCCTGCAGGAGTTCGGCCCGGCGTTCCATACGATTGTCGAGCCCCACCCACAAGTGTTGGCCAAGGCCGAGCACTGGAAGAAAACGCGCACAAATATTCACATACAACCCGGTTACTGGCAGCAGCTTGATTCCGGGACCCAGCGTTATTCGGCGATCTTCTTCGACCCGTTCGCCGATGACATGGCGGCGGTTGACGAGGAGAACCTCAGTTTCCTCAAGTTCGCCGCCCAGTCGCTGCTCGGCGATGGCGGGCGTCTGGCCCTGTTTTGCATCCTGCCCTTGTTGCCGCTGGAGTACCAGCGAGTGATGTTCGAACACTATCGTCGGGTGGAAATCAGCTCGGTGCAGGTTGCCCCCAGGGATACTGCCGACCCGACGGCGGACCTAGATGGACGCATGATTTCAGTCGTGTTGCATAAATGAGAACGCCTCGAGTCCACCCTCCGAGCCTGCTCGCCAGACGTGCTCGGCTAGGCATAAAAAATAATCCATCAGTACTATAACGGTGATAGCGATGAACAACCTTACCGCGCGTCTTGGGCTGGCCGGCCTCCTGTGGTTTTTTGGCAGCCAGACATGGGCTCAGACTCAGGTCCCGACAGCCCTGGCCGCGACCTCTACCAGCAAGGCCATGACCATCATTTTCGAGCCCCCCAAGGGGGAGGAAGAGGCGTTCCTCAATACCTTCGTCACCTCCCTGGTCGCGTCCACACAGGCTTATGCTGGTAAGTCGAAGGAGGGGGTCAAGGTAGTCAACCTGATCCCCACTGAACTCGGCGAGCCGCTGATCCACCTGATGATCTACCGCGACGCGGCGACCTTCGAGCGGGCCAAGCAGATATTCGCTTCGCGCGAAGCCATGAGCGGCTACATCGACGGCCATGTGAAAGCCTACGGCGGCTACCCCATTCCCAAGGAATATTTACGTCACACCAAGGTGTACATGAGCAACGTACTCACTGACTGATCGATGGGATAACTCGGCCGCTGCGGGTGCAGTGGCCGATACCAAGCATAAAGAGAGTCGAGGCTATGCGCGTAGGTATCGGGTCGTTGTTGATCGGCCTCGTTTTTTCGATTCCCAGTCTGCAAGCCGGCAGCCGTGGGGAGCCCTTAATGTTGAGCAACGGTTGTATCAATTGCCACGGTTTTGAAGGGCAGAGCACGCCGGGAGCGATTCCTTCGCTGGCGGGCCAGTCCGAGATCTATCTATACAAGACCCTTGCGGCCTATCGCGACGGTACCCTCAAAGGCACCATCATGAACCGGGTGTTGGAAGGGTATGAAGACCAGACGCTCAGACAGTTCGCCGAGTATTACAGCGGTCTGCCGAAAGGCCCTTCAGGGACGACCGTGCCCCAGGCTCACGAGCATGGCGAGCGGCTGTATGCGCAACACTGTTCCACCTGCCATGAAAAGCAGGCGAATACGCCTTATGTTAAAGGACAGAATGCGCGGTATATGCGCGGAGTGCTGAAGGATATGACCACAGGCCAACGAGCGATGCCAGAGGAAATGGCAAGTGCGATATTAGCCCTCAAAGGCGAGGAATTGGAGCAGATTCTGGAGTACCTGCAATGTTGCTCGCAAGAGACTCTACCTCGATGAACTATCAACGCAGACGGCTGCTCAAGTGGCTAGCCACGGGGATTGGCGCATCCTCGTTCCAGGCTTTTGCGGGACCGGTGGTGCCCGCCGCGACTCGATCTTATGCTGTGGTGGTAATCGGCGGTGGCTTTGCCGGTGCGACTTTCGCGCGCACTCTGAGGCGGCTGGATGCCAACGTCTGCATCACTTTGGTCGAGCCCAGCCGACAGTATCATTGCTGTCTGCTGGGTGGCGAGTATCTGGTGGGCAAGCGTAACGAAGAAACACTGGTCTTCGGTTACGAGCAGTTACGTGTCGAGGGCATTAAGGTAGTCCATCAAAAGGCGCGCTCAATCGATGCTAGGCGCAAGCAGGTCAGACTCGCTGACGGCGCGGTGCTCGGCTACGACCGCTGCGTGGTGGCGACGGGCATTGGCTACAAGTACGACAGCATCGCTGGTTACAGCGGCGGGGTGGCCAGCCGTGTACCTCATGCCTGGGGCGGGGGGGAGCAACTGCGCCTGCTCCGGCAACAACTGGAGGCCATGCCCAATGGCGGCAATGTTCTGATCTCGGTTCCGGTGGACGATTATCGCTGTCCGCCAGGGCCGTATGAACGGGCCAGCCTGATCGCCGATTATCTCAAGACCCACAAGCCCGATTCGCGGGTGATCGTCCTGGATGCCAAGCCGCGGTTCGCCAAGCAAGCGCAATTCGAGCAGGCTTGGAGACGTTTCTACGGCTATGGTACCGAACATGCCAATATCGAGTGGATCGGTGCCTTGGAGGGCGGGACCGTACAAGGTTTCGACGAAGCCACGAGACAGTTGCTGACCGAGGGTGGTCCGGTCAGCGGCCAGGTTATCAACATCATCCCTCCCCAGCAGGCTGACGATTTTTCACGGCACAACGGCCTGACCGCCGAACATGGCTGGTGTCCAGTCAATACTCAGACCCTGGAGTCCCTACTAGTACCGGATGTGCATGTGATCGGCGACGCCGCCTACGCCGAGAAACTGCCCAAGTCGGCGTTCGCCGCATCCTGCCAAGCTAGGGTCTGTGCCTTGGCCATATATAGCCAGATGTACAACTTGGCACTGCTCAAGCCGAAATACATGAATGTCTGTTACAGCCTATGTGGTGATAACTATGGTATTTCGGTCGTACTGCAATACCAACATGATGCGACCACCAACGTCATCGAGATCGAGACCTTACGGGTTACGCCCCTAGACTCCAGCGACGAGGATTACCGTCGTGAGGCAATGTCGGCATACAGCATGTTCGACAGCTTAGTCAAAGAGGCATTTGGCTAGGCCGGCGCCTGATAGAACTGAGGCAGGGCCTAAGTCCCGATGGGGCGGGACGGCCTGATGGGTCTGGGAGAACAGGAGACAACTTTTCTTGACGTATGAACATTTCGATCCCGATGACTCATCAGTCGTGTGCGCTCTTGCCTATACGTGGAACCTGCAATTTTTCAGGTTGGGATAGTTTACGTTTGCTCTTTGTGAGGCTGCAAAGGGCGGAACACGGATCATCTCTAGTCAGTTTCAATTTCGGAAAACTCGATCACCATCTCCCGGAACCAACGAATGATACGTGTTCCATGCAGGAACTGGGGCATTATGTGTCACAAAGGACAACGCCTAAGCTGCATCCACCTCAACCTCCGCACCCCGGGCGGACTTACCGGCCTGCTGCACCGCCCACTTCATGAACTCCACAATCGCCCATTCCTCCCGCCGTTCCTTGGCGCAGTACACGAAGTAATCGAACTTCAGCTCTGAGGTGGCATGGGTGACTTGCACCAGCCGCCGTGATTGCAGGGCTTCGGAGGCGAACACGCTGTTGACGAGGGCGATTCCCTGGCCGGCACAGGCGGCACTTATCAACAGGGACTCGTCGCCGTAGCTGGAGCCCTGGATCATTTTGCGGTTGCCCATGCCGAAAGCGTTCATCCACACCTTCCAATAGTTGCGTTCGGTGTCTTGCAGCAGTGGATAAGTCAGGCAGTCCTGTGGGCTTTCGATGTTGCGTTGCTTGGCCAGCAGGTCGGGGCTGCATACGGGGATCAGGTAGGACGACCACAGGCGGGTGGCGTGGTTGTCGGGGCTGGCGGCCATTTCGCGCTGAATCGAGATATCCACATGGCCGTGCTTGAGATCTGAGAGGCCGTTGCAGATCTGGATCGAGATTTCGATGGTCGGGCAACGTTCCTTGAAGCTGCCCAGTGCCGGGATCAGCCAGGAGCTTGCAATGGTGGAGGTGGTGCTGATGGCCAGTCGGGTCTGGCGGGGTTGTTTGAGCGCGGCGCCTGACCAGGCCTTTTCGATCACGTCGAAGGTGCCGCTCAGTTCGTCGTACAGGGTCCGGCCGCTGGCGGTGAGTTGAATGCCCTTGGCGTCGCGCTCGAACAGGCGTTTGCCGATCTGGTCTTCGAGGCCCTTGATCTGCTGGCTGATGGCCGCAGGCGACACGCACAGGTGATCCGCCGCACGTTTCATGCTGCCGACCTTACACACTTCCACGAAGGTGCGAAGGGCTATCAACGGGATCGCTCTACTCATCGTGCGTACTCCGCCCGGTTGCTACAGCCAGCAAACCATTGTCCTCTGTGGATAACTTTCAAATCAGCTGGTGGCTGGGGTATCCTGGGTTTCCACCACCGGCTTGGGTTTGCTCTTGCTGAGGACGAACCACACCGCGAGGCAGATCAGTCCGCCGCCGTACAGGTGGCCAGCCGACAGGCTTTCATTGAGGAACAACACGCCCCAGAGCACGCCGAAGGGCGGAATCAGGAAGGTCACTGTGAGTGAGCGAACCGGGCCGATGTCGGCAATCAGCCGGAAGTACAGAATGTATGCACAGGCCGTGCAGATAAAACCTACGGCTGCCAGCGACAGCCAGACTGTTGAATCACCCCAACTGGCCGGTGGGCTGACGGTGGTGGAGATGGCGAAGAACGGTGCGAGGAACAGCGTTGCACCGACCTGGCTGCCGAAGGCCACCAGTTTTGCGTCAAGGCCACCCTGGTCAGCGATCCATTGCCGGGTCAGGAAACCGGCTGCCCCGTAGCAACTGGTAGCGACCAGGCACGCCAGCGCGCCCATGACCACCGTGCTGGTGAATGTGACGGGGCCGGTGGTGGTCAGCAGAGTTATCCCCAGCAAGCCGATGAACACGCCGGCCATTTTCTTTGGCGTGAGGGAATCGTTGAAGAACATGGAGCCGATCAACACGCCCATCAACGGGGTGGTGGCGTTGAGAATGGCCGAATAACCGGCCGGCAACATCAATGCGGCCATGCTGTACATCAGGAAGGGGATACCCGAGTTGATGACGCCCAACACCATGGTTGCCTTGAGTTTGCCTTGAAAGTCATGGCGAGTATTGAGTATCGCCAGAATCACCAATAAGCCAATGGCGCCGAGTAATACCCGGAAGAATGCAGTCGGTAATGCGCCTAATACTGGCGCGGCCACCCGCATGAACAGAAAACTTGCTCCCCAGATCGCGGCGAGGAGAAGTAACCGAACATAATCAGATAGCCTCATGACACTTCCTTCCTGTTTTACAACATTGAAAACGCGACCGAAAACTTGCCGATTGACGCTTGTCGAGTCGGGGTGTGATGATTTGAGCAGTGTCTGAAGCGGTGCTCAAGCGAGCTTTTCTAAAGCACATTAGATTTTCTTAACCCAAGGACCTGCATGAAATTCCCGCCCCTGTACGCATTACTCTGCTTTGAAGCGACGGGGCGTCACTCGAGCATGAAAGGTGCGGCGGGCGAGCTTTTCGTCACGCCCGCAGCGATCAGCCAGCAGATCGCCAAGCTGGAAAAGGCGGTCGGCGTCACGCTGTTCATCCGCAACACCAAGCGCCTGGAATTGACCCCCGAAGGCAAGATCTACCTGCGGGCGGTGCGCCCGGCGCTAGGCCAGATCAGCGATGCGACCCAGCGGCTCATGAGCGACAACGGCCCCAATACCATCACGGTCAGTTGCACCAGTGGCTTTGCGATGCAGTGGCTGTTGCCGCGCCTGCCGGACTTTCACGCACAGTGCCCGGGCATCGAAGTGCTCATCAGCACCACCAACCGCCTGGTGGACCTGCTGGGCGATGGCGTCGACTTCGCGGTGCGTCATGGCCTGGGGCGCTATCCGGGGCTGGAAGTGGAAATGCTGATCAACGACCGCCTGCAGCCGGTCTGTAGCCCCAGCCTGCTGCCGGACACGCGCTACCTGTCTTCGCCTATCGATCTCACCAACTACAACCTGCTCCACGATGAGCATCGCGAAGACTGGGCGTTGTGGCTGCGGGCGGTGGGGATCGAGGACGGTGAGGCGGCAGTGCATCGGGGCTCTGTTTTCGTGGATTCGAACGGTGTGATCGAAGCGGCGCTGGCGGGCATGGGCATCGCACTGGTGCGTCGCTCGCTGATTCGCGAGGAGCTGGCTTCGGGGCGCTTGGTGGTGCCGTTTCGCGCGACGATCGACACGCCGATCGCGTATTACCTGGTCTACGACGAGACCGCGATCCTTCCCAAATCCAGCCGCCAGTTCCGCGACTGGCTGGTGTCCCAGGCCATCGCCAGCCAGCGGGAATTCACTACCCGATAGAGATGCACTGCCCCCAACCCGTAGCAGCACGGCTTGCCGGCGGGAGCGGTCTGCCAGTCGAAGATGTTGACCTGACCCACCGCTCCCGCCGGCAAGCCGTGCTGCTACGGGTTTTTGTTTATAGCGACAGTTAAGTCCTGCTTCAGTGTTGATAAATACAACATTGAACCGTCATTGGCGGCTTAAACACCTGATATTTTTAACGATTAAGCAAAGTTGAGTTAAGTCAGACTTAACTGCCAATTGCGTATTTCTTGTTTGCTCCCTTCCCCGAATTTCTTCAGCTTATCTCCCCATTCAACGGCGTTATTGCGCAGGGGTTGGCGCCGATAAAACAACGCGCAGCGATGCTGCGGGGTTAAGGAGAACTTCATGACTGACTTCCAAATCTTTCGTCCCATGGCCTGGGACAAACTGGTCCATGAATATGATCTGGACGGGTCCAGGTTGCTGCCCTGGAACGGTTATCCAACGCCAATCGGTGGCGGCTGGTGCGTCGTTCGCCCGCACACGCAGTCGTTGTCGCACACGCAGATCGATCAGGAATTCTTTATCGGCATCAAGGGCAGCGCGACGCTGGTGGTAGGCGATCAGACCTACCCCTTCACCATGGGCGATATCGCTGCTATCCCCAAACACACCGACCACTACGTGGTGAACGACACCGACGAAGACTTTCACTTCTACGTGGTCTGGTGGGACCGCGATTCGGCCAACCGTTTCCTCGATGAAGATGCTCAGCAAGCCCTGGCCTTGAACGAGTTCGCCATGCAGAAGGCGCCGATTCACGATGTGTCCGGGCCGAGGGCTTCGTAATGGGCAAGCTCCTGGTCACCATCACGCCGCCCACTCCCAACGGCGATCTGCACATCGGCCACATGGCAGGTCCATTCCTGGCGGCGGACATCTTCACCCGCGCCCAGCGCCAGCGCGGGCATGACTGCACGCTGGTGTCGTACTCCGACGATTACCAGTCCTACATGCTGCGCCGGGGCATCGAACTGGATCGCGCGCCTCAGGAGCTGGCGCTGGAAAACACCGACAAGATCAACGATACCCTGAAGAAAATGGGTATCGAGATCGACTTCTGGATGCGCCCGTACCGCAACAACTACTTCAAGAAAGCCGTTGATGAGATGTACGAGCATGCCGTGAAGGCGGGTGCCATTTACAAGAAAGTCAGCCAGGAACCCTACTGCGAACACTGCGACAAGTGGGGTTACGAGGCCTTTGGGCGGGGCAATTGCGATCACTGCGGTTCGGACTCCGACGCCAGCCAGTGCGAGGAGTGCGCGCACACGCCCAACGCCTCGAAGATGAGCAATTTCCGCTGCAAGCTGTGCTCTGCGGCCATGATCTGGAGGCCGGTGGAGCGTGAGTTCCTGGCGCTGTCCAACTTCCGCAGCCATCTGAAAAACAGCTTCGAGCACACGCCGCTGCGCCCGTTCATTCGCCGCTTCCTCAATGAGGAATTCGAGCTCGGCCCGGTGGACTGGGGCATCACCCGCCCACATGACGGCGGCCTGGACCTCAAGCCCGATGGCAGCCGGCGCATTCACACCTGGGTCATGGGACTGTCCGGGTATCTGGGTGCGTTTCGCGAGTACCTCAACGAGCACAAGCACGCGCCGTGGGAATACGACGAGTACTGCCGCTCAGGCAAGGGCCGCCTCGTGCATTTCCTGGGTTACGACTGCGCCTTCAGCCACATGATGGTCTATCCGGCGCTGCTGCAGACCATGCACGGCTACCGCATGCGCCAGACGTTCTACACCAACCAGTTCCTGACCCTCAATGGCAAGAACTTATCCACAAGCCGCAACTACGCAATCTGGGCGCGGGATCTGGTCGCCGAGGCCTGCACCGACAGCGCCCGGTTCTACCTGGCGCTGATCGCACCGGAGCAGGACACCGACGATTTCGACGTTGAGAAATTCGCCACCTGGCGCGAAGAGATTTTCAACGAGGTGCTGCTCAAGCTGGCCGTTCAGGCCGAACGCGAGCGGGTCGACGGTGACAATCTGAAAGTGACCTCGGCCGATGCCGCCGCGATCAAGATCCTGGTCGCCCGCTGGTTCGAGGTGACGTCCGTGGACCACTTCACCATGAAGGGCCTGGCGGTGCTGTTGTCCGACATCATCAACGCAGCCCGCGACCGGCAATTGCTGGGCAAGCGGATCCTGCCTTACATGGCCTTGATCGGGGCTATCGGCGCACCGGTGTTCCCTGATCTTGCCAGGCAGATCCTGCGCTACTGCCGGTTTACCGAAAACGAAGTGTTTCATCAGTTGGTGTACGTCAGCGCCGTCGAATACGAGATCTGATCGGGAGGCACGTTGATGAAAACCACCTTCGATGTGATCGTGATCGGCGCCGGCGTGATGGGGGCTTCGATCGCTGCGGCCCTGGTCGAGAACGGGCTGGACGTTGCCCTGATCGAAAAGGGCATCGGCGGCGGCCAGGGCGCGACCCGGGACACCGGTGGCATCGTGCGCAGCCTGGAACTGGATCCCGTGCTACGGCCGCTGACCAGCCGCGGCGCCAATTACGCCAGCACCGGCATCGTCAACACGCTGTTCGAGGGGGCGCTCAAACGTACCGGCGTTGCCTACATAGGCAGTGCCGAGGTGTGCGGCAAGTACCTTGACGCGGTGGGCAGCGAAGGCTCACAGAGTGTCGAGCTGCACGCCTCGGTGGGCGCCCTGGACAATGGCCGGTTCTCCGCGTTCTGCCCGGACGAATGCCTGCTGATCGAACGCAACGCCGGCATGGTCGATGCGCGAATCGCGGTGTCCAGCCTGTGCCAGTACGTGCGCAGCAACGCGACCTTTCTCGATCATCTGGCTGTGGATAACTGCGTCGAGCTGGATGGCGCAGTCCAGGTGAACGCCGGCAAGCTGCACCTGCAAGCCACCTGGGTGATCGATGCCTGTGGCGCCAGCAGTCCGGTGTCCAGGCCGTACGGTGCAGTGCATGCGCGCACCATCCCGTTCACCAGGCTCAGCTGTGACCAGGCGCCGAGCATGCCGGTGATCGCCCATCATCTGAACACTTACCTCCTGCCATTGGGCAGCAACCTGATGCAGGTCGGCGGACAGCGTCGCCATCGCGCCGCCCGTGTCGAACAGCTCAACCTGTCCGTGCTGGACAACGAGCAGGATGTCGTCGAGCGCATTGCCAGGCTCGGGTATGACAGCCAGCACAGCCTGCCGATTGCGACGCACATCGCCTGGGACGCCTACACAGAAGACGGCCGCCCCTTGATTGGCCGGGTGTCGAGCAAGAGTCATCTGTACCTGGCGACGGGGTTCTGCGGCATCGGTTTCAAGATGGCGCCACGGGTGGCTGAACTGCTGGCCTCGGAGCTGGGCGGGCTGATGGCGGGGATCGCACTGGATTCCGCGCACCGCTCGACCATGGAGGCGTTCTGTCCTTCGCGGTTCGCCGAGGTGGCCTTGTCATGATGCGCCTGGGTATCTGCGCGGCGCTGGACGTCGGCACCACACTGCACGCCCGCAGCTTTCTGCGCGGGGTTTATCTCTCCAGTCATCTGTTCGGCAACGTTCGCCGTGCGCAGCACTTCTATTTCGACGACGGAGCCAACGCAGCAGGAGGGCGGGCGGCGGCTGAGCGTTTCATCGAAGCAGGCGTCGATGCGGTGATCGGCCACTTCGCTTCCGAGTCCGCTGCGGCAGTGGTGGAAACTTATGCACAGGCACAGATTCCGCTGATCCTTCCGGCATCGACCTGTGCGGCGCTGACCGAAGAAGGCAGCACCACCTTTCGTATCTGCGCATCGGACCGTGTGCTGGCCAGGCGCTTGCTGAGGTTTGCCCAAGCCCAGGGATTACGCAGGCTGGCGTTGTTTGCCGACCCCAGCCTGCACGGTCAGCGGCAACTGCAAGAGCTGAGGGATGGGGTTGATGACTTATCCACAGTGCAGATCGTGAAGGACATTTCCTATGCCGACGCAGTGGTGTTCTGCGGACGCCTGAAAGCCAGCCGCCAGTTCCTTGTGGAAAACCGTGCTGCCGGCTGTGGATTACCGCTGTTCTTCACCGACGACGCTGCTTCACCTGCGCTGGTCGCGGGCATTGAGCGCACCGGCATCGTCTATGCCGTGAGCTTTCCCGTGGCGAGCGACCTGCCCGAAGCGCAGTCGGTGGACCATGCCTATCAACGTATTTATGGGGAGCAGGCCCCGGTCTACGCCATCGAGACACTGGCGGCCTTTTCGCTGATTGAAATGGCCGCCGGCCAGCGCCGCAGCCTGCTCAACGCGCTGCGTTTCGACCAGTTCACAACGCCCGCGGGTCTCATCAGTTTCAGCAATGGGGAAAACGATCACGCCCGGGTTTCGCTGTGGGTCTACGAAGGCCAGCGCGTCCACGAGCGACGTCTGTTGAGTTGAATCGGGCCACGAGCGGCTCGCCAAGTCCTTGAACATTTCAGGAAGAACCATCATGAATCAGTTTGAAAACGAGGGACTGCGCCAGGAACTGGACGTCATATCGGTCGGCTTCGGCCCAGCCGGTATCGCCCTGGCCTGTGCACTGGAAGATGAAGCCGAGGACAACGGCAAGAAGCCGTTCGCCAAGGTGCGGTTTTTCGAGAAGGGGCGCGATTCAACCTGGCACGGCGCGTTTCTGCTTTCCGGCACCGACATCAATCACCACGTGTTCCGCGACCTGGTGACCCCACGCAACCCGCGCAGCCGCTTCTCGTTCGCCATGTACCTTAAAGAGAAGGGGCGCCTGTATAAATTTGGCTTGCTGGGGCGTCCTGCAAGCCGGGTGGAATGGTCCGACTACATTGGATGGGTCGCGGCACAACTCAAGGACTACGTTGCCTACGACGAGGGCGTGCTGGATGTGCTGCCGGTGGCCGAAAAAGGCATCCTGCGGGCAGTTGATGTCGTGACGGCCCAAGGCACCTATCGCACAAAGCGCCTGGTGCTTTCCCACGGCAGCCTGCCGCGAATTCCCGAGGCATTCAGCGCCCATCTCGGCGGCCGGGTGTTCCACACCTCGCAGTACCTGAAGAACATCCATCTGGGCGGCGGGCCGATTGCCCAGCGATGGCTGGTGCTGGGGTCCGGGCAAAGCGCCGGGGAGGCGGTCGCGCACCTGCTGGGCGCCGCGCCGACCACCCAGGTGCATTCGGTGCATCGCGGGGTCGGTTTCCGGGTCGGGCAATTGGGCCAGTTTCCCAACATGGCTTTCCTGCCGGAGCAGGTCGACTACTTCCATCAACTGGAGCCGGCCCGCCGCAGCAAGGTGTTCGACGAGATTCGCTCGACCAACTACGCAGGCATCGACGCCGATGAGAGTCAGGCGTTGTACTCCTTCATGTACGAAGGCGAGGTCAGCGGGCATCAGCGTCTGAACCTGCACACCTGGTCGAATGTGGTGTCTGTGGAAAAGGTCGGCGACGCCTACTCGGTGGTGCTGCGTGACAGCAATACCGGGCTTGAGAGCACGCTGTACGTCGATGGCATTGTGCTGGGCACCGGCTACGAGCAACTGGCGGTGCCGCCGCTGCTGACATTGCTGCAGCCCTGGCTGGTGCGCGATGAAGACGGCAGCCTGGCCGTGGATCGGCAGTACCGCGTGAGCCTGCAACACAGCGAAGGCGTACAGATTCTGGCCAACGGCACGTCGGAAAGGACCCATGGCATCAGCGATGCGCAGTCCTTCTCCATGGTCGCGTTGCGCGCCCAGCAACTGACCGATGCCTTGCTGGCGACGCAACCCCGGCAACTGGCGCCCGTGGTGGCTCACCCAAGGATGCCGAAACCGGCACGTGCCGAGGCCCGCCCATGAATTTCATCTCCCATATCGTCGGCGATTCGAACTTTGTCCGTCTCAAAGGGCTGGGCTTCGAGAATCTGCATTTGAAGCTTGAGTCCTGCAACCCGGCCGGCTCGATCAAGATGAAAACTGCCATCGGACTGATCGATTCCTACGCCGAGCGACGACTTATCCACAACGACACCGTGCTGATCGAGTCATCTTCCGGCAACCTCGGCGTGGCATTGGCCATGATCTGCGCCGAACGTGGCTACAAGTTCTGCTGCGTAGTCGATCCCAACACCAATCTGCACAACATCAAGATGATGGAAGCGTTCGGCGCGCAGATCGTGATCGTCACCGAACGTGATGACAACGACGGCTATCTGGGCACCCGCATTCGTTATATCCGCGACACCGTCACCCGTGACCCGCGCTACCTGTGGCTCAATCAGTACAGCAACCCGGCGAACGCGCTGACTCACGAACAGACCACCGCGCGGTCGATTCACATCGCCTTTCCAGCCCTGGACTACTTGGTGGTTGGCGCCGGGACTACAGGCACGCTGATGGGGTGTGTGCAGTATTTCCGCAAGCATTCGCCGCGCACCAAGATCATCGCGGTAGACAGCGCAGGCTCCGTGACCTTTGGCCAGGCGCCGGGCAAGCGCTTCATTCCGGGGCTGGGATCGAGCCAGATGCCGCCGATCTTTCGCGCCACCCATCTGCACAAACAGCAGGTCGTGGACGAGCGCGCGACGGTTGCCATGTGCCGCTGGCTGGCCAAGTCCAACGGCGTCCTGGCGGGCGGATCGACCGGCACCGTGGTAGCCGGTCTGGCGGCGCCGTCGCTGGGGATTCCCAAGGACGCCGTGGTGGTCGCAATCTCTCCGGACGCCGGCGAGCGCTATCTGGAAACCATCTACAACGATGAATGGGTGATGCAGAAGTTCGGTCGCGCGGAGCTTGCCGCGCTGGGTTCGCAGCCCATCGGCCGTTACCTGAAAAACTATGTGCACACTTTCGAAGGGGAGGCGCTCAATGTCTGATTTCCATGTCATTCCGGGCGCGGTCATCAAGGATATTCTCGACGCCCAGGCCCACACCATGGTCGCCCGCGTCGAGCAGGTGTACCTGCAACATCACGACGGCCAGACCCTGAACCCCGACAGCTATTTCCTGCGTTTCCCACAGCAGCCCGCCAACCGCATCATCGCGTTGCCCGCATCGCTGGAAGGTGAAGAGGCGGTCGCCGGGATCAAATGGATTTCCAGCTTTCCGGGCAACGTCGCGCAGCACAAACCCCGCGCTTCTGCGGTGGTGATCCTTAACCATCGTGACACCGGTTACCCCTATGCCTGCCTTGAAGGCGCGCAGATCAGCGCTGTAAGAACAGCGGCGTCGGCGGTGTCAGGGGCTTACTGGCTCAATGGTCAGTCCCGCAGGGCCGCAACGGTAGGATTCATCGGTGCAGGGGTGATTGCCCGCAATATTGCGCGGATGCTGGCGGTGGAGGGTTGGGAAATCGCTCATGCGGTGGTCCACGATTTCGACGAGGCATCAAGCTGGGCGCTCACCGGTTATATCGAGCAGACCGACTTATGCACAGCCCGTAGCGGATCACTGGACGAGGCGTTGGCCGCCGATCTGGTGATCTTTGCAACAACGGCAGGCGAGCCCTATGTACAGCCGCCAATGAGCTTCCGCCCTGGCCAGGTAGTGCTCAACATCTCCCTGCGGGACATCGCACCACAATTGTTGCTGGCGTCCAACAACCTGTGTGACGACATCGAGCACTGCATGAAGGCTAACACCTCGCCCCATCTGGCCGAGCAGTTGACCGGCAACCGGGATTTCATGAACGGCACGCTGGCAGGCCTGATTCGTGGGGAGGTCGCGCTGGATCCGCACAAGCCGTCGATCTTTTCGCCGTTCGGCCTTGGGGTGCTGGACCTGGCCTTGAGCAAGTTCATCGTCGACACAGCGCTGGCCGATTCACGAGCCGTCGCCATCGACTCCTTCTTCGGAGAAACCCTCAGATGGAACTGACCACCAAGCTTCGCCTGGATGAGGTGTTTGCTGACAAATGGCCTGTGGATAAATCAGGAGAGAAGCCCGCCGTCAGAATCGGCATCGTGGGTTGCGGGTCTCGCGGGCTGACGGTGCTTGAACGGCTGTGCGCGTTGGCGGAAAAAACTCAGCGGCGTATCGAGATCAGCGTGTTCGATCCGCACCGGCCGGGGCCGGGCCTGCATTCGGTGGAACAGCCCGAGTACCTGATGCTCAACACGGTTGCATCGCAGATTTCCATGTTTCCCGATCAGGCAGCCTTGGGCGGTTTCAATGGGCGTCAGGGGCCCAATTTTTACGAGTGGTGCCTGCGCTTCAAGCCTGCGAGGGTGGTCCAGCCCAATGAATTCCTGCCCCGGCAGTGGCTGGGTGAATACCTTGCCTGGACCTATGAAGAGATCATCAGGGCGCTGCCCGAGCAAGTGCGGATCAACCATGTCGCCCGGACTGTGGATAACATCGAGCACACCGATTGGGGTGGCTATGTACTGTCCACAACGGGGGGGCATCGACATGCAGTCGACTGGTTATTACTGACAGTCGGGCATGCTCGGGCGCCGGCTATCGCTGAACACTCCACAGGCCAAACCCGTCGTCTGCAGGCTTATCCACAGCCGCTTTCCCTGCAAGGTATTTCATCCACAGACCGGGTCGGCGTCGAAGGGTTGGGCCTCTCGGCGATGGACGCCATCGCCGGGCTGACAGTCGGACGCGCGGGGCGCTTCGAACATGGCCCTGATGGCTTGCGATACATTGCGTCGGGTGAAGAACCGCAGGTGTTCATGTATTCGCGCAGCGGGCTGCCGTATCGCACGCGCCCCGACATTACCCCGAACAGGGCGGGCGGCACTGCCCTGATTTTCACCTTGTCGGCCGTCGCTGATCTGCGCGCTCAAAACCCGCAGGGCCTGGATTTTGAAGCCCAGGTGCTGCCGCTCATCAAGGCGGAAATGTACGCCGAATACTTCGGGATGGTTGCAGAGCAGGCCGGGGAATCCGGGCTCAAGATCAAGTCGCAGATCATGACCGCGTTCCTCTTGGAAGATCTGGCGGCCAAGGTTGAAGAGCTTGCCCAGCGCTTCAGCGCGCCGATGTTGCCAGAGAGCCTTTTCAATTCTCGGGCCCTGCAGCCACCGATTGAGAATTATCCACAGTGGATGCGCAGTTTCATCGAAGCAGACCTGCTGCAAAGCCAAACCGGCCTGGATCGCTGCCCGATCAAGGCCGCTGCGGAAGTATGGAGAAGTTGTCGTGAACAATTGCGCAGGGTTGTGGATAACAAAGGCCTGAGTGCGAATTCCCATCGGGTTTTCTTCGAGGAGTACGCGCCATTGGTCAATCGTCTGGTGGCGGGGCCCCAGAAAGAGCGGCATCAGGAGCTGCTGGCGCTAGAGGAGGCGGGGATACTGAGGTGGGTACATGGCTCGAAAGTTATGCACAACGCGCACACGGGCCAGACGTCGATTGTGGACAGCGAGGGCAGCCATACCGTCCTCGACGCCATCGTCGTAGCCCATGTCACCGGGCCTGACGCACCCGCGCTGCCAGGAATCATCCGCCAGCTCAAAGCCAGTGGAATTATCCACAGCCAAAATGGCGAAGGTCAGGGTGTGAGTGTCGACGGAGAGGGCAGGGCCCAGCCCAATCTGTGGATAACCGGCCCGATCGTCGAAGGCGCGACCTACTACAACCACTATGTGCCGTCATCGGGCAGCTATTCTCGAGCTTTCGTGGACGCCGACCGGATTGCGCGGGAGATGTTGGGGCTTTGCGTGTCGGTCCCGTAGCAGCACGGCTTGCCGGCGGGGCGGCCTCAAGGTCGCTCCCGCTGGCAAGCCATGCTGCTACGAGAACCGGTGAGTGTGGACGATCAGCGTGCGGCCTGTTTAGGCACCTGCAAATACCGCCCCCTGATCCTCTCCAGTTCGCCACTGCTGCGCATCGTGTCGATAGCGTGATTGATCCGTGGCAACCACTGCGCAAGCTGGGGCTGGAGCTTGAACACCAGTGGCGCTTCGCTGAGTTGAGGGCCCTGGCGGAAGAGGCTGGGGTTGAGGTGGCTGGTGACGAGGAGGGTGTCGAAGATGTCATCGACCATCGCCACCGCATCGACCCGGCCGCTTTGCAGCAGCTTGAGCAGTGCGTCGTCCTGCGAGGTTTCCAGGCGGGTGAGCCGGTGGCCGTTGAAGGCGGGGTCGAGTGCCCAGTAGGTGTAGCCACGGACTGTGCCGATGGTGAGGTGGTCCATCTGCTTGATCGTTTGATCCGCGCCGGGGTGGTTGGCGAGGAAGTAGAGGTGCTCGTTGACGCTGGAGTAGGGTTTGGAGAACAGGTAATGATTCTGTTCTTCAGGGCTGTTCCAGATCAGCGCGTCGGCGTAGTTGATGTCTATCTCGCCCTTCTGCAGCATCGATTGCAGGCGGTTGACCGGGTAGGTGACGAAGGTGACGTCCAGCCCTGCCAGCTCGGTGATCCGTCGCGCGATATCGACTGACACCCCTTGCAGGTGACCGTTTTCATCCTCGAAGGCATAGGGCTTCCACTGCGCGCCACCGGCCACATATGGGCCAGCCAGCACAGGCAATGCGAGCAGGCAGAGCAGGCAACCGCCGATGAATCCGCGTCGAAACCCCATACACTCCCTCGTTCCGGGCGCTTCAAAAAGACGTCCAGCCTAACAGCCGGAAATGTCTGTGGTATGTCGTAATGCCACTATTTTGCGAATCGTCCGACAAAAATACCAAAAAAAACCCGCACTGATCGATTCAGGCGGGTTTTTTGTCGTGCGAACCGCTCAAGCGCCGGGGTTTAGCCGGTAAATCTTTGGAAACTCGGTCAGGGTGACGGGCACTGCACACTGGTCGCCGGTGCAGGTCCAGCGCTGACCAGAGTCGAGCATGCCCTTGTCCGGCACTTGCGTATCCAGCATGCGCAGCGGAGTGTTGTTCAGCGCGGTTGCGGTGATGCGATCCTCACGCGGGCGACCCGTCGCCCAGGCCACCATGATCCGCTCGCGCCCGTTACTGAACACCAGCTTGTAGACACTATCGGCCTGCAGGCTTTCGCTGGGGACGTAGTTGAAGTCACGCAGGTAAGGGGTGATCGCCTTGAGGGTCGAGTACGCCGGCTTGGAACTCAGATCGACGTTGAGCAGGCCGAAATGGTGTTCCTGCTCGTCGCGCACCTTGCCGTCGTCGATCAGGTCGTACCACCACATGCCCTTGATATTGGGCAGGGTGCGCGCCAGGAAATAGGCCCGCGCCAGATACGCCGACTGGCGTACCGGGCTGATGCCGCAGGTGCCTTCGTGGCTGGGCCAGCTCATTTCAGTGAGGTACAGGGGAACCGGTTTGCCGGCCTTGCTGCTGATGTCGTGGTCGACGCTGCGCATCCAGCCGATCCAGCTCTCCGGTGTGTTGCGGTCGTGGCCCTCGCAATGCACATAGGGGTGCAGCGAAATTCCGTCGGCGTACTTGAGCACGCCCGCTGCCACTATGCGATCGACAAAACCGCCCTTGATACCGGCGGACGTGACTGCGCCTGCAAGCACCCTGGCCTGCGGATTGTTCTTGCGGATGATGGGCGCCGCGTCGCGGACCAGCGCCACGTAGTCGCTGCTCAGGCGGGGGTCTTTGGGCCCCTCGATGTCCCACTCGTTCCAGACTTCGTAGTACTTCACCGGATTGCCCAACTGGCGGGTGATGTAATCGACATAGTTGAGGTAGGGAGCTTTCACCGCAGCGCTGCGTGGCTTGGCGTTGCCGTTGAACGAGGTGCCATAGCCCAGGATGACCATGGGTGAGAGGTCCAGCGCGTTGGCCGTGCTCAGCCATGCCCGCCACGGGGCAATGATGCGCAACTGGCCGGGGGCAGGTTCTGCGGTGGACCAGAAGCCATCATCGCGCACTGACGTCACCCCCGCCGACTTCGCCAGGTCCAGGCTGCGCAAGGGTTGCGTCGTGTTGTTCATCGAATGGGTGGCGACGCCCACAATGAACGGCTCGGCCAGAACAAGCGGGTTGATGAGCAGGCAGCACAGCAACAACAGGCCTTTGCGGCCAATACCAAATCCACTCATGGTCAGCTCAAGCCTGGCAGGCCGTTCCACTGGGCACGCTCATGGGGCTTTGGGGCGGTGATGTGAGCCCGCGACCTCGCCGCCATTGCGTGCCCGATGGCCATGCCGAGGAACAGGTTGGCGAGCGTCACTTCCAGCGTGTCGGTGGTCCAGCTGACGATGCAGATGCAAAAGCCCGTGGCGAGCATGGCGCGCCCGTAACGCGTGTTGGTCTGGGCCAGTACGAAAAACAGTGGTATGTGCAGCGAGTAGAGGAACAGGCCGGCGATGCCGAAGATGGCCCAGAGGTAGACCACAGTGCTGTCGGACACCATGAAGATGTCGGCGCCGGGAACCGGGAACGCTGCCACCGCGCTGCCCACTAGCCCGAAGCCTGCGCCCGTGTAGGCGCGGCCTTCGTGGGTCAAGGCCCTGATGACGTTGGGCCAGGTGTTGACCAGGCGATCGTAGAGGGAGGACAGCGAGTCGCCGGTGGAAATCTTGTTGGGGTCGAAGTCGAACATCATGGCCATGAACGGCAATGACATGCCCAGCAGTACGGCAAACACGATGAAGCCGCGGGCGGTCCAGTGCAGGCGGGTGATCATCATCAGCCCTACCGCGCCAGCGAAAGCAAGTACCGGCGCCTTGCTGGTGGTCAGGATGATGCCACCAAGACCCATGGCGCAGACCGCCAGTATCAGGGTTTTGGAGCGCAGCGTGGCCATCAGGTACAGGCTGAAGATCGCGATGATGATTGCCAGGGCACTGGAAATACGGGCAAAGCCGGCAGGGCGGTCGATGTCTTCAGCGGCCCACGAGGTGTTGGCGCTCAGTTCGGTGCCGCCCACGGTGTAGCTGTAGCCTTTCCAAGGGAGGGCGGTGTATTTGTCCAGCACGATACCCGCCAGCGATGCCATCAGCGCGAGCGCGATCACCCACATGAACAGGCGCTTGTGGCGCATGATCTGGTCGCCACAGGCCAGGCCGAACAACAATGGGCTGATGCCGTAGAGGGCAAAGGCAAAGTTGTTCACGGTTGCCCCGCCGAGCATGCCCCAGCCCGCGGAGAGCAGCAGCACCAGAAAGCTCAGCCATACTGCGGGGCTGGCCTTGAAACTGCGCAGCTCCAGCGCGAAGAACACCAGGCACGCGACTTTGGGGCCGTACAGCAGCACCGAAAGGCCAGCCTGGTCGAGATAGAAGCGCAGGGCGCCGGAAAAGGTCTCGACGAAGATCAGGCTGATCGCAACCAGAACGATGGCGGTAGATTTGTCGAATGACAGGATCGACGGCTTTTCGACGTGAACAGGTGAGGTCGACATCATGGACACAGCCCCTCGGGAGCACTGGAGTAGGAAAGATCGGTGCAGGTGGCGCGAAGAAGGCAAAGCTACCGCTGATCGCGTTCGGAACGGGCCGGCGATGGCGTCTGAAAAAACACTGTTCGTTGCACGACCGTGACGGGAGGGGACCGCCGAAAAAGGTCCATTCAAACGGCGTGACAGGGATATATCAGCCTTCGGGGCGCGGGCTGTCAATGAATTCGTCAAATATTCGGACAGAATTCATGAGCTGATTTTTCTTGGATTTATAAGCTGTTGATTTTATTGATGGCTGGAAATTTGACGCTGGTTATCGAGATAACAAAAGGCCGGTTTGCCAGGTTGGCTATGACTCATTTTTGTTACACAGATCGTAGCAGCACGGCTTGCCGGCGGGGGCGTCCTCAAGATCGCTCCCGCGGGCAAGCCCGGCTGCTACGGGTTCTGGGTGTTCCCGTAAATCAGGTATACCGACGCTTGTCAGGCGCTGGCGGGAAGTATTGATACAGCCAGGTTTCGCTGAGGGTGCGGTCGCCGGTCTTGATGAACATGCGCATTTCCACGGGGTCGACCGAATCGTTGGTCGGGTACCAGTCGAAGGTCACGCGGAAGCCCTTGATGTCCGGCAGTACCAGCACGTTGAAATCCTGAACCTTGCCGTTGGACACAGTCACCACAGGCTCGATGCCGGAGCCTTCGGGCAGGCGATCCAGACCGCCGCCGTTGAAGTCCACGGCGAAGCGCCGCGCCCAGACGTCCGGGTAATGCTCGCCCGGTGCCCAGCCTTCGATGAAGCCGCCCATCCCTGAGCGCGTAGCGTGAACCTGCGCCAGCGGTGTGCTCACCGGTGGCAGCGGACTCCAGTAGAGCTTGTAGCCGAAGTTCATCGACATGCCGGCCTTCACCGGATCCCGCGGGTTCCAGAACGCCACGATGTTATCCAGCGTCTCGCCCGTGGTCGGCAGTTCGAGCAGGTCGATGGAGCCCTCGCCCCAAGCGGTAGTCGGCTCGACCCACAGGCTTGGACGACGGTGGTACCAGTCGACGGTGTCCTGGTAGGTCTTGAAGTCGTGGTCGGTCTGCACCAGCCCGAAACCCTTGGGGTCCTTGTCGGCGAAGGCGTTGAACTGCAGCTTGGCCGGGTTGTTCAACGGGCGGCAGATCCACTCGCCGTTACCGCGCCACATGGCCAGGCGGTCGGAGTCATGGATCTCGGGGTGAATGGTGTCGCACATGCGGCGCTCGTGAGTGCCACAGCTGAACATGCTGGTCATGGTCGCGATGCCCAACTGCTCGATGTCGGCGCGGGCGTTGATGTGCGCGTCGATGTCCATGACCACGCGGTCGGCCTGGCAATCGATGTCGAACTTGTAGGCACCGGTCGCGCTCGGCGAGTCGAGCAGCGCGTAGACCACGAAGCGGGTGGCGTCCTTGGTCGGTTTCTCGAACCAGAACTTGGTGAAGTCAGGAAACTCTTCGGGCTTGTGGGCATAGGTGTCGATCGCCAGGCCCCGCGCCGACAGGCCGTACTGCTTGTTGCTGTCGATGGCGCGGAAGTAGCTCGCGCCCAGGAACGAGAGGATGTCGTTGATCGCGATCTCAGGCGCCTTGAACAGCTTGAAGCCGGCAAAACCCAAGTCGCCCTTGAGCTGGGTCTGGTCGATGCGGCTGGCTTCGTAGTTGAACAGCTCGGGACGGAAATGCACTTCCCGCGCCTGCTGGGTCGCAGGATCGACGCTGAACATGCGCACCGGCGTCTTGAAGCCTGCGCCGACGTGGAAGAAATGCACGTCCAGCTGGCCTTTGACGTCGTTCCACAGGGAATGACCGGCGTCGTATTTGATTGCGTTGAACTGTTGCGGCGTCATGTTGGCCAGGGTCGGCGGCAGATTCTGCTTGGTGCTGACGTAGGCCTTGCCAGCCATTTGCTTGGCCAGGTCCTGCAAGGTTTTGAAATCGAAATGCTCGGCGTCGCCATCGGCTGCTGCAGCCAGCGCGCGTGCCGCGTAGAGACCTGAAGCCGGTAGCGCGCTATAGGCTGCCAGCGCCATGGAAGCTTTCAGGAGATTCCTGCGATTCATAAGGTGAAGCCTCTGAAGAAATGCCGTGCTTTCCTGCACGATGAAGTGCGCTTTCCCAATCCTTGCCGAACGCAAATTACCAACAAACAGATAACAATCTCGGCATCTTGTTCGCAAAAAAAAGAAAAAATCGTTTCAGGGCACTACTGGCAGATCGCCAAAGTACTTCCGGGCATGTTGCTACGCCTGCTGGATGAACGCCAGACGCACGGCAAAGCCGATGAGCAGGCTGCCAAACAGCCATTGCTGGACCCGTTGCGCTGTGGCGCTGCGAGCCATCCAGCGGCCAATCCAGCCTCCTGCCATGGCGTAGACGCTGTCGAACGACAGGCCCACGACCAACAGGATCGCCCCCAGCTCGGCAAATTGCGCAGTCACCGGGCCGGCTGCCGGATTGACGAACTGCGGCAGGAGCACAGAGCAGAACAGCAGCGCCTTGGGATTGAGCAGATTGGTCAGCAGGCCTTGCACTACGGCCGTTTGCCAGGAGATATGGCGTGCGTCCGCACCCTGGGACGCACTCGGGTCCATGGCCCCAGGCTTGAACATCTTGACGCCCAGCCACAGCAGATACGCCGCGCCGATGATGCGTACCGCTTCGAACGTCCAGGGTGACACCTTGAACAGCGCCGCCAGGCCCAATGCGGCGAGCGCCACGTGGCATCCCCGCGCCCCGGCCAGGCCCAGCGCGGTGGCAAAGGCCTTGGCGCGGCCATGGCGGGCGCCGGTTTGCAGCAACAGAATCATGTCCGGCCCTGGCACCAGCATGATCATCGACAGGGCCACGATAAACAGCGCGATACCTTCCATCTTTCCAGCTCCGGGGTCAGGTGATGGAAGAAAATTCTACGGCTCAAGGGCAGGGCAGGTGCTTGCGTGCTTGACCCTGATGGCGCCTAGTATTGGCATCTTCTGCCAAAGCTGACGCTGAAAAGGTTCCAGATATGCCAACCAGTCAAAATCCCAAGCTTGACGCCTATGACCGACGGATCCTCAACGCCCTGCAACGGGATGGTCGTTTGACCAACGTGCAACTGGCAGATGAAATTGGTCTGTCAGCGTCGCCCTGCCTGCGACGGGTGAGGCATCTGGAGGAGGCGGGGGTGATTCGCGGCTACCAGGCCACCCTGGATGCCGACGCACTGGGGCTCGGAATGACGGTGTTCATCGGTGTGAAAGTCGACCGTCATCACGAAGATGAAGCGCAGAAATTTCATCAGATGGTGTCGGCATTGCCTGAGGTGATCGCGGCCCATCTGGTGTCGGGGGAGTCGGATTTTCTCCTGCATGTGGTGGTCCCGGACTTGCGCGGCTACGACCGCTTTCTCACCGAAACCCTGTTGAAAATGCCCAGCGTGCGGGACATCCGCAGCAACTTCGCGATACGCACGCTCAAGTCGCAAGCGCCCCTGCCGCTGGGGCATTTGCCGGTTTAGCGGCTAATACGTCCGTAGCAGCACGGCTTGCCGGCGGGGGCGATCTCGAGGCCGCCCCCGCCGGCAAGCCGTGCTGCTACGGTGAGCAGGAGCCTTTAAGCCTGCGTCGTATGCCCACCTGCGCCCATCGCTGCCTGGCGCAGAGCCTCGGAGCGGGTCGGGTGAGGGTGGCAGGTGAGGGCCACGTCTTCGGCCGAGGCGGCAAACTCCATCGCCACGCAATACTCGGCGATCATCTCGCTGACACTCGGCCCTACGAGATGCACGCCAAGAATCTCGTCGGTCTTCTCGTCAGCCAGCACCTTGGCGAAGCCATCCGTTTCGTGATTCACCTTGGCCCGGCTGTTGGCGCTGAACGGGAATTTTCCGACCTTGTAGGCGCGGCCTTCCTCCTTCAACTGCTCCTCGGTCTTACCGACGCTGGCCATTTCCGGCCGGGTGTAGATCACGTTGGGAATCAGGTTGTAGTTCAGCTCGCCTTTCTTGCCGACGATGCGCTCCACGCACACCGCGGCTTCGTCTTCTGCCTTGTGCGCGAGCATTGGCCCGGAGGTCACGTCACCGATGACCCAGATGCCGTCCACGGCCGTGCGATGGCCCTTGTTGGCGAGCACGCCGCGTTTGTCGACTTCCAGCCCGACCGTCTCCAGACCCAGACCTTTCGTCACCGGACGACGGCCGATGGACACCAGCACATAGTCCGCTTCAATCACCTCGGCTTCGCCGCCTGCGGCAGGCTCGACGGTCAGGCTGACACCCGTTTCGCTGGAGACGGCCGACGTCACCTTCGAGCTGAGCTTGAAGTTCATGCCCTGACGGGACAGCGAGCGGTGTAGGGTTTTGCCGGTTTCCAGGTCAGTGCCGTGGGCGACGTGATCGAGAAACTCCACCACCGTGACCTTGGCCCCGAGCCTGCGCCACACCGAGCCCAGCTCCAGCCCGATCACGCCTGCGCCGATCACCACCAGGTGCTTGGGTACTTCACTCAGGGACAGCGCGCCGGTGGAATCGAGGATGCGCTTGTTGTCGATGGTCACACCCGGCAGCGGCGTGGGCTCGGAGCCCGTGGCAATGATGATGTCCTTGGCGGTCAGCTCGGTTTCGGCGCCGCTGGCGTCCTTGACGATGACCTTTCCGGGCCCTGCCAGGCGGCCCCAGCCCTTGATCCAGTCGGCCTTGTATTTGCGGAACAGGAACTCGATGCCCTTGGTCAGGCCCGTCACGCTTTCGACCTTCTGCGCCATCATCTGCCCAAGGTTCAAGGTGGGCGTGACCTCGATGCCGAGCTTCTTGAATTCATCGCCCACCGCTGCTTCATACAGCTCCGAGGCGTGCAGCAAGGACTTCGACGGGATGCAGCCAACGTTCAGGCATGTGCCCCCCAGGGTTTCACGGCCTTCGACGCAGGCGACTTTCAGGCCTTTCTGGCCGGCGTGAATGGCTGCGTTGTAGCCGCCCGGGCCGCCGCCAATGATGACAACGTCATAGTTACTCATGTGCGCACTCCTGAAGGAAAAATCGACAATGGAGGGAAGCGTAGACTTCTGCTCGCAAAAGACTTGGAGACCTGTGCTGAATAAAAATTACGCTCATAATATTTCTTCACAATGCGACTTCAGGTCAAGCGTCGATATTCAAAGGGTAAAATTCGCCTGTGGATAAGCTGTTTGCAGGGTGTGTGTAAAGCTGTTGAAACAGTGCGGGTCACTCCTGTGCATAAGCCTTCTGAGTAGCCGCTTCGACTGGCCTGGTGACCTCGGCCACAGCGCGCTTGATCCTGTTGAAAATCGTCACTAGTAGCAGGATGGCCATCACCGCCATGGCGATGTTGATCGGTGCGGTGAGCACGTGGCCGGAGCCGATTCCGACGCCGAAAATGGCAAAACACAGCATGCGGATATCGCTGGTCATAGGCCCGTCGCGTCTTCGGGAGGCCTTTATGGCGGGGCCGAGCAACCCGGCAAACTCACTGAAAATCGACAGCAGGGTCACCAGCAGGACCAGCAGCAGGCTGACCTTGGGAATCACTGAAAACGGCAAGAACAGAGCGGTTTCAGTCACCACGACGCTGAGTTCGCGGGCGCAGGTGCTCAGTTTCGACTGCTGCCCGAACTCTCCGGCGAGCACCGACTCGACCGCATTGAACAGCATACGAATCAGCAGCCAGGCCGGAATCAGCAGGAACATCCAGGGGTACCACGCAAAGGCCGCGACCAGTACCCCGACCGCGATGGAAATGAGGCCTGCGCACAGCGTCACGTGAATGGCGCGCACACCGTCATCGAACAGGACCTTGGCGACCGGATGCAGGATTTTCTGCAGCCAGGTTTTGAGTGTGGTCAGCATAATCGCGGGCCAGCTCCCTGTGGATAACTTTCTGGGAGCATAGTGCATCCTTTGCTTGTAGGAGCGCGCTTGGTCTGGGCCGCATCCGGACGACGGCGGTGTGTCATCCGACATATTTGTTACAGGCACATCGCGGTCGCGGGCAAGCGCGCTCCTACAGGGGATTTGCGGGGTATGACTTGAACTCATACCCCCTTGAGTTTTTATGGTTACAGCCCGCGAAAATCCCGGTGATACAAATCGCATCACAGCTCATCCACAACAACAAAGAGCGCTTGCGATATGACTTCACTGCACGCCCCCATTCCGTCCAGCCCAATGCGGCGCTCTCCGACTTCCTCCATTCGCCACGCGATGCCCGGCATCCGCGTGCGGTTCTGATCACCTGCATTTTTCCGTTTCGGAGAACACCCCATGAAAGAACTCAACCTGTACATCGGTGAAGGCTTCGAAGGCCCAGGCGTCAACGCTGCCCACATCAACATCCTGATCGGCCCGCGCAACGGCCCTGCCGGCCAGGCCTTCGCCAACAGCCTCGCCTCGCCAAGCCAGGGTCACTGCCCGTTCATGGTCATCGCCCAGCCGAACATCCCGGTCAAGCCGATGACCCTTTACGTGAACAAGGCCGCCATTGGCAGCGACCTGCACGGTAACGCCACCTGGGGCGCGTCTCAGGCCGGCATCGCCAAGGCCGTCACCGAAGCGCTGCTCGACGGCACCCTGCCAGCCGAAGCGGAGGACGAGTGGGCGATCGTCACCGCCAACTGGGTCAACCCGGCCTGCGACGACCTGGATGCCGTCTACCTGAACAACTACAACGCCTGCCGCACCGCGATCCGCGCAGCCCTGACCGGCAAGCCCGAGCGCTCGCAACTGGCCGATGTGGTCAACCGCATCAGCAACCCTTTCTACACGCCAAAAGCCTGAGGTCCGCGCCATGCAATACATTCGTTTGGGAAATTCGGGCCTCGAAGTCTCACGCCTGTGCCTGGGTACCATGAACATGGGCACCCCTGACTGGAAACCGTGGATCTTCGACGAGAAGAAAAGCGAGCCGATCGTGCGCCATGCGCTGGAAAACGGCGTCAACTTCATCGACCTGGCGGACTTCTACTCCGCCGGCGTCGGCGAGGAAGTGGTCGGGCGCATCGTCAAGCGTCTGGCCCGTCGCGAAGACCTGGTCATCACCACCAAGGTCGGCTACGGCACCCGCGCCGGCAAGAACGCCAGCGGCCATTCGCGCAAGCACATCATGGACAGCATCGACGCGTCCCTGAGCCGCCTGGGCATGGATTACGTCGATGTGTTCATGCTGCATTACTTCGACGTGAACACTCCGGTCGAAGAAACCATGAGCGCCATGAACGACATCGTGCGTTCCGGCAAAGCGCGCTACATCGGCGTCTCGACCATGCTCACCGGGCAGTTGGCGAAGATCCTCATGGCCTGCGAGCGCAACGGCTGGGTCAAGCCGATCAACATGCAGTTGCAACTGAACTGCGCCTACCGCGAAGAAGAGCGCGAGATGATTCCGTTCTGCCGCGACCAGGGCCTGGGCGTCTCGGTATTCAGCCCGCTGGCGCGTGGCCTGTTGACCGGCGACGTGCAGTCGACCCGCAACCAGACCGACTTCTTCACCCAGCAGATGTACAGCGACGAAGCCTCGTTCCAGATCGCTCATTCGGTGCAGCGCGTGGCCCAGCGCCGTGGCGTGTCCAACGCGCAGATCGCCCAGGCGTGGGTCGCCAACCATCCGGGTGTCGATTGCATGCTGGTCGGCGCGGACACCACGCAGCAATTCGACAGCGCCCTGGCTGCGCTGGAGACCAGGCTGGACGCTGACGAGTTGTATGAACTGGAGCGCAACTACACCCCGTGCGATGTCATCAACGATTACACCGCCGGCAAACGCATCCTGCGCAGCGCGCGCCCTGCCACTGAAGTCTTCAGCCTGACTGAGGCCGTAGCATGAGCGCGCTGATTCGCAACGGGCACTACATCGACGGTCAATGGACGACCGGCGGCCCAACGTACCCGGTGTCCAACCCGGCGACCGGCGAGCTGATCGCCCAGGTGCAGAAGGGTGGGGCGGAGGAAACCGATCTGGCCATCGCCGCCGCCGAACGCGCGCTGCCGGCCTGGCGCAAGCTCACGGCCAAGGAACGCAGCGTGAAGCTCAAGCGCTGGAGCGAGCTGATGCTGAGCAATCAGCGCGAGCTGGCGACCCTGCTCAGCCGCGAACAAGGCAAACCCTTTGCCGAAGCCATGGGCGAAGTGGGCTACGCCGCGAGCTTTCTGGAGTGGTTTGGCGAGGAAGCCAAGCGCGCCTACGGCGATGTGATTCCGAGCCACAAACCGGATGCGCGAATCGTCGTGACCAAGGAAGCCATCGGCGTGGTCGCGGCCATCACCCCGTGGAACTTCCCGTTAGCGATGGTCACCCGCAAGGTCGGCCCGGCGCTGGCGGCTGGCTGCACCATGATTCTCAAACCTTCTGAAGAGACGCCGCTGTCGGCCTTCGCGCTGGCGGTGTTGGCCGAGCAGGCAGGCATTCCGGCCGGCGTGTTCAACGTGGTGTCCGGCGATGCAGTCGCCATCGGCGGCGCGCTGCAAGCCTCGACCGTGGTGCGCAAGCTGTCGTTCACCGGCTCTACCCGCGTCGGCAAGTTGCTGATGCGCCAGGCCGCCGACACCCTGAAAAAGGTCTCGCTGGAGCTGGGCGGCAACGCGCCGTTCATTGTCTTCGACGACGCCGATCTGGATGCCGCCGTCAAAGGCGCCATGGCCTCGAAATTCCGCAACACCGGGCAGACCTGCGTTTGCGTGAACCGCTTCTTCATTCAGGACGGCGTGTACGACGCCTTCACCCGCAAGCTGGCCGAAGCTGTGGCTTTGATGCGCGTGGGCAATGCCCTGGAAGGCGACACCGAGCAGGGCCCGCTGATCAACGACGCGGCGCTGGGCAAGGTCGAGCAGCACGTCGGCGATGCGCTGGAGAAGGGCGGCAAGTTGCTGTGCGGCGGCCAGCGTCATGCGCTGGGCGGCACCTTCTTCGAACCGACCGTGATCACTGAGGTGAACGATCAGATGCTGATCGCTCAGGAAGAGACATTCGGCCCGGTGGCAGCGTGCTTCCGCTTCAATGATGAAGCCGAGGTGCTGCGCCGTGCCAACGACACGCCGTTCGGCCTGTCGGCGTACTTCTACAGCCGCGACATCGGACGTGTGTGGCGAGTGGCCGAAGGCCTGGAAGCAGGGATGGTGGGCATCAACGAAGGGCTTGTTTCCACGGAAGTGGCGCCATTTGGCGGCATCAAGGAGTCGGGCCTGGGGCGCGAAGGATCGCGTTATGGTCTGGAAGACTATATGGAAATCAAATACTTGCTGATGGGTGGGCTTTAAGCACACGCGAAGTACCGTAGGAGCGCGCTTGCCCGCGATGGCGTTGCGTCTGTGACAGATTCATCGTCTGGCACAACGCAATCGCGGGCAAGCGCGCTCCTACAAGCAGGATGTCGCAATGACGTTCATGCATTAGCCACGCACGCTTTCACACCGCCGAAGGATTCGGTTTCGCTTCTCCGTCAATAACAATAACTGGAGGCAAACATGTCTGTTCAACCGGTAAAAATCGATGATCTGCCCATCGGCAAGTTTCACATCAAGATCGCAGGCCTGACGTTCGGTGCGCACTTCACCGATGGCTACATCCTGGGCCTGATCGGTATCGCATTCACCCTGCTCAGCCCGCAGTTGCACCTGGATGCCTTCTGGCAGGGATTGATCGGTGCCTCCGCGCTGATCGGGCTGTTTCTGGGCAGTCTGTTTTTCGGCTGGATTTCCGACCGCGTCGGGCGGCAGAAAATCTTCCTCGTCAGCTTCGTGCTCATCACCCTCGCTTCGGTCATGCAGTTCTACGCCGAGACCGCGATGCAGCTGTTCCTGTGTCGGGTATTGATCGGCATCGGCCTGGGTGGCGACTTCAGTGTCGGCCACGCCATGCTCGCCGAGTTCTCACCGAAGAAACATCGCGGTGTGCTGCTGGGTTCGTTCAGCGTGATCTGGACCTTCGGTTATGTGGCCTCGACCTTCGTCGGCACAGCGATGCTGTCTCTGGGTGACGACGCCTGGCGCTGGATGCTGTCGTCTTCGGCCATTCCCGCCGCGCTGATTCTGCTGGCGCGGATCGGTACCCCGGAATCGCCCCGCTGGCTGATCAACCAGGGCCGCGTTGCCGAGGCTCGTGCCATCGTCAAGAAACACTTGGGTGACAACGTGGTGCTCGACGAAGAGCGCTCCAGCGACAGACGCTCCGGCTACGCCATTCTGTTCAGTCCTGAATACCGTACGCGCACGCTGTTCAACTGCCTGTTCTTCGTCTGCATCGTGATGCCGTATTTCGCGATCTACACCTTCCTGCCATCGATCTTGCAGAAGATGGGCCTGGCTGAAGGCTTCGGCACCGAACTGATGCTCAACATGCTGCTGATCCTTGGTGCGCTGATCGGCATCTGGTGCACGATCAAGTTCACCCGTCGGGGTTTCCTCATCAACTCGTTCATCATCCTGGCCATCGCGCTGTTTCTGCTGGCGGTGCTGCCCAGCAGCTCGGCGGTGCTGATGGTGGCGGCGTTTGCGCTGTTCACCCTGGTGCTGTCCGCGGTGAGTAACCTGGTGGGCGTGTTCCCGGCAGAAAGCTTCCCCACCGAAGTGCGCGCCAGCGGCATCGGCCTGGCGACTGCGGTGAGCCGCCTGGGTTCGGCGATCAGCACCTTCCTGTTGCCGATCAGCGTCGCCGGCATCGGCCTGAGCCCGACCATGGGCGTGCTGGCCGCTATCCTGGCGCTGGGTGCGTTGATCTCCTGGGCCTGGGCGCCGGAAACCAAGGCGCTGACCTTGAGTCAGGCGTGTACGGTGAAGGAGGGGGATGCTGCACCCGTGGTTGAACCCGCGCTGACTTCCCAGGCCTGACGCAGTCCGCTGTAGGAGCGCGCTTGCCCGCGACGGCGTCCATCCAGACACAATTGAATGGAATGACACACCGCCATCGCGGGCAAGCGCGCTCCTACAGGCGTGGGCTGCGCGGCGCACCTGTCACGGATTACTCACCAGACTCAACCACTCGGTAAACAGCTTCACCTTCGACAACCCCTGCTTGTCGTTGGGCACGTCCAGCCAGTAGCCGTAGGGGCCGAGCACTTCCACCGGGGTGATCGGCAGCAGGCTGCCATTGGCCAGTTCGCGCTCGATCATCTGCCGGTCGATGACGGCGAGCCCGCCGCCCGCCAGGGTGGTATTGATGACCTGATCCAGGGTGCTGAATTCCAGGCCCTGGGTTGCGTCGACATCGATCCTGCCTACCGCACTCAGCCAATTCTCCCAGACCTTCAACCGCTTGCCTTCGTGCAGGATATGCAGCAATGGAAAGCGCCGCAGGTCCGGCGGCTCACCGTTGTCGAACAGCTCGGGACTGGCGACGGCGATGTGCCGTTCCATGACCAGCAACTGGCTCTGGCAATGGGTATCCGCTTCAAGGCCAAAGCGGATATGGCAATCCACTTCGGCATAACCCTCGTGGCTCGCCTGGTTGGTAACACTCAGGCTGATGTCCGGATAGCGCTGTACAAAGGTGCGCAACTGGACCGACAGCCAGCGCGTCGCCCAGGTCGGTGGGGCGAGGATCCGCAGGCGCTGGCGCAGGTTCGGCACCCGCACGGCCTGCAGGGCGCGTTCGATGTGATCGAAGGCCTGTGCCAGGTTCGGTGACAGTGCCGCCCCCGACTCCGTGAGGGAAAGCCCCTGCGGGGTGCGTATGAACAGGGTGACGCCCAGGTAGTCCTCTAGCTGTTTGATCTGTCGGCTGATGGCCCCCTGGGTGACGTTCAGCGACAGCGCCGCCTTGCTGAAGCTGCGATGCCTGGCCACCTCTTCGAAGATGCGCAAGGTGTTCAGCGAGGGTAATTGACGCATCGGGCAGGGCTCCGGCACCGACCTCTGAGACACCGACACGTGCATGTCGGGAGGGGTGGGCTGTGTTGATTCTTGGCGAATTTTTTGTAGGACGTATCTGACGCTGTGACGCAGGCCGATGCAAGGCCTTGGCGTAGAAAAACCGGACCTGCTCGCGGTCGTGAGGGGCTAACCTGTCTGCTGGCTGTCTGAGTGAAGAAATCGTCATGTTTGCCCTGCAGAGCGGGACGAAAATTTCACCACAACTGTTATATCGTAACGCCCCATAAATTTTGTGTTTCATCCCGTGAATTCACCACGGGCAGCGGGGCAGGAAATGCAATGACTACAGCATTCAGCAGGTTCTGGAGTGTCGATGCGGGTTGATCTGGATGTTGAGGGTGTTGAACCGGCGAGCCTGCCAAGGTTTCAGCGAGCGAGCTTTCAGGCGCGGCGCCTGTCCCGGCTGACGTACGTGCTGGGTGGCCTTGGCGTGCTGGGGCTGGTGGTGTCGCTGTTCGTCGATCTGTTTTCCCCCAATTCGCTGTGGACGGCAGTGCTCACCAACAGCGCCGCGAGCCTGTTGGTACTGGCCTCGGCGTTGCAATCGGCCTTGGTGGTAACCCTGTGGCGCGCGCAGGTGCTGGTGCCCGTCGAGGCTGGCGGGGAGCCCGATGCCGAGGACGCCGCAGAGCCAGGCTGGTATGACCGCCTGCTGTCGCGCATCGGCGGGGCAGGGGCGTCGATGGCGGGGCAGATCGGCGTGCCGGTGTTCTGGCTGGCGGGCTGGTCGCTGCTGGCGCTCATCAGTATTTCCATGATCTGGAACCTGAACCTGGTCGGCACCTCCGTGGGGCTTGCCGGCAGCATCGTCGCGGGCCTGTTGCTGCTGGTCGCATTCGGCTTGCTGGTGCTCGAGCGCCAGTTCAGCAACGAATCCCAAGCCAGTTGGCCGGAAGCCGAGCAGCTGGCGCAGATTGCGAAGGTGGCAATCGGCACCTTGCTGGTGGCTGCGTTCTGTCTGTTCTTCTCCTCGCCGGATCGCGTCTGGCCCGCTCGGTTGGCGGTGCTGATCGGACTGCTTCCCGGGCTTGTGGCGGTCGAGCTGCTCACTCGTGCGCTTCTCTCGGTCTTCAGCCCGCGCAACGAACGGCTGGAGCCACGGCTGGTCGCCAGCAGTTTCGTCGCCGGCCTGCTGCGCTGGCCACCGCGTCCGCTGATGGCGCTGCAGAACGAACTGCACAATCGCTTCGGCATCGACCTGCGTCAGGTCTGGGCCTTTACCTACATGCGCCGGGCCTTTTTGCCGGTGCTGGCGGTCATTGTCGCACTGGGCTGGGCGTTGAGCGGCGTGCATGAAATTCCGATGCAGGGCCGTGGCATCTATGAGCGTTTCGGCAAGCCGGTCGAGGTGATGGGCCCAGGCCTGCACGCCGGTTTGCCGTGGCCGTTTGGCACGGTGCTGGCGGTCGAGAACGGTGTGGTGCATGAGCTGGCGACCAGCGTCTCGGAAGGCGGCAGTGGCAAAGACGCTGCTGCACAGCCGATGGCCGACCTTGCCGAAGGCCCGCCGCCGACCACCGCCAACCGCCTGTGGGATGCCACGCACATCAATGACAAATCCCAGGTCATCGCCAGCGGTTCGGGGGACAAACAGAGCTTCCAGATCGTCAACATGGACGTGCGCTTCGTTTATCGCATCGGTCTGAGCGACGAGGCAGCCATGGCCGCGACCTACAACAGCGCCGACATTCCGAGCCTGATCCGCAGCACGGCCAGCCGCATCCTGGTTCACGATTTCGCCTCGCGCACCCTCGACGAACTCCTGGGCGAGCAGCGCACGGATCTGGCCAATGACATTGGCAGCGCAGTGCAGCGCGATCTCAAGAAGCTGGACAGCGGCGTGGAAATCCTCGCCACGGTGGTCGAGTCGATCCATCCACCGGCAGGCGCGGCCAATGCCTATCACGCTGTGCAGGCGGCGCAGATCAGCGCCCAATCGCTGATCGCCCGCGAGCGCGGTGCGGCGGCCGACAAGGCCAACCTTGCGCAGCTGCACGCCAGCATCGCCCACGATCAGGCGGCGGCCAATTCCCGCGAAGTCATGGCCACGGCGCAAAGTGCGGACCTGCGGTTTACCGCCGAGCAGCAGGGTTACGCCAAGGCCGGCCAGGCGTTCTTGCTGGAGCAGTACCTGAGCCAGCTGACCCAGGGCCTGACCCACGCCAAATTGCTTGTACTGGATCATCGTCTGGGCGGCACCAGCGCGCCCACCATCGATCTGCGTTCTTTCACTCTCCCGGTCGACCCTGCGGCGTCGTCCAAGTCAGCCGACCAGCCATTGGCTGAATAAGGAGTCGTCCCTTGAGTCTGTTTCATTCCCACGATCATTCCGGCCACGACCACGGCGGCCATGGCCACCACCACGGTCACCATCATCACCACGGCGACGAGTCCGGGCCTGCGCCGTTTCCGTGGCGTCGCGCAGGGCTTGCGGCGGTGCTGATTGCCTTTGCGGTGGCGGCTGCAAGCCTGGTGCAGGTGCGCTCCGGCGAGGCCACGGTGGTCACACGCTTCGGCAACCCTGCGCGGGTGCTGCTCGATCCGGGCCTGAGCTGGCGCTGGCCGGCGCCGTTCGAAGCGGCGATTCCAGTGGACCTGCGTTTGCGCACCACCTCCAGCGGTTTGCAGGATGTGGGCACCCGCGATGGCCTGCGCATCATCGTCCAGGCCTACGTGGCCTGGCAGGTGCAGGGCGACCCGGACAACGTGAAGCGCTTCATGCGCGCAGTGCAGAACCAGCCTGATGAGGCCGCACGGCAGATCCGCACCTTCGTAGGTTCGGCGCTGGAAACCACGGCCGCCAGTTTCGATCTGTCGAGCCTGGTCAACACCGACGCCAGCCAGGTGCGCATCGGTGACTTCGAAGATCAACTGCGCCAGCAGATCGACAAGCAACTGCTGACCACCTACGGCGTGCGCGTCCTGCAGGTGGGTGTTGAACGACTGACACTGCCCTCGGTGACCCTCAACGCCACGGTTGATCGGATGCGCGCCGAGCGGGAAACCATCGCTACCGAACGCACCGCCATCGGCAAGCGCGAAGCGGCGCAGATCCGTTCTGCCGCCGAGCGCGACGCCCGTATCGTTGAAGCGGATGCTGCGGTGAAGGCCGCCGATATCGAGGCGCAGTCCCGCGTGGAGGCTGCGCTGATCTACGGCCGGGCCTACTCCAGTTCGCCGCAGCTGTACAACCTGCTGCGCTCGCTGGACACCCTGGGCACTGTCGTCGGGCCGACCACCAAGCTGATCCTGCGCACCGATGCCGCTCCGTTCCGGGTGCTGGTGGACGGACCGCCGAGCCTGGATGGCAAGTCCGATGGCAAGGCTGGAACGCAGCCATGAGTGAGCAAGACTCGATGCAGGTCGAGCGCGCACCGGTCAACAGTCCCTGGTTGCAGGCCAGCCGGTTGGCCTTCCTGGGCCTGTACGCTGTGACGCTGCTGGCCGCGCTGGGGTGGGCGGTGTCCAACGTTCGGCAGATCGACCCGCAGAACCGCGCCGTGGTGTTCCGTTTCGGTGAGCTGGATCGGGTGCAGAACGCCGGGCTGCTGCTGGCCTGGCCACAACCCTTTGAACAGGTGACGTTGCTGCCTTCGGCGGATCGGGTGATCGAGCGTCACGTCGAAACCCTGCTGCGCTCACCGACTGCGCTGGCCGCTGACAAGGTCACCAGCTTCGCCACGCCCATGAGCGATGCGCTGGCCGGATCCGGCTATCTGCTGACTGGGGATGCCGGTGTCGTACAGCTCGATGTCACGGCGTACTACAAGGTCACTGACCCTCGCGAGTTCGTCCTGCAAGGCGAGCATGTGCTGCCGGCGCTGGATCGGCTGGTCAATCGCAGCGCCGTGAGCCTCACCGCCGCACGAGATCTGGACACCATTCTGGTGGCGCGCCCTGAGTTGATCGGCTCCGACAGCCAGTCTGCCGAGCGCCGCGAGCGACTGCGTGGCGATCTGGTGCAGGGCATCAACAAGCGTCTTGAAGAGTTGACGGCCACCGGCGTCGGCCTGGGTGTCGAGGTGGTGCGCGTGGACGTGCAATCCAGCCTGCCCGCTGCGGCGGTCAACGCCTTCAACGCGGTGCTGACCGCTAGCCAGCAAGCCGATCAGGCTGTCGCCAATGCGCGCACCGACGCCGAGAAGCAGAACCAGACCGCCAACCAGCAAGCCGACCGTACGCTGCAAGTCGCCCACGCCCAGGCGTCCGAGCGGCTGGCCAAGGCGCAGACCGATACCGCGGCGGTGACCGGCCTGGCCCAGTCGATTCAGAACAAGAGCGACCCCGGCCTGCTGCTGCGTCTGTATCGCGAGCGGGTGCCGGGCATTCTCAAACAGGCAGGGTCGGTGACCACGGTCGATCCCCATGACGATTCACGCCTGATCATTCAGGGAGCCGACAAATGAGTGGCGAAGCTGTTCACAACCATGGCGCTGACCATAGCCATGACCATCATCACGCTGATGCGCCCGAGCCCGGCAGCATGCTGACCAGCACCGAGCAACGCAGCGCCGCACGCCAGCTGACCCTGGCAATGCTCGCCCTGGGCTTGCTGGCGCTGGGGCTGGTGTGGCGCTTCTTTGCCCCCGAACAGGTCGGCGTCAGCCAGTTGCTGCTGGGTGCGGCCTCGCTGCTGGTGGCTATTCCGGTGGTCAGCGCGGGCTGGCACAGCCTGCGCTATCCAAGCCTGCACGGCATCACGGATCAACTGATCGCGCTGGCGATGCTCGGCGCCTGGGCCACGGGCGATCTGATGACTGCCGCCTTGCTGCCGATCATCATGATCTTCGGCCATGTGCTGGAAGAGCGCAGCGTCATCGGCTCCCAGGAAGCGATTCAGGCGCTGGGGAAACTCACCCGCAGCCATGCACGGTTGATCACCGCCGACGGCTCGATCCGTGAAGTGGACAACGGCACTCTGGTCGCCGGAGACCGGGTTGAAGTGCGCGCCGGGGACCGGGTGCCCGCCGACGGCATGGTCATGTCCGGCCAGGCGAGCCTGGATACCGCGCCGATCACCGGTGAGTCGGTGCCGCTGGAGGCGCGCGCGGGCATGGAGGTGTTCGGCGGCGCGATCAACCTCGACGGCCTGTTGCGCATCGAGGTAACGCGCATCGGCAATGAATCGACACTGGGCAAAGTCATCGCCCTGATGCAGAGCGCCGAGCGTTCGAAGCCGCCGATCACCCGGCTGCTGGAGCGTTACGCGGGCAGCTACATGGTGCTGGTGTTGCTGATCGCCGCTGTCACCTGGTTCATCACCAACAACGCCCAGGCCATGCTGGCGGTGCTGGTTGCGGCGTGCCCTTGCGCGCTGGTGCTGTCGGCGCCGGCCACGGCGATTGCCGGGATCGCTGTGGCGGCACGCCACGGCATCCTGATTCGCAGCTCGGCCTTCCTTGAAGAACTCGCCGACCTGACATCCCTGGTGGTCGACAAGACTGGCACCCTGACTTACGGCAGCTTGCGCCTGCAATCGGTACAAGCCGAGGAGGGCGCCGGCGATGAGCTGATCCCGCTCGCTGCCAGTCTCGGTTCGGCCAGCAGCCACCCGGTCAGTCGCGCGCTGGCGGGTTTGGTCGAGAAGGATCAACTGCTGGCGCTGCAAGACATTCGCGAACGCCAGGGCCTTGGCGTCGTTGCCCAGACCGAGCGCGGAGAAGCTGCCCTTGGCCGGCCTGAGCTGTTCGCGCAACTGGGCATCGCCACCTCGCCTGTGCCCGATCACGATGGCCCCATTGCCGGGCTGGCCGTTGATGGCGTGTTCCTCGCCTGGCTGCTGCTCGCCGACAGCCTCAAGCCCGAAGCGCGCCAGGCCCTGAGCGAGTTGCGTGAACTGGGCATGGGCAGGCAACTGCTGCTGACCGGCGACCGTCAGAGCGTGGCCGACAGCCTGGCCCATGAGGTCGGCATTAGCGACATCCACGCCCAGGCCTTGCCCGAAGACAAGCTCAACCGGGTGATGGGGGAGATCAAGAGCGGCTTCCGGCCGATGGTGGTGGGTGACGGCATCAACGATTCGCTGGCCTTGAAGGCTGGCGTGGTGGGCGTGGCCATGGGTGCGGGCGGCGCTGACATCGCACTGGCCTCGGCCGACATCGTGCTGATCGGCAGCGACCTGCGCCGCCTGGGGACTTGCGTGCGCTTGAGCCGGCAGTGCCGCAGCACGTTGCAGGTCAACGTCATCATCGGGCTGGGCTGGACGCTGGCGATTGTCGCACTGGCGGCGTTCGGGGTGCTGGGGGCTGCGGGCGCGATGATCGCCGCCATCCTGCACAACCTCAGCACCTTGCTGGTGCTCGGCAACGCCGGACGCTTGCTGCGCTTCCACGAGCCTATCGGCAAAATTTCATAATTGCCTGCAAGCCTTGATTACCGGTGCTCGCGCTGTGAGCACCGGTTTTGACAGGCTCACGTAAGTATAAAAATTCGCTTGAGCTTTGAAGAACTCTGTAACAAATTATGAGTCAGTCACGAAGAGGGTGCTCCATCGCAGGCTTCGCATTGGCTGGAAATCCGGAGTACAGGGCCGTACTCGATTTCAGATTTGTCGTCGCTCTCATAACAAGCCGATAGCCTGACGGTTCCTACTCTGGAGCCGGTTTTGGACTACCCTTTTCCGTGTTTCCGGATCAGGGGGATATCTCAATGCTTGCGCAACTTCCACCGGCGTTACAAAAGCTTCATTTGCCTCTACGACTCAAGCTTTGGGATGGCAACGAGTTCGACCTTGGGTCCGACCCAAGCGTCACCATCGTCGTGAAGGACCCCGCACTGGTGTCCGATTTCAGTCACCCCAGCCTTGACCTTCTGGGCAGCGCCTTCGTAGAAGGCCGGCTTGACCTTGTGGGTTCGATCAGCGAAGTGATGCGGGTCTGTGACGAACTGACCCTGGCCCTCGCCGACGAAGACGACACCAGCGCGCCCACCCGCACGCAGCACGACAAGGACACCGACGCCAAGTCGATCTCCTACCACTATGACCTTTCCAACGACTTCTACCGGCTGTGGCTGGACAAGGACATGGTCTATTCCTGCGCCTACTTCAAGACTGGCAACGAGACGCTGGATCAGGCGCAGCAGGACAAATTCCATCACCTGTGCCGCAAGCTGCGCCTCAAGCCCGGCGAGTATCTGCTCGACGTGGGCTGCGGCTGGGGCGGGCTGTCACGCTTCGCGGCGCGCGAGTACGGGGTGAAGGTGTTCGGCATTACCCTGAGCCGCGAGCAACTGGCGCTGGCGCGGGAGCGAGTCAAAGCCGAAGGGCTGGAGGACCGGGTGGAGCTGCAGTTGCTCGACTATCGCGACCTGCCCAAGGACGGCCGCTTCGACAAGGTCGTGAGTGTGGGCATGTTCGAACACGTCGGCCACGCCAACCTCGACCTCTACGCCAAGTGCCTGTTCGCGGCGGTGAAGGAGGGCGGGCTGGTGATGAACCATGGCATTACCGCCAAGCACACCGATGGTCGCCCTGTGGGCCGCGGGGCGGGTGATTTCATCGACCGTTATGTGTTTCCCAACGGCGAACTGCCGCACCTGTCGATGATCACCGGCTTCATCAGCGAGGCGGGGCTGGAGGTGGTGGACGTGGAGAGTCTGCGCCTGCACTACGCCCGTACCCTGGATCACTGGAGCACGCGGCTGGAAGAAAAGCTGGAGGTGGCAGCGGCGATGGTGCCGGAGCAGGCCTTGCGGATCTTCCGCCTGTACCTGGCCGGATGTGCCTATGCGTTCTCCAAGGGCTGGATCAACCTGCATCAGATCCTGGCGGTGAAACCCCGCGCCGATGGCAGCCATGATTTGCCGTGGACCCGTGAGGATCTTTACCCCTGACGAAGACCTGTAGGAGCGCGCTTGCCCGCGATGGCGTCAGATCGGACGACATCGCAGCGGATGGTCGATCGCAGTCGCGGGCAAGCGCGCTCCTACAGTAACCGTCAGAGAATCGGTGAAATCAGCCGCGCCACGCGCATCCCCAGGCGCTGCAACTGATGCGTCTCGCGACTATCCTGCGTCGAGATTTCAACCGCGTTGGCGAAGTCGTCACTGAGCATCGCCTCCACCTCCCGAGCGAAGTCTTCGTCTACGGTCAGCAGCATCAATTCGAAATTCAGCCGGAACGAGCGGTTGTCCAGGTTGGCGCTGCCGATCGCAGTGATCTCGTTGTCCACCAGCACCACCTTCTGATGCAGGAACCCCGGCTGGTAGCGAAACATGCGCACACCGGCACGCACCGCCTCGAACGCAAACAGGCTGGAGGCCGCGTACACCGTGTAGTGGTCGGGGCGCGATGGCAGCAGCAACCGCACGTCAACGCCGCGCAGTACCGCCAGACGCAGCGCGGCGAACACTGCCTCGTCGGGCACGAAGTAGGGCGTGGTGATCCACACCCGTTCGGTGGCTGCGTGGATCGCCTCGACGAAAAACAGCGAGCAGGTCTCCTGCCGATCCGCAGGGCCGGTGGCGAGCAACTGGCAGAGCACGCCGTCTTCGGGGTAGTGCTCGGGCAGAATCAGCGGCGGCAACTCCCGGGTTGCCCAGAACCAGTCCTCGGCAAAGGACTCCTGCAGGCACGCCACCACCGGCCCGATGATCGCCACATGGGTATCACGCCACGGCGCCAATGGAGGCTTGAGCCCCAGGTATTCATCACCGACGTTATGCCCGCCGACAAAGCCGCGCACGCCATCAACCACCACGATCTTGCGATGATTGCGGAAGTTGATCTGGAAGCGATTGAGCCACCCGCTTCGAGTCGCGAAGGCTTTGATCTGCACGCCACCGGCGCGCAGCTTATCGACGTAGCTGGCGGGCAGGGCGTGGCTGCCGATGCGGTCGTAGAGCACGAAAATCTCTACGCCTTCGGCGGCCTTTTCCAGTAGAAGCGTTTGCAGGCGGCGGCCCAGATCGTCGTCATGGATGATGAAGAACTGCACGAACACCACACGCTTCGCCGCCCGGATGGCGTCGAATATCGCGCTGAATGTCGCCTCGCCGTTAATCAGCAGCTTCACTTCGTTATTGGCCAGGCACGGCATGCGGCCCAGCTTGGGCATCGCCCGCAGTGATTCGTAGGCGTCGGAGCGCCGTGCGGCGACAGCCTCTTCGATCCAGGGCTTCCAGTTGAAATCGGCGATGGCCTCACGCATCTCGGTGTTGGCCTGACGCCGCGCCTTGATATATGCATCAAAGGTGCTGCGGCCAAAGACGAGGTACGGAATGAGGGTGATATAGGGGATGAAAATGAGCGGCATGGCCCAGGCGATGGAGCCTTGCGCGGTGCGCACCGTCAGCAATGCATGAATCGCTGCTACGATGCCCAGCAGATGAGTGAAGCCGATCAGATAGCCGAAAAAATACGGGCTGTGATAGTCCATGAGCGACCTTGTTGCGGGTTCGATTGTGTCTAACAGACCACAGCCCGCCGCGATTGTCGCTATTTAATTCGGCCTGCAACTGGTTACCGGATTTGTCGTCTAAGCGTCATTGTCTACGGTAACGACAGGCCGCAACCGAACTGTCTCAGAAAAGAAGGAAACAGGGTTCATGAAAAAGCGCGTACTGGCGTTGATGGTGGGTCTGGCAGCGCCGTTCGTTCAGGCCCAGGTGCTGCAACCCGGATTGTGGGAACTGACGTCCAGCAATATGCAGGTCGATGGACAGCAGATGCCCGACATGCAGGTCATGCTCGCCCAGCTGCAGATGATGGCTCCACAGCAACGTGCGGCCATGGAAAAAATGCTGGAAAAACAAGGCATTACCCTGGGCGGGAAAGGCGTGCGGGTGTGCCTGACACCGGAGCAGGTGAAGAACGAACAGATTCCGTTGACCGATCCCAAGTCCGGGTGCAGTCAGCAAATCACTGATCGCAATGGGCCGACCTGGAAATTCAAATTCAGTTGCCCTCGTGCCCAGGGTACCGGTACTGCCCAGTTCCTCAGTGATCGCGAGTTCAACACCCACGTTGTGGGCTCGTTCAATGCCACCGGACAGCAGCAGAACGGCAGCATGGACACCAAGGCCGTCTGGCTGGACCAGAACTGTGGAACCGTTAAGCCTCGCACCTGATTGACCGTTTGTCCGAACGCCCCGTTTACCGGGGCGTTTCTGTTTTCAGCGACCAATCCCCTGTCCATGTTCCACGTGGAACATCCTCTTGTTTCACATGAGTTTTTTGCCCTTAGCCTTTGATTTGCAGCTTAAAAGTCCGGCCAATTCTGTAAAAAGCTTCATCTTCGAGTTTCTGGCGGCATGTTATATTGTTACGAACAATGTTCATGCCTACCAGAGCCGGGATGCTCGTCTTTTTTCGGAACGTGCCATGCATCGACGTCAAATGCTGCTCAATATGCTTTTGGCCAGCGCCGCTTTCGCGCTTCCTTTCTCCGTCAATGCCACGCAGATTCGCAACGCGCGACTATGGCGCTCCGAAAACAAGTCGCGGCTGGT
The DNA here is from genome assembly GCF_044746765.1 of Pseudomonas sp. NPDC090203. Classification (NCBI taxonomy): domain Bacteria; kingdom Pseudomonadati; phylum Pseudomonadota; class Gammaproteobacteria; order Pseudomonadales; family Pseudomonadaceae; genus Pseudomonas; species Pseudomonas sp. NPDC090203. The sequence goes on from NZ_JBIVCV010000002.1 coordinate 58,439, forward strand.
GTTCGATCTTAGCGGTCCGGTGAAGTACAAAACCTTCACCCTGAATGCACCTGAGCGCATCATCATCGACGTCAGCGGTGCGCGACTCGAGGGCGACTTCAGTCAACTGGCGCTGGAAAACTCGCCAATCAAGGCAATCCGCTCCGGTCATTTCGGCCAGGGCGATACCCGTATCGTGCTCGACCTGGCTTCGCCCGTGCAGCTCAACAGCTTTTTGCTCGGGCCTGAGGGCGCGCAGGGCAACCGCCTGGTGGTGGACCTGGGTCATGACGTCGCCGCGCACCCTCCCGTGCAACTGGCCGCAGCAGCGCCTGCCGCCGTCGTGGCCAAAGAGCCGCCTGCGCCAGTGCCTGACAAGAATCACCCCAAGCGCGACACCATGGTGGTGGTCGATGCCGGGCACGGCGGCAAGGACCCGGGCGCCATCGGCTCCAAGGGCGAGCGCGAGAAAGACGTGGTGTTGTCCATCGCCCAGTTGCTGGCCAAGCGGCTCAAGCGCGAGAAGGGCTTCGATGTGCGCCTGGTGCGCAACGACGACTTCTTCGTGCCGCTGCGCAAGCGCGTGGACATTGCCCGCAAATACAACGCCGACATGTTCATTTCGGTGCATGCCGATGCCGCGCCGCGCCTGACCGCATCGGGCGCGTCAGTGTTTGCCTTGTCGGAGAACGGCGCGACCTCGGCGACCGCGCGTTTCATGGCCCAACGCGAAAACGGCGCGGACCTGATCGGCGCCAACAGCTTGCTCAACCTGAAAGACAAGGACCCGATGCTGGCCGGGGTGATTCTCGACATGTCGATGAACGCCACCATCGCCGCCAGCCTGCAACTGGGCCACACCGTGCTCGGCAGCCTGGAGGGTGTGACGACGCTGCACCAGAAGCGCGTGGAACAGGCCGGATTTGCCGTGTTGAAATCCCCGGACGTGCCGTCGATTCTGGTGGAGACCGGCTTCATCTCCAACAGCCGCGACAGCCAGCGCCTGGTGACGGCGCGTCATCAGCAGGCCGTGGCCGACGGGCTGTTCGATGGCATGAAGCAGTACTTCGAGCGCAACCCTCCGGCAGGTTCGTTCATTGCCTGGCGGCAGGAGCAGAAGGCGGCGGAGCAGGCGGTGGTCTAACGACAACCCGTCACGCGACTGCAGGTGATCTTGCTCCGGCTGCCGCTGGAGCTAGACACCCGGCTGATCGTCGTCCAGCCGACTTTCTGGATATACCCCACCCACGCCTCGCCATCCGAGGCGAGCCCCGTGAAGAACGTCAGCGACCCATAGCGGCTGTTGGTCTGCGCCCAGCGCCGTTTGCCTTCGCTTTCATACCCGCGCAGGTACATGGTGGTGCCCGACATCGCCACGCTGTAGCTGTTGCCATACGCATCGAGGCACGCCAGCACTGTCGCGCTGCGCGTACACAGCGCCTGATCCAGCCTGGGCGAGGGCGGTGCGGCAAACGCCTGTGTACTCAGCAGCAGAACAAGCCCCGAGAAAATACTGAAAACCCTGACCATTGAGCCGACCTTGCAAAATAAAGTTAGCAGCTTTGTATTGTTATATTATAACGTAAAAAGCATTCGAACCTGCTACCTGATGAGACCATGATGAACCGCCTCCCCGTTACCGTCCTGTCCGGCTTTCTCGGCGCCGGCAAAAGCACGCTGCTCAACCATATCCTGCGTAACCGCGAAGACCTGCGAGTGGCGGTCATCGTCAATGACATGAGCGAAATCAACATCGATGGCGGTGAGGTCCAGCGTGACGTCAGCCTCAACCGCGCCGAAGAAAAGCTCGTGGAAATGAGCAACGGCTGCATCTGCTGCACCCTGCGCGAAGACCTTCTGGAAGAAGTCAGCCGGCTGGCGCGCGATGGCCGCTTCGATTATCTGCTGATCGAGTCCACCGGCATTTCCGAGCCGCTGCCGGTGGCGGAAACCTTCACCTTTCGCGACGAGGCGGGACAGAGTCTGGCTGATATTGCGCGCCTGGACACCATGGTCACCGTGGTCGATGGCCTGAATTTCCTACAGGACTACCAGGCTGCGGAAAGCCTCGACTCACGCGGCGAAACGCTGGGTGAAGATGACGAACGTTCCATCACCGATTTGCTGATCGAGCAGGTGGAGTTCGCCGACGTGATCCTCATCAGCAAGATCGACCTCATCAGCTCGGCCGAGCGCCAGGAGTTGATGGCGATCCTGAAAAGCCTCAACAGCCAGGCGGAAATACTGCCGATGGTGATGGGCGCAGTGCCGCTGGGCAAGATTCTGGATACCGGCCGCTTCGATTTCGAGCGCGCGGCCCAGGCGCCGGGCTGGCTCAAGGAACTGCGGGGTGAGCATGTGCCGGAAACCGAAGAGTACGGCATCGCCTCGACGGCCTATCGCGCGCGCCGACCGTTTCACCCGCAGCGGTTTTTCGATTTCATCAATGGCGACTGGAGCAACGGCAAACTGCTGCGTTCCAAGGGCTTCTTCTGGCTGGCGAGCAAGCATCAGGAGGCCGGCAGTTGGTCACAGGCGGGCGGGTTGATGCGATATGGCTTCGCCGGGCGCTGGTGGCGTTTCGTGCCCAAGGAGCACTGGCCGCAGGATCAGGAAAGCACCGAGGTCATCATGCGCAACTGGATGGCGCAGAGTGGGGATTGCCGGCAGGAACTGGTATTCATCGGCCAGAACATCGATTTCGCCCGGCTGAACGCCGATCTTGATGCATGCCTGTTGACCGATGTCGAGATGGCGGTGGGTGTTGAAGGGTGGAGAGAGTTGGCCGATCCGTTTGGTGATTGGCATGGGGAAGCGGCGTAGGGCTTGAGACCGCTCCCGCCGGCAAGCCGTGCTGCTACGGATAGGTTGCGTACACGGTAGTTGTGAACAACCAGAACCCGTAGCAGCCCGGCCGGGCGGCGTTCCGCTTGCCGGCGGGGGCGTATTTGCAATCACCACCGCAATCATCGGCGTCTACTGCGCCTTCCACACACCCTTGCTCTGCTGCTCGCAAAAGGGCTTGAGGAAGGCGGCATCGCTGGCCACGCCGTAATAGTGAATGTTCTGCCGATAGGGCATATTGGCGACTTGTGCGTTGCTGCACTGGCCGAAGGACCCCGAGGGGCATTGCTCCATGTAGGCGACTTCGACCTTCTGGTCCTTGAGCTGCGGTTTGCAGAAACCGTTGCGGAAGAGATCTGGCGGAATATTGAGATTTTCCTGACAGACTTTCACGTCAAGTCGCTCGGCCTGACTATGAACCACGCAGGATTCAGCCCACGTCTGTCCCGACGTGACCGCCAACAGCACCAACGCCAGCCGCACGGGCAGCCAGATTGCTCGCATCGATTACCTCCGTCTGCGCTCGTTTTCGGGAGCGACGTTCAACAATGGCCGGACATGCTGCAGAACATTCCCACCCATGTCATTGCTGGCCCTTTGGGTGCCGGCAAGACCAGCCTCATCAAGCACCTGCTTTCGCTCAAGCCTGCGGGTGAGCGCTGGGCCATTCTGATCAACGAATTCGGTCAGATCGGCCTGGACGCTGCGCTGCTCAGCACGGCCGAGGATGGTATCGCACTTGGCGAAGTGGCTGGTGGTTGCCTGTGCTGCGTCAATGGCGCGCCGTTCCAGATCGGCCTGGGGCGCCTTTTGCGCAAGGCAAAGCCTGACCGGCTGTTCATCGAGCCGTCCGGGCTGGGTCACCCGGTGCAACTGATGGCGCAACTGAAAGACGCGCCGTGGGCAGGCGTGCTGGCGGTGCAGCCTTGCGTCATGGTGCTCGATGCACTGGCGCTGGTCCAGGGCAAGCCGTTGCCCGCAACCCAGCACGATGCGATGACGGACGCCGGGCTGCTGGTGCTGAACAAGTCGGCGGGGCTGGACGCAGCGGCTCGACAGGCAATCATCCACTCGCTGCCTGATCGCCCTGTGGTCTGGACCGAGTCGGGCGTCGTTGCGCTGGATCAACTGCCCGGTATCGACGTGCGTGCGCGGGAGGGTGTGGATAACTTCGTTGCGCCCAGGACCCTGGCGCAGATGCCGGCCGTCTGGACCGACCCGATGACGCCGATCTGCCTGAGCCAGGCGCAGCCCGAGGGTTGGAGCATCGGCTGGCGTTGGCATCCGGATCGGGTGTTCGACGCAGGCAAAGTGCGCGAATGGCTGCAAAGCCTTGGCTGGCGCCGCGCCAAGCTGGTTATCCACAGTCAGGATGGGTGGGTGTCGGGCAACGGGCTCGATGGCAGCGACATCCAGTGGGCGCCCAGTGAGTGGCGCAAGGATTCGCGGTTGGAGTTGATCTTTGCCGAGCCGCAGGATGAGGCGCAGTTGAGCGAGCGATTGACCGGTTGCAGGGTCTAGAGGCCGCTCACTGCTTCCACTTGTTGTGTTCCTGGCGCCACTCGTTGAGCTGGATGATTTCCGCGGTCGGCTTGGGATTCTTGATTTCGAACGGGTAGGGCGCCAGTTCGATCTGGGCGGTGTGCTTGCCGAACATGGTGATGGTGCCGGGGTGGCGTTGCTCGCCGGTCACGGTGAACTCGAAGTTGTACACCCGGGCCAGACGCTTGCGGCCCTCGTTGTCGCGCTTGAACGTGATACGACGCAGGGCGACGTTGCCATCGAGCAATTCGATGTCGAGCTTGGCACAGTGCTGTTTCACGCGCTCAAGGGCACGTTCGCGCAGGCCATGGGAATGCCACAGCCAGGCGCCAGCGGTTGCCAGCAGCATCAGGACGAAAATGTTGCCCAGGGTCAGCATGGAAAGAGAGCTCCAACGGAAGATGTCCAGCTTAACTGCCTCAGGTCACCGACAGCCATAGTCCGGTCGTTTAATTTCGCTTCACTTCGTCCGGCTTCACTACTAAGGTGCTTTCCCGGCTTCAGGAACCTGTCATGAAACGTTCGCCTCATTTACTCGCCATCCAGTCTCACGTGGTCTTCGGACATGCTGGCAACAGCGCTGCGGTATTTCCCATGCAGCGGATCGGCATCAATGTCTGGCCGCTCAACACGGTGCAGTTCTCCAACCATACTCAGTATGGACACTGGGCGGGCGAAGTGTTGGCGCCGCAGCAAATTCCTGCGTTGGTCGAAGGGATCGCGGCCATCGGCGAGCTGGGCAATTGCGATGCGGTATTGTCGGGTTATCTGGGCAGCGCGGCGCAGGGGCGGGCGATTCTGACGGCAGTGGCGCAGATCAAGCGCGCCAACCCCCGTGCGCTGTACCTGTGTGATCCGGTCATGGGGCACCCCGAGAAAGGCTGCATCGTGCCCCAGGAAGTCAGTGATTTCCTGCTGGATGAAGCGGCTGCAGTGGCGGATTTCCTCTGCCCGAACCAGTTGGAACTGGACAGCTTTTCAGGGCGCAAGCCAAGCTCCTTGATGGATTGCCTGGCCATGGCCCGCGCATTGTTGGCCCGGGGGCCGAAAGCCATCGTGGTCAAGCACCTGGATTACCCCGGAAAGCCCGCCGACGGCTTTGAAATGCTGCTGGTGACCGAGCACGAAAGCTGGCACCTGCGCAGGCCGCTGTTGGCCTTCCCGCGCCAGCCAGTGGGCGTGGGCGACCTGACTTCGGGACTGTTCCTGTCGAAGGTGTTGCTGGGGGATGATTTGCGCAGCGCCTTCGAATACACGGCTTCGGCGGTGCATGAGGTGCTGCTGGAGACCCAGGCGTGCGGCAGCTACGAGCTGGAACTGGTACGCGCCCAGGACCGGATTGCGCATCCGCGGGTGAAGTTCGAGGCGGTGCGTTTGCACCCTTGACCCGTAGCAGCCCGGCCGTGCGGCGTCCGCTTGCCGGCGGGGCGGCTGCCTGACACACCGCGAATGCCGATTGTAGGAGCGCGCTTGCCCGCGACCGCGGTGTATCAGACCCACACCGGGCTCAGACACACTGCCGTCGCGGGCAAGCGCGCTCCTACAGATGGATGTCGCCTTACACACCATCCTCACGGATTTCGCGGTAGCGCTTTTCCAGTTCCTGGCGAATCTGGCGGCGTTGCTGGGCCTGGACGTAGCGGCGCTTGCCCTCGCTGGTCTCGGGCACCAGAGGCGGCACGCTCACCGGCTTGCGCTGGTCATCCACGGCCACCATGGTGAAGAAGCAGCTGTTGGAGTGACGCACCGAGCGCTCGCGGATGTTCTCGGTCACGACCTTGATCCCGACTTCCATTGAGGTGTTGCCGGTGTAGTTCACCGAGGCGAGAAAGGTCACCAGCTCGCCGACATGCACCGGCTCGCGGAAGATCACCTGATCCACCGACAGCGTCACGACATACCGGCCGGCATAACGGGCCGCGCAGGCGTAAGCCACTTCGTCGAGGTATTTGAGCAGGGTGCCGCCGTGCACGTTGCCAGAGAAGTTGGCCATGTCCGGGGTCATCAATACAGTCATCGACAGCTGGGCGTTTCCGGGTTCCATAGCGTGCTCACGGTCAATTGAGTCAAGTTGGCACCTTGGACGGTGCTCGGGTGTGGATTGGCAATCAAAGCCAACGTTATCGGGACGCAAACCGCCGCGTCGTCGTCACGCTTGAAGCCTATCTGTTTCTATATATTGCACCGGCTTTATCGGCTTTTGTGCGGTGTTAACCTGCAAAAACCCTTGGATGGGGTAATTCCTGCGTTCCTGTCAGATTAAACCGACACCGTTGGCGGCTTTTCGCACAGCAGTCGCTTCTCTATCGAGGCGAGAACGCGCATACCACTGCTAGTGACAAGGAGCCGCGCCCATGCACGCCATCAGTTTCATTCAGGATCTGGCCGTCATCATGCTCGTGGCCGGGGTGGTGACGGTGCTGTTTCATCGTCTCAAACAACCGGTGGTGCTGGGCTATATCGTGGCCGGCTTCATCATCGGTCCGCACACCCCGCCGTTCGGCCTGATCCACGACGAAGACACCATCAAGACCCTGGCCGAGCTTGGAGTGATCTTCCTGATGCTCTGCCTGGGGCTCGAATTCAGCCTGCGCAAGCTGTTCAAGGTTGGCGCCACGGCGTTCATTGCCGCGTTTCTCGAAATCATGCTGATGATCTGGATCGGCTACGAGATCGGCCAGTATTTCGGCTGGAGCACCATGGATTCGCTGTTTCTGGGAGCGATCCTGGCCATCTCCTCAACGACCATCATCGTCAAGGCGCTCAATGACCTGAAGATGAAGAACCAGCGGTTTGCCCAACTGATCTTCGGCGTGCTGATCGTCGAGGACATATTGGGTATCGGTATCATCGCGTTGCTGTCCGGCATCGCGGTCAGCGGCACGGTCAGCTCCGGCGAAGTCTTCTCCACCGTAGGCAAGCTCTCGCTGTTCATGATTGTCGCCCTGGTCATTGGCATTCTGCTGGTGCCGCGCCTGTTGGCCTACGTGGCAAAGTTCGAAAGCAACGAGATGCTGCTCATCACCGTATTGGGCCTGTGTTTCGGCTTCTGCCTGCTGGTGGTGAAGCTGGAATACAGCATGGTGCTCGGCGCGTTCCTGATCGGCGCGATCATGGCCGAATCCCGGCAATTGATGAAAATCGAGCACCTGATCGAACCCATTCGCGACATGTTCAGCGCCATCTTCTTCGTCGCCATCGGTTTGATGATCGATCCTAAGATCCTGCTCGACTATGCCTGGCCAATCGCAGTCATCACCGTGGCCGTGGTGCTGGGCAAGATGTTGTCTTGCGGACTGGGGGCGTTTATCGCCGGTAACGACGGCAAGACCTCACTGCGGGTCGGGATGGGCCTGTCACAGATTGGCGAATTTTCCTTCATCATCGCGGCGCTGGGGATGACGTTGCAGGTCACCAGCGACTTCCTCTATCCGGTTGCGGTGGCTGTGTCGGCGATCACCACGCTGCTGACGCCCTACCTGATCCGGGCGGCCGATCCGCTGTCGCACTCCCTGGGCAATATCGTGCCTGCGCGCGTCGCCCGGGTTTTCGGCCTGTACGGGGAATGGCTGCGCAGCATCCAGCCCCAGGGGCAGGGCGCGTTGCTGGCATCGATGATTCGCAAGATTCTGCTGCAAGTGGGCGTGAACCTGGCCCTGGTGGTAGCGATCTTCTTCTGCGGCGGGTATTTCGGCGAGCGCATCGGCGAATACTTCAGCGAGTGGGTCAGTGAAGTCGGCCAGCAGAAGGCATGGGTCTGGGGCGCGTCGTTGCTGCTGTCGCTGCCGTTCCTGATCGCGGCCTATCGCAAGCTCAAGGCGCTCTCGATGCTGCTGGCAGAGATGGGGGTCAAGCCGGAAATGGCGGGGCGCCATACCGAGCGGGTGCGCCGGGTGATCGCCGAAGTGATCCCGCTGCTGTCGCTGTCGGTGCTGTTTGTGCTGATCGCATTGCTCTCGGCGAGCATGCTACCGACCAGCGAGTGGCTGCTGCTGATCGTGATGGTCGCGGCGGTGGTGGCCGCGGTGCTGTGGCGCTGGTTCATCCGCGTGCACACGCGCATGCAGATCGCGCTGCTGGAGACGCTGGGCAACAACCAGGAACCTTCGGAGCGCTAAGCTCGCAAACTTGAGCCCCGAAGGTCGAAAGGTGAGGGCAGGCGCGGCTCAGCTTTCCAGCCAGACGTCCCGCGCCCAGTGCCACACCGATTCCCAGCTCTCTTCGGTGACCAGCTCTTCTTCGCCGGACCACAGCACCACGGTGCCGTCTTCCTCGACGCAGTAGTAGTCGTCACCGTCCTGGCAGATCGGGATCAGGTCGCGGGGCACGCCTGCGTCCCAGGCGTTGGCCGCCACTTCCGGCAGGTAGGTGTGCGAGCCGGGGTCGGTGACCGTGACCGGCTCCAGGCTGCCGTATACCACGTCGCTGACCGTCAGCAGAAATTCCTTGAACACGAAAGGAATGTTGATGAACAGCTCTTCTTCGATTTCGACCAGCTGATCTTCGTCCGGCAGCTCAAGCGGGACGGGAACCGGCTCATTGGCTTCACGGAGTTGTTCGATGACTTCTTCCACGACGTGGATCCTCTAACAAATTGCGCGGGTTATACAGTAGCTTAAAGACATCACCAAATTAATCGCAGAACTCAAAAAAGCAAAACCCCGAAACGAGTTCGGGGTTTTTGACTAGAGCGATGCCGCAGAGTTTCAGCCGTTCTGGCGAATACCTGCCACCAGCCAAGGCTGGTTCTCGCCCGGGGCGCGTTCCATGTTCCAGCTTTCGCTGAACACTTCACCCTGGTCGAAACGCGAAGTCTTCGAGACGCCGCTGAAGGTCAGCGTGGCAATGGTCTTGTCTGCGCGGTCGTCGACACCTTCCAGTTGCACGCTCAGGTTGTCGATGTAGGTCGACTGGAAGCCGTCGCCCAGGTCGGCACGTTCCTTTTTCAGGAACTGCAGCATTTGCGGGGTCACGAACTCGGCGATCTTGTCCATCTCGTTCGCGTCCCAGTGCTGCTGCAGCGACTGGAAGTGATTGCGTGCGGCTTCAATGAAGCGCTCTTCGTTGAACCAGGCTGGCGCGTTGATCACCGGACGGGCCGACGCGGCAGGCGAGCCGCCGAACATCGAGTTGGTGTTCTGCGCAGGCTGCTCGATGGTTTCACGCTGGTACGGAGCACCGGCTGGAGCCATGTGTGGCTGCTGTTTGCGACGACGGGCCGCGATGAAGCGGAAGATCACGAAGGCGATGACCGCCATGATCAGGATGTCGAAGAACTGCATGCCCTGGAAACCGCCGCCCATGAACATGGAGGCCAGCAGGCCACCGGCAGCGATACCGGCCAGTGGACCCAGCCATTTGGAAGCACCGCCTGCCGCAGGCGCAGGGCGACCGGCGGCGTTAGGTGCTGCGGCTGGAGCGGATGGAGCTGTCTGACGCGCCTGGTGGCTAGGCGCCGAGCCCATGCTCTTGCCGCCACCGAAACGCGCGGCGTTGGCATCCAGACTCATGGTGAGCCCGATGACCAGCGCCAAGGCGATGCTTAGAAAACGTTGCATATAGGGAATTCCCGTTTGTGGATTGCACGCGCGCCATATTGAACAGGACAAATGTGTCTGACCAGCGACCATATGTTTCTGGCTTTTGCGTGGATCTCAATAGAGCCCGTACTACTTGGGTCGTAGGGCAGTTGAGAAAGTTCTGTAGGAAAGATGGGGGCGCAACGTAGGAATGCAAGTGGACCCTGTAGGAGCGCGCTTGCCCGCGATTGCGGTGTGTCAGACGATTCATTCGTTACAGACACGCCGCAATCGCGGGCAAGCGCGCTCCTACAGAGGTCCGGCGTCAGACCGGAATCAAACCGGCTCCAGCTTCGCATACCCCAGCATCAGCCACTTGCTGCCTTCGGCGAAGTTCACCTGGACCCGCGCCTGGGCGCCCGAGCCTTCGAAGTTGAGGATCACGCCTTCGCCGAACACCGCGTGCTGCACGCGCTGGCCGAGGGAGAACTGGCTCTGGGGGATGCCTTCGCCGTCGAACAGCCGGCTGGGCGCCATGGTCTTGGAGCCGCCGAACGGGCGCGAGACGCTGTTGGACAGGCGCACTTCCTGAATCAGATTCGGTGGAACCTCGCGTACGAAGCGCGACACCTTGTTGTAGGTCTCGCTGCCGTACAGGCGTCGGGTTTCGGCGTAGGTCAGCACCAGGTGCTGCATCGCGCGGGTGATGCCGACGTAGGCCAGGCGGCGTTCTTCTTCAAGGCGTCCCGGCTCTTCCAGGCTCATCTTGTGCGGGAACAGGCCTTCTTCCATGCCCACCAGGAACACGTAAGGGAATTCCAGGCCCTTGGCGCTGTGCAGCGTCATCAGCTGGACGCTGTCTTCGTGTTCATCGGCCTGGGTATCGCCGGCTTCCAGGGATGCATGGCCGAGGAATGCGGCCAGCGGCGTCAGGTCTTCCTCGCCCTCGCTGGTTTCGAAGGCGCGGGCGGCGCTGACCAGTTCCTCAAGGTTTTCTACCCGAGCCTGGCCCTTCTCGCCTTTTTCTTCCTGGTGGTAGGTGATGAGGCCCGACTGCTCGATGACGGTCTGGGTCATCAGGTGCAGCGGCATGTCCATGACCTTGGCCGAGAGGTTCTCGATCAGCTCGATAAAGGCGCCCAGCGCACTGGCGGCGCGCCCGGTGACTCCTTTGTTGGCCACCAGCAGGCGCACCGATTCCCACATCGACACGTCGGCGTGGCGGGCGTGCTCGCGGATCGCCTCGACGGTCTTCTCGCCGATGCCTCGCGGCGGCACGTTGATCACGCGCTCAAGGGCCGAATCGTTGCCACGGCCATCGAGCAGGCGCAGGTAGGCCATGGCGTTCTTGATCTCGGCGCGCTCGAAGAAGCGCTGGCCGCCGTAGATGCGGTACGGGATGCGCTCGCGCAGCAAGGCCTCTTCCAGCACCCGGGACTGGGCGTTGGAGCGGTAGAGAATGGCGATATCGCTGCGCGACATGCCGGTCTTGATCGCGCTTTCGATGGTCTCGACCACGTAGCGCGCTTCGTCGTGTTCGTTGAACGCGGCGTACAGGCTGATCAACTCGCCGTCGCCGACGTCGGTCCACAGTTCCTTGCCCAGGCGGCCGCTGTTGTTGACGATCAGCCCGTTGGCGGCTTTCAGGATGCTGGCCGTGGAGCGATAGTTCTGCTCCAGGCGTATGGTTTCGGTGTCCGGGAAGTCATCGGAATACTGATGAATGTTCTCGATCTTCGCGCCGCGCCAGCCGTAAATCGACTGGTCGTCGTCGCCGACCACCATCAGACTGTCGCCGCCCTTGGCCAGCAGGCGCAACCAGGCGTACTGCACGGCGTTGGTGTCCTGGAATTCGTCCACCAGGATGTGACGGAAACGGCGCTGGTAGTGTTCCAGCAGGCCCGGGTTGTCGCGCCACAGGTCCAGGGCGCGAAGCAGCAGTTCCGAGAAGTCGATGACGCTGGCGCGCTGGCAAGCGGCTTCGTACGCCTCGTAAATCGCCTTCATGGTGCCGAGAAACATGTCGCCGGCGGCCTGGATGTGCTTGGGTCGCAGGCCTTCGTCTTTCTGGCCGTTGATGAACCACTGGGCCTGACGCGCAGGCCATTTCTGCTCGTCCAGGCCCATCTCGCGGATCACGCGCTTGACCAGCCGCTGCTGGTCGTCGCTGTCCAGGATCTGGAAATTCTGGTTCAGCCCCGCTTCCTGCCAGTGCGCCCGCAGCAGGCGGTGCGCCAGGCCGTGGAACGTGCCGACCCACATGCCCGCCGGGCTGATGCCCATCAGTTGCTCGATGCGATGACGCATCTCGGCGGCGGCCTTGTTGGTGAACGTCACCGACAGGACCGAGTGCGGCGAGGCGTTCTCGACCTGCATCAGCCAGGCGATGCGGTGCACGAGCACACGGGTTTTGCCGGAACCAGCGCCGGCCAGGACCAACTGACGACCCACGGAGGCGGCGACCGCCTGGCGTTGGGCATCGTTGAGGGAATTGAGCAGGAGGGAGAGGTCATCAGTATGCATCGGCGCATTCTAGGGTGCGGCGGGGATGGCGGGCAAACTCTAACGCCGGTCGGTAGACAAGATCACACCACAGCCCTGTAGGAGCGCGCTTGCCCGCGATGGCGGTGTGCCTGTGACGGATGGGTTGGCTGACCCGCCGCGGTCGCGGGCAAGCGCGCTCCTACAAGGAGGTGAGAGCGCGGAAAGCGAGGCCCCCGAGCCATTCATGCAATTTATTTTTCTGACTGTATGGTCCGTGCGGTGGCTTGTGTATGCTCCGCTGACGTTCAAGGCCCACTAATTACAAGAATTGCCATGATCTCCAGCAAAGACGCCCCGGCCGACTCTGTGGCGACACGCCGCGTCATCCGCAAACAGTTCGCGACCCAGCTTGCCGTCGAGCGCACACGTCTTCTTTATCAAGGCTCGCTGCTGCCGACCTTGTTCATGTTCATCAACGGCATGCTCTGCGCCTGGCTGCTCTGGAGCCCTGAACGCTATCTGTTGGTGGGCATCTGGGTCGGCTGGCTGTCGGCGCTGGTGTGCCTGCGGGTGTTGCAGGTGGCCGCGTTTCGCGCAGCACCGCCTGAGCGCCAGGCGCAGCCGATCTGGCGGCGGATGTTTCTCGCTGGGGCCTGCGTCAGTGGCCTGACACTGGCCAGCGCGGCGCTGGTGGTGGTGCCCGTTGAAAGCTTCCTCCAGCAGGCCTGGGTCTTCGGCCTGATCGGCGCGGCGACCCTGTCGGCCAGCGTGGCCTACGCCGCGAGCATTCCGGCGTTCCTGACGTTCACCGTTCCCTGTCTGGCCCCGCCCATCGTTTACCTGTTCTGGGGCGGGGATGTGCCGTTGCGCGGCTGGGCGTGGCTGGGGCTGATTCTTCTGCTGGCGCTGATCGTGGTGAGCGCGCAGGTCAACCGGTTGATCCAGCGCGGCCTGACCCGACGCTTTCAGAACCTGGCCCTGATCGAGCATCTGCAAGAAGCCCAGGCCAAAAGCGAGGCGCTCAATCAGGAGCTGGCCCGGCAGTACGAAGAACGCACCCGCTACCTGTCGCACTACGATGAACTGACCGGCCTTGCCAATCGTTCGCTGTTCAACGAGCGGCTGCGCGAGGCCAATCAGCGTGTTCGACAAGGCGGGCAGAACCTGGCCTTGCTGCACATCAACCTGGATCGCTTCAAGCTGCTCAACGACAGCCTGGGGCTGGATGTCGCTGACCAGTTGCTGCGTCAGGTCGGGCGCCGCCTGAGTGCCGAACTGTCCGACGCCGACACCATTGCCCGGCTGTCCGCCGATGAGTTCGCAGTGCTGTTCGACACCCACGGCAACCTCACCACGCTGGCCCGCACCACCACGCGCCTGCTGGCCAAGCTGCGTGCGCCTTTGTCGGTGAGTGGGCATGAACTGGTCGTCAATGCCTCCATCGGCATCGCGCTGTTGCCCGAATCGGGCAAGGACGTGGTCGCGCTGGTCAGCCAGGCCAACATGGCGATGCAACACGCCAAGCACCTGGGCGGGAACAACTTCCAGTTCTACACCGACAGCCTTCAGGCGCGCACCCTGGAGCGGTTGCAAATGGAGATTCAACTGCGCCGCGCTATCGAGGAAGGGCAGCTTGAAGTGTTTTACCAACCCAAGCTTGAGCTGGCGACCGGGCTGCTGAATTCCGCCGAGGCGCTGGTGCGCTGGCTGCATCCGGTCCGGGGCATGGTGCCGCCGGGGGAGTTCATCGGGTTGGCAGAGGAGAGCGGGCTGATCGCCGATATCGGGGAGTTCGTCCTGCGCCGCGCCTGTCGGCAGGCGTGCGAGTGGCAACGCAGCGGCCTGGCGCCGATCCGGGTGTCGGTGAACCTGTCCGTGCACCAGTTGCGTCAGGGCAAGCTGGTCAGCCTGGTGCGCCAGGTGCTCGATGAAACCGGGCTGATGCCCGAATACCTTGAACTGGAATTGACCGAAAGCCAGTTGCTCGACAGTGTCGAACACATCATCAGCACCTTCCAGCAGTTGCGTGAGCTGGGGGTGAAGCTGGCCATCGACGATTTTGGTACCGGCTATTCATCCCTGAGTTACCTCAAGCGTTTTCCGGTGGACTACGTCAAGATCGACCAGGCGTTCATTCGTGGCCTGAACGAGGGCACCGAAGATGCGGCAATCACTCGCGCCATCATCGCCATGGCCCACAGCCTGGGCCTGAAAGTGGTGGCCGAGGGCGTGGAAGACGCGCAGCAGTTGGCGTTTCTGCGGGCACATGCCTGCGATGAGGTGCAAGGCTACCTGATCAGTCGGCCGGTGGAGGCGAGTGCGATGGGCAATGTCCTGCGTGATTGTGTAGTGGGTGCCTGGAGTCATGCGTGAAAAGTCCTACACTCCACGGCGACGAGTCGCTCACAAACGATCGTTTGAGCATTGCAGGCTCGTTTAGCTGTGCGGCTTGCAGGTCATGTAGTATAACTACAAGAAAGCTACAACCCGGCCCATCCTTCTAATGAGTCCTGTCCTTTGAATCTGTTGCAGCACATCGCCCAGTCCCGCCATCTCTTGCGTAAGTCGGAGCTCAAGGTAGCCGACCATGTGCTGCTCGATCCTGCGGCAGTGATGCATAGCTCCATGGCCGATCTGGCCCATAGCGTCGGCATCAGCGAGCCCACCATCGTGCGCTTTTGCCGAGCCATCGGCTGCACCGGGTTCCAGGACCTGAAGCTCAAGCTGGCCCAGAGCCTGGCCGCTGGCGCAAGCTTCGGGCAGTTCGCGATCCATGAAGACGATTCGGTGGCCGACTACAGCCTGAAAATCTTCGACACCACGCTGCACACGCTGATGGAGGTGCGCGAGAAGCTCGACCCTCACGCGCTGCAGGCGGCCGTGTCGGTGATGGCCTCGGCCCATCGGGTGGAGTTCTATGGCTTCGGTGCATCGGGAGCTGTAGCGGCTGACGCCCAGCACAAGTTCTTCCGACTGTTGCTGACGGCTGCGTCCTACTCGGATCCGCACATGCAGGCCATGTCGGCCGTGACGCTCAAGCCTACCGATGTCGCGGTGTGCATTTCGCAGTCGGGGCGCTCCAAAGACCTGCTCATCACCGCCAACCTGGTGCGTGAGAGCGGCGCCAACCTGATTACCCTGTGCCCGAGCCAGACCCCGCTGGCGGAACTGTCGACGGTCAACCTGGCCATCGACGTTCACGAAGACACCGAGATCTATACGCCGCTGACCTCGCGCATCGCGCACCTGGTGGTCATCGACGTGCTGGCAATGGGCGTCGCCATGGCCCGCGGCCCAAGTCTGGTCAACCACCTCAAGAGCGTGAAGCGCAGCTTGCGCAGCCTGCGTCTGTCGCCCAAGTCGATCAAGTCATCGGAAGATTGAAAGCCTTCACCAACTTGTAACGCTTTCGCCGCTTGATCGTCACGCCCCAAGGCCACCCTGTACTCCCGCACACGCAATGGGAGACAGGATATGCCTCGGCACTACGATGACTCACAGACCTCCAACGTCAAAACCCGCCGTCAGCAGGAAGACCAGCGCCGCATGGCGTTTCGGCGTGCGATTGAAACGCGGTTCGAAGACCGCCGCCTGACCCTCGAATTCGATGATTACCTCGATGTCTCCGGTTCCTTCTGGCAGAGCGCTAGCGCTGCGGAAGCTGGCCATCAAAACGCGCGACCAGCTCGCTGATCTGTGCACGTTCGGTGCGGATGAACGCAAGGAAGGCGTGAGCCACCGGCGATAGGCGCTTGTCTCTGGCCTGTACCACGCACCAGCTGCGATACAGCGGCAGCTCGGCCACCGGCAGCTCCTTGAGGGTTGCGGTGGCCAGTTCCAGGCTCAGCGCATGCCGTGTCAGCAGGGCCACACCCAGCCCCGCCACCACGCATTCGCGCTGCGCTTCGGCCGAGGACACTTCCAGCGTGTGCTCGAAGTGGATGCGCTTTTCCTTGAAATACTCCTCGCAGGCCCGGCGTGTTCCCGAGCCATGCTCGCGAATGATCAGTGTGTGGCCTTCAAGATCCTTGAGGGTTGGATTGGCCAGTTGCGACAACGGATGATCGGGGCGCGCGACTGCAACAATCGGGTTGTTGAGGAACGGCAGAAACTCCAGCCCCATGTCTTGCGGCACCATCGACATCACCACCAGATCGTCACGGTTGTCTGAAAGCCTGCGGATCACCTGGGCGCGATTGACCACCGTCAGATTCAGCATGACTTCGGGGTATTGGCGCTTAAAAGCTGCGAACAGGTGGGGAACGAAATACTTGGCGCTGGATTCGATCGCAAGCTTGAGTTGCCCCTGCAACGAGCCCTGCATGTCGGAGAGCTGCATGTCGAGGTTTTCCAGACGCCCGAAAATGTCACGGCTGGCCAATTGCAGCGCCTCGGCGGCTTCGGTCAGGTACAGCTTCTTGCCGACGTACTCGAACAAAGGCTGCCCGATCAGCTCCTCGAGCTGACGAATCTGCAGGCTGACGGCCGGTTGCGTGAGAGACATTTCCTCAGCCGCGCGGCTGTAGGACCGCAGATCGCAGACTTCATTGAAGATCCGCAATTGACGCAATGTCATACGCATCAATGACTTACGCAATTTTCAAGCACTCCGCCAATGGCTGAAAGATTAACTATAAGGTTTTACTTATGTTTAACCCAATTTTTACTCATTTTTGTTAATTGCTGATTCGTCATAGGGTGAGGCCATCGCTGCGACGCAACATGCCGCAACATTGATGTAGCGCAACGTCGCTTCGTACAGACCGGGTCTCCGGTCCGTCTGATCATCGGTCGAGGAAATGCCAGTGATAACAAAAATCCTGATCGCCAACCGTGGGGAAATTGCTGTTCGTATCGTGCGCGCCTGCGCCGAGATGGGCATCCGTTCGGTTGCGATCTACTCCGACGCGGACCGCCATGCGCTCCATGTGAAGCGTGCGGACGAGGCTTATGGCATTGGTTCCGAACCGCTCGAGGGTTACCTTAACCCGCGCAAGTTGGTGAACCTGGCCGTGGAAACCGGTTGCGACGCACTGCACCCAGGTTATGGCTTCCTCTCTGAAAACGCTGAACTGGCGGACATCTGCGCCGAACGTGGAATCAAATTCATCGGTCCTTCGGCTGAAGTCATTCGCCGCATGGGCGACAAGACCGAAGCACGGCGCAGCATGATCAAGGCCGGGGTTCCGGTCACGCCGGGTACCGAAGGCAACGTCGCGGACATCGCCGAGGCCCTGGACGAAGGCGAACGTATCGGCTATCCGGTGATGCTCAAGGCCACTTCCGGTGGTGGCGGGCGAGGCATTCGTCGCTGCAACAGCCGTGAAGAACTAGAACAGGCGTTCCCTCGGGTCATTTCCGAAGCGACCAAGGCCTTCGGCAAGGCCGAAGTGTTCCTGGAAAAATGCATCGTCAATCCCAAGCACATCGAGGCGCAGATCCTCGGCGACAGCTTTGGTAATGTGGTGCACCTGTTCGAACGTGACTGCTCGATCCAGCGCCGCAACCAGAAGCTGATCGAGATTGCCCCGAGCCCTCAGCTGACCCCCGAGCAGCGCGCCTACATCGGCGACCTGTCGGTGCGCGCGGCCAAGGCCGTGGGCTACGAGAACGCCGGTACCGTGGAGTTCCTGCTCGCCGAGGGCGAGGTGTACTTCATGGAAATGAACACCCGGGTGCAGGTGGAACACACCATCACCGAGGAAATCACCGGGATCGACATCGTTCGCGAGCAGATTCGCATCGCCTCCGGGCTGCCGCTGTCGGTCAAGCAGGAAGACATCATCCACCGTGGTTTCGCGTTGCAGTTCCGCATCAACGCCGAAGACCCGAAGAACAACTTCCTGCCCAGCTTCGGCAAAATCACCCGTTATTACGCGCCCGGCGGGCCCGGTGTGCGGACCGATACGGCGATCTACACCGGTTACACCATTCCGCCGTTCTATGACTCGATGTGCCTGAAGCTGATCGTCTGGGCGCTGACCTGGGAAGAGGCGATGGACCGTGGCCTGCGCGCGCTGGATGACATGCGCCTGCAAGGCGTGAAGACCACCGCCGCGTATTACCAGGAAATCCTGCGCAATCCGGAGTTCCGCAGCGGCCAGTTCAACACCAGCTTCGTTGAAAGCCACCCTGAACTGACCAACTACTCGATCAAGCGCAAACCCGAAGAGCTGGCCCTGGCCATCGCCGCCGCCATTGCCGCCCACGCAGGACTTTGAATGCAGCTGCAAGCTGCAAGCGGCATGCTACAAGTCAAAGCGGATCGGCTTTTTCTTGCGGCTTGTAGCTTGAAGCTTGGAGCTATGAGGAGATAAGAATGACGAAGAAGATCTTTGTAACCGACACCATCCTGCGCGACGCCCACCAATCGCTGCTCGCCACCCGCATGCGCACCGAAGACATGCTGCCGATCTGCGAGAAGCTCGACAAAGTCGGCTACTGGTCGCTGGAAGTCTGGGGCGGCGCGACGTTCGACGCCTGCGTGCGCTTCCTGAAGGAAGACCCGTGGGAGCGCCTGCGCCAACTGCGCGCGGCGCTGCCCAACACCCGTCTGCAAATGCTGCTGCGTGGCCAGAACCTGCTGGGCTACCGCCATTACAGCGACGACGTGGTCAAGGCCTTCGTCGCCAAGGCGGCGGTCAACGGGATCGACGTGTTCCGCATCTTCGACGCCATGAACGACGTGCGTAACCTGCGCGTGGCCATCGAGGCAGTGAAGGCTGCGGGCAAACACGCTCAAGGCACCATCGCGTATACCGTCAGCCCGGTGCATACCATCGAGGCTTTTGTTGCTCAGGCCAAGCAGATGGAGGCCATGGGTTGCGACTCCGTGGCGATCAAGGACATGGCTGGTCTGCTCACGCCGTTCGCGGCTGGCGAACTGGTCAAGGCGTTGAAAGCCGAGCAGTCGCTGCCAGTGTTCATCCACTCCCACGACACCGCCGGCCTGGCTGCGATGTGTCAGCTCAAGGCGGTGGAAAACGGCGTCGATCACATCGACACCGCGATCTCCAGCTTCGCCTGGGGCACCAGCCACCCTGGCACCGAGTCGATGGTTGCTGCGCTCAAAGGCAGCGAATTCGACACCGGCCTGGACCTGGAGCTGCTGCAGGAAATCGGCCTGTATTTCTACGCCGTGCGTAAGAAATATCACCAGTTCGAGAGCGAATTCACCGCAGTCGACACTCGCGTGCAGGTCAACCAGGTTCCGGGCGGCATGATTTCCAACCTGGCCAACCAGCTCAAGGAGCAGGGCGCCCTTAGCCGCATGGCCGAAGTGCTGGCCGAGATCCCGCGCGTGCGCAAGGACCTGGGCTACCCGCCGCTGGTGACCCCGACTTCGCAGATCGTCGGCACCCAGGCGTTCTTCAACGTACTGGCTGGCGAGCGCTACAAGACCATCACCAACGAAGTGAAGCTCTACCTCACCGGCGGCTACGGCAAGGCGCCGGGCGAGGTGGACGAGAAGCTGCGTCGTCAGGCCATCGGCAACGAAGAGCTGATCGACGTGCGCCCGGCCGACCTGCTCAAGCCGGAAATGACCAAGCTGCGTGGCGAAATCGGCGCACTGGCTCAATCCGAAGAGGATGTGCTGACTTACGCGATGTTTCCGGACATTGGCCGCAAGTTCCTCGAAGAACGTGCAGCTGGCACCCTGGCGCCAGAGCCGCTGCTGCCGATTCCGGAGCCGGGCACCGTGGCCAGGGCGGGCGGCGAGGGCGTTCCGACCGAGTTCGTCATTGACGTACACGGCGAAAGCTATCGCGTCGACATCACCGGCGTGGGCGTCAAGGCCGAGGGCAAGCGCCACTTCTACCTGTCCATCGATGGCATGCCGGAAGAGGTGGTGTTCGAACCGCTCAACGAGTTTGTCGGCGGCGGCATCGGCAAGCGCGCCCAGGCCAGCAAACCGGGCCACGTCAGCACCACCATGCCGGGCAACATTGTCGATGTGCTGGTCAAGGAAGGCGACACCGTCAAGGTTGGCCAGGCCGTGCTCATTACCGAAGCCATGAAGATGGAAACCGAGGTACAGGCGTCGATTGCCGGCAAGATCGTGGCGATCAACGTCGCCAAGGGTGATCGCGTGAACCCGGGTGAGATTCTGATCGAGATCGAATGATCGCGATCAAGCAACGATAAACAGCCTCCCTCGCATAGACGCGGGAGGCTCAATGGTTACCTCTGGGGGAGCACTCGTGGCTCCCCTTTTTTTGCCTGCTTTTTACTGAGCCCGGAAAATCGCCCCCGCCGGCAAGCCGTGCTGCTACGGATTTCGGGGTTGTAGCGCGCGAAGCGGAGTCTGTAGGAGCGCGCTTGCCCGCGACGGCGGTGGGCCAGTCGCACATTCGGCACAGGCACACCGCAATCGCGGGCAAGCGCGCTCCTACGGGCGAGGGTGCCGGGGAGGTCCACGCGAGGGGGAGAGATCGCCCCCGCCGGCAAGCGCGCTCCTACGGTTCAGGGTTATCGCGTGCGGAAATGAGCCAGGGTGTCAATCTGTTCGCCGTCCTTGAAGTTATCCACAGCCAGCCAAGCGGCAAATGCCGGCTCGATCTGCGGCCATTCGCTGTCCAGGATCGAGTACCAGGCGGTGTCGCGGTTCTGGCCCTTGACGATCATGTGCTGGCGGAAGGTGCCTTCGAAACTGAAACCAAAGCGCTCGGCGGCGCGCATGGAGCGGGCGTTGTTGGCGTTGCACTTCCACTCCAGGCGGCGGTTGCCCAGTGCGAAGGATTCCTTGGCCAGCAGGTACACGGCCTCAGTGCTTTTAGGCGTGCGCTGCATCGATGCGCCGAAGGTCACGTGGCCGATTTCGATGCGTCCGGCACTCGGCACGATGGACATCAGGCTCAGAAAACCGTCGATCGCGCCGCTTTGCTGGTCGATCACGGTGTAGAACCACGGGTCGGTGCTGGCTTGAAGGCCCGCGAGGTAGTCATCGAAGGCGGCGCGTTCGGTGAAGGGGCCGACGGCCAGGTAGTCCCAGAGCTTCGGGTCGGCGCCGGGGCCTTCCAGTGCGTCCCACAAGCCGGCTGCATGCCTGGCGGCGTCGAGCTTTTCCAGGCGTACGAAGCGTCCGTTGAGGGTGTGGGTGTCCGGCAGTTTCGCCGATTGCCAATGTGCAAGATCTGACATGTTCAGGGTATCCGTACTTACAGCGGTTTGCGGAACTGGATGAAGCCAGGGCGCTCGGCGATGCGTTCGTACAGATGGATCGCCGTGGCGTTGGTTTCGTGGGTCAGCCAATGCACCTTGTCGGCACCGCCTTTTTTGGCGGCGTCGTAGACGTACTCGATCAGCTTGCGACCCACACCGGTGCCGCGCTGGTCGGGCGTTACCAACAGGTCCTGCAGGTAGCAGGAGTAGTTGATGCTCCAGTTGGAGCGGTGATAAATGAAATGGACCATGCCGACCGCCTTGCCGTCTACCCAGGCAAGTGCCGCGTTGGTGGGCTCGTTGCTGTCCAGAAAACGCTGCCAGGTGCTTTGGGTCACGGCGTCCGGCAATTCGGCCTTGTAGAAGGTCAGGTAAGCCTTCCACAGTGGCAGCCAGCTGGCGTGATCGTCTGCGGTGACGGGGCGGATGTGTACGTCAGACACGGTTTTCTCCTTGGCTCATCAAGCGTGCGATTTGCTGATCGT
This sequence comes from Pseudomonas sp. NPDC090203, assembly GCF_044746765.1. Classification (NCBI taxonomy): domain Bacteria; kingdom Pseudomonadati; phylum Pseudomonadota; class Gammaproteobacteria; order Pseudomonadales; family Pseudomonadaceae; genus Pseudomonas; species Pseudomonas sp. NPDC090203. The sequence goes on from NZ_JBIVCV010000002.1 coordinate 80,454, forward strand.
TCTGATGCTGGCTTTCGGCCAGGCCTTTGCTCACGCCGGCGATGTCTTCGGCGCTGCGGTTCTGGTTGAGTTTGCGCTTGCCTTCCAGGCGCTCGATGGGGATGGCAAAGCCGACGATGCCCTTGAGCATGCTCTGAATATAGTCGGCGGGCGCATCGCTCACGGCCCAGGGCTGGGCGCGGGCGGCTTCGTGCTTGTCGGTGAGTCCGCTGACGATGGCCAGCAACTGTTCGGGATCGGTAATGACGTGTGGCCGTCCGTACGCATGCACGGCCAGGTAGTTCCAGGTGGGCACCACTTTGCCGTGCTCGGCCTTGGCGGCATAGAACGACGGGCTGATGTAGGCATCGGCGCCCTGAAAGATGACCAGAACCTCGGTGCCGTTCGCCAATGCCTGGCATTGCGGATTGGCCTTGGCCAGATGCCCGGTCAGGGTGCCATTGGGGCCTTGCGTCGGGTCGAGCAACAGCGGCACGTGGCTGGCCACAAGCCCGGTTTCGTCGAACGTGACCAGAGTGGCCAGGCGCGTACCTTCGATTTGCCGGAACAGGCTGGCCTGGTCCTCATCTTTGAAGTGGCGGGGTGTGTACATGGGATTTTCCTTGGCAATTGGCTTAATCCTAGGCAGGCTATTGGTCTGATGTAAGAACCATTCATGGTCAATTTCATAGGGCCAATCCAATGCCTGCCATCACCCCCTCATTGACGTTCGATTTCGCCGGCATCGAACTCGACCGCCGCCAAGGCTTGAGCCGACAGCTATACCTGGCGCTGCGCCAGCGCATCCTTGACCGGCGTCTGCGCAGCGGTACGCGGTTGCCGGCGAGTAGGGATCTGGCCAGTGCATTGTCGATATCGCGCAACAGCGTCATGCGCGCCTATGACCAGCTGTACGCCGAAGGCTTCACCGAGGGGCGGGTGGGAGATGGCACTTATGTAGCCAGCTTTGCTGATAAAACCGTCGCTTCGAAAAAACTATCCACAAAATTGTCCACAGGGTTATCCCTAGGCTTATCAACAGGTTTATCCACAAAATCGACCGATGGCACTGGAGATTTAGCCAGCAAAGTTATCCACAGTGCATCGCTGGAGCGGCTGCAGCGCCATCATTTGAGTGCGCCAAAAACCGGATTGCCAAGGGCATTTCGGGTCGGGGTGCCGGCGTTCGACCTGTTCCCGTTCGATGTGTGGGGCAAGCTGCACGCGGCTTTCTGGCGAAAACCCGGCCTGCATCAGCTCGGTTATGGCGACCCGGCAGGCGAGTGGCGGCTGCGCGAATTGATCGCCGTGTATTTAAGAACGTCTCGTGACATGCACTGCCTGCCTGAGCAAATTGTGATCACCAGCGGCGCGCAGCAGGCAATCACCCTTTGTGCACAGTTGCTGCTCGATGAGGGCGATAGTGTCGCCATCGAGAATCCGGGCTATCGCGCCGCAGGGCATGCCTTTGCCGTGGCCGGTGCCAGATTGCGTGGAATGCCGGTCGACGCCCAAGGCATGCGCGCGCCCGAACCTGATGACAGTAGCTGCAAGCTGGCGTACGTCACGCCGTCGCACCAGTACCCATTGGGCGTGACCATGAGCCTGGCGCGTCGGGTTGAATTGCTGGCCTGGGCAGAACGCACCGGCGGCTGGATCGTGGAGGACGACTACGACGGCGAGTATCGCTACAGCGGCGCGCCACTGGCACCGCTGGCCGCCTTGGACCGCAGCGGGCGAGTGCTCTACGTCGGTACTTTCGGCAAGGTGGCGTTTCCGGCGTTGCGCCTGGGGTATCTGGTGTTGCCGCAGGATCTGGTCAAGCCGTTCAGCCAGCGGCGGGCGGTAGACATGCGTCACTCGGAAATCGGCACTCAGGCGGTGATGGCGGAGTTCATCGCGGCGGGGCATTTCCAGCGGCATATCCGCAGGATGCGCCGTGCGGCCTTGAGTCGGCGTGACGCCTTGCTGGCCGGCTGGCCGCAGGATCTGCCCGGTTGCAGTCCAATGCCCAAGCCGCTGGCGGGGCTGCATGTGTCGGTGGCGGTGGACAGCCTTGAGCGGGAGCGAGAGCTGGTCGCCAAGGCCGAAAGCGTTGGGGTGGAAGTGGCGCCGTTGAGTGATTACTGGCTGCCTGACTCCGCCGAGCCTGTGGATAAGCGGGCAGGGCTGGTGCTGGGGTTCGCGGCGGTGCCGGAGGCGGATATCGCGTCGGCGCTGATGCGGTTGCGGGAAGCCTGGGGCGTGTGACCCAATCTCACCCCCAACGCATACCTGTAGGAGTGAGCTTGCTCGCGATGGCATAGTGTCAGCTTGCACATCTGGCACTGACAAAACGCTATCGCGAGCAAGCTCACTCCTACAGGGGCGGGTCCGCAGGTTGTCGGGGTATACTCGCGCCCATCGCAAATTTTCCCGAGATACATCATGAGCCTCCCTCTTTCTGCGTCTCCCGAGCGCAAGTTCGGTACGCCGCTGATCGCTTTCATTCTGTTGGTGGTCGGTGCGTTGTTTCTTCAATCGGCCGTCGGCGGCAAGCAGGTGCTGTTGCTGATCGTCGGCGCCGCCCTGGGCCTGACCCTGTACCACGCGGCGTTCGGCTTCACCTCCGCCTGGCGGGTGTTCATCAATGAGCGCCGTGGCGCGGGCCTGCGGGCGCAGATGGTCATGCTGGCCATCGCCGTGGTGCTGTTCTTCCCGGCGTTGGGCGCGGGCACGCTGTTCGGCACGCCGGTTAACGGCCTCGTCGCGCCTGCCGGTGTTTCCGTGGTGTTCGGTGCGTTCATCTTCGGCATCGGCATGCAGATGGGCGGCGGCTGTGCATCGGGCACGCTGTTCACCGTGGGCGGCGGCAATGCGCGAATGCTGGTGACGCTGCTGTTCTTCATCATTGGCTCGCTGATCGCCACGCACCATGTCGACTGGTGGTTCTCGCTGCCTTCGTTCCCTGCGACCTCTATCGTCAAGACCTTCGGCGTGATGCCTGCGCTGGTCATGAGCCTGGCGCTGTTCGCGGTGATCGCGCTGGTGACCGTCAAGCTTGAAAAGCGCCGCCACGGCGAACTGGAAGCTGCGGTGACCAGCGAGCACGTTGGCTTGCGCCGCTTCCTGCGCGGACCGTGGCCATTGGTGTGGGGCGCGATTGCCCTGGCGCTGCTCAACTACGCGACGCTGGCGCTGGCTGGCCGTCCGTGGGGCATCACCTCTGCATTTGCACTCTGGGGCGCGAAGGTCGCCGGTAGCCTGGGTGTGGACGTTGGCAGCTGGGCGTTCTGGCAGATGCCGGCCAACGCCAAGGCACTGGCTGCGCCAGTGTGGGAAGACATCACCACGGTCATGGACATTGGCATCATGCTGGGTGCGGCAGTGGCGGCCGGGCTTGCAGGACGTTTCTCGCCAAGCCTGAAGATTCCTACCCGCTCGCTGGTTGCGGCGGTAATTGGTGGTCTGCTGCTGGGTTATGGCTCGCGTCTGGCTTATGGCTGCAACATCGGCGCGTATTTCAGCGGCATTGCTTCGGGCAGCCTGCATGGCTGGCTGTGGCTGATCGCAGCGTTCGCCGGCAACGCGGTGGGCGTGCGGATTCGTCCGTTCTTCTTCGAAGGTGAACGCCGCCCGGTGGTTCTGAGCGGCTGCTGATCTTCATCTGACAACGGACCGTAGCAGCACGGCCGGGCGGCGTTCCGATGCCGGCGGGGGCGTCCTTGAAATCGCCCCCGCCGCCAAGCCGTGCTGCTACGAGAAGCGGTGTACCTGATACAAGGTATGTGTCAGTTACACCGTCATCGCGGGCAAGCGCGCTCCTACAGTTGGAGCTGGGCCTTGGCCACCTTCACGATGTTTTCCACCGTGAACCCGAACTTGGCCTGCAGCTTGTCGATCGGGGCTGAGGCGCCGAAGGTGTTCATCACGATCTTCGCGCCGCTCTGGCCGACATAACGGTCCCAGCCCACCGGTCCTGCCTGTTCCACCACCACCCGCGCCTTGACGCTGGGCGGGAACACTTCATCGCGGTAGGCCTTGCCCTGGTGCTCGAACAATTCCCAACTGGGCATCGACACCACGCGCGCCTTCACGCCCTCGGCCTTGAGCTTCTCGAACGCTTCCACTGTCATCCCGACTTCACTGCCGGTGGCGATCAGGATCACCTCTGGCTGCTCATGCCCCGAGTCGGCGAGCACGTACGCGCCTCGGGCCAGGCCTTCGGCGCTGGCGTAGATCGAGCGATCCAGCGTCGGCATCGGCTGGCGTGACAACACGATACAACTGGGCCGGTGGGTCTGCGCCAGGGCGACTTTCCAGGCTTCGGCGGTTTCGTTGGCATCGCCCGGACGCAAGGTCAGCAGGCCTGGGGTGGCGCGCAGTTGCGTCAGATGCTCGATGGGCTGGTGAGTCGGGCCGTCTTCGCCGACGCCGATGGAGTCGTGGGTGAAGACGAACACCACCGGCAATTCCATGATCGCGGCCAGGCGGATCGGCGGCTTCATGTAGTCGCTGAAGACCAGGAACGTCGAGGTGTAGGGGCGGATGTAGGACAGCGCCAGGCCATTGGCAATCGAGCCCATGGCATGCTCGCGGACCCCGAAATGCAGATTGCGGCCGTTGTAGCTGCCGGCCTCGAAGCTGCCTGCGCCTTCGAAGGTGAGATTGGTCTTGGTCGAGGGCGAAAGGTCCGCCGAGCCACCCATCAGCCAGGGGATCTGTTGCGCGAAGCCGTTGAGCACCTTGCCGCCGGCAGCCCGGGTGGCGATGCCCTTTTTGTCGGCATCGAAACTCAAGGCCGTGTTGCGCCAGCCCTCGGGCATCTCGCCTGCGCGCATGCGTTGCAGTTGATCGGCCAGCTCGGGTTGGCTTTCTTCGAACTCGGCGAAGGTTTTCTGCCAGGCAATATAGTCGTCCGCGCTGCGCTCCAGCATGGCGTCACGCAGGTGATGGCGGGCTTCTTCGGGCACCAGGAAACTGCTGTTCTCGTCCCAGCCGTAGGCCTTCTTGGTCAGTTTGATTTCGTCCCCGCCCAGCGGCTCCCCGTGGGCCGAGGCGGTGTTGTGCTTGTTGGGCGAGCCGTAGCCGATCACGCTGTCGACGACAATCAGGGTCGGCGCATCGTCGGTCTGCTGGAAGGCCTTGATCGACCTGGCCAGTGCGGCGGCGTCGTTGGCGTCCTTGACGTGATGAGTCTTCCAGCCATAGCCCTCGAAGCGCTTCTGCACGTCGTCGCTGTAGGCCAGTTCCGTGTGGCCTTCGATGCTGATGGTGTTGTTGTCGTAGATCCAGCACAGGTTCGACAACTTCAAATGCCCGGCAATCGACGCAGCTTCGGCAGTCACGCCTTCCATCATGTCGCCATCGCCGCAGAGCACGTAGACGTTGTAGTCGAACAGCTTGGCATCCGGCTGGTTGAAATGCTCACCCAGCCAACGCTCGGCCATCGCCATGCCGACGCTGTTGGCGCAGCCTTGGCCGAGGGGGCCGGTGGTGGTCTCGACCCCCGTGGTCATGCGGTATTCGGGATGGCCCGGGGTTTTCGAGCTCAACTGGCGAAACTGTTTGATGTCTTCAAGGCTGATCGCAGGCTTGCCCGAGCGCTTGCCATGCTCGTCGATCTCCACCACGCCCGCCAGGTGCAGCAGCGAATACAGCAGCATCGAGGCATGGCCCACCGACAGCACGAAGCGGTCGCGGTTTGGCCAGTCAGGGTGTTCCGGGTGGTAGCGCAAGAAATCCTTCCACAGCGTGTAGCCCACCGGGGCCAGCGCCATGGGCGTACCGGGATGGCCGGAATTGGCCTTCTGCACCGCATCCATGGCCAGGGTGCGGATGGTGTTGATGGTCAGTTGGTCGCGTTCATTGGCGTTCGACGTAGCAGGCGAGCCCATGTTGATCTCCTCGTGACGTGTGGCAGTGGCATCCAGATAGATGTCGAGCACGGGGAGGGCGGGATCGTTCCATGAATGTTTGTGGCGAACGATCGGGCCTGAATGCATTCGAATCCCCTGGGGCTTGAATCACACGACAGGGGGTGACCATTGAAGGACACGATCATCAAGAAATACCGCGCCATGATCCGGACCTTTACCTACATCGGTTGGTCGCTGTTCTGGCTGCTGATCTGGGACGTTATCGTGACGGTGGATTTCATGCTCTACCTGGAGCGCAAGATCACCTTGCCGTCGATGCCGCTGACGCTGCTGGGGTCGGCGCTGGTGGTGCTGACCAGTTTCCGCAACTCCAGTGCCTACAACCGCTGGTGGGAAGCGCGCACGCTATGGGGCGCACTGGTGAACAATTCCCGCAGCTTCGCGCGGCAGGTGCTGACGCTGATTGACGACGAAGGCGACATCAACCCGGTGAAACCCTTGCTGCTAAGACGGCATGTGGCCTACGTGGAATGCCTGTCGGCGCATCTGAAGGGCGGCGACTGCGGCGAGGAAGTGACGGCCATGATCCCTCGGGAAGAGTACGACCGGCGCACGCGCACCAATAACTTCCCCAACGCGATTCTCAATGAATCGGCGGCGATCATCGCCCATGAATACAAGGCTGGTCGGCTGGACAGCATCCGGCTGGAGCGCCTTGAAGCGACCCTGGTGGAAATTTCCAACTGTCAGGGCGGCATGGAGCGGATCGCCAATACACCGTTGCCTTATCCGTACGTAACCTTCCCGCGGCTGTTCATCACGATGTTCTGCATCATCGTGCCGATTGGCCTGGTGGAGACGCTGGGGTGGTTTACGCCATTGGCCTCGACCGTGGTGGGCTTCATGCTGCTGGCCATCGAGAAGATCGGCACCGACCTGCAAAGCCCGTTCAAGGCGTCGGAGCATGAGATTCAGATGAAGGCTTTGTGTGAAAACATTTCAGGGAATCTGAATTCGATGTTGCGCGATGCGACGGAAAAGCAAAGATAGTCGGCCCCACCTGAAACCGTAGGAGCGCGCTTGCCCGCGATTGCGTCGTGTCAGGTGGATACATCTGCAACAGACAGATCGCAGTCGCGGGCAAGCGCGCTCCTACAGGGTCAGGTACCGGATTTTATCTTGGTCCACACCCGCGTACGTGCACGCTCGGCGTCGCGCGGCAGCGGCGTCAGGGTGTACAGCGTCTTCATGGCCTCGGCCGTCGGGTACAGGTTCGGGTTGTTGCGGATCGCCGGGTCAACCAGGTCGGTGGCGTCCTTGTTGGGGTTCGGATACCCGACAAAATCACTGATCGGCGCAATCACCTTCGGCTGCAGCAGGTAGTTGATGAAGGTGTGGGCGTCTTCGACGTCTTTTGCACCTTTCGGAATCGCCAGCATGTCGAACCAGATCGGTGCGCCTTCCTTGGGCAGGCGCATGTCGACCACGACGCCGTTCTTCGCTTCCTTGGCGCGGTTGGCCGCCTGGGAGAAGCTGCCCGAATAGCCGACGGCCACGCAGATATCGCCATTGGCGATGTCTGCCATGTACTTGGACGAGTGGAAGTAGGTGATGTACGGACGGATCTTCATCAGCAAGGCTTCTGCCTTGTCGTAGTCCTTCGGATTCTTGCTGTTAGGATCGAGCCCCAGATGCTGCAGGGCCAGCGGCAGAATCTCTGAAGGCGAATCCAGCAGCGTCACGCCGCACTGCTTGAGTTTGCTGATGTTCTCTTCCTTGAAGATCAGGTCCCAACTGTCCACAGGCGCCTTTTCACCCAGCACCGCCTTGACCTTGTCCGGGTTGAAGCCGATCAGGATGGTGCCGTACATGTAAGGGACGGCGAACTTGTTGCCCGGATCGTTGGCCTCCAGCAGCTTCATCAGGCTGGGGTCCAGGTGCGAATAGTTGGTCAGCTTCGACTTGTCCAGCGGCTGGAACACACCGGCTTCGATCTGCTTGGCCAGGAACACGTTGGACGGCACCACCACGTCGTAGCCGGAGTTGCCGGTCAGAAGCTTGGCTTCCAGGGCTTCGTTGGTGTCGAAGATGTCGTAGATCAGCGGGACCTTGGTGTCCTTCTTGAAGTTTTCCAGGGTCTGCGGGGTGATGTAGTCGAACCAGTTGTAGACGCGCAGGGTCTTGGGCTCGTCGGCGTGCGCTGCGCCGCCGAGCATGACCGCGCCTGAGGTCGTGAGCAGTGCCGATGCGATAAAACGCTTGAGTCTGTTCATCGTTGTTCTCTTCTTCTGATTGATTGGGTCAGACGCTTTCGAAACCTTCAAGCACGTTCACCGCATTGATGCCGATTTCCTCGACGGCATAACCGCCCTCCATCACGAACAGCGTTGGCTTGCCCAGCCGCGCGATGCGCTCGCCCATGCGCAGGTAGTCGGGGCTGTCGAGCTTGAACTGCGAGATCGGGTCGTCCTTGTAGGTGTCCACGCCCAGCGAGACCACGACGATATCCGCGTCGTAGCGTTCGATCTCGGCGCAGGCCTGGTCCAGTGCGGCGCTCCAGGTCGGCCAGTCACTGCCTGCGGCCAGCGGATAGTTGAAGTTGAAGCCTTCACCGGCGCCGCTGCCCAGCTCGTCGTCGTAGCCCAGGAAGAACGGAAATTCGGCTTCGGGGTGGCCGTGAATCGAGGTAAACAGCACGTCGCTGCGCTCGTAGAAAATCGACTGCGTGCCGTTGCCGTGGTGGTAATCGACGTCGAGAATCGCGACCTTCTTGTGGCCCTGGTCGAGGAATGCCTGGGCGGCGATGGCGGCGTTGTTCAGGTAGCAGTAGCCACCCATCACGTCACTGGCGGCGTGGTGTCCCGGCGGACGGCACAGGGCGAACGCGCTGCGGGCGCCATTCTGGATCGCGGCCTGGGCGGTCAGTGCCACTTGGGCTGCGCTGTAAGCGGCCTGCCAGGTGCCTGCGGTGATCGGTGCTCCGGCATCGAAGGTGTAGTAACCCAACTGGCCATGCAGGCTGGTGGGCATGACCGAGCGCAGCGTGCGCGCAGGCCAGGTGTAGGGCAGCAGGTCGCCTTCTGGGTTGGTCGCGGCCCAGCGGTCCCAGGCGCCTTTGAAGAATTCCAGGAAAGCCTGGGTGTGAATCCGTTGGATCGGCGCGATGCCGAAGTCTTTCGGGGCCTCGACGGCGCCAATCTCGCGGTCCTTGACCCGTTGCAGCACGTGGTCGGCACGGGACGGCATCTCGAAGCAGGGCATCAGCTTGCCGTCGATCAACTCGCAGCGGCCGTGGTGCAGATGGTGATCGTCTGAATAGATCGTCAGCATTTTCTTGTTCTCCTGTGGACTAGGTTGTCCGACATTCTTGAGGCGCGGGGCCTTTCGGAGAACGACGGAAACGGCCAAAAGGGGATTTATTCGGCCATAAAGTCTGTCCGTAAATCGCCCCTGAATAGGGCAAAGCGCCCCGTTTCGAGGCATATGTCCAAACCCGGGTAGCGTGCGGTCAAACCCGAAACTGACTCGGCGCCACACCGCTCCAGCGAATGAACGCCTGACGAAAACTCGCGGTTTCACTGAAGCCCAGCACTTCGGCGATGCGATGGATCGGCAATTGATCTTCCTGCAGCAGTTGCTTGGCCCGGTCGAAGCGTAGCTCGTCCAGCAGCTGCTGATAGCTGCTGCCGGTGGCTTGCAGGTGGCGACGCAGGGTGCGCTCGGAGCAGTTCATTTTTTGCGCGATTACCCCAAGGCTCGGCGTCTGTTCGAGCTGGTCTGCCAATAAGTGGCGGATCCGCCCCAGCCAGGCCTGGCGCCCGGTGAATTCGATGTTCTGTTTGCGGCAGCGCTCGCGCATGTCGCGGTGGGTGATGGGGTCGGCGAGGGTCAGGGCTTGATTGAGTAGGCGTTTGTCGAAGGCGAAGGCGTTGTCCTGGGCGTCGAAGTGCAACGGGCAGTCAAAACTCTCGCGGTAGCTGGCCTGATAGTCGGGGGCGGCATGGGCGAAACGCGCACCGAGCAACGGCAGCGGTCTGCCCAGCAAGTCATCGCAGATCACCTTCAGCGAGGCCAGGCACAGCTCGGCATTGAACACCCGCAGGCTTTCGTCGTCGCGGTAGTCGCTGGCGCTGAACCAGACCCGCTCGCCGTCTTCGATCAATTGCAGTTCGAACAGCGTGCCCAGCAGCGCCGGATACTCCAGCGCCAGGCGCAGGGCGTCACCGAAAGTGGCACTGGTGAGCAGGGCGTAACCGAGAATCCCGTAGGACGACACATGCATGCGCCGCCCCAGCGGCAAGCCGATCTCCCGGCGCAACGCCACGGCGTTGGCGCAGACCTGCATTTCCTGGAAGGTCGTGATACGAATGTCCGGCCGCCCGAGGTCGGCTTGCGTGATCCCGCTCCCGGCCAGCAACGCTTCGCTGGCCCAGCCTTCCGCGCAGAACGTTTCCAGCACCAGGGAAACGGCGTTGAGGGTGGTGAGGTGGGAATGCAGCATGAAGACCTTCCGATGGTTCTTTTGATCGGAAGAGGGGAGCAAGACGTGTGCCGGACTCTGTGAGATGGATTGTAGGAGCGCGCTTGCCCGCGATGGCGGCGTGTCTGGCAGCAATATCTGTCAGATATACAGCGGTCGCGGGCAAGCGCGCTCCTACAGGAGTGGTGTGCAGGCTGTAATCAGCGCAACTCCCCACACACATCCAGCTCCACCAACCGCCGCACTTCTGCGATGGGCAGGCCTGCGCCGAGCAGGGCGTGCAGCTTGCCGAACGCCGCTTCGCGGGTCATGCCGCCGCCGGAGAGTACGCCCACGGTGCGCAGGCGGCTGCCGGCTTCGTAGACGTCCAGTTCGACGCCGCCTTCGTGGCATTGGGTGATCGCGACCACGCAGATGCCTTGTTCCTGGGCCCGTTGCAGGCTGTCCAGGAAGGCGGGGTTGTCGCTGGGGCCGGTGCCGCTGCCGAAGCATTCGAGGATCAGGCCTTGAATGCCGCTGTCGATCAGGCCGTTGAGCTGACTCGCGCCGATGCCCGGAAACAGCGGCAGTACGGCGACTTCGGCCAGGTGTTTAGGCTGGCGGTAGTCCAGCGCCGCAGGCAGATTCCCGGCAGCCTCGCCACCGCGAGCGCGGTTCAGCGCAGCGAAGGGGTTGCGCCCGAAGCTGCGAATTTTTGCGCAGCGGGTCGGTTGCAGCAGCTCGCCGTGGAAATACAGATGCACGCCGGACGCCAGGCCTTCGCCGAGGGCCTGCAGGGCGCCGTTGACGTTTTCCCAGGCATCGCTGTCCGGCACTCCGGCCGGGAGCATGGAACCGGTGAACACCACCGGCGCATTCAGCCCCAGCAATTGAAAGCTCATGGCCGCCGCGCTGTAGGCCAGGGTGTCGGTGCCGTGCAGGATCAGCACAGCGTCGCAACCTTGGCTTTCAACCGCATCGACCACCGCTTCGCGCAGGCGCTGCCAGTAGGCAGGCGTCATGTTGGCGCTGTCGATCAGGGGAGACATTTCGCGAAATTGCCACTGCGGCACCACCAGCGCAGGCTGGCCAGCCAGTTGTGCGGCCATCCGCGCCTGGAATCCGGACGCTGGCGCCAGGCCGTTCTCGCTGGCCTGCATGCCGATGGTGCCACCGGTGTAGAGCACCATCACTTGCTTGGCCGGTGCGTGGTTGTCGCGATTCATGCATGTCTCCCTGGGCTGATGTTCAGATGGTCATGGTGCGTCGGCGAGTGCTTTGTCGCCGGCCTTTGCGGGCTGGGCAGCAGCTTGCTCGTGGCCGGGCTTGGGCCAGGCCTTGAGGTCCAGGTCCAGGTCGGGGAACTTGCTGGAGTCGAACACCGGGGTGTCGATGCCTGCCTTACGCTGTTCATCGTAGTCACGCAGGATACGCAAACCGACCTTGAACAGCATCGCCAGCGCGATCAGGTTCACGAACGCCAGCAGCGTCATGGTGATGTCGGCAAATGCGAATACGGTGCCAAGGTCTTCCACCGCGCCCCACAGGATCAGCGCCAGCACCAGTGCACGGTAGCCGAGCAACGCCTTGCGGCTCTCGCCGATCAGAAAGCGCAGGCTGTTCTCGCCCAGGTAATAGTTGTAGAGGATCGAGGTGAAGACGAACAGCGCCAGTGCAACGCTGATGAACAGTTTGCCCCAGTCACCGACCACCGCAGCCAGCGAGTTCTGGGTCAGCGCAATGCCGTCGCCTTCGAAGCCCGGGGTGTAGAAGCCCGACAGCAGGATCAGCAGCGCGGTACAGGTGCAGATGACGAAGGTATCGAGGAACACGCTGAACGCCTGGACCACGCCCTGGGCGACCGGGTGCTTGACCTCGGCGACCGCGGCGACGTTTGGCGCACTGCCAAGGCCCGCTTCGTTGGCGAACACGCCGCGCTTCACGCCCATCACGATCGCGCTGCCCAGCAGGCCGCCGAACACTTCGTCCAGGCCGAAGGCGCTTTTGACGATGGTCATCAGCATGTGCGGAACGTGTTCGAACTGCACGCCGATCACGTACAGGGTCACGGCGATGTAGACCAGCGTCTTGACGGGTACCAGCAGGTCGGCCACGGCCGCGATGCGCTTGATGCCGCCGACGAAGACCAGGCCCAGCAACACCGCCAGTGCGATACCGGCGTAGGTAGGCGATACCCCGAAGGCGTTATTGAGCGAGTGGGTCACGGCGTGGGATTGCAGGCCGTTGAAGGCGAAACCGAAGGTCACCAGCAGCAGGACCGCCATGACCATGCCCAGCCAGCGCTTGCCCAGGCCGTGCTGGATATAGAAAGACGGGCCGCCGCGGTACTGGCCTTCGGAGTCGCAGCGTTTGTACAGCTGACCCAGAGAACATTCGAAGAAGCTGCTGGCCATGCCGACCAGGGCAGTGACCCACATCCAGAACACCGCGCCCGGTCCGCCCAGGGTCACGGCGATGCCGACACCGGCGATGTTACCCGCGCCCACTCGGCCAGCCAGGCTGAGCATCAGCGCCTGAAACGAACTCAACTGGCCCGAGCTGCTGCGCAGACTTTCGCGAAACACCGCGAACATGTGAAAGAAGTGGCGCAATTGAACGAAACGCGAGCGAATCGTGAAATATCCACCGAGCCCGACGATGAGCACGATCAGTAGTTTTCCCGAGAGGAAGTCGTTGATGACTTCAAGCATTGGATGTTCCTCGCTTTTTTAGAGGGGGCGCACTATACCGGTGCGCGTTATCGGAGTCTGTAGACCGTTTCTGCTTTTGATCCGGATTTGGCCTGTAGGAGCGCGCTTGGTCTGGGCCGCATCCGGACGATTGCGGTGTGTCAGTCATGCATGTGGAGCAGATACACCGCTGTCGCGGGCAAGCGCGCTCCTACATGGGCAACTGCGAAACAGCGGGCAAAAAAAAGGGCCTGGAAGCGTGTACTTCCGGCCCTCAAAAGGGTGAGGGGTGTCTAGGCCCTCAGCCTGGTGATCGTATTGCAGTCAAAACGGGTGGCACGCAATCAGGCCTTAAGGGGCACCAATCGTGGAGCGATCATGTTTTCCGGGCGCAGGATGTCGGCGAGCATCACTTCGTCGAGCAGGCCTTCCTCGCGCACCAGTTCCAGCACGCCACGGCCTGTTTCCAGGGCGACGCGGGCGATGCGGGTGGCGTTTTCGTAACCGATGTACGGGTTCAGCGCGGTGACCAGGCCGATCGAGTGCTCGACCAGCTCGCGGCAACGCTGTTCGTTGGCGGTGATGCCGACGATGCAGTGCTCGCGCAGCATGTCCATGGCGCGCTGCAGCAGGCGGATCGAGTCGAAGATCTTGTAGGCGATCAGCGGCTCCATCACGTTCAGTTGCAGTTGGCCGCCTTCGGCTGCCACGGTCAGGGCCAGGTCGTTGCCCATGATTTCGAAGGCGCACATGTTCACGGCCTCCGGAATCACCGGGTTGACCTTGCCCGGCATGATCGAACTGCCTGGCTGGCGCGCCGGCAGGTTGATTTCGTTGATGCCGGTGCGCGGGCCGCTGGACAGCAGGCGCAGGTCGTTGCAGATCTTCGACAGCTTGACCGCGGTGCGCTTGAGCATGCCGGAGAACAGCACGAAGGCGCCCATGTCGGAGGTGGCTTCGATCAGGTCGGCGGCTGGAACCAGTGGCTGGCCGCTGATGATTGCCAGGCGTTCCACGGCCAGGTGCTGGTAGCCGGGGTCTGCGTTGATGCCGGTGCCGATGGCGGTGCCGCCCAGGTTCACTTCGGTCAGCAGCTCAGGCGCCAGGCTGCGCAGGCGGTTGAGGTCTTCGGTCAGCGTGGTGGCGAAGGCGCGGAATTCCTGGCCGAGGGTCATCGGCACGGCATCCTGCAGCTGAGTGCGGCCCATCTTCAGGACGTGGGAGAACTCCTGGCCCTTGGCGGCGAACGCCTGGATCAGGCTGTCGAGGCTGGCGAGCAGGGCGTCGTGGCCCAACAGCAGACCCAGGCGGATGGCCGTCGGGTAGGCGTCGTTGGTCGACTGCGCCATGTTCACATCGTTGTTGGGGTGCAGGTATTTGTATTCGCCCTTGGCATGGCCCATCGCTTCGAGGGCAATGTTGGCGATGACTTCGTTGGCGTTCATGTTGGTGGACGTACCGGCGCCACCCTGAATCATGTCGACCACGAACTGCTCGTGGAAATCACCGCGGATCAGGCGTGCACAGGCTTCGCTGATGGCTGCGTGCTTCTCGCTGCTCAAGTGGCCCAGCTGATGGTTCGCATCGGCGGCTGCTTGCTTGACCATGGCCAGGCCCACGACCAGCTTGGGGTAGTGAGAGAGCGGAACGCCGGAGAGGTGAAAGTTGTTCACCGCGCGCAGGGTCTGGATGCCGAAGTAGGCATCAGCGGGGACTTCGAGGGTGCCAAGCAGATCTTTTTCGATGCGAAATGATGCAGCGGAGGACATGATAGAGAAACTCTCAAATGGGACACGGTCTGAGCCGGAACGCCTTGAATACTAGGCTTGTGGATGATTGCGGACCAATGCTGTTAAGCGCTAGCCTATGCACAAACGGCATAATGTTGATGTGACGTTCGGATTGTGACGAGCGTGTGAACAGCGAGCCAAGGGACAACATGTTTCCTGTAGGAGCGCGCTTGCCCGCGACCGCAATCTGTCCGCACCACGGGCATCGGCTGACACAACCTGATCGCGGGCAAGCGCGCTCCTACGCAAAGCGGTGCGTTTTGTCCCCCGGAGAACACCATGAATCTGGAAAGCAAATGGCTGGAAGACTTCAGCGCCCTGGCTGCCACTCGCAGCTTCTCCCAGGCGGCCGAGCGGCGGTTTGTGACCCAGCCGGCGTTCAGCCGCAGGATTCGCAGCCTTGAGGCCGCATTGGGCCTGCAACTGGTCAACCGCTCGCGCACGCCCATCGAGTTGACGGCGGCGGGGCAACTGTTCCTGGTCACGGCGCGTACCGTGGTCGATCAGCTCGGCGAAGTGCTGCGCCATCTGCATCATCTGGAAAGCGGGCAGGGCGAGGTCATGCAGATCGCGGCGGCGCACTCGCTGGCATTGAGCTTCTTCCCGCGCTGGATCGCCCAGTTGCGCAACGAAGGCCTGAACATCGCCACCCGGCTGGTCGCCACCAACGTTGGCGACGCCGTGCATGCCCTGCGCGAAGGCGGTTGCGACCTGATGCTGGCCTTCTACGATCCGGATGCGGCGCTGCAGATGGACGCCGAGATTTTTCCTTCGCTGCACCTGGGCATGACCGAGATGCTGCCGGTCTGCTCGGCAGATGCCGACGGCAAACCGTTGTTCGATCTGGAGAGCGATCAGAGCGTGCCGCTTCTGGCTTACAGCGCCGGCGCATTTCTGGGCCGTTCGGTGAATCTGCTGTTGCGCCAGCGCGCGCTGCGCTTCACCACGGTGTATGAAACGGCGATGGCCGACAGCCTCAAGGGCATGGCCCTGCAAGGATTGGGGATCGCCTGGGTGCCCAGGTTGTCCATCGCCGCCGAGCTGGAACGAGGCGAACTGGTGGTCTGCGGTGGTGCGCAATGGCATGTGCCGCTGGAGATTCGCCTGTACCGCTGCGCCCTGGTGCGCAAGGCCAACGTGCGGTTGTTGTGGCGCAAGCTCGAGGGTGGCGTGGCGCAGCCGGTCACTTGACCTGCAGGTCAGTAATCTCGGGCGCTGGCGGCTGTTTGCGGGCTGCTGACAGGAGGTCATCAGCCGTCTGTCAAACCTCACTCTTTGCGGTATACTGCGCGGCCTTTGGCCGGTTGCACTGGTCATAATTCGTACGACAAGCCACGCCGGTTCTCCCGCGTGGCTTGTTGTTTTTAGACGCGCCTGCGGGCGCCCGATGAAGAGGCACGACGATGAGCGCACTGGTTGGCGTGATCATGGGCTCCAAGTCCGATTGGTCCACCCTTAGCCACACCGCCGATATGCTGGAAAAGCTCGGCATTCCGTACGAAGTCAAAGTGGTATCGGCCCACCGCACTCCGGACTTGCTGTTCCAGTACGCTGAAGAGGCTGAAGGCCGTGGCATCGAGGTGATCATCGCCGGTGCTGGCGGTGCTGCTCACCTGCCGGGCATGTGCGCCGCCAAGACCCACCTGCCGGTGCTGGGCGTGCCTGTGCAATCCTCGATGCTGTCGGGTGTCGATTCGCTGCTGTCCATCGTGCAGATGCCAGCAGGCATTCCGGTTGCCACCCTGGCGATCGGCAAGGCCGGTGCGATCAACGCAGCGCTGCTGTCGGCCAGCATCCTGGGCGCCAAGCACCCGCAATTCCATGCAGTGCTGAAAAAATTCCGCACTGAGCAGACAGACAGCGTTCTGGACAATCCAGACCCACGCGAGGCCTGAGTTTTCATGAAGATCGGCGTAATCGGTGGCGGCCAGCTGGGTCGCATGTTGGCACTGGCGGGCACCCCGCTGGGTATGAACTTCGCCTTCCTGGACCCTGCGCCGGACGCGTGCGCCGCTGCACTGGGCGAGCATCTGCGTGCCGATTACGGCGATCAGGACCACCTGCGTCAGCTGGCTGACGAAGTGGACCTGGTGACCTTCGAATTCGAAAGCGTGCCTGCTGAAACCGTGGCGTTCCTGTCGCAGTTCGTGCCGGTCTACCCGAGCGCCGAAGCCCTGCGCATCGCCCGGGACCGCTGGTTCGAGAAGAGCATGTTCAAGGACCTGGGCATCCCGACGCCTGCGTTCGCCGACATCCAGTCCCAGGCGGACCTTGACGCGGCAGTCGCCAGCATCGGCCTGCCGGCGGTGCTGAAAACCCGCACCCTGGGTTACGACGGCAAGGGCCAGAAAGTCTTGCGCAAGCCGGAAGATGTGGTCGATACCTTCGCCGAGCTGGGCAGCGTGCCTTGCCTGCTCGAAGGCTTCGTGCCGTTCACCGGTGAAGTGTCGCTGATCGCCGTGCGTGCCCGCGATGGCGAAACCCGCTTCTACCCGCTGGTGCACAACACCCACGACAGCGGCATCCTGCGCCTGTCCATCGCCAGCACCGACCACCCGTTGCAGGCACTGGCCGAGGATTACTCGAGCCGTGTGCTCAAGCAGCTGGATTACGTGGGCGTGATGGCGTTCGAGTTCTTTGAAGTCGATGGCGGCCTGAAAGCCAACGAAATCGCTCCGCGCGTTCACAACTCCGGTCACTGGACCACCGAAGGCGCCGAGTGCAGCCAGTTCGAAAACCACCTGCGCGCCGTTGCCGGCCTGCCGCTGGGTTCGACGGCCAAGGTGGGCGAGAGCGCGATGCTCAACTTCATCGGCGAAGTGCCAGCCGTGGACAAGGTCATCGCCGTCGATGACTGCCACCTGCATCACTACGGCAAGGCGTTCAAGGTCGGTCGCAAGGTGGGTCATGCCACCGTGCGCAGCAAGGACCGCGCAACGCTGGATCGCCAGGTGAAGCTGGTTGAGGCGCTGATCAAGAACTGATTTGCGCCACAATCCTCGGTCCGGATCACAATCTTTGATGCGGACCGTTGCCCTGTAGGAGCGCGCTTGCCCGCGACGGCGGTGTGTCAGGCCCCGCTTGTGGTACAGATACACTGCGGTCGCGGGCAAGCGCGCTCCTACAGGTTCGTGGGGAATCGTGTTGAACCATTCATCCCCCCAACCCCTCTCATAGCGTGTTGCCGATAGCCGACTAGGCTTTGGCATATTCATTCAAACAGAGGGAAATGGCATGGGCATCATCGGAACCATCTTCATCGGCCTGATCGTGGGGCTGCTGGCTCGTTTTCTGAAACCCGGCGACGACAGCATGGGCTGGATCATGACCATCATCCTGGGTATCGCAGGCTCGCTGGTCGCGACCTACGGCGGTCAGGCACTGGGTATCTATCAGGCAGGCGAGGGCGCCGGTTTCCTGGGTGCTCTGGTGGGTGCAATCGTGCTGCTGGTCATCTACGGCATGATCAAAAAGAAATGAAACCGGTTCCGGCCCTCTGCGCTATCAGCGCGCAGAGGGCTAGAATGCGCGGCACTTGAATTCCCCCTGCCGAGCCTATCGATGCGTCGTCTTCTACTGCTTCCCCTGCTGCTGGTCTGTGCACTGGCCAGCGCCGCCGAACCCCCTGAAACCGACTGGCTGGAACTGATGCCCAAGTCGGACCAGAAAGCCCTCGAAGCCATGCCCGAGATCGATCACAACTCCCCGGAAGCCAAGGGGACGTTCGATGCCAAGGGCGGCCTGAAGCAGAGCAAGGGCTTGCCCGCGGTGATGTACTCGACCAAGACCGTCGCGGCCATGAACAACAAGATCATTCGCCTGGGCGGCTATCCGGTGCCACTGGAAACTGACGCCAAGGGCCACAGCACGCTGTTCTTTCTGGTGCCTTACCCGGGCGCCTGCATCCACGTACCGCCACCGCCGCCCAACCAACTGGTGCTGGTGCGCTATCCCAAGGGTCTGAAGATCGACGATATCTACACGCCGCTGTGGGTCATCGGCACGCTGAAGATCGAGACGGTCAACCATGACCTGGCCGATGCGGCGTACGCGCTGGATGCGTCGAAGGTGAGGGTGGTGACTGAGGCGGATTTGTAAGCGCGATCCCCGGCTTGAACTCTGCATTGTAGGAGCGCGCTTGCCCGCGACAGCGGTGTGTCAGACAACACATATGCCAGAGATACACCGCCATCGCGGGCAAGCGCGCTCCTACAGGCGGGGGCGTTCTTCAGATCGCTCCCGCCGGCAAGCCGTGCTGCTACGGATGTGGATTACTCGTCCGTCAGCGGCTCGGCCCAGATGCTCACGCTCATCGCGTGCATGTCGCCCGGCTTGAGCGTCACGATGTCGCTCATGACGTTCGCGGTCTCGACGCACACCATGCTCTGCCAGCCATCGGCCTGCATGTCGCTGAAGGTTTTGGTCTTCTCGATCCACGGGTTCCACACCACCGAGGAGTTCGAGCCAAGGGTCTGGATCTGGATCCGGCGCTTCCAGCCAGGGTCGACAATGGAAATCAGGTCCGGGGTGCCCTGGTAAATCCGGTCGGTCTCGCCCGTGAAGGTGATGTCACCGGCCTGCACTTGCGGCGTGTCCCAGCTTTCCAGTGTATTCAGGTAGCTCACCCCGTCCAGGCCTTCGATGCTGACCTGGCGCACGTCGCTGACGGCGAAATAGCTGTGCAGTGCCTGGCTGATGGTGACGTCTTCGGGGCCGGCGTTGAAGCTCAGCAGGCTGACGTTCAGCGCAGCGTCCATGCGGATCTGCAGCTTCACGCCGACAGTGTGCGGCCAGCCGGGCAGATGGCCTTCGGCTTTGGGTTGAATGAACTCGACGATCAACGCATCGCCATCTTCGCCCATGCCCATCAACTCCCAGTCGATGGCACGGACTTCACCGTGGGCGTTGGCCGGCTCGCTGCCCTGGCGCATGTCCTGGACGGCTTGCGGGTTGCGCTGGAAATTGCCGAACCACGGCCAGCAAATCGGCATGCCGCCGCGAATCGCCTTGCCGTGCTTGAACACCGCGCCTGGGTTTGACCAGATCAGCGGCTCGTCGCCGTCGATCTGATAGCTGACGATGTGCGCACCCTGCTGGGCGACCACCAGTTCGGCCTGGCCGTGGCGGATGCGCCAGCAATTGAGCTCACCGAGCTGGATGGATTCGACTTCTGGCGTAGGCATAGGGGTACTCACTCAAAGGACAGTGACTGAATCAGACTCTGCCAAGCTTGATGAGTTTACCGCCCGATGCCAAGTGCGTTGACGCCTGCCCTGCGCTTAGCGCCGCGCCGGTACCGAACGGGTGCGCCCGCTGCCATCGATGGCCACGAACACGAACATGGCCTCGGTGACCTTGCGCCATTCGCTGGACAGCGGATCGTCGCTCCACACTTCAACCATCATGCGGATCGAGCTGCGGCCGATTTCCAGGGTCTGGGTATAAAAGGACAGTTGCGCGCCCACCGCCACCGGCACCAGAAACGCCATGCGGTCGATGGCCACGGTCGCCACGCGGCCACCTGCGACCTTGCTGGCCATGGCCGTGCCGGCCAGATCCATCTGGGCAACCAGCCAGCCGCCGAAGATATCGCCAAAGCCGTTCGTTTCGCGCGGAAGCGCAGTGATTTGCAGAGCCAGATCGCCCTGCGGGATTGGATCTTCCTGTTCAAGTTCGTTCATTGCGGGGTCCCTCTGACCCATGACTCTCTAAGTCTTCAATACATTTAATTAGGGAAACTCTGCGAAAACGACTTGGGTAAATGGTTTCGCACAACTTCCCTCAAAGACCGGTTGAGTCGCGGTCGGCAAGTATATCGGTCCATGCGTCACGAGACGACCGCCGGGTTCCCATTGTGGCGGGCTCTCGTTGCAATCCATGTGCATTCACGCGCAATTTGCTATCGTGCCGAACCGATTTGGCGCACTACGCCGTTATTGGCACGCAATTTTGATGCCCGATTACCTCTTCGAGACGATAAATCGCGTGTAGCACCGTTACCCACGGCTGCCTCGTTGTTGATTTTTTGTCCCAGGAAAGCCTCAAAAGAGAAGCCATTGTCATGTCCTCTGTGTCTTCAAGTGCTGCGCAGCCTTCGCGCCCACTGACCCGCAACGATTACAAAACCCTGTCGCTGTCTGCCTTGGGCGGCGCGCTGGAGTTCTACGATTTCATCATCTTCGTCTTCTTCGCAGCCGTGGTGGGCAAGCTGTTCTTCCCCGTGGACATGCCTGAATGGCTGCGTCTGATGCAAACGTTTGGCATCTTCGCCGCTGGCTATCTGGCTCGCCCACTGGGCGGCATCGTGATGGCGCACTTCGGTGACCTGCTGGGCCGCAAGAAAATGTTCACCCTGAGCATTTTTCTGATGGCTGTGCCGACCCTCATCATGGGCCTGCTGCCCACCTATGCGCAGATTGGCATCTGGGCGCCGCTTTTGTTGCTGCTGATGCGCGTCATTCAGGGCGCCGCCATTGGTGGCGAAGTGCCAGGGGCGTGGGTATTCGTTTCCGAGCACGTTCCCGCACGTAACGTCGGTTACGCTTGTGGCACCCTCACCTCGGGTCTGACCGCGGGCATTCTGCTCGGCTCGCTGGTCGCCACCTGGATCAACAGCATTTACACACCGGCCGAGGTTTCGGACTACGCCTGGCGCATTCCTTTCCTGCTGGGCGGGGTGTTCGGCCTGATGTCGGTGTACCTGCGCCGCTGGCTGCACGAGACGCCGGTGTTCGCCGAACTGCAACAGCGCAAGGCCCTGGCCGAGGAAGTGCCGCTCAAGGCCGTGCTGCGCGATCATCGCGGCGCCGTGGTGTTGTCGATGCTGCTGACCTGGCTGCTGTCGGCAGGTGTGGTGGTGGTCATCCTCATGACCCCGACCCTTCTGCAGACCAGCTACGGTTTCGCCCCGGCAGACACCCTCAAGGCCAACAGCCTGGCCATCGTCCTGCTGAGCCTGGGTTGCATCGGCGCAGGCGCCCTGGCGGACCGCTTCGGCGCGGGCCTGGTGTTCCTGATCGGCTCGCTTGGGTTGTTGATCACTTCGTGGACCTTCTACCACACCGTCGGCGCCCACCCGGACCTGCTGTATCCGCTGTACGCGCTGACCGGCCTGTTCGTCGGCACCATCGGCGCCGTGCCGTTCGTGATGGTCAAGGCGTTCCCGCCGGTGGTGCGTTTCTCCGGGCTGTCGTTTTCCTACAACCTGGCGTATGCGATCTTCGGTGGCCTGACGCCTATGGTCGTGACACTGATGCTCAAGGCCAACCCGATGGGCCCGGCCTGGTATGTGGCGATCCTGTGTGGACTGGGGATGGGAATCGGGCTGTTTCTGCTCAAGAAAAAGGTCGCTTGATTCAGTCTGCTGACTGAGCAATATCCTGTAGCAAATTCATGGCTCCATTAAAGGCCGTTCCTTCAAAAGAGGCGCGGCCTTTCATTTCATTGTCACAATTCGGACATAGAGTAGTCACATGGCCATCATTGATCCCGGCCGACTCTCTTTTCTCGCCAGGAGCCAGGCATGACATTCAAGCGTTTGATGACCGCATTCACCCTGGTAGCCGTCAGCGTGCCCGCTGTCCAGGCCGTTGCTGCGGTCGATCCGGCGATCAAGCCCTACGTTAAAACCACCGGTGTATCGGGCAACCTGTCCAGCGTCGGCTCCGACACCCTGGCCAACCTGATGACCTTGTGGGCCGAGGCCTACAAGAAAGAGTACCCCACGGTAAACATCCAGATTCAGGCCGCCGGCTCCTCCACCGCGCCACCGGCGCTGACCGAAGGCACCGCGACCCTGGGCCCGATGAGCCGCAAAATGAAGGACGGCGAGTTGTCGGCCTTTGAGCAGAAATACGGCTACAAGCCCACCGCGATTCCCGTGGCGGTGGATGCGCTGGCCGTGTTCGTGCACAAGGACAACCCGATCAAGGGCCTGACGATGCAGCAGGTCGATGCGATTTTCTCCGCCACGCGGCTGTGCGGCGCCAAGGCCGAAGCCAAAACCTGGGGCGACGTGGGCGTAGCGGGGGATCTGGCGGGCAAGACCATCCAGCTGTTCGGCCGCAATTCGGTGTCGGGCACCTACGGTTATTTCAAGGAAGAGGCCCTGTGCAAGGGCGACTTCAAGGCCAACGTCAACGAGCAACCGGGCTCGGCCTCGGTGGTGAGCTCCATCAGCAGCTCGCTGAACGGCATCGGTTATTCCGGCATTGGTTATAAAACGTCCAGCGTGCGTACTGTGCCGCTGGCGAAGAAAGAAGGCGGCGAATTCGTCGAAGACAACGAAGCGAACGCTCTGAACGGCACCTATCCGTTGGCGCGCTTCCTTTATGTGTACGTCAACAAGGCACCGAACAAGCCGCTCAACCCGCTTGAGGCCGAGTTCGTAAAACTGATTTTGTCCAAACAAGGTCAGGAAGTTGTCATCAAAGACGGGTACATTCCACTTCCAGCCAAGGTTGCCAGCAAGGCATTGGCTGATCTGGGGCTTTAACAAGGGGGTGGCACGCAGAGCCGTCCTGCCGTTATAAAAAGTGCATCCCAGGGGCGGGCAACAGGTTCGTCCCGCCAATTGAACGAAAAGGCCTTATGGAACGAGGCTCGCAAAAATGAGCAGTCCGTTGCCACGATTATCGAGGCGGCGGGCTTTTTTGCGTCACCACGCTGTCATGTATTTGTCATGTGCAGTGACTAGGGTGTGCGCATGAATGATTTGGCCAATTCATCGATGACCGACAAGTCTCCACCCGAGCGCATTGATTTCAATACGCCGCAGCTACAACGCAAGCGTCGTATTCGTGCGCTAAAGGACCGGCTCACACGCTGGTACGTGCTGGTGGGCGGCCTTGCCGTGCTGGCCGCAATCACTCTGATTTTCTTCTACCTGGCCTACGTCGTGGTGCCGCTGTTCCAGGGCGCGAAACTGACCACCCGGCCTGCCCTGGCCCCAGCTTGGTTGCAGGATGCCGGCAATCCCATGGTCTTCGCCATCGAGGAGCAGAACGAGGTCGGCATGCGTGTGTCCGACAATGGCCAGGCGATATTCTTCCTCATCAAGGATGGCTCCGAGCTGTCTCGCGTGAGCCTGCCGGTGCCTGCGGGCGCCCACGTGACCTCCGTCGCCAAGGATCAACCCGGCAAGCCGGTGATCGCCGTCGGCCTGTCCAACGGTCAGGTACTGGTGTTCAAGCACGCCTATCCGATCAGCTACCCGGACAACAAGAAAACCATTACTCCTGCCATCACCTATCCGTACGGCGAGACTCCGCTGGGGCTGGATCAGGAAGGCCGGGCGGTGGAGCACGTCAGCCTCAATGCCGGCGACTCCACATTGATCGTGGCCGGTTCCACCGGGACTCAGCTGCATGTGGTCTCGGTTAGCCAGACTGAAAACCTGATGACCGGCGAGACCACCAACGTTCAAAGCCGCATCGAGCTGCCGCAGTTGTCCGCCACCGTGAAGGCGATCTACGTCGATCCGCGCCAGCAGTGGCTGTACGTCATCAACGGCCGCGCCCAGGCGGACGTGTTCGACCTGCGCGATCGCAGCCTCAACGGTCGCTACAAGCTTCTGGAGGACGCCAACGCCGAGATCACCGCCAGCATCCAGTTGGTGGGCGGTATCTCGCTGATGATCGGCAACTCCAAGGGCGGCATTGCCCAGTGGTTCATGGCGCGGGACGTCGATGGCGAGATGCGCCTGCAACACATCCGCGATTTCAGCATGAACGGCGCGCCGATCTCGCAGATTGTGCCGGAGCAACGCCGCAAGGGTTTCATCGCCATGGACAGCGCCGGCAAGCTTGGCGTGTTCCACAGCACCGCACACCGCACGCTGCTGATCGATCAGGTGGCCGATGGCCCGGCGCTGATGGCCATGTCGCCTCGGGCCAACCTGGTGCTGGTCGAGCAGCACGGCAAGTTGCAGCCGCTGAGCCTGAGCAATCCGCACCCGGAAGTCTCGTGGAGCGCGCTGTGGGACAAGGTCTGGTATGAAAACTACGACAAGCCCCAGTACATCTGGCAGTCCACGGCGGCCAACACCGACTTCGAGCCCAAGCTGAGCCTGGCGCCACTGACCTACGGCACGCTCAAGGCCGCGATCTACGCGATGTTGCTGGCAGCACCGCTGGCGGTGGCTGCGGCGATCTACACCGCCTACTTCATGGCCCCGGGCATGCGCCGCAAGGTCAAGCCGGTGATCGAATTGATGGAAGCCATGCCCACGGTGATCCTCGGTTTCTTCGCCGGGCTGTTTCTGGCGCCGTACCTGGAAGGCCATCTGCCGGGGATCTTCAGCCTGCTGCTTTTCACGCCCGTTGGCATCCTGCTGGCCGGGTTTGCCTGGTCGCGCCTGCCCCAGTCGCTGCGCCTGCGGGTGCCCGAAGGCTGGGAAAGCGCGATCCTGATCCCGGTGATCCTGCTGGTGGGCTGGGTGTCGCTGGGCATGAGTTCGCACCTGGAGAACTGGTTCTTCGGCGGCGACATGCGCTCCTGGATCACCAATGATCTGGGCATCACCTACGATCAGCGCAACGCGCTGGTGGTCGGCCTGGCCATGGGCTTTGCGGTGATTCCCAATATCTACTCCATCGCCGAAGACGCCGTGTTCAGCGTGCCGCGCAGCCTGACCCTGGGTTCACTGGCGCTGGGTGCGACGCCTTGGCAGACGCTGACTCGCGTGGTGATCCTGACCGCCAGCCCCGGCATCTTCTCGGCGCTGATGATCGGCATGGGCCGCGCGGTGGGCGAAACCATGATCGTGCTGATGGCCACCGGCAACACGCCGATCATGGACATGAACCTGTTCGAAGGCATGCGCACCCTGGCGGCCAACGTCGCGGTGGAGATGCCCGAGTCCGAAGTGGGCGGCAGCCATTACCGCGTGCTGTTCCTGGCGGCGCTGGTGTTGCTGATGTTCACCTTCGTCATGAACACCTTGGCAGAGCTGATTCGTCAGCGCCTGCGCAAGAAGTATTCGTCTCTCTAGGGCAGGTAGAAACTGATGAAAAAGACCTCCCTGAAGAACTGGTTCAAAAGCGGCGCCCCCGGCGTGTGGATGAGTGCGGGCGCGGTTTCCATTGCCGTCATCATGACCATTGGCCTGCTGGCAGTGATTGCTGTGCGCGGGCTGGGGCATTTCTGGCCCGCCGATGTCATCTCTGCACAATACGACGTGCCCGGCCAGGAGCGGCAT
The DNA here is from genome assembly GCF_044746765.1 of Pseudomonas sp. NPDC090203. NCBI lineage: Bacteria > Pseudomonadati > Pseudomonadota > Gammaproteobacteria > Pseudomonadales > Pseudomonadaceae > Pseudomonas > Pseudomonas sp. NPDC090203. The sequence continues at coordinate 106,427 of NZ_JBIVCV010000002.1, forward strand.
GTGCTGGTGGGCGAGCTGGTGCAGTCCGAGCAGGTGCCTCGCGCGCGGCTCAAGAGCGCCGGGTTGCCGGTGCCTGACCAGGGCCCGGAGTTCATGACCCGCGACCTGTTCAAGGTCGGCAACCGTGACATCAACCGCAGTGATTTCAGCTGGATCGTCGGCGACTGGCTGACCGACCAGCGCAAGCCTGCCGATCTGATGACGATCGAGCGCCGCGAGTGGGGCAACTTCTACGGCTATCTGGTCAACGTCAAGGAAGGCGAGCGCGTGGTGGCCGAGGGTGAGGCCGCGTGGCCGCAGCTTCACGAGCGCATCAAGCGCGTGCAGAAGATCGCCGATGAGCTGAACCGCCTTGAGAAAACCGAAATCGGCGCGGTCAACCACGGTATCGAGCGTCTGCGTCTGCAGGCCCGCAAGCTTGAGCTCAACGGCAGGCTGGATGCGCAGGCCCAAGCTGATATGGCCAGCGAGCGCGCCGAGTACGATGCCCGCTACAAGGCAATCGAATCGCGGCTGCTCGCCCTGCACACCGACTTCAACCGCGACAGCCTCACCGCGCGCGATGCCAACGGCAAAGAGGTGGTCATCAGCCTCGGTAAGGTGGTGCATGCCTACCAGCCCAACGCCATGGGCGTTGCCACCAAGCTGGGCTTCTACTTCACCAAGCTCCGGGAATTCCTGAGCGACGATCCGCGGGAAGCCAACACCGAAGGCGGGATCTTCCCGGCGATTTTCGGCACCGTGATGATGACCCTGATCATGGCCGTGATCGTGACGCCGTTCGGCGTGCTGGCGGCGGTCTATCTGCGCGAATACGCCCGTCAGGGCCCGATGACCCGGCTGATCCGCATTGCGGTGAACAACCTCGCGGGTGTACCGGCCATTGTCTACGGGGTGTTTGGCCTCGGCTTCTTCGTCTATGTGCTGGGTGGCTCCCTCGACCGGCTGTTCTTCCCCGAGGCGCTGCCTGCGCCCACCTTCGGTACGCCGGGCTTGCTGTGGGCATCGCTGACCCTGGCGCTGCTGGCGGTGCCGGTGGTGATCGTCGCGACAGAAGAGGGCCTGGCGCGCATTCCGCTGACCCTGCGCGAAGGCTCGCTGGCGCTGGGCGCGACGAAGGCCGAAACCCTGTGGAAGATCGTCCTGCCCATGGCCAGCCCCGCGATGATGACCGGCCTGATCCTGGCCGTGGCCCGCGCCGCTGGCGAAGTCGCGCCGCTGATGCTGGTGGGCGTGGTCAAGCTCGCGCCGTCGCTGCCGGTGGACGGCAACTACCCTTATCTGCACCTTGATCAGAAGATCATGCACCTGGGCTTTCACATCTATGACGTGGGCTTCCAGAGCCCCAACGTCGAAGCGGCGCGGCCGCTGGTGTACGCCACGGCGCTGTTGCTGGTGCTGGTGATTGCCCTGCTGAACCTGTCGGCAGTGACCATCCGCAACCGCCTGCGCGAGAAATACCGGGCGCTCGATGGATAAAACCAGCGTCAAGCGGCAAGCAATAAGCGGCAAGCAAAGCCGTAGTCGCGTTTGCCCGAACTTGCAGCTTACGGCTTGAAACTTGCCGCCAAGAACGAACAGAGAACCGAAGATGCAGAAAGATCCCCACACCCACGGCATCAACATGTCGGCCCTGGGTCGCAAGCGCCAGGGGCTGGACCTCGCCCGTGAAGACATCGCCCTGGAAGTGCCGGGCCTGAACCTGTTCTACGGTGAAAAACAGGCGCTGTTCGATATCGCGCTGAACATTCCCAAGCAACGGGTCACCTCGTTCATCGGCCCGTCGGGCTGTGGCAAGTCGACTCTGCTGCGCAGCTTCAACCGCATGAACGATCTGGTGGACGGCTGCCGGGTGCAGGGCGAGATCAAGCTCTACGGGCGTGACATCAACACCCGCACCGAAGACGTCGCCGAACTGCGTCGTCAGGTGGGCATGGTGTTCCAGAAGCCCAACCCGTTCCCCAAGACCATTTACGAGAACGTGGTCTACGGCCTGCGGATTCAGGGCATCAACAAGAAGCGTGCGCTCGACGAAGCGGTCGAGTGGGCACTGCGTGGCGCGGCACTGTGGGATGAGGTCAAGGACCGCCTGCACGAGTCGGCGCTCGGGCTTTCCGGTGGTCAGCAGCAACGTCTGGTGATCGCCCGCACTATCGCCGTCGAACCCGAAGTACTGCTGCTCGATGAGCCGTGCTCCGCGCTCGACCCGATTTCGACGTTAAAAGTCGAAGAGTTGATCTACGAACTGAAATCCAAATACACCATTGTGATCGTTACCCACAACATGCAGCAGGCGGCGCGTGTATCGGATTACACCGCATTTCTGTACATGGGCAAGGTGGTCGAGTACGGCGACACCGATACGGTGTTCACCAACCCGGCCAAAAAACAGACTGAAGACTACATAACCGGTCGTTACGGCTAGCACGTGTTTCGTCAGCCCTGAACCACCGCGCAATCAATCGGACGGACACTCAGCATGATCAAAGACAGCCATACACATCACATCTCCCAGCAGTTCAACGCTGAACTGGAAGAAGTTCGCAGCCACCTGCTGGAAATGGGTGGTCTGGTCGAGAAGCAGGTCAACGACGCGGTTACCGCACTGATCGACGCCGACTCGGGCCTGGCCCAGCGCGTTCGTGAAGTCGACGACCGCATCAACCAGATGGAACGCAACATCGACGAAGAGTGCCTGCGCATTCTGGCGCGTCGTCAGCCTGCGGCCTCGGACCTGCGTCTGATCATCAGCATCTCCAAGTCGGTGATCGACCTGGAGCGCATCGGCGACGAATCCACCAAGATCGCCCGCCGCGCCATCCAGCTCTGCGAAGAAGGCGAGTCGCCACGCGGCTACGTCGAAGTGCGCCACATCGGCGACCAGGTACGCAGCATGGTGCGTGATGCACTGGACTCGTTCGCCCGCTTCGACGCTGACCTGGCACTGTCGGTCGCCCAGTACGACAAGACCATCGACCGTGAGTACAAGACCGCCCTGCGTGAACTTGTGACCTACATGATGGAAGATCCACGCTCGATCTCCCGCGTTCTGAACGTGATCTGGGCGCTGCGTTCGCTGGAGCGCATCGGCGACCACGCTCGCAATATCTCGGAGCTGGTGATCTACCTGGTGCGCGGCACCGACGTGCGTCACCTGGGCCTCAAGCGCATGCAGGAAGAAGTCAAAGGGCTGTCTGCCGAAATGCCTAATGTTCCGGACTCGCCTGACGATAAGTAAGATTGCCTGAGAAAAAACGCCTGGCCGATGCCAGGCTTTTTTTTGGGCCAACCGGCTGTTTTGGGGCCGCTTATTTCAGTCACCCGCGAATAAATATCCCGGTGCCGTCAAACAATTTGGCAGTTGGCCACTAGCCAGCGATATGCTCGCCATTTGCGGTGAACACGCCATCAGGAGCGTCAATGAGTAAAGTCAGTGTGTTGGTGGTGGATGATGCGCCGTTCATCCGCGATCTGGTGAAGAAAGGTTTGCGTAACGCGTTTCCCGGCATCACCCTGGAAGACGCGGTCAACGGCCGTAAAGCTCAGGTGCTCCTGACCCGCGAAGCGTTCGATCTGGTGCTGTGCGACTGGGAGATGCCCGAGATGTCGGGTCTGGAACTGTTGACCTGGTGCCGCCAGCAGGAAAGCCTCAAGGGCATGCCGTTCATCATGGTGACCAGCCGTGGCGACAAGGAAAACGTGATTCAGGCCATTCAGGCCGGGGTCTCGGACTTCATCGGCAAACCGTTCACCAACGAGCAACTGCTGACCAAGGTCAAGAAGGCGCTGCACAAGGTCGGCAAGCTGGAGGCCCTGATGAGCAGCGGCCCGGCTCGCGTTAATGCGGCGTTCGCCAACGACTCGCTCGGCGCTCTGACTGGCAACCGTCCGGAAGTGGTCAACGCGACCCCTGCGGCCGCCGCACCTGCGCAGCCGTTGGTCAAACCCATGGCCAAGCCGACGGCACCTGCCGAGCCGAGTGGCCGTGGCCAGGGCCAGTTGCGCCTGTCCAGCGGCATCCAGCAGTGCATCATCAAGGCGCTGACCCTCAAGGAAGCCTCGCTTGTGGTCCGTCGCAGCGAAGCCTTGCCGCAGATCCTCGACAGCGCCGTGCTCGACCTTGAGCAGGGCGAGAACGCAGAAGTGGCGCGTTTGAACGGTTATCTGCACGCCATCGCGGCGTTCGAGCAGAAGCCCGACAGCGACTGGCTGCAACTGACTTTCCGCTTCGTCGACCAGGACACCCAGAAGCTCGACTACCTGTCGCGCCTGATCGCCCGTGGTACGGCGCAGAAGCACTTTATTCCTGGCGCCTGACCGTTTGCCCCGGCGGCGTTCTCGTGGACGCCCCCGCCGGCAAGCCGTGCTGCTACGGGCCAGCGGTTCGACACAGATTTGTGTGGCAGCGGATTTCCTGTAGGAGCGCGCTTGCCCGCGAAGGCGTCAGGTCAGACAATTCAACCCTCAATGACACACGTGGAGTCGTAGCAGCACGGCCTTCTCCCTTGCATAGAAATTGCACATTCCCTCGCGCTCGCCCCTGACGCGAATTCCTTGACGCTTCGTCTGTCACCGATTGATACGGATGAGTCCTTTTCCGTCGGTTTCGCTGTTAGGCTGGGCGCCAATCGTCCCCTTAGCCAGGCCTATCCTGATGTTAGAGCGCTTGCTGGTGGTGTGTGTGTTGTTGCTGGCTGCGCAATCGGCCGCAGCTGTCACTATCTACCGATTCACCGATGCCAACGGAGTGGTCTCGTTTACCGATCAACCCGTCCCCGGCGCGCAAGTGATGAAACTGCGCGAGCGCATGGTCGAGCGCATCGACAGCCAGGTGCGGCTGAACGTCAAGAAAGCCAAGGGCGTGGACAGCCTCTACGTGCGCAACGACCTGTATGCGCCGGTCGAAGTGGAACTCAGGCTCTCGGGCGTGAAGAACGTGGTCGGGGTTGCCGATCAGGTCATCCGCCGCACCATTCCCGCCCGCAGCAACGAACGTCTCATCGCGCTGAGCCCACAGATCCCCAGCAGGGCCATGGCCTACAAGTCCAGCCTGCGCTCCATCGTCGGCGATCCGCAGCGCAGCGCATCTTTCGCAGGCCTTGGCTACCGTTATCCGCTGCCGTGGGTGGGCGGGCCGTTCCGCATCAGCCAGGGGCCCAACGGGCAGTACAGCCACACGGGCGCCAAGAGCCGCTACGCCATCGACATCGCGATGCCTGAAGGCACCCAGATCATCGCGGCGCGCAGTGGCACAGTGATCAAGACCGAGAACGGACAATCAGGACGGGGCGCCAACCCGTCGGGCAACTTCGTGCGCATCCTGCATGACGACGGCACCATGGGTGTGTATCTGCATCTCAAGCAGGGTTCGGTGAGCGTCAGGGAAGGCGAGCGTGTGGCCGTGGGGACGCCGCTGGGGCGTTCTGGCAACACCGGCAACAGCACCGGGCCGCATCTGCATTTCGTGGTGCAGCGCAACGTGGGGCTGGCGCTGGAGTCGATCCCCTACGAGTTCGCCCAGCCGGTGCAGAACCTGCCCAATTTCGCGATTGGCGGGAATTGATTGCACCTGTGGGAGCGCGCTTGCCCGCGACGATGATCGTTCCCACGCTCAGCGTGGTAACGCCGCCCCGGACGCTCCGCGTCCGATGGCTGGCCGACGCAGAGCGTCGTGGGATGCATTCCCACGCGGAGCGTGGGAACGATCACGGCGTCTGGTGGATCAATCCAGCTTCAAAACCTTCGCCAGTACGATCTTCGGGCCTTTCATCTTCTTGATGATGATGCGCAGCCCTTCGACCTCCATCACTTCCTCTTCCTCAGGCACGCGCTTGAGGCTGTCGTAGATCAGGCCTGCCAGGGTTTCGGCCTCGACGTGGTCAAGATCAATACCCAGGAGGCGTTCGACCTTGAACAGCGGCGTGTCGCCCCGTACCAGCAGTTTGCCGGGCTGGTAGGCCAGGATGCCGCGCTCGGCCTTGCGGTGTTCGTCCTGAATGTCGCCGACCAGCACTTCCAGCACGTCTTCCATGGTCAGGTAGCCGATGACCTTGCCGTCGGCTTCCTCGACCAGCGCGAAGTGCGCGCCACCCTGGCGGAACTGCTCCAGCAGGCGCGACAGCGGCATGTGCTTGGACACGCGCTCTACCGGGCGGATCAGCTCGGCGAGGTTGAAGGATTCCGGGATGTGATCCAGCGCCGCCAGCTCCAACAGCAAGTCCTTGATGTGCAGAATGCCTTCGAACTCGCCGCTTTTTGCGTCGTACACCGGGTAACGGCTGAATTTGTGGCGGCGGAACAGCGCAAGGATTTCCTTGAGCGGGGCGTTGGAATCCAGGGTGACCAGGTCTTCCCGGGAGTTGGCCCAGTCCACCACTTCCAGCTCGCCCATTTCCACGGCCGACGCCAGCACGCGCATGCCCTGGTCGCTCGGGTCCTGGCCACGGCTCGAGTGCAGAATCAGTTTCAGTTCTTCACGGCTGTAATGGTGCTCGTGATGCGGGCCAGGCTCGCCCTGGCCGGCAATGCGCAGGATGCCGTTGGCGCTGGCGTTGAGCAGGTAGATCGCCGGGTACATGACCCAGTAGAACAGGTACAGCGGCACCGCCGTCCACAGCGACAGCAGTTCGGGTTTGCGGATGGCCCAGGACTTGGGCGCCAGCTCGCCGACCACGATGTGCAGGTAGGAGATCACGAAGAAGGCGGAGAAGAACGACACGCCCTTGATGACTTCCGGCGAGCCGATGCCGACAGCTTCCAGAAGCGGTGCCAGCAGGTGGGCGAACGCCGGTTCACCGACCCAGCCAAGGCCCAGCGAGGCCAGGGTGATACCCAGTTGGCAGGCCGACAGATAAGCGTCGAGCTGGCTGTGAACCGTGCGCAGGATGCGGCCGCGCCAGCCGTTCTTGTCGGCGATGGACTCCACGCGCGTGGCGCGCAGTTTGACCATGGCGAACTCTGCCGCAACGAAGAAACCGTTGAGCAGGACCAGGATCATTGCGAAGAGAATCATGCCGAAGTCGGCGAAAATTGAAGCCAGGCTAATACCAGGGGAAGGGTCCATGATGGAGTTTTGCAGGTTCCGTATAAGTGCAGGGATGAAATAAACCCTCACAAATGGAGGGCATAAGCAGCGCAATTTAGCGGCTATCTGCCGCCTTTACTAGGCCTTGGTCATCTGTACCGGGGCAAAGTTGCAGATAAACACACTGCCTTTGCCCAGCACGCTGTTGATCTCAAGCGAGCCACGGTGTCGCAACAGCACGTGCTTGACGATCGCAAGGCCCAGCCCCGTGCCACCGGTGTTGGAGGCGCGGCTGGAGTCCACCCGGTAGAAACGCTCGGTCAGGCGGGGGATATGTTTGGGGTCGATGCCAATGCCTGAGTCCTGCACGCTCAGGTGCGCGCCCCGGCCGTCGACCCACCAGCGGATGCGGATCTGGCCTTCTGCCTGGGTGTATTTCACTGCGTTGAAGATCAGGTTGGAGAACGCGCTGCGCAATTCCGCTTCACTGCCCTTGAGGCTCGTGTCGCTATCGATGTCCAGCGTAATCTTCTGATTCTTGCTGCCCGACAGCGCCTGCGCGTCGGCGGCGATGCTCTGTAGCAGGGCCGGTACCGCGATGGGCTGGTTGTCGGAGGGGTAGTCGGTGGCTTCGAGCTTGGCCAGCAGCAACAAGTCATTGAGTAGCGTCTGCATGCGCCCGCCTTGCTGCTGCATCTGTTGCAGCGCGCGGGCCCAGCGCGGGTTGATCTCGTCCACGTTGTCCAGCAGCGTCTCCAGATAACCGCAGATCACGGTCAACGGCGTGCGCAGTTCGTGGGACACGTTGGCGACGAAATCCTTGCGCATCTGCTCAAGCTGATACAGCCGGGTCACATCGCGCACCAGCATCAGGTGCTCGTTGTTGCCGTAGCGGGTAATCAGCATCTGGATGCGCAGGCGGTCGTTGACCGGGGAGGGGATCTCCAGCGGCTCGGCGTAACTGCCTTGCTCGAAGTATTCCTTGAAGCGCGGGTGGCGCACCAGGTTGGTCACCGGCTGGCCGCTGTCCTGGGGCGTTTTGAGGCCCAGCAGGGTTTCAGCGGCGCGATTCCACCATTCCAGGTTGCCCTCGCTGTCGAGCATGATGACGGCGTCTTTGAGCGCTGCGGTGGATTCCTGAACGCGGTCGATGACCGCCTGCAGGCGGCCTCGCACGCGCTGGTCGCGGCGTTGCAGGTGATAGATGCTGTCGAAGACTTCGCCCCACAGGCCGTATCCATCCGGTGGCGGCTCGTCAGGCTTGTGATGGCGCAGCCAGTGATGCAGGCGCATCAGCTGTTTGAGGGTCCAGGCCAGGTAAAAGCCCAGGCCGATTGTCAGGCACCAGCCGTAATGGCCGCTGACCAGGCCCGCCAGCAGCGAGACTGTAATCAACAGCAGCAGATGGCGGATCAGGGTGCCATGCCAGTTGTGGTTCAATTAACGCGTCCTTGTCTTCAGCGAACGGATTCGCTCCCAAAAGCTGTCTCAGCTTTTGGTGGAAAAACGGTAGCCAGTACCGCGGACGGTTTGTACCAGATTTTCGTAGGCATCACCGAGTGCTTTACGCAGGCGACGAATGTGTACATCAACGGTGCGCTCTTCGACGTAGACGTTGCCGCCCCAGACCTGGTCCAGCAACTGCCCGCGGGTGTAGGCGCGTTCCTGGTGAGTCATGAAGAACTGCAGCAGGCGGTATTCGGTCGGGCCCATCTCGGCAGGTTTGCCGTCGATGGTCACGCGGTGGCTGATCGGGTCCAGCAGCAGGCCGCCGACTTCGATTGGCGATTCGCCATCGTTGGGGCCAGCGCGGCGCAGCACGGCCTTGAGGCGTGCGACCAGCTCGCGAGGAGAGAATGGTTTGGTGATGTAGTCATCGGCGCCGACTTCAAGACCCTGGATCTTGTTGTCTTCCTCACCCTTGGCCGTGAGCATGATGATCGGGATGTCACCGGTCAGCTCGTCGCGCTTCAGGCGGCGGGCCAGCTCGATGCCGGACGTGCCGGGCAGCATCCAGTCGAGCAGGATCAGGTCGGGTTTGCGGTCGACGATGACGGCGTGAGCCTGTTGAGAGTTCTCCGCCTCCATGCAGTCATAGCCGGCCATTTCCAGCGCAACGGCGATCATTTCGCGAATGGGCGCTTCGTCGTCGACGATCAGAATGCTCCTGCCAACCATGCCTCGAACCTCATGTCATTTAACTGTCTTGGGGCGCATTAGATAACGGAATTATTGCAGTCGTGTGACAGGTTAGTTGGCCACGGGCGTTATGTCCGGTCCAGAGCTACGCTTGTGGTCTTGTCCCACAAAGATTGTCCCACCCTGGATCAACAAAAAGAGGATGTACCTATGGCTAGAATTTCCACTGCTGTTATGGGTCTCTTGGGCGCTGCCGCGCTGGCATCGTCCACACTGGCCTTCGCTCATCATCAGGCGATGGAAAAGGACGGCGTACTGACCGACCACCATGGCATGACGCTCTACACCTTCGACAAGGACACCTCGGCCGGCAAGTCGGTCTGCAATGACCAGTGCGCAACCAACTGGCCGCCGCTCAAGGCCGGTGCCGACGACAAGGCCGAAGGCGACTGGACCATCATCAAGCGCGACGACGGTGCCTCGCAGTGGGTCTATAAAGGCAAGCCGCTGTACACCTATAAGGAAGACAAGGCCGGTGACAAGACCGGCGACGGTAAAGGTGGCGTCTGGCACGTTGCCAAGCCTTGAACTAGGGGCTGACGTTGCGCTGGCCTGCGGTCAGCGCAACCACCGCTTTACCTCAACCAATAGTCCAGCACGATCCCCACGAAAATCGCCAGTCCCGCCCAATGGTTATGCAGGAATGCCTTGAAGCAGGCCTGTGGATCCTTGCTGCGCGTGGACCAGAACTCCCAGGCGAAGCAACCGGCCGCCACCAGAAGGCCGAGGAAGAAATACAGCCCAAGCTCGAAGCGCGAACCGGCCAGCATCAGGCAGAACAGCGCCAGGCATTGCAGGGTCAGGATGATCACGCGGTCGGCATCGCCGAACAGCACAGCGGTGGACTTCACGCCGATCTTCAGGTCGTCCTCGCGGTCGGTCATCGCGTAGTAGGTGTCGTAGCCCACCGTCCACAACAGGTTGGCGATGTACAGCAGCCAGGCGGCGGCGGGCAGGTTGCCGGTCTCGGCGGTGAACGCCATCGGCATGCCCCAGGAGAACGCAGCGCCCAGCACCACCTGCGGGTAATAGGTGTAGCGCTTCATGAAAGGGTAAGTCGCGGCCAGCGCCAGGCCGCCGAATGACAGCCAGACTGTCGTGGCGTTGGTCAGCAGTACCAGCGCGAAGCTCAGCCCCACCAGCACCGCGAACAGCGTCAGCGCTTCCCTGGAAGTGACCTTGCCGCTCACCAGCGGGCGCTGCTCGGTGCGTTTGACGTGGCCATCGACCTTGCGGTCGGCAAAATCGTTGATCACGCAGCCGGCGGCACGCATCAGGAACACGCCGATCACGAATATCAGCACATTGCCCAGCGACGGCGAACCCTTGCCCGCGATCCACAAGGCCCACAGCGTCGGCCACAGCAGCAGGTAGATGCCGATGGGTTTATCGACGCGGGTCAGTTGAATGAAGTCCCAGGTGCGTGGGTGCAGGCGGTTCAGGGACTTGAGCAGCGACAGGTACATCAGTGACGCTCCTTGTTGAAGTCAGCGGCTTGATCGATAGCGTGCCAGACGGTGGGCAGAAACACCTCGGCCACCAGAATGCTCAAGCCACCACGGCTAAAGCACGACCGGCGCCCCCACAGGCCGTGCGCGGTATCGGCGTTCGGCAGCCATTCTTGCGGGTATTGGCAGATCTGCAACGGGCCGCGGGTGAAGGCGCGGTCGCTGAACAGCAGCTCGCCCAGTGAGCGGGTGCCCAGCTCATCCATGTGCAAGCCGTCGTGTTCCAGCGCCTGGCGGCCGGCCACACTGCGGGCGAACACCCACTTCTGGCCGTGGCCTTGCAGGTACACCTCGCGCACCCAACCCTCGCTGCCCTGGGGCAACTGCAAGGCGCTGCACTCATCGGCGCGCAGGGTCTGCCAGCCTTCGAACTGCGGCGCGACGCTGAAGCCATCGTGGGACAGGCGGGTCAGGCGGCGGGTCAGGGAGTCTTCGTGGAACAGCCACTCGAGGACGACAGGTTCGGGCGCTTGCGTCAGTTCATCGCGCAGCAGCCATCGGGGCGTCGGACTTGCAGGATTTTGCTGGATCACAGTGAGCAAACATTGGCAGTAATCGAGGCGGCGAGCTTAGCATGATTGCAGGGCCTCACTTGAAGCCGGGACGCGGCTTTGGCGTCAATGAAACTTGCGTCATCGCCCCCCGATCAGTAAAACGCCCTGACCCGGTTGAAAACCTGCGCGAGCACAGCGCGGCGGCCGGGCACGTTTAGCCTTGGAAAACGAGAGAACCGAACCATGAAAAAGTGGCAATGCATTGTCTGTGGCCTGATCTACAACGAAGCCGATGGCTGGCCTGATGACGGCATCGCGCCTGGCACCCGCTGGGAAGACGTACCCGAAGACTGGCTCTGCCCGGACTGCGGCGTAGGCAAGATGGACTTCGAAATGATCGAAATCGCCTGATCCGCCATTCCCCAAACGACTCAAGGAGAAATGAATGAACGCACCTGTGGTGATTGTCGGTACTGGCCTTGCGGGCTACAACCTGGCCCGGGAATTTCGCAAGCTCGATGGCCAAACGCCGCTGCTGCTGATCACCGCCGATGACGGGCGTTCCTACTCCAAACCCATGCTCTCCACCGGCTTTGGCAAGAACAAGGACGCCGACGGCCTGAGCATGGCCGAACCCGGCACCATGGCCGAGCAACTGAACGCCGAAGTGCGCACCCACACCCGGGTCAGCGGCATCGACCGTGGCCACAAGCGCCTGTGGATCGGCGAGGAAGCGGTGCACTATCGCGACCTGATCCTGGCCTGGGGCGCGCAAACGGTAAGCGTGCCGGTGGAAGGCGACGCTGGCGATGCGATCTTCCCGATCAACGATCTGGAAGACTACGCCCGCTTTCGCGCGGCGGCGGCAGGCAAGCGCCGGGTACTGATCCTGGGCGTGGGCCTGATCGGCTGCGAGTTCGCCAATGACCTGATCGTCGGCGGGCATGAGGTGGATCTGGTCGCGCCCTGTGAGCAGGTGATGCCGACGCTGTTGCATCCTGCAGCCGCGGCGGCAGTGCAGGCCGGGCTCGAAGGCCTGGGCGCGCGATTCCATCTGGGGCCGGTGCTGACGCGACTTTCGCGCCGTGAAGATGGCCTTGAGGCGCATCTCTCCGATGGCCAGGTGATCGAGTGCGATCTGGTGGTCTCGGCCATCGGCCTGCGCCCGCGCGTCGATCTGGCCGCCGCTGCCGGCCTTGAGACGGGCCGGGGCGTGGTAGTGGACCGTCACCTGAAAACCTCTCACGCCAACATCTACGCGCTGGGTGACTGCGCCGAGGTCGATGGCCTGAACCTGTTGTACGTGATGCCGCTGATGAGCTGCGCCCGGGCACTGGCGCAAACCCTGGCGGGCACGCCGACTGCCGTCAAATACGGGCCGATGCCGATCACCGTGAAAACCCCGGTGTGCCCGCTGGTTGTCTCCCCCGTGCCCAAGGGCATGGAAGGCGTATGGACGGTCGAAGGGCAGGGCGCGGACATCAAGGCGCTGTGCCACGCCGCTGACGGAAGCCTCCTGGGATACGCCCTGACAGGCGCGGCGGTGATGGAGAAACTGGCCCTGAACAAGGCGCTGCCGCCGCTGCTGGCGTAAATAACTGTCGTTCTGTCGGATAAGGCACGTTTTTGTTGATACAAACGTCGCTCACGCACTGGCGTCGGAATCGGCGCCATGCCATCCTCATTGCGGTCTGCCGCTACGTAGAGCCGTTGCGGCACCTGCTCGCTGCCCCTGGAAGGGCTGCACGGGACATAAAAACAAAAAACCGTAAAAGAGGCTTCATATGCGTAAACCAGAACTCGCAGCCGCTATTGCTGAAAAAGCAGATCTCACCAAAGAACAAGCCAATCGTGTCCTCAACGCCGTCCTGGATGAAATCACCAACGCCTTGCACAAGAAGGACAGTGTGACGCTGGTTGGCTTTGGCACCTTCCTGCAACGCCATCGCGGCGCGCGCACAGGTAAAAACCCACAGACCGGCGAGCCGGTAAAAATCAAGGCCAGCAACACCGTTGCGTTCAAGCCGGGCAAGTTCCTGAAAGACAGCGTCAATCCGTAATACCACGCTGGACGCCTTGCGGAGGGCGAACAGCGTACAGATGGGCATACCCGGACAGCGGGATGCCCATTTTTATTGCCTGCGATTCGTGTGGTGCCACAACCACTTTGCGACCGGCAGGTTCTGCTTCTCCCCCTTGCCATCAAGCCCGATACACTGCCGCTGGATGCTGCATTGGCTGCTCAACGGTAGAGGTCTTGGACATGAAGTTTCGTTTTCTTCTCTGGATGCTGGGCCAATTGATGGCCCGCGCCAGCCGCAACAACCCCGCGTTCCAGCAACAACTGGCGGGCAAGGATCTGACCTTTCAATTGCAGACCACCGACGGCAAGGTGGCCCGGCATTTTGTCGTGCGTGACCAGCGTGTCGTCAGCCGGGGTGGCGCGGTAGCATCGCCAGCGTTCGCCATCTCGTTCAGGGACGCCGCCTACGGCTTCGCCACGATGCAGGCGAAGAACAAGCAGTTGGCGTTCATGCAGGGGATTCAGGACAAGAACATTCAGGTGACCGGCAACACCGGCCTGGTGATGTGGTTCCAGGGCCTTACGAAGTACCTGAAACCGAAGAAGAAATAACGCGCGAAACCGTAGCAGTCCGGCTTGCCGGCGGGAGCGATCTCGAAGACGCCCCCGCCGGCAAGCCGTGCTGCTACGGGTCAGTGGTAAGGCAGGAGTTTGTGGGCGGTGATTTCCTGTAGCAGCCGGGCTTGCCCGCGGGAGCGATCTTGAAGACGCCCCCGCCGGCAAGCCCTGCTGCTACGGGTCATGCGGTGTCAGTGAAACTGCGAAGCCAGTTCGCGCAGCAGTACTTCGGCTTCGAGCACCTTTTGCACCACTTCTTCGGCTTTCTCGCGTGGCAGTTCCAGACGCTCGAACAGCTCGTCCGGGATGCCTTCCACCGGGCCCGAGCCAATGCCTTCCTTGCGCAGCAGACGCACCGCCAGGCACACCAGGTTGGCGTACTCGTGGTATTCGCCGGCGTACTGCGGGTCGTGCTGGAAGCGCAGGGCGGTCGCCAGTTCTTCGGGCATGTCCCAGTTGCGCATCAGCCAGGAACCGATCTGCTCGCGGCTGATACCCAGCAGGTGCTGCTCCACGAAGCTGTGGTGCAGGTGCGGGTTCACTTCGATCTGGCGGCAGATCAGCGAGAAGTGCGGCGGAAACACGTGAGCCAGCAGCAGATAGCCGAAGTTGTGCAGCAGACCGGCCAGATAAGTCAGGCCGCTTTCCGGGCGCTTGGCGCGCGGCATGGCGCGGGTCAGGCCTTCGATTACCGCAGCGGTGTAGATCGACTGCTGCCAGTAAGGCGTGGCGTGCTGCGGATGGTCTTTCGGCAGTTCGAGGGTCTTGCCCAGCGCCAGGCCCAGGGCCAGGTTGATGACCAGGTCAAAGCCCAGCACGCGAACGATGGCGTCCTCGACCGAACGGATCTTGCCGGCAGAACCGTAGTACGGCGAGGCGGCCCAGCTGACCACTTGAGCGGCCAGCGCCGGATCGGTTTCCACGACGCCAGTGATGTCATCGATGGTGGCGTCCGGGTCTACTCGAAGTTTGATGATCTTCTGCGCGGTGTCGGCCAGCGGTGGAATTTCCACGGTCGCTTCCAGACGCTGCTGGATTCGGCGCGCTGTGAAGTTCTGCACCGCCTTGGTGATTTCCTCGCGGTCATCGTCAGGACGGGTCAGGTTCGGCTGCACGGAGGTGACGGGCTCGCCAAAACGCGCGGCGCTGGCTTTGCTCAGCAGGGTCTTGAAGTCGTCGCTGCCGATTTCCAGCAGCAGGCCTGGCTCGCCTGAATCGATCAGCACGGTCGATTCCTGCAGCACGCGCTCATCGTACAGGCAAGGCGAACTGGTCAGCGCCGGAAGCGCCGGCAGGGCATGCAGATTGTTCTTGCCCAGCATCTGGCTCAGATGATCCTGCGAGACCGCCGTCAGCTTGCGCCCGGTGAGTTCGGTCAGGCGGTTGAGATCCAGCAGCTGATTTTGCGGGAACAGGATCAGCAATGCGCCGACGGAATCGTGTACCAGAATGGCCTGGACCTTCTGCGCGCTGGGGAGGTTTTCGTCGTCCATGACTTCGCGGTAGCTGATGGCAGCTTTGCCAAGCAACTGCCGGATGACAGACGGGGCGTGTTGGGTTGCGTCGATTTGGGCAACTTCTGTCATGGCCTGTATCCAGATTCCTACAATTGCTGAAGTATAACCAGCTTAGTTGTCGTATAGGTGAGACAAGTTCTTATTGCTGACTGAATCACACTTGCCCGTATTGCTGCCCGTGCCGCAGCCATCTTTCGAGCAAGGGGCTGACGTGTTGCGGCCAGCGTTCCAGCAGCGCCTGGGCGGCGTCTCTGACCGCGGGCAGCAGGTCGGCGTCGCGCATCAGGTCCGCGACCTTGAACTGCAACAGGCCCGTTTGTCGGGTGCCGAGCATCTCGCCCGGCCCGCGCAATTCGAGGTCTTTCTCGGCGATCACGAAGCCGTCGTTAGTCTCGCGCATGATGCCCAGACGCTGCTTGCCGATCTGTGACAATGGCGGGTGGTACAACAACACACAATGACTGGCCGCGCTACCCCGGCCAACCCGCCCGCGCAACTGGTGCAACTGCGCCAGGCCCAGGCGTTCCGGGTTCTCGATAATCATCAGGCTGGCATTGGGCACGTCCACGCCGACTTCGATCACCGTCGTCGCCACCAGCAGTTGCAGGTTGCCCTGCTTGAACTCGGCCATGACCGCAGCTTTTTCGGCGGGCTTCATGCGGCCGTGGATCAGCCCGACCTTGAGCTCGCCCAGTGCGCTGGTCAGTTCTTCAAAGGTGGTCTCGGCGGCCTGGCAGGTCAGCTCTTCGGATTCTTCGATCAGCGTGCACACCCAGTAGGCCTGACGGCCTTCGGCGCAGGCATTGCGCACGCGCTCGACCACCTCGATACGGCGGCTGTCGGCCACCAGCACGGTGTTGACCGGCGTGCGGCCCGGCGGCAGTTCGTCGAGGATCGAGGTATCTAGGTCGGCGTAGGCGCTCATCGCCAGGGTTCGCGGAATCGGCGTTGCGGTCATGATCAGCTGATGCGGGCACATCAGGCCGCCCACGCCTTTCTTGCGCAACGCCAGGCGCTGCTGCACACCGAAGCGGTGCTGTTCGTCGATGATGACCAGGGCCAGGTTCTTGAACTGCACCTCGTCCTGGAACAGCGCATGGGTGCCGACGACCATTGGTACGCCATTGGCGATCTGTTCCAGCGACGCAGCGCGGGCCTTGCCCTTGAGCTTGCCCGCCAGCCACGCAGTCTCGATGCCCAGTGGTTCGAGCCAGCGGGTGAAGTTGATGTAGTGCTGCTCGGCCAGAATCTCGGTGGGCGCCATCAGCGCGACCTGATACCCGGCCTCAAGTGCCTGCAATGCGGCCAGCGCTGCGACCACGGTTTTGCCTGCACCTACGTCACCCTGAATCAGCCGCAGCATCGGTTCCTGCTGACTGAGGTCGTAGGCGATTTCCTTGCCCACACGTTGCTGCGCACCGGTCGGCGGGAAGCCGAGGTTGGCGAGGAACTGTCTGGGCAGGCGCTTGGCAATCGGCAGCGCGGGCGCGCGTTGGGAGCGCAGGCTTTCACGCAGGCGTTGCTGGGAAAGCTGGTGCGTCAGCAGCTCTTCGAATGCCAGCCGGTGCTGTGCCCAGTGATGGCCCAGCGCGAGCTCTTCGACATCGGCGTCGGCCGGCGGGTGATGCAGGTAGTGGATGGCATCGGCCAGTGGCGCCAGTTGGTAGTCCCGGGCCAGTTCGTCCGGCAGCCAGTCCGGCAGGCTGCGCGGGCCGAGCATGCCCAGGCTCTGTTGGGTCAACTGGCGCAGGCGCTGCTGGGTCAGGCCTTCGGTGGTCGGGTAGATCGGGGTTAGGGTCTGCTCCACCGCGATGTGCTCTTCGCCGGTGATGGCGCGGTATTCGGGGTGATAGATTTCCAGCCCCGACGCGCCGGGCCGGGCTTCGCCGTAGCAGCGGACGTGGGTACCACGCTTGAGGCCGTCTTTCTGGGCATTGCTGAAATGATAGAAGCGCAGGCTCAGCACGCCCGTGCCGTCACCCAGCCGCACCAGCAGGCTGCGGCGCTTGCCCATGACCACGTCTGCGCCACTGACCACGCCTTCGATTACCGCATCCTGCCCGGGCCGCAAGGCGCCGATGGGCACGACGCGGGTGCGGTCCTGATAACGCAGGGGCAGGTGGAACAGTACGTCCTGGATATTTTCCAGTCCGACTTTCGCCAGCTTTTCAGCCATGGCCTCGCCGACGCCCTTGAGCGCCGTGACCGAGACGTGAGACAGCTCCGTCATACCGCTACTTAGCTCGCCTGTGCCTGGGCTTTGGGGCGGGCTACGGAGCACAGGCGGATCGAGTCGGCCAGGATCTCGATGGCCTTTGGACGCGGGAAACTGGCACGCCAGGCGATGGCGACGGTGCGGAACGGAACCGGTGCGGACAGCGGACGAACCTCGATCACGCCGGGGGCGTAATGGTGGCTGTCAACGGCCGACATCGGCAGGATCGAAACGCCCAGGCCCGAAGCCACCATGTGGCGGATGGTTTCCAGCGAGCTGGACTCGACCGTGGTGTGCTTGGCGCTGTCGCCGCCCTTGACCAGGGTCGGGCAGGCTTCGAGCACCTGGTCGCGGAAGCAGTGGCCTTCGCCCAGCAGCAACAGGCTCTTGTCGTTGAGCGCTGCGGCGTCGATGGAGGTCTTCTGGGTCCAGGGGTGATCGGCCGGCATCAACACGTAGAACGGCTCGTCGTACAGGGACATGGTCAGTACGTCGGCTTCGTTGAACGGCAGGGCGATGATGATCGCGTCGAGTTCACCGTTGCGCAGTTTGTCGCGCAGCACGTGGGTGAAGTTCTCTTCGATATACAACGGCATCTGCGGGGCGACCCGGTGCAGTTGCGGAATCAGGTGGGGAAACAGGTAAGGGCCGACGGTGTAGATGGCGCCGACCTTCAGCGGGGCGGTCAGCTGGTTCTTGCCGGTCTGGGCCAGTTCACGGATGCCCTGGGCCTGTTCGAGCACCTTCTGCGCTTGAGCCACGATGCCCTCGCCAACCGGCGTCAGACGTACCGCACTCTTGCTGCGCTCGAAAATCAGCACACCGAGTTCATCTTCCAGCTTCTTCACGCCTACCGACAGGGTCGGCTGGCTGACGTGGCAGCGTTCGGCGGCATGGCCGAAATGCTGCTCTTGAGCGAGGGTAACGATATAGCGCAATTCTGTGAGGGTCATAGCGTGCGTCCATGAAGTTGCGGCCCCAGCATAGCGGGTGCAATCGATAGACGCACGTTATCAAACCCTCTGTTGTCGCAAAATCACCGTTTCAACGTTTATCCAGGGAATAAACGAAGGGCGCGACCACTTCCAGCGTGCCGTTGTTGAGCAGTTCGGCCGGCGGCTTGGGCAACGGCTGGGCACGACGAATCATTTCCAGTGTGGCCCGATCCAGCGAGGCACTCCCTGAACCCCCGGCAATTTCGTAGGACAGTACGCGGCCTTCGCCATCCACGACGAAGCGCAGACGGTTGATGCCCTGCATGCCACGACGACGCGCATCATCCGGATACTTCTTGTACTTGCTCAGGTGGCGCAACAGATCACCCTGCCAGCTTGGCAGTGCGGTGCTCGGTGGCGTTGGCGGAGCAGGTTCCGGTGCGGCCGATTTCTCGGGCTTTGCGGTCGAAGGGGGAGTGTCCACCGGCTTTTCATCGGCAGGCTTTTCTTCCTTCGGCGGCTCGACCTTTTTAACGGGCTTTGGCGGCTGTGGTTTCGGCTTGGGCTTGACCGGTTTTGGAATGGCGATTTCCGGCTTCGGCGCTTCGGCGATTGGCGGAATCGGCAGTTCCTCTTCCGGCGCAGGCGGCTGCGGCGGTTGCACCACTTTGGGCGGTGGAGGCGGAGCGGGCTCGGGTACAGGCGCCAGCTCAACCATCATCGCCGCCGGTGGCAGCTCGATGGCCTGCGGGGCGGACCAGTGCAGCGCGACGAAGATCGCCCCAGCATGGACCGCCAGCACCAACAACAGACTACCGCTATAGCGCGTCAGTTTTTGGCGCGTATTGATCATTTCTTACCAACCGTCTCAAGACCGACCAGGCCGACTTTCAGGTAACCGGCCCCGCGCAGCGCGTTCATGACTTCCATCAGGTCGCCGTAATCCACACCCTTGTCGGCCTGGAAGAAGATGGTGGTGTCTTTCTTGCCCTTGGTCTTGGCGTCCAGCACCGGACCGATCTGCTCGCGAGCGACCTTCTCGTCGCCCAGGTACAGGCTCTGGTCGGCCTTGACGCTCAGGAAGATCGGCTTCTCGGGTCGGGGCGCCGGCTTGGCCGTGGAGGCGGGCAGGTCGACCTTGATGTCCACGGTGGCCAGAGGCGCCGCCACCATGAAGATGATCAACAGCACCAGCATGACGTCGATGAACGGCGTCACGTTGATTTCGTGGTTCTCGGCGAGGTCATCGCCACCTTCGTTTAGATGCAGGCCCATGGCTTACCCCATTTTTACCATGTGCGGTTGCTGGGCACGTTCGGCGGTCGGCTGGTGGTCCAGGTCGCGGCTGACCAGCAGCAGTACCTGGGCCGAGGCATCGGAGACCTGCGCCTTGTAGCCTGCGATGGAGCGGGCGAAGACGTTGTAGATGACCACGGCAGGAATCGCCGCGACCAGGCCTAGTGCGGTGGCCAGCAGTGCCTCGGCGATGCCGGGAGCGACGACTGCAAGGTTGGTGGTCTGAGTCTTGGCGATGCCGATGAAGCTGTTCATGATGCCCCACACGGTACCGAACAGGCCGACGAAGGGCGCGGTGGAACCGATGGTGGCGAGCACGCCGGTGCCCATGCTCATGTTGCGGCCGCAAGCGGCTACCAGACGCTCCAGGCGGAAGCTGACGCGCTCCTTGATGCCTTCGCGCTCGCGGCTGTTGACCGACAGGTGCATCTCTTCGAGGGCATCGTGCACCAGCAGGTTGGCCAGGGTGCCTTGCTTCTTGGCACCGGCGCTGGCTTCGTCCAGAGTACGGGCGCGCTTGAGGGCGGCGATTTCACCCTTGAGGCGACGCTTGGCGCCCAGCAGCTCGAAGCCTTTGGCGATCCAGATGGTCCAGGTGATGATCGAGGCGATGGCCAGGCCAATCATCACGGCTTTAACGACGATGTCGGCGTTCTTGTACATGCCCCACGGCGACAGGTCGTGGGACATGCCCAGGCTGTTGTCTTCGGCAGCGGCTTCAACCGACTCGACCGGTGCAGCGTCCTGAACGGCAGGGGCTGCGGTGGTGTCAACTGGCGTAGCGGCAGGGGCTGCAGGTTGAACCGCCGGCGCCGGGGACTGAGCCGGAGCGTTCGAGTCGGCCAGCGCCACAGGCGCCAGCATGAGGCTGAACAATACGGCGGCAATCGCGCGACCTGCACGTGGCAGGGCCGAAGACGTGATCGACGAAGCGGGGGATTGATTAAGTGTCATGCTGGCCCGACCTGATATGAAAAAGGTGTTTCGTTCTGAATGCGACGCGCTGGCACGAGGCGAGCGGTGAAGAACAAAGGGCCGATATTATTGCAAGTAATTCTTGTTAACAAAAGTAATAGAGTATCTTTTTTTAACACGAATGCGTCCCGATGGTCGCATTCCAGCCTTGTTTTACGGACTAGAACCTACTTTTGATGTGGAGATTGGCCATGACGGTGCCATCCGTTTTGATAGCTGGCTGCGGGGATATTGGCGGGCGTCTGGCCGCTGAGCTGTTGCCTCAGGGGTGGACGGTCTACGGATTGCGCAGGAGCGTCGCCAAGCTCCCCCGCGGCGTGCGCGGGGTCAGTGGCGACCTGTTCGACGCACGCATGCCCGAGCAATGGCCGGAAGGGCGTATCGATTACCTGGTCTACAGCGCGACGCCCAGTCAGCGCGACGAAGCAGGGTATCGCGCGGCGTATGTCCAGGGCTTGCGCCACGTGCTGGCCTGGACCGAACGCAGTGGGCAGCGGCCCAAGCGGATTCTGTTCGTCTCCAGCAGCAGCGTGTACGGGCAGCAGGACGGGGAGTGGATCGACGAGACCTCGCCCGCCGAAGGCACAGGCTTTTCCGGACAGGTGATGCGCGAGGCCGAGCAGGTGGCGCTGAGCAGTGGCATCCCTGCAAGCATCGTCAGGCTCACCGGGATCTACGGGCCGGGGCGCAGTGACCTGATGAACCGTGTGCGTCAGGGCTACAGCGTGGCCGTTGAGCCACCTCTCTATGGCAACCGGATTCATGCCGACGATGCGGCGGGCCTGCTGGCGTTTCTGCTGCAGGCCGATGCGCGCGGCGTGGCGCTCGAGGATTGCTACCTGGGCGTCGATGACGCGCCTGTGGCGCTGGCTGAGGTGGTCGACTGGATGCGCGAGCGCCTGGGAGTGACGCAGTGGTCGGATGAAAACAGCGTTCGCCGCGCAGGCAGCAAGCGGTGCAGCAATGCACGGGCCAAAGCGCTGGGGTGGGCGCCGCG
This sequence comes from Pseudomonas sp. NPDC090203, assembly GCF_044746765.1. NCBI lineage: Bacteria > Pseudomonadati > Pseudomonadota > Gammaproteobacteria > Pseudomonadales > Pseudomonadaceae > Pseudomonas > Pseudomonas sp. NPDC090203. The sequence continues at coordinate 128,228 of NZ_JBIVCV010000002.1, forward strand.
TTATGCCAGTTACAAGGAAGGGTATGAGGCGATGTTGGCTGGAGAGTGATCGTCCATCCACACAAAACCCTGTAGGAGCGCGCTTGCCCGCGACGGCGGTGTGTCAGGCGATGGCTGTGTTGAATTCATCGACCCCGTCGCGGGCAAGCGCGCTCCTACAGGTTGGTGTGGATCAGTTTTTCTCCAGCACCCAATGCCGCTCGCCCGGACGCAGTTCGGGCATTTCGGTTGGTTGGGCGTTGTTCACCGCCTGGAAAATCTCCAGCTGCTTGCCCGTGCGCACGAACACCCACGGATTGCCGCGCTCGTTCTTCTCCAGCCACATGCTGTCGTATTCGCCGCTCATGGCAGCGCAGTCGCCGGCCAGACACAGCGCGTAGCGGTCATTGCCCGGCAGGCCGCTGACGGTACCGTCCGGCTGGAATTCGACGATGCTGCCTTCACCTTCGCCATTGACGATTTTCCACTTGCCACCCAGATAGGCGGTGTAGAGCGCCCGTTCGAAGGCTGCACCCGGCTGTGCGCCGGCCTGTGCGGCTTCCTTGGGTTGGCGGAAATGCTGTTCGGGTCCTGTGTCGCTGGCGTTCTGCACCAGTTCATCGCCCTTGAGCTTCAGATCGTCAGAGGCGCTGCCATAGACATTGACCTTCCACAGACCCTCGGGGTCTTTGGCGATCTTGCCTTCGGTCAGCTCGAAACCGTTATAGGACGTAGCCTGGCCTGCCGCCGTATTGATGTTCCATTCCAGCGTCGGGCCATACGCCAGCAGCGATTGGCGCAGGTTGCCACCTTCGGCAGCGGCATCGATGGCGGCTTGGTTGATCCAGACGCCGTCGGGCGTCTTGTTGGAATGGCTGGCGCAACCGCTCAATAGCGCGGCCAGCAGCGAGAGGGCAAATGCGATACGCATATGCGGAGTCCTTTCTTTGCTCGGGGGTAGCGGAGCGTGGATGCGCTCCGCGAGGGGATTTACTCGAGGACCAGCACGGCGTCCATTTCAACCTGGGCGCCACGTGGCAGGGCAGCGACGCCGATTGCAGCGCGTGCCGGGTAAGGCTGTTCGAAGTATTTACCCATGATTTCGTTGACCTTGGCGAAGTGGCTCAGGTCGGTCAGGAAGATGTTCAGCTTGACGATGTCCTTGAACGAACCGCCAGCCGCTTCAGCCACGGCTTTCAGGTTCTCGAACACCTGGACGGTCTGGGCTTCGAAGCCTTCGACCAGTTCCATGGTCTTTGGGTCCAGAGGAATCTGGCCGGACATGTAGACAGTGTTGCCTGCCTTGATCGCCTGCGAGTAAGTGCCGATTGCGGCCGGGGCTTTGTCGCTGGAGATGACGGTCTTGCTCATGAAAAACTCCTGTTGGCGGTTTGGCTACGCGCGCATGCGGGTGATGCGTATCACGCCGGTCAGGGCGCGCAGTTTCTTGATCACGCGGGCCAGATGCACACGGTCGTGCACGCTGACCACCAGTTGAACCACGCTGATGCGGCCATCGCGCTCGTCCATGCTGATTTTTTCGATGTTGCCATCCGCTGCGTTGACGCTGCTGGCCAGCAGGGCAATGAGCCCGCGCTGGTGTTCCAGTTCGACGCGCAGCTCGACGTTGAATTCGCCGGTGACGTCCTTGGCCCAGGAAAGCTGGATGCATTTTTCCGGGTTGTGGCGGATTTCACTGATGTTGCGGCAGTTGTCCAGGTGCACGACCATGCCTTTGCCCGCCGAGAGATGGCCGACGATCGGGTCCCCCGGAATCGGTGTGCAGCACTTGGCGTAGCTGAGCACCAGGCCCTCGGTGCCGCGAATCGCCAGCGGTCCTTCGGCGCTTGGCAGCTCCTCGCCTTCGCTGGCCAGCAGCCGGCGCGCCACGACGTAGGCCATGCGGTTGCCCAGGCCGACGTCTTCGAGGAGATCTTCGATGACCTCGACCCGGTACTCGGCCAGGATCGCTTGCAGGCGTTCGCGCGGGATCTTGTCCAGGCTGCTGTCGAAGCCGTTGAGCACCTTGTTCAGCAGGCGTTCGCCCAGGCTGATGGACTCGGAGCGGCGCTGCAGCTTGAGGGCGTGACGGATATGGGTACGCGCCTTGCCGGTGACCACGAAATTGAGCCAGGCAGGGTTGGGTCGTGCGCCCGGCGCGCTGACGATCTCGACCGTCGAGCCGCTTTGCAGCGGTTCGGACAGCGGCGCCAGGCGGCGGTTGATCCGGCAGGCGATGCAGCTGTTGCCGACGTCGGTGTGCACCGCATAGGCGAAGTCCACCGCTGTGGAGCCCTTGGGCAGCTCCATGATCCGGCCCTTGGGTGTGAACACGTAGACCTCGTCCGGGAACAGGTCGATCTTCACGCTCTCGATGAATTCCAGCGAGTTCCCGGCGCGTTGCTGCATTTCCAGCACGCCCTTGACCCACTGGCGGGCGCGAGCGTGAGTGCCCTTGGGCTGCTCGTCGCCAGAGGACTTGTACAGCCAGTGCGCGGCAATCCCGTTGTTGGCCATCTCTTCCATTTCCCGGGTGCGAATCTGGATTTCGATGGGCACGCCGTGCATGCCGAACAGCGTGGTGTGCAACGACTGGTAGCCGTTGGCCTTGGGAATCGCGATGTAATCCTTGAAGCGGCCGGGCAGGGGTTTGTACAGATTGTGTACAGCGCCGAGCACGCGATAGCAGGTGTCGACCTTGTCGACGATGATCCGGAACGCATAGACGTCCATGATCTCGTTGAAGGCCCGACGCTTGCCGCGCATCTTCTTGTAGATGCCGTAGAGGTGTTTCTGCCGGCCGCTGACTTCGCCCTCGATGCCATCGACCGCCAGGCAGTGGCTCAGCGACTCTTCGATCTTGTTGACCAGTTCCTTGCGGTTGCCGCGGGCGCGCTTGACGGCCTGGCCAATGCGCGTGGAGCGCATCGGGTACATGGCCTTGAAACCCAGGTCTTCGAATTCGATACGCACGCTGTGCATGCCCAGGCGGTTGGCGATGGGCGCGTAGATTTCGAGGGTTTCCTTGGCAATGCGGCGGCGTTTCTCGCCCGACAGCACTTCCAGGGTGCGCATGTTGTGCAGGCGGTCGGCCAGCTTGACCAGGATCACGCGGATGTCGCGCGCCATGGCCATGGCCATCTTCTGGAAGTTCTCGGCCTGCGCCTCGGCCTTGGTCTCGAAGTTCATCTGGGTCAGTTTGCTGACCCCATCGACCAGTTCGGCCACGGTTTCGCCGAACTGCGCACACAGCGCTTCCTTGGCGATGCCGGTGTCTTCGATCACGTCATGCAGCATCGCGGCCATCAGGCTCTGATGGTCCATGTGCATGTCGGCAAGGATATTGGCCACCGCCAGCGGATGCGTGACGTAGGCTTCACCGCTGCGACGGCGTTGGCCGTCGTGGGCTTGTTCGGCGTAGAAGTACGCTCGGCGAACCAGGTTGACCTGGTCAGTGCCGAGGTAGGTCGAGAGGCGATCGGCGAGGGCGTCTATGCTCGGCAAGATAGGACTCCTTGCCGAGGGCTGTGACCCTGCGCCTTGCTACGTCGACCGGGCATAGGCTTAGACGGCCTCGTTGGACTCGTCCTCGAACGCTGCGAACAGTGGTTCATCTTCAACGATTTCGGCTTCTGCAATGACGGAGTAGTCCATCAGGCCTTCTGCGATTTCACGCAGGGCAACAACGGTAGGCTTGTCGTTTTCCCAGGCTACTTTAGGCTCTTTACCGCCGGTAGCCAGTTGACGCGAACGCTTGGTGGCGAGCATGACCAGCTCAAAGCGGTTATCTACATGTTCCAGGCAGTCTTCAACGGTCACGCGGGCCATGGGTATTCCTCGTAGCAAATGCGGTATGCGCGGTGCCCGGATGGGCGAGCGGACTCGGTAGTTTACAAGTGGACAGGCAAAAGCTTCAAGCGGCAAGCCACGAGCGGTCGGTTTTGACACGTTTTCAATGCTTTGCCCCACCCTGTAGGAGCGCGCTTGCCCGCGATGGCGTCAATCAATCCAACACAATCATTGCCTGACACACCGCCATCGCGGGCAAGCGCGCTCCTACAGGTTCGTGGTGTAAGCAGAACGGCAGTAGCGTGTTTATGCCAACAATTGTGTCAGCAGCTGGCTATGACGCTGCTGCTGGTGTTCCTGGCTCAGCAGGTTGGCGCGGAAAATCGCCTTGAGGTCTTCCAGCGCCGTGGCGAAATCGTCGTTGATGACGATGTAGTCGTACTCGACGTAGTGGCTCATCTCGCTCACGGCTTCGCGCATGCGGCCTTCGATGATCTCGTCGCTGTCCTGGCCACGGTTGGTCAGGCGCTGGCGCAGGGCCTGCTGGGTGGGTGGCAGGATGAAGATCGAGCGGGCGTGGGGCATCAGTTTGCGCACTTGCTCGGCGCCCTGCCAGTCGATTTCCAGAATCAGGTCGTGGCCTTCGTCCAGGGTCTGCTGCAGGCGGCTTTGCGAGGTGCCGTACAGGTTGCCGAAGACTTCGGCCTGCTCCAGGAAGTCACCGTGCTCGATCATCTGCACGAACTCGGCGCGATCGACGAAGTGGTAGTTCACACCGTCCACTTCACCCGGGCGCATGGCGCGAGTGGTGTGGGAAACGGAGACGCGGATCTGCGGCTGGGCATCGATCAGGGCTTTGACCAGGCTGGTCTTGCCCGCGCCCGAAGGGGCGGAAACGATATAAAGAGTGCCGGTGCTGTGGGTCATGTCGGAGGTGGCCTTACTCAATGTTCTGCACTTGTTCGCGCATCTGCTCGATCAACACCTTGAGGTTGACCGCAGCCTGGGTGCTACGAGGATCGAAGGCTTTGGAGCCCAGTGTGTTCGCTTCGCGGTTGAGTTCCTGCATCAGGAAGTCCAGCCGGCGCCCGGCCTGTCCGCCGGTCTTGAGCACCCGACGCACTTCCGTGACGTGGGTGTTCAGGCGGTCGAGTTCTTCGGCGACGTCGCTTTTCTGCGCCAGCAGTACCATTTCCTGTTCCAGGCGCTGCGGATCGAGTTCGGCCTTCATGTCGGCGAAGCGATCCAGCACCTTCTGGCGCTGGGTGGCGAGCATCTGCGGCACGAGGGTGCGCAGGGTAGCGACCTCGGTGCTTATGGACGTCAGCCGTTCGTCGAGAAGTTTGGCCAGGTCCGCACCTTCGCGGGCGCGACCGGCCTTGAGTTCGTCCAGCGCTTCGTTGAACAGCGCCAGGGCGTCATTGTTCAGCGCCTGCGGGTCGCTGGCGTCGCCGACCAGAACCCCCGGCCAGGCCAGGACTTCCAGCGGGTTCAGCGCAGCCGGCTGCTTGATGAGGCTGGCGATGGTCTCGGCTGCCGCCACCAACTGGCTTGCGCGTTCGCGATCCACCTGCAGCGGTTTGCCGGCACTTTCTTCGGTAAAGCGCAGGGTGCACTCGATCTTGCCCCGGGACAGGCCTTGGCGCAGCGCTTCGCGAACGGCGCCTTCCAGGTCGCGGAAAGCTTCGGGCAGGCGCAGGTGCGGTTCGAGATAACGATGGTTGACCGAGCGCAGTTCCCAGCTCAGCGTGCCTTGGGTGCCGGCTCGTTCGGCGCGGGCGAAGGCCGTCATGCTGTGCACCATGGCAATTACCTCTATAAAGTCAGGCGTTGGCGGTAGCCTGTTCGGGGCGGTGATCTGCCCGAATGAATGTCGTGCGAAAACGACAGGCTATAAAGGCGCAAGATTGTAGCGCAGAGCAGGTCGCGCGCCCAAATGTCCAAATGCCGCAACTGCCGTGGGAATTGGCCATCGGATGTGTGAGGCGTTCGGTTTTGTCGTTTCGCGAGCGTGCCAGCGGTCATCGACGGCTCATTAGATGCCCCAGCGTGAGCTTGCGCCTCTATAATGCACCCAAGTTTTCCGTCTCAGTACAGGTATCCCAGATGAAACGTCCAAGTGGTCGCGCTGCCGATCAGCTCCGCTCGATCCGCATCACCCGCAACTACACCAAACACGCCGAGGGGTCTGTGCTGGTCGAGTTCGGTGACACCAAGGTGATCTGCACCGTCAGCGTCGAAAACGGCGTGCCGCGCTTTCTCAAGGGTCAGGGCCAGGGCTGGTTGACTGCCGAATACGGCATGCTGCCCCGCGCAACGGGCGAGCGTAACCAGCGTGAAGCGAGCAAGGGCAAGCAGGGCGGCCGGACCCTGGAAATCCAGCGCCTGATCGGCCGTTCGCTGCGCGCAGCCCTGGACATGTCCAAGCTGGGCGACATTACGCTGTACGTTGATTGCGATGTGATCCAGGCCGACGGCGGTACTCGCACCGCTTCGATCACCGGTTCCATGGTGGCGCTGATCGATGCCCTCAAGACCATCAAGAAGCGCGGCGGCCTCAAAGCCGGCGACCCGCTCAAGCAGATGATCGCCGCCGTTTCGGTGGGCATGTATCAGGGCGAGCCAGTGCTGGACCTGGATTACCTGGAAGACTCCGCTGCCGAGACCGACCTGAACGTGGTGATGACCAGCACCGGCGGTTTCATCGAGGTGCAGGGCACCGCCGAAGGCGCGCCGTTCCAGCCGCAGGATCTCAATGCGATGCTGGCGCTGGCCCAGAAAGGCATGAACGAAATCTTCGAATTGCAGAAAGCCGCCCTGGCTGACTGATTCGGGTTTCACCACCATCTGAAAAGGGAATGTTCGATGATCGACAGCCAACCGCCGTTGCCAGTACCGAGCAAGGAAGTGCGTCAGTGGGCCATGTTGTGCCACTTTGCGGCGTTCTTCGGCCTGATCTTTCCGTTCGGCAACCTGCTGGGGCCGTTGATTGTCTGGCAGTTGAAGAAAGAGGCTGACCCTTTCATCGACGCCCAGGGCAAGGAAGCCCTCAACTTCCAGATCACCGTGGCGATCGCGGCGATGATCTGCTTTCTGCTGATGGTGATCGTCATCGGCTTCCCGCTGCTGATGCTGGTAGGCGTCGGCGCACTGGTGCTGACGATCATTGCCGGGATCAAGGCCAATGACGGCGTTGCCTATCGCTACCCGTTCACCTGGCGGCTGATCAAGTAACTCGCTGCCCGGCGCACCCGTAGCAGCACGGCTTGCCGGCGGGAGCGGTGTATCAGCAAAATATGCATCGCCTGACACGCCGCCCCCGCCGGCAAGCCGTGCTGCTACGGGGTTGGGGTGTTCTCGGGGTGCAGACAAGCAAAAGCCGACTTCACGTCGGCTTTTCTTTTGGTCAACTGAACGTCAGATGGTCAACGTCCAGTCGTAGTCCACGATCAGCGGCGCGTGTTGCGAGAAGCGCGGCTGGCGTGGCAGGCGTGCGCTGCGTACGAAACGGCGCAGGCCCGGGGTCAGCAGCTGATAATCGAAGCGCCAGCCCAGGTTGAGCATCTCGGCCTGTTCGTTATCCGGCCACCAGCTGTACTGGTCGCCTTCGCGGCTGACTTCGCGCAGGGCATCGACATAACCCATGTTGCCGACAATCTCGTCCATCCAGGCACGCTCTGGCGCCAGGAAGCCCGGGGATTGCTGGCTGTCGCGCCAGTTCTTGATGTCCAGCTTCTGCTGCGCCACATACAGCGAGCCACAATAGATGTACTCGCGACGTTTGCGCCGCTGCTTGTCCAGGTACTTGCCGAAGTCGTCCATGAGCTTGAACTTCTGGTTCAAGTCTTCATCGCCGTTCATCCCGGAAGGAAGCAGCAAAGTTGCAATACTGACTTTGTCGAAATCGGCCTGCAGGTAACGCCCGTAACGGTCGGCTGTTTCAAAGCCCAGACCGTTGATGACCGCTTTCGGCTGCAACCGCGAATAAAGTGCCACGCCACCCTGAGTGGGGACTTCGGCATCGCAGGCATAAAGGAAGTAACCGTCCAGTTGGTAGGCCGGGTCATCCAGTTCGAAGGCGGAGGCGCGGGTATCCTGAAGGCAGATGACGTCGGCATTCTGGGCTTGCAGCCAACTGAGCAAACCACGCTCGACTGCAGCCTGAATACCATTAACGTTCACACTGATGATCCGCATAAATGGCCCCAAAAATCACGTGCGTGTATGATACCCGAGCTCTACCTAATTAGCTAAATCCGTGGTATTCGGGGCTTTTTTCATGCATGCGTATCAGCGCGATTTCATTCGTTTTGCCATCGATCGTGGGGTTTTGCGCTTCGGTGAGTTCACTCTGAAGTCCGGACGGACCAGTCCTTACTTCTTCAATGCCGGTCTTTTCAACAGCGGTTCGGCACTTGCCCAACTGGGCAAGTTCTATGCGGCCGCCGTGGTTGAAAGCGGTATTTCCTTCGATGTCCTGTTCGGCCCGGCCTACAAGGGTATCCCCCTGGCGGCCACGACAGCCGTGGCTTTGGCCGACCGGCATGACATCGACACGCCCTGGTGCTTCAACCGCAAGGAAGCCAAGGACCACGGTGAAGGCGGCAGCCTGGTAGGCGCTGCGCTGGCGGGCAATGTGCTCATCATCGACGATGTGATCACCGCAGGCACCGCGATTCGCGAAGTCATGCAGATCATCAAGGCCCAGGGCGCCAATGCCGCTGGCGTGCTGATCGCGCTGAACCGTCAGGAGCGTGGCAACGGCGAGCTGTCGGCGATCCAGGAAGTCGAGCGTGACTTCGGTATTCCGGTGGTGAGCATCGTTTCGTTGAATCAGGTGCTGGAATTCCTGGCAGACGATCCGCAGCTCAAGCAGCATCTGCCAGCCGTTGAGGCGTACCGGGCTCAGTACGGAATCTGAGTCGTCAGAGGATCGGGATTTTTATGCTCAAGCCGGGCGCAGTAGGTCTTTCGTTGTTGCTGAGTGTCGGTTGCATCGCAGGCGTTCAAGCCGATGACAGCCCGGGCATCATGTTCTACCGGTACATCGACAGCCGTGGCGTGACCGTCATGGACCGTCAGGTGCCGGCGGAGTATTCCGGCAAGGGCTATGAGGTGCTCAACCAGCGCGGGCGGGTCATCCAGGTGGTGCCCCCTGCGCCGACCGCCGATGAAATGCGCGAGGCCCAGGCGGCTGCGCAGGCGGCCAAGGTCCAGGCCGATGCCGATGCGCAGTTGCTGCACTTGTACAGCAGCGTGGCGGACGTCGACCGTGCCCGCACGCGCAAGCTGGCGGAGCTCGATACGCTGATTTCCGTGGCCCAGGGCAATATCCAGAACCTGGCGACCCAGCAAGGGGTGTTGCAGGGGCAGGCGGCCGATCAGGAGCGAGCGGGGCGTCAGGTTCCGCAAAGCCTGATCGATCAGATGAGCGATGTGCGCGACCAGCAGCAGAATCTCAAAGGAGACATCCTGCGGTACCAGACCACGCGCAAGCAGGCTGACGCCGATTTCGCGCAGGACCGCGCGCGATTGCAGCAGTTGCTGACGCAGTAGGTTTTTCTGCTGCAAACATCTCCCGTAGCAGCACGGCTTGCCGGCGGGGGCGATCTCAAGGACGCCCCCGCCGGCAAGCCGTGCTGCTACGAGTGATTCGCCCGTCTAGAGATCGATCAGGCGCGCTTGCGGTTGCTGATGAGGGTGCCGACGCCGGTGTCGGTGAAGATTTCCAGCAGCACGGCGTTCGGTACGCGGCCATCGACGATGTGCGAGGTGGTCACGCCGCCCTGCACGGCCTCAAGGGCGCAGCGGATCTTGGGCAGCATGCCGCCATAGATGGTGCCGTCGGCGATCAGGCCGTTGACCTGCTCGGTGGTCAGGCCGGTCAATACTTTCCCTTCCTTGTCCATCAGGCCCGCGATGTTGGTCAGCAGCATCAGCTTTTCGGCTTTCAGCGCTTCGGCCACCTTGCCCGCGACCAGGTCGGCGTTGATGTTGTAGGACTCGCCATTGGCGCCCACGCCAATCGGCGCGATCACCGGGATGAAGTCACCCTTGACCAGCATGTTCAGCAGATCGGTGTTGATGCCCACGACTTCGCCAACGTGGCCGATGTCGATGATTTCCGGCTTGGTCATGTCCGGGGTCTGGCGGGTCACGTTCATCTTTTTCGCGCGGATCAGTTGCGCGTCTTTACCGGTCAGGCCGATGGCGCTGCCACCGTGACGGTTGATGAGGTTGACGATGTCCTTGTTGACCTGGCCACCCAGCACCATTTCCACCACGTCCATGGTCTGGGCATCGGTGACGCGCATGCCGTCGATGAAGTGACTCTCGATGGACAGGCGCTTGAGCAGGTCGCCGATCTGCGGGCCGCCACCGTGAACCACGACCGGGTTGATGCCCACGGCCTTCATCAGCACGATGTCGCGCGCAAAGCCGGTTTTCAGCTCCTCGCTCTCCATGGCGTTGCCGCCGTACTTGATCACCAGCGTCTTGCCGACGAAGCGTCGGATGTAAGGCAGCGCTTCGGAAAGGACCTTGGCGGCGTTGGCTGCGGCATCACGTTCGAGGGTCATTTGGGCTCCACTGAAGAAAATTTGATCAAAAAGGAAGTTCTAGGTCCGGTGCTACGTTGTTCAACTGGGTGCGGAACACGTCCTTGATCCGTTGCAGTTCGGCCTCGGTCTCGGCTTCGAAGCGTAATACCAGCACCGGGGTGGTATTGGAAGCCCGAACCAGGCCCCAGCCTTTCGGATAATCGACGCGTACGCCGTCGATGCTCGTCAGGTTGGCGTTGCCCCACTGCGCATCACGCTCCAGCGCCTGGATGATGCTGAATTTGCTGGTCTCGGTAACCTTGACGTTGATCTCCGGTGTAGACAGATCGTTCGGGAAGGTCTGGAACAGCTCTTCAGCGCTGAGTTTTTCCTGGCTGAGTATTTCCAGCAGGCGCGCAGCGCTGTAGATACCGTCGTCGAAACCGAACCAGCGTTCCTTGAAGAAGATGTGGCCGCTCATCTCGCCAGCCAGCAGCGCGCCGCTTTCCTTCATCTTCTTCTTGATTAACGAATGACCGGTTTTCCACATCACCGGACGCCCGCCGTACTCCTGGATCAACGGAATCAGGCGCCGTGTGCATTTGACGTCGAAAATGACGTCGGCACCCGGATTGCGCTTGACCACATCGCGGGCGAACAGCATCAACAGGCGGTCAGGGTATACGACGCTGCCCGCGTTGGTGACGACACCTACGCGGTCGCCATCGCCGTCGAATGCCAGGCCCACGTCGGCGCCGGTTTCCTTGACCTTGGCGATCAGGTCCTGGAGGTTTTCCAGTTTGCCCGGGTCCGGATGGTGGTTGGGGAAGCTGCCGTCGACCTCGCAGAACAGCGGGATGACTTCACAATTGAGGGCTTCGAGCAGTTGGGGCGCGATGACCCCGGCTGCGCCATTGCCGCAATCCACCACCACTTTCATGCGCCGCGCCAGCACCACATCGTTGATGATCTGGCCTTTGTACAGGTCAAGAATATCGACTTTGCTGACGCTGCCCTTGGCCGGCGGCAGGTTGTTGCGCTTGATGCGGTCGTGCAGCGCCTGGATCTGCTCGTTGGCCAGAGTGTCGCCCGCGATCACGATCTTGAAGCCGTTGTAGTCCTTGGGGTTGTGACTGCCGGTGAGCATCACGCCGGTGCGGCCGGCCAGCACGTTGGCGGCGTAGTACAGCGCGGGCGTCGGCACCAGGCCGATATCGCTGACGTGGCAGCCGCTGTCGTACAGGCCTTTGATCAGTTGGGCCACCAGTTCCGGGCCGGAAAGGCGACCGTCGCGGCCGACGCTGACGTTGGGTTCGCCCTGTGCCTGGGTCTGGGCACCGATGGCGCGGCCGATCCAGTAGGCGGTTTCGCCGCTGAGGGTTTCGCCGACGATGCCGCGAATGTCATAGGCGCGGAAGATGGTGTCCGGAAATGCAGGTGCGATGGAAACGGTGCTGCTCATTGCGTGGGATTGCTCCGACTCCAGAAACTGCGACTCGTCGATGACATCGAGATCGAGAATGTCTGTGTCCTGAAACAGTGGATCGGTCAGCTCGCTGTCATCGGTATCCTGCGACGTAAAGACAGCCTTGCTGCCTGGCGAGCTGGACGGGGTCGCGGCAGAACCGTTGCTGGCGACGACCGGGGTCGGCGGGGTGCGCAACGAGATCCGCGCCATGCTCTGCGCCAGGCTGTTCAGGGCCGGCAGGCTGAGGCTGAAGGCTTTGACGGCTTTGCCGCCCGAGAGTTCTTCAAGCAATTGTTCCAGCTGCCGGGCGTCGGCCTTGACCCGGCGCTTGAGCGCGCTTTCGTTCAGGTACAGACCCAACAGCACGCTGCCAATGGCCACCAGCGCCGCCAGGAGCAACATCAGCGAGGGCGGTGAAGACACCAGGGCGGGGCCGGGGGCGAACGTCAGCTTCCAGTTGGGGAAGCCGGTGGCGAATTCGATCGGGCGGCCGCCATCGGTTTGCCCGCGGGTCAGGAAGCTCTGGGCGGCTGCATCGCCAAACTGCTGGCTCAGCACGATCTGGCCGACGTCGGCGGGTGCCTCTGGCAGGGCGTTGGTCAGCCGTTGCAGTTTGAAACCCAGCAGCAGGGTGCCGGTGACGGGCGCATCGGCGGAAGTGCGCACCGGTGCGACGCTGTAGACCACCCAGTTGTCGCCCACCTTGCGGGCTTCGGGGGTGGGCGTCTCGCCTTTGGCGGCCTTGGCGAGCATGTCCAGGGTCGCAAAGCTGATCGGCAGGGCGCCCTGATTGTCGACGGTGTTGAAGCCGATGGGGTTCACGCGCGCGCCGATGACGCTGTCACGGTGGGCAAGTTGACTCTGGACGGCTTCGATCCGCGCCGGGTCGTTGCTTTGCAGGGCTTCACCCAATGCAGGGTCCTGCGCGGCAGCCTGGGTGCCGGCGTTGATCTGGCGCAGGGCCTTGCCGATGGCGCCGGCTTGAGCGGTGCCCCAGGCCTGGGCCAACTGGTCCTGTTGCTGGGGCTGGCTCATCAGGCCGAGCCAGACCAGGACCCCGGCGGCCACTATGCCGATGAGCGAAGGGAGAAGGCCCGGGCTTGCCAGGCTCAGGTTGGCGTCCTTGACCGTTGCATCAGTCGTTTCCTGGCCTGCGGCCGCTTTGGCTGTGCGTTTGATGCCTTTCAAACTCGACTCTCCCTGCTCGGTCTTACGGGTGCGGATGAGGTGTTCTGCATCCTGCCAGGCCCGCTCAGGGCTTCATCGGCAGGCCTGCCAGTGAATTGTGCCGCACGATCAATGGCTGCCGGAATGTCCGAAACCGCCTGCGCCACGCTGGCTTTCGTCGAATTCCTGAACCACTTCGAAGTGCGCCTGAACCACGGGCACCAGTACCAGCTGTGCGATGCGCTCGCCGATGGAGATCTTGAACGCGGTCTGGCCACGGTTCCAGCAGGAGACCATCAACTCGCCCTGGTAATCGGAGTCGATCAGGCCGACGAGGTTGCCCAGCACGATGCCGTGCTTATGGCCCAGGCCCGAACGCGGCAGGATCAGCGCGGCCAGGCTCGGGTCTGCGATGTAGATCGACAGGCCGGTCGGGATCAGCAGGGTCTGGCCGGGCTCAAGCACCGTGTCCTCTTTGAGCATGGCGCGCAGGTCCAGGCCGGCCGAGCCTGTGGTGGCGTAGGCCGGAAGCGGGAATTCGCCGCCAATGCGTGGGTCGAGGATCTTGGCTTGTAGAGCGTGCATACGTGATTAAACCTGTTTCATACGGTCAGCGATAAAAGTCACCAGCTGGCGGGCAATCTTGCCCTTGCTGGTCTGTGCGAAAAGCGTTTCGTGCAATGCCCGGTCGATCACGCTGCAGGCGTTCTCTTCGCTGTTGAAGCCAATGCTTGGGTTGGCGACGTCATTGGCGATGATCAGATCAAGGTTCTTGTCCTTGAGCTTGCGCGCGGCGTAGTCGAGCAGGTTCTCGGTTTCGGCGGCGAAACCGACACTGAAGGGGCGGTCCTCACGCTGGGCGATGGTCGCCAGAATGTCCGGGTTGCGAACCATCTGCAGCAGCAAGCCATCTCCCTTCGTAGGGTCTTTCTTCAATTTTTGTGGGGCGACGACTTCCGGGCGGTAGTCAGCGACTGCGGCAGACGCGATGAACAGATCGCAGGGCATGGCGGCTTCGCAGGCGGCGAGCATGTCGCGGGCGCTGACCACGTCGATGCGCGTCACCCGGTCCGGGGTCTGCAGGTTCACGGGGCCGGTGATGAGCGTGACCCGTGCACCGGCTTCCACGGCAGCTTCGGCCAGGGCGAAGCCCATTTTCCCGGAGCTGTGGTTTGTGATGTAGCGCACCGGGTCGATGTTTTCCTGGGTCGGGCCGGCGGTGATCAGTACGTGTTTGCCGGTCAGCGTCAGGCGCTCGAAGCAATCGGCGGCCAGTTGCGCAAGGTCGTTGGGTTCGAGCATGCGGCCGTAACCCACGTCGCCACAGGCCTGGCTGCCACTGGCAGGGCCGAAGATGCGGAAGTTGCGGGATTCCAGAGTCGCAAGGTTGGCCTGCACGGACGGGTCGCGCCACATGGCCTGGTTCATGGCCGGCGCGACCGCGACGATAGCGTCGGTGGCCAACACCACGGTGGTCAGCAGGTCATTGGCGATGCCCTGGGCCAGGCGCGCCATCAGGTCGGCAGTGCCCGGGGCTATCAGCACGAGGTCGGCCCACTTGGCCAGTTCAATGTGGCCCATCGCGGCTTCTGCCGCCGGGTCCAGCAGATCGAGGTGAACCGGGTGGCCGGACAGCGCCTGCATGGTCAGTGGGGTGATGAACTCGGCGCCGCCACGGGTCATGACCACGCGTACTTCGGCGCCGTGGTCGCGCAATCGACGCACCAGCTCTGCACTTTTATAAGCCGCGATGCCACCGCCGACGCCAAGAACGATTCGTTTGCGATACAGCCGCTGCATAGGCCTGCCTTTTGGTCGAGTTTACACGCGGCAAACAAGTCGCCTCCCAAGGCCCGGCTGCCGCGTAAAAAAGATGGCTAAGATAGCACAGCGACCGCACGGGAACAGCGGCGCCCACAGTCAGGGAGGTGCTATGAGTATTCGCGATTGGCCAGCCGCCGAAAGGCCCCGGGAGAAGTTGCTCGAACGAGGGGCTGCGAGCCTTTCCGATGCCGAGCTGTTGGCTATCTTCCTGCGCACGGGTGTGTCGGGGAAGAGCGCCGTGGACCTGGCCCGGCATCTTCTGAGCCGGTTCGGCAGCCTGCGGGCGCTGCTCGATGCCAATCTGGCCGCGTTCAGCAGCGAAATGGGCCTGGGCCCGGCCAAGTTTGCGCAATTGCAGGCCGTCATGGAAATCGCCCGGCGCAATATGGGCGAGGACCTCAGGCGCGGCTCGGTGATGGGTAGCCCGACACAGGTGCGCAGCTACCTGAAGGCCTTGCTGCGGCACGAGCCTCACGAGGTGTTCGGGTGTCTGTTCCTGGACAGCAAGAACCGCGTGCAGGCGTTCGAAGCGCTGTTTCAGGGCTCGATCAACATGGCCCATGTGCATGCCCGGCAGGTGGTCAAGCGGGCGCTGGCGCACAACTGCGCGGCGGTAATCCTCTGCCACAACCATCCGTCCGGCGTGTGCGAGGCCAGCCAGGCGGATATCGACCTGACGCAAAGCCTGAAGAAAGCGTTGGCGATGGTGGATGTCGTGGTGATCGACCATGTGATCATCGGCGACGGTGATCCGTTGTCGATGGTGGAGCATGGGTTGATGTAGGCCTTGATGCCTGTAGGAGCGCGCTTGCCCGCGACGGCGGTGTGCCTGAGACGAATCCGTCGACTGACACACCGCCATCGCGGGCAAGCGCGCTCCCACAGGGAAGCAGGGATCCTTCGTCCTACTTCACCATCACCTTGGCGAAATCCTGCCGTCCGAACGGGCTGACGTCATAACCCAGCACATTCTTGCGGGTCAGCGCGAAGGCGGTCGGGTGTGCCAGCGGCAGCCACAGGGCCTGTTTCTGGATCTGCTCCTGGGCCTGGTGATACAGCTTGCTGCGCTTGTCCTGGTCCGGCACGGCCTTGCCTTCGCTGATCAGCTTGTCCAGGCCTTCATCGCAGTAACGCGCGAAGTTGGTGCCGGACTTCACCGCCGCGCATGAGAACTGCGGCGTCAGGAAGTTATCCGGGTCGCCGTTGTCGCCGGCCCAGCCCATGAACAGCAGGTCATGCTCGCCGGTCTTGGCGCGACGAATCAGCTCGCCCCACTCGATGACCTTGATTTCCGCCTTGATGCCCACCGCCGCGAGGTCATTCTGCAGCAGTTGCGCGCCCGCATTGGGGTTGGGATTCAGCAGGCTGCCGGAAGGGCGGGTCCAGATCGTGGTCTTGAAACCGTCCTTCAACCCGGCCTTGGCCAAGAGGTCCTTGGCTTTCGCCACGTCATGCTTGTAGCCGGGCAGGTCGCTGGCGTAACCCCAGGTGTTCGGCGGGTACGGGCCATTGGCGGCACGGGCCGAGCCTTCGAACACCGCCTTGAGGTAAGTGTCCTTGTCGAACGCCAGGTTGATCGCCTGGCGCACCTCGGGCTTGTCCAGCGGCGGATGCTGGCTGTTGATCGCGATGAAAGCGGTCATGAATGCGTCAGTCTTTTCGACTTTCAGGTTCGGATCCTTGCCTGCTTCACTGACGTCCAGCGGCTTGGGCGAGAGGGCGATCTGGCATTCGTTCTGGCGGATGCGTTGCAGCCTGACGTTGGCATCGGGGGTGATCGCGTAGATCAGCGCATCGACCGCCGGTTTGCCGGCGAAGTAATCCGGGTTGGCTTCATAGCGCACCACCGAATCCTTCTGGAAACGCTTGAAGATGAACGGCCCGGTGCCGATTGGCTGGCTGTTGAGCTTCTCCGGCGTGCCGGCTTTCATCAGTTGCGCGGTGTATTCGGCCGAATAGACAGAGGCGAAGCCCATGCTCAGGGTGGCGAGGAAGGTCGCGTCCGGGTGGTCCAGGGTTATGCGCACGGTATTGGCATCCGGCGCCTCGACCTTCTTGATCAGCGATGGCCACTGCATGGACTGGGCGTGCGGGAAGCCCTGCACCGCGACCTTGTTCCACGGGTTGGCAGGGTCAAGCATGCGCTGGAAGCTGAACACCACGTCATCGGCGTTGAAGTCGCGGGTTGGGGTGAAATAGTCGGTGTGATGGAATTTCACCCCGGAGCGCAACTTGAAGTCGTAGGTCAGCCCGTCGGGCCAGACGCTCCAGCTTTCCGCGAGGCTGGGCACCAGCTTGCCGGTCTGGGCGTCGTAGTCGACCAGGCGGTTCATCAGCACGTCGGCCGAGGCGTTGGTGGTGGTCAGCGAGTTGTATTGCACCACGTCAAAGCCTTCGGGGCTGGCTTCGGTGCAAACGCTCAGGCTGGTCGCGGCCTGCGCCATCAGGGGGGCGGACAGGGACGCAAGCAACAGGGGTAAAACAGCTAGGCGCATGGCGAGTTTCCTTTCTGAAATGGCCCATCTGCCGGCGCAGTCTGGAGAGAGATCAACCCTAGACCATGCGTCGGCCCAGAACAATCGCTCTGGCGCGACGAGTGGTATATTTCCCGTCGCGCCCCTTGGCGCTGGCCCTGCCAGACTCAAAGCCCTGAGTTTCTTGCAGGTAATTCGTCGTTTGTGTTGTTGCTCCAAAGGGTTTCTGGTATAAAGCAGCGCTCTTTTCTAGGGGCCCGCTGCCTTCACCGCAGGTGTGGCCGGTAAGACCCCTGAAGAAACGCGGCGCCTGGCGCCAAATGACTGAGAGATTAAGCGGCCAACCCATGCCGGGTTGGGCATGTGGTTTTAGAGGGCTGAGGCATGTCGAGAGTCTGTCAAGTTACCGGTAAGGGTCCGGTAACCGGGAATAACATTTCCCACGCAAACAACAAAACCCGTCGTCGTTTCCTGCCAAACCTGCAGCATCATCGCTTCTGGGTTGAGGAAGAGAAACGCTTCGTACGTCTGCGCGTATCTGCTAAAGGCATGCGTATCATCGACAAGCGTGGCATCACGGTTGTTCTGGCCGAAATCCGCGCTGCTGGCGCCAAGGTTTAAGGGAGAGAATCATGCGTGAATTGATCCGTCTGGTGTCGACCGCTAATACCGGCCACTTCTACACCACCGACAAGAACAAGCGCACCACTCCGGACAAAATCGAAATTAAAAAATTCGATCCGGTTGCTCGTAAGCACGTGATCTACAAAGAAGCCAAAATCAAGTAATTGATTTTCGCCTCTTACGAAAAAGCCCGCAGCGATGCGGGCTTTTTTGTGGGCGACGGATTCTTGTAGGAGCGCGCTTGCCCGCGATTGCGTTGTGTCTGTGAAATTTCTTTGGCTGACACACCGCAATCGCGGGCAAGCGCGCTCCTACAGGTCAGGCTTTCTGTTCGAACACCACGTAGATCTTGCGGCACGCCTCCAGCACTTCCCAGGTCCCCTTGAACCCCGCCGGAATCACGAACCGATCCCCCGCACGCAGGGTCTTGGCGTTGCCTTGCTCATCGCGCAGCACCGAAACCCCCTGCACGATCTCGCAATATTCATGCTCGGTGTAGTTGACCTTCCATTGGCCCACTTCGCCTTCCCACACGCCCGCGTTCATCTGCCCGCAGGGGCTGTTGTAGTGGTTGTAGAGGGTTTGCGCCGGATCGCCCTTGAGAATCTTCTCTGCCGCTGGCGTGTAGCGTTCTGCGCTGGTGCTGGCTTCGCTGAAATCGACGATGCTTTCGATGCTCATGTCCCTGGCTCCTGAATGGGCGATGGAAGATGGTGATTGAGTGAGGCTGTGTTGCGATAGTGCCAGATCCCTCTGACGGACTGACAGACCGGCTGTTGAATAAAATGCACGATAAAACGCCTTTTAGCCTATTTTTGTCCAATATATTGGAAATTCCCTCAAGGCTGGTTTAGGGTGACGGATGCCTTTGGCCGATCCGGCAGCGCGTCAGGTGATCTCCTGCAGCACGGTTCATGAGCGCGAGGGCGCGCACAATTCACAAGAGGAGGACGTTTCATGACCACCCTGACTCAAGCTGACTGGGAAAAACGCGCCCAGAATCTGAAGATCGAAGGCCGTGCCTTCATCCATGGCGAGTACACCGACGCCGCATCCGGCACCACCTTCGACTGCATCAGCCCGGTCGATGGCCGGTTCCTGGCCAAGGTTGCCAGCTGCGATGCAGCCGACGCCCAGCGTGCCGTGGAAAGCGCCCGCAAGACCTTCAATTCCGGCGCCTGGTCGCGTCTGGCACCGGTCAAGCGCAAGGCAGCGATGATTCGCTTCGCGGCGCTCATCAAGGAAAACATCGAAGAGCTGGCCCTGCTCGAAACCCTCGACATGGGCAAGCCGATCAGCGACTCCTATGGCATCGACATCCCGGGCTCCGCGCAGGCGTTGAGCTGGAGTGGCGAGGCCATCGACAAACTGTATGACGAAGTTGCAGCCACCCCCCACGACCAACTGGGTCTGGTGACCCGCGAGCCTATCGGCGTGGTTGCGGCCATCGTGCCGTGGAACTTCCCGCTGCTGATGGCCTGCTGGAAACTGGGCCCTGCGCTATCGAGCGGTAACTCGGTGGTGCTCAAGCCGTCGGAAAAATCCCCGCTGACCGCCATCCGTGTTGCGCAACTGGCTATCGAAGCCGGCATTCCTGCTGGCGTGCTGAACGTGCTGCCGGGCTACGGTCACACCGTCGGCAAGGCGCTGGCGCTGCACATGGACGTCGACACTGCGGTGTTTACCGGCTCGACGAAGATCGCCAAGCAATTGCTGGTGTACTCCGGCGAATCCAACATGAAGCGCGTCTGGCTGGAAGCGGGCGGCAAGAGCCCGAACATCGTTTTCGCTGATGCGCCTGATCTGCAGGCAGCGGCTGAATCGGCGGCCAGTGCCATCGCCTTCAACCAGGGCGAAGTCTGTACCGCCGGTTCGCGCTTGCTGGTGGAACGTTCGATCAAGGACAAATTCCTGCCGATGGTGATCGAGGCGCTCAAGGCCTGGAAGCCGGGCAACCCGCTGGACCCTGCGACCAACGTGGGCGCGCTGGTCGATACCCAGCAGATGAACACCGTGCTGTCGTACATCGAAGCCGGCCACACCGATGGCGCCAAGCTGGTCGCTGGCGGCAAGCGCATTCTTCAGGAAACCGGCGGCACCTACGTGGAGCCAACGATTTTCGACGGCGTGACCAACGCCATGAAGATCGCCCAGGAAGAAATCTTCGGGCCGGTGCTGTCGGTGCTGACCTTCGATACCGCAGAAGAAGCGGTGCAGATCGCCAACGACACGCCATACGGCCTGGCGGCGGCGGTGTGGACGGCTGACCTGTCCAAGGCGCACCTGACGGCTCGTGCGCTGCGCGCCGGTAGCGTGTGGGTCAACCAGTACGACGGTGGCGACATGACCGCGCCGTTCGGTGGCTTCAAGCAGTCGGGCAACGGCCGCGACAAGTCGCTGCATGCGTTCGACAAGTACACCGAGCTGAAAGCGACCTGGATCAAGTTGTAAGAAGGGTTCGCGCAGACGCCTGAACTGCGCGGCGGCTTCATTCGCGAGCAAGCTCGCTCCCACAGGGATCGCTTACGCCTGTGGGAGCGAGCTTGCTCGCGAAGGCGTCGGTTCAGGCAACATCGATATCATGAGCAGCCGGGTTCCCCTCAAAAGAGCCCGGCTGTTTTGTCTCGGCGGGAGGGCAGCAATGCGTTGGGGTACCTATTTTGCGGTGCTGTCGTCCGTGCTGAGCGTCGGCCTGGCGCTGGGCGTGAGCATGCCGTTGGTGTCGCTTCGCCTTGAGGCCTGGGGCTATGGCAGCTTCGCGATCGGCGTCATGGCAGCGATGCCGGCCATCGGCGTGCTGCTGGGCGCGGGCCTGGCCAGTCGCCTGGCGGCGATGCTGGGCACGGCGAACCTGATGCGCCTGTGCCTGTGGGGCGGTTCGATTTCCGTGGGGCTTTTAGCGCTGCTCCCGCATTACTGGATCTGGCTGGGCTTGCGCCTGATGCTCGGCGTGATCCTGACCATGGTGTTCATCCTCGGCGAAAGCTGGATCAACCAGTTGGTCACCGAAAACCTGCGCGGCAAGCTGGTGGCGCTGTACGGCAGTTGCTATGCCCTGAGCCAGTTGGGCGGGCCGGTGCTGCTGGGCGTGATCGGCACCGGGCACGACTACGGCTTCTGGATCGGCACAGCCCTGCTTGCTGTCTCGCCGTTCGTGCTGCTGGGGCGAACCGGCGCGCCGAGTGCCGAGGAAAGTCATGTCAGCCTGCGCGATCTGGGCGGCTTCTGTCGGGAATTGCCTGCCATCGCGTGGGCCATTGCCTTGTTCGCCGGTTTTGAAGCGATGATTCTGACCTTGTTGCCGGTGTATTGCCTGGAGCAGGGCTTTACCCCTGAAATTGCCCTGGCAATGGTCAGCACCGTGGTGGTCGGCGACGCTTTGCTGCAACTGCCGATTGGTGCGCTGGCCGACCGGATTTCGCGCCGGGGCCTGTTCTCCGGATGCGCGCTGGCCCTGATGCTGTCGAGCCTGGCGATTCCGCTGTTCATCGACACGATTGCGATCTGGCCGCTGTGGGTGCTGTTCGGCGCCAGCGCGGGCGGGCTGTTCACCCTGTCGCTGATCTTGATCGGCGAGCGTTATCGCGACGACGCGTTGGTGCGGGCCAACGCCCACGTGGCGCAGCTGTGGGGCGTCGGCTGTCTGCTCGGGCCGTTGGCGGCCGGGGCGGGAAGCCAATGGATCAGCGGACAGGCGCTGCCGTTGTTGATGGCTGCGGGCGCCATGGGCCTGGTGGTGTTGTCCCGGCGCCGAGAGGCGTTCGGTCCGCAACCTGTCGCGGCTTAAAGCATCCGCTCAAGGCCTACCGCGCTGGCAAACCAGGCATTGAGCCTGCGCCACCAGTCCCCGGGCTCCTTGTAGATCGTGTGCATCTTGCCGTTGTCTTCGGTGACCCACACCACGCGGTCGTTTTCCAGCTTGGCCTGGTAGCTGATGGCCGGCGCCATACCTTGCAGGGCCAGATCACGCAGGTAGCCGGTCAGCTCGGGGCTGTCCACCAGCACGCCGACCTCGGTGTTCCACAGCACCGAGCGCGGGTCGAAGTTGAACGAGCCGACGAAGGTCTTGCGCTGGTCGAAGATCATCGCCTTGCTGTGCAGGCTCGATTCGGAGCCGCCCTTGAAGGTCTTGGTGCGCAGAAAACGCGGCCCGCTGCCGCGGTTGCTCGGGTCTCCAGGCTGGCGGCGCAGTTCGAACAGCTTCACGCCATGGGCCAGCAGCGCCTTGCGATAGGGCGCGTAGCCGCCATGCACTGCAGGCACATCGGTGGCCTCCAGCGAGTTGGTCAGCAGGCTCACCGATACGCCGCTGTCGGCAAGGCCGGTCAGGTAGGTCAGGCCCTGCTGGCCGGGCACGAAATACGCCGAAATCATCATCAGTTCCTGATGCACGTTCAGCAGGTCCGGGCTCAGCTGGGTGGTCAGCAGCAGGTGCGGATCGGGCTCACCGCGAGACAGCACCTTGGTCGGCGCATCCCACAGCGCCTGGTTATGGGCCCAGATCAGTTCGTTGAGCCAGGTCTTCATGCGCGGATGGGTCTTGTAGGCCATCAGCCGCTCATACAGGGCCTTCTTCTCGACGTGAGACTGATCCAGCGATGCGGCCAGGCGTTTGCGCGCTTCGGCCAGATCCTTCATGTCAGGCGGCCAATACAGAAAATCATCGACCGGCTTGCTCAGAGTGCTGTTCCAGTACTGGTCGAAGCTGTGGCTCAACTGCTCGGCGACCGGGCCGACGCTGAGCATGTCGATGTCGGTGAAATTCAGGTTGGGCTCGGCGTCGAAATATTCGTCGCCCAGGTTGCGCCCGCCGACGATGGCCACGGCGCTGTCGGCCAGCCAGAGCTTGTTGTGCATGCGCCGGTGTTGCAGCGACAGGTTGAACAGCCGGC
Source organism: Pseudomonas sp. NPDC090203 (assembly GCF_044746765.1). Taxonomy (NCBI): domain Bacteria; kingdom Pseudomonadati; phylum Pseudomonadota; class Gammaproteobacteria; order Pseudomonadales; family Pseudomonadaceae; genus Pseudomonas; species Pseudomonas sp. NPDC090203. Next base: position 150,984 of record NZ_JBIVCV010000002.1, read on the forward strand.
CCAGCGAGCGGGTGGCGCCAGTGCTGCGGCCCAGGTTCAGCGGATTGAACAGGCGAATCTGGATGTTGGGGTGGGCGGCGAGGGTGGCAATGACTTCATCCAGGCCGTCGCTGGTGGTGTCATCCAGCAGGATGCGCACGCGCACGCCGCGATCGGCGGCCTTGAGCAGTTCGTCCACCAGCGCCCGGGTGCTCAGGCCGTCGTGGACGATGTAGTACTGAAGGTCCAGGCTGGTCTTGGCGTTGCGGATCAGCTCGGCTCGCGCCATGAAGGCTTCGGTGCTGTTGGGCAGCAGGCGAAAGCCCGAGCGGCCTTCATGGGGTGCGGCCTGGGCCAGGATCGAGCGGCCAAAGGCCGATTCTGATGCCAGCAGCGCCTGGGTCGGGCCGTCCTGTTGCACGGGCGAGTGAGTGCAGCCACCCAGAACCAGGGCAAACGCCAGAAAGAGGGGCTGTGCCCATTTGTGTGTCAACGCAGTCATCCGAATGGTCCACCATGGCGATATGACCGCATTTTCGGCAAAAGGTTAAGTCATGCCGGCTCAGTTTGCGCCATCAGCCGTGCGGCCGTGACGCCTACCCTGCGCACGGCCTCTTCGATCTGAGGTGTGGGTTTGGCGGCGAAGTTCATGCGCAGGCAGTTTCTGTATTTGCCCGACGCCGAAAAGATGTTTCCGACCGCAATCTGTACGCCCTGGCCTTCCAGTGCGCGATTCAGACGCAGGGAGTCGAAATCCTCCGGTAGCTCGATCCAGAGCATGAAGCCACCCTGCGGGCGGCTGACCCGCGTGCCCTCCGGGAAATAGCGGGTCACCCAGTCGGTCATCAGGTCCCGGCTGCGCTGGTACTGGCCGCGCATCCGGCGCATGTGCGGCTCGTAGAAGCCGGCCTGAAGGAATTCGGCAATCGCCAGTTGCGGCTGGGTCGCGGTGGAGCCGGTGCTGATGTACTTCATGTGCAGCACGCGGTCCAGATAGCGCCCCGGCGCTACCCAGCCCACCCGCAGGCCCGGCGCCAAGGTCTTGGAAAACGAGCTGCAGAGCAGCACGCGGCCATCTTCGTCGAAGGATTTGATGGTGCGCGGGCGAGGGTAGTTGTAGGCGAGGTCGCCGTAGACATCATCCTCGATGATCGCCACGTCAAAGCGTTGCGCCAGGGTCAGCAGGGCGCGCTTGCGGTCCTCGGGCATGATGTAGCCCAACGGGTTGTTGCAGTTGGGCGTCAGTTGTATGGCCTTGATCGGCCATTGTTCGAGCGCCAGCTCCAGCGCATCCAGGCTGATACCGGTGATGGGGTCCGTGGGGATTTCCAGCGCCTTCATGCCCAGGCCTTTGAGGGCCTGCATGGCGCCGTGGAAGCTGGGCGAGTCCACGGCGACGATATCGCCAGGCTCACAGATCGAGCGAATGCTGACGGCCAGTGCCTCCTGCGCCCCGGTGGTAATCACCAGGTCGTCCGGCGCGATGCTGGTGCCCGAGTCCAGCAACAACCGCGCGACCTGATCGCGCAACACCTGGGTGCCGTGGACGTTGTCGTAATACAGGCCGGGCATGTCCAGGCGGCGGTTGATCTTGCCCAGCGCCTGGATCAAGGGGCGCAACGTGGGGCTGGTGATGTCCGGCATGCCGCGCGCCAGTTGCACGATATCCGGGCTGGGCGTGGCGCGGGCCAGTTCCAGCACCTGGTCCCATTGCGAAATATCCACAGGCCTTTGTGCGGGGCGTCCTACGGCGGGCAAGGCGGGTGTCTTGCGTCCTACTGGGACGAAATACCCTGACTTGGGCCGGGGGGACGCCAGTCCGTTGTCTTCCAGCAATCGATAGGCCTGCTGCACGGTGCTCAGGCTCACGCCGTGTTCCAGGCTCAAGGCACGGACCGACGGCAGCCGGTCGCCGGGGCGATAGAAACCGTTTTCGATGCGCGTGCCGAGCAGTTCGGCAAGATTGACGTAGAGGGTCATGGCGTACTCCCGCAGGATGTTCCGGTATTCGACCGATACAGATAGGGCAAAAATACAGCATTCAGCCAGGGCTGTGCTGGATCTGTATGCAAAAAATTGGAATTCTTTGGATCTGTAATGGTTTTCCATACAGACGCATCATGGATTCACTGCAAACCCATGATGAGGTGTCTGGAAATGAGCGGGATGAGCGATGTCAGGTTGACGCTGTATGCACAGGAACTGGTTGAAGAGCAGGGCGTATCGGTCCGAGTGAACGCGCCCGAGGGGTTGAGCCTGTGGGGGCTGTTTCAGCATCGTCGGGCGACCCGTCGCGCGCTGCTCCGGCTGACAGCTGACCAGCTGCGCGATATTGGCTTGAGCTATGAGCAGGCGCGTAACGAGGGGATCAAACCATTTTGGAAGGACTGAGCTGGTCGATCACTCGCAAAGCCTGGAATGGCGCAGAGAGGGCAGGGATCGCCCGCAGGTTTTAACCCGCGCCAGGGGTGAGGCACAATAGAGCCTTTCACAGGGAAATCTGACGCGATGAGCTGCAACAGCCAGAAAATCCGCGACTTGCGGCGGCAGATCCCGTCTTTCGAATGCGTGCCCGGCTGCCATGACTGCTGCGGCCCCGTCACCACCTCTTCCGAAGAAATGGCCCGCCTGCCGCGCAAGACGGCCGCCGAGCAGGAAGCGGCGCTCAACGAATTGAACTGCGTGCATCTCGGGCCCGGCGGCTGCACGGTCTACGACGAACGCCCGCTGATCTGTCGGCTGTTTGGCACCACCGCGTCCCTGCCATGCCCCAATGGTCGCCGCCCTGAAGTCCTGATTCATCCCAGAGTCGAGATGCAGGTGCACGAATTCATCGCCTCGACGCGGCAGGTGTTGGTCTGACGCAACGCCTGTAGGAGCGCGCTTGCCCGCGACTGCGGTGGATCTGTGACATCGATGTCGTCTGACACGACGTCGTCGCGGGCAAGCGCGCTCCTACAGGGATTTGTGTGTCACTCCGGAATCGGCAGGTTCAGGCTCTCTTTCACCTCTTCCATCACGATATAGCTCTTGGACTCCCGCACATGGGGCAGTTTGAGCAGGATGTCCCCCAGCAGCTTGCGATAGGACGCCATCTCCGAGATGCGCGCCTTGACCAGGTAGTCGAAGTCCCCCGACACCAAATGGCACTCCAGCACATGGGGCAGTTTGAGCACGGCGCGGCGGAATTCCTCGAAGGTGTCGCCGGACTTGTAATCCAGGCTGATCTCGACGAACACCAGCAGGCTGGCCTTGAGATTCTGCGGGTTGAGGCGGGCGCTGTAGCCCATGATGATTCCTTCGCGCTCAAGCCTTCTGACCCGCTCCGTACAGGGCGTGGTAGACAGCCCCACGCGCTCGCCCAGCTCCGTGAAGGAGATTCTGCCGTCGCCCTGCAGGATGCGCAGGATGTTGCGATCGATCTTGTCCAGCTCACGTTTGGACTGGTGTTGGGTGCGCATCGAACAACCCCCTCTGGTCAAAGCCTTCGTTGTCGAGAATTAAAGCTGAATATAGGATTTTATACAGTTAAATGCACTGCTCATCGCTGCATATACTGCGCACATCCTTGTTTAAAACTTGAAAACGTCAGCGGATATCCGCGATGAGGAAATCAACATGCGCGTTCTGGTCCTTGGAAGTGGCGTAATCGGTGTCACCAGTGCTTATTACCTGGCCCGTGCTGGCTTCGAGGTGACTGTCGTCGACCGTCAGCCTGCCGCTGCCATGGAAACCAGTTTCGCCAACGCAGGTCAGGTTTCGCCTGGCTATGCCTCGCCGTGGGCCGCGCCGGGCGTGCCGCTCAAGGCCATCAAATGGCTGTTGCAACGTCACGCTCCGCTGGCGATCAAGGCCACTGCCGACATCGATCAGTATCTGTGGATGGCGCAAATGCTGCGTAACTGCACGCAAAACCGCTATGCCGTGAACAAGGAGCGCATGGTGCGCCTGTCCGAGTACAGCCGCGATTGCCTGGACGAACTGCGCGCCGAAACCGGTATTGCCTACGAAGGCCGCAGCCTGGGCACCACCCAGCTGTTCCGCACCCAGGAGCAGGTGGACAACGCCGCCAAGGACATCGCCGTGCTGGAACAGGCCGGTGTGCCTTACGAAGTGCTGGATCGCGAAGGCATTGCCCGGGTCGAACCGGCGCTGGCCAGCGTCAGCAACATTCTGAGCGGCGCCCTGCGTCTGCCGAACGATCAGACCGGCGACTGCCAGATGTTCACCACGCGCCTGGCCGAGATGTGTGTGAAGTTAGGCGTTGAATTCCGTTTCGGCCAGTCGATCGAGTCGATCGATTTCGCCGGCGACCGGATCAACGGCGTACGTGTGAACGGCAAGCTGGAAACCGCTGACCGCTACGTGCTGGCGCTGGGCAGCTACTCTCCGCAGTTGCTCAAGCCGCTGGGCATCAAGGCGCCGGTCTATCCGCTCAAGGGTTACTCGCTGACTGTGCCGATTACCAATTCCGCCATGGCCCCGACCTCGACCATCCTGGACGAAACCTACAAGGTGGCGATCACCCGTTTCGACAACCGCATCCGCGTCGGCGGCATGGCCGAGATTGCCGGTTTTGACCTCTCGCTGAATCCCCGTCGGCGTGAAACGCTGGAGATGATCGTCAACGATCTCTATCCTCAGGGCGGCGATCTGGCCCAGGCCAGTTTCTGGACCGGCCTGCGCCCGACCACGCCGGACGGCACGCCTATCGTGGGTGCCACTCCGTATCGCAACCTGTTCCTCAATACCGGCCACGGAACACTGGGCTGGACCATGGCCTGCGGCTCCGGTCGTTTGCTGGCCGACCTGATCGCCCGCAAAAAGCCTCAGATCAGCGCCGAAGGCCTCGATATTTCCCGCTATGGCAGTTCCAAGGAGATCGCAAAACATGTCAGTACAGCGCCAGCTCACCAATGAGCGCATGAGTCAGGTCGTCATCCACAACGGCACCGTTTACCTTGCCGGCCAAGTGGCCAACGACATGACCGGGAACATCGAGCAACAGACCCGCGAAGTGCTCGGCAATATCGAGCGCCTGCTGGATCTGGCTGGCACCGACAAGAGCCGTCTGTTGTCGGTGACGATCTACCTGAATGACATCGGCTCCCACTTCGCCACCATGAACGGCATCTGGGACACCTGGTTGGCCAAAGGCTTCGCCCCAGCCCGTGCCACCGTCGAAGCGAAGATGGCCGCGCCGGATGTGCTGATCGAGATGTCCGTAGTCGCTGCTTTGCCGTAATGCCACAAACGTCCCTGTAGGAGCGCGCTTGCCCGCGACAGCGGTGTGTCAGTCGAGCCATTCGTAACAGACATACCTCAATCGCGGGCAAGCGCGCTCCTACAGTCCGAACACTTCAGACCCGAGCCCCACCATGCGTCCAGCCCGCGCCCTCATCGATCTTCAAGCCCTGCGCCACAACTACCAACTGGCCCGCGAAACCACGGGTGCCAAAGCGCTCGCGGTCATCAAGGCCGATGCCTATGGGCACGGCGCGGTACGGGTGGCTCAGGCACTGGAATCCCAAGCCGACGGTTTTGCCGTGGCCTGCATCGAGGAAGCCCTGGAACTGCGCCACGCGGGTATTCGTGCGCCGGTCTTGCTGCTGGAAGGTTTTTTCGAGGCAGAAGAGCTCTCGCTGATTGTCGAGCACGATTTCTGGTGCGTGGTGCACTCCACCTGGCAGCTCGAGGCCATCGAGCGCACGGCGGTCGGCAAGCCGCTGACGGTCTGGCTGAAGATGGATTCGGGTATGCATCGCGTCGGTATCCACCCCGCCGAATACCAGGCCGCCTGCCAGCGCCTGCAGGCCAGCGGCAAGGTCGCGAAGGTGGTGTTGATGAGCCACTTCGCCCGCGCCGACGAACTCGACAGCACCCGCACCGACGAACAAGTGGCGATCTTCCAGACAGCACGCGAAGGACTGTCGGCTGAGATCAGCCTGCGCAATTCCCCGGGCGTCATGGGCTGGCCCAAGGTGCCGAGCGACTGGGTCCGTCCCGGGATCATGCTGTACGGCGCGACGCCTTTCGATCAGTCGCAGCCGGTGGCTGACCGCTTGCAACCGGTCATGACCCTCGAATCCAAAGTCATCTGCGTCCGTGACCTGCCCGCTGGCGAACCCGTTGGCTATGGCGGCGCCTTCGTCACCGACCGCCCCATGCGCATCGGCGTGGTGGCCATGGGTTATGCCGACGGTTATCCACGCCAGGCACCCACGGGCACCCCTGTGATGATCGATGGCCATCGCAGCCAACTGCTAGGGCGTGTTTCCATGGACATGCTCTGCGTCGACCTGACCAACGTTCCGGGTGCAGGCCTGGGCAGCCGCGTCGAATTGTGGGGCAAGAACGTGTTGGCCAGCGACGTCGCTTCCAGTGCCGGCACCATTCCCTATCAGATCTTCTGCAACCTCAAGCGCGTGCCACGGCTCTATTCCGAGGCTTGAGGCCTTAGGCGCGCCCACCTCAGACAAACACCCGCCGACGCTGGCGGGTGCGGGTCCCTTTGCTAATCTGGTCAAGTGTTGTAAATACTGAACGCGGTTGCGATCATTGCGACCCGTAGACCGTGATTGACTATAAGGAGGACCCCCGCATTGGACGTCGGCGAACGACTGCAATCCATTCGCAAACTGAAAGGTCTGTCGCAACGTGAACTCGCCAAAAGAGCGGGCGTGACCAACAGCACCATTTCCATGATCGAGAAGAACAGCGTCAGCCCCTCGATCAGCTCCCTGCGAAAAGTGCTGGGCGGCATTCCAATGTCCATGGTGGAGTTCTTTTCCGAAGAGCTTGAGCCGCAGAACCCCACGCAGGTGGTGTACAAGGCCAGCGAGCTGATCGATATTTCGGACGGCGCCGTGACCATGAAGCTGGTGGGCAAATCCCATCCTGGCCGGGCGATAGCATTCCTCACCGAGGTGTATCCGCCAGGCGCCGACACGGGCGACGAAATGCTCGTCCACGAAGGCGAGGAGACCGGCATTCTGGTCGAAGGACGCCTTGAACTGGTGGTCGGTCTCGATACTTATGTGCTCGAGGCTGGCGACAGCTACTATTTCGAAAGCACCCGACCCCATCGCTTTCGCAATCCGTTCGACGCTCCGGCGCGGCTCATCAGCGCTGCCACCCCGGCGAACTTCTGATTCACGCGTTCTCCCCATCCTTGTGCCGGTGGGGGGCGAAGCCCTCGGGTCGATGTGTCAATAACCCTGCTGTCTTCAGGGATGTTACGACCAACGGGCGACCCGCTATAATCTCGTCACCTGCGACTTACCGTGATCGCAGGAGCGTTATAGCCACCATGAGGGTGAAAGCGTGAACCATACCAATAAGATCCTCGCTGCAGTTGCAGGTCTGGCCATGTGGGTGCTGACCGCCCAGGCCACCACTCAAGACGATCTTGCCAAGCGACTCGAACCGGTCGGGCAGGTTTGCGTGCAAGGCAAGGAGTGCCCGGGCATGGACGTCGCGGCCACTGCGGGCGGCGGCGGGGGCGCGAAGTCGCCTGACGATGTGATCGGCAAACATTGCAACGCCTGCCACGGCTCGGGCCTGCTGGGCTCACCGAAGATCGGCGACAGCGCCGACTGGGGCAAGCGCGCCAAGGAGCAGGGCGGCCTGGACGGTCTGTTGGCCAAGGCGATCACGGGCATCAATTCCATGCCACCGAAGGGCACCTGCGCCGATTGCTCGGACGAAGAGCTCAAGGGCGCGATCAAGAAGATGTCGGGTTTATAAGATGCACGCGGTCCCGTAGCAGCACGGCTTGCCGGCGGGAGCGGTGTCCCTGCCACGGATGTGTTGTCTGACACGCCGCCCCCGCCGGCAAGCCGTGCTGCTACGGGACGTTGCCATGCCGCAAGATTTGCAGCAAAACCCGCCCCCGCCCGGTCCAAGCTCCATCGAATGACCCTTCAGGAGAGGCCGGATGCCCCATTCCTGCTCGATCGAGCAAGCCGTCGACCATGCACTGGCCGAACTGCCGCCGCACATCCACATGGGCATGCCGTTGGGGCTGGGCAAGCCCAATCGCTTTGCCAACGCGCTCTATGCCCGCATCAAGACCTTGCCCCAGCGGCAACTGACGATCTACACCGCGTTGTGCCTGGGGCGTCCCAAGGCGGGTGACGGGTTGCAGGGGCGGTTTCTGGAGCCGTTCCTCGAACGGGTCTTCGGCGACTACCCCGAGCTGGACTTTCTCACCGACCTGCACAAGAACAGCCTGCCCGAAAACGTGCACGTCGAGCAGTTCTTCATGCAGCCCGGCAGCCTTCTGGGCAGCCCTGCGGCGCAGCAGGACTACGTCAGCAGCAACTACAGCCATGCCGCCCGGGACATCAATGCCAATGGCCTGAACCTGGTGGCGCAACTGGTCGCCCACGATCCCCAGCGCCCGGATCACCTGAGCCTGAGCTGCAACCCCGACATCACCCTCGACCTGCTGCCCATGCTGGAAAAACGTCGTGCGCTTGGCGAAAACATCCTCATGCTTGGCCACGTCCACACCGACTTGCCCTACATGCCCGGCGATGCCGAGGTGGGCATCGACACCTTCGACCTGCTGATCGAACACCCGGAGCGCAGCACGCTGTTCTCCACGCCCAACATGCCGGTGGGGTTTCAGGACCATTTCATTGGCCTGTACGCCAGCACCCTGGTGCGCGATGGTGGGACATTGCAGATCGGCATCGGCTCGATGGGCGATGCGCTGACGGCGGCCTTGCTGGCGCGGCAGGCCAACAACGACATGTATCGCGCGTGCCTGGCCGAGCTGGACGGGATCTCCACCTGGCGGCCGTTGATCGAGGCCGAAGGCGGGGTCATGCCTTTTGGCGCGGGGCTATACGGTTGCAGCGAGATGCTGGTCAACGGCCTGCTGGTGTTGCTCGATGCCGGGATCATCCGGCGCAAGGTCTATCCCGACGTGACCTTGCAGCAGCAGGCGGACGCGGGTCTGCTCGATGAGTCGGTCCATGACAATGGCGTGCTGATCCACGGCGGATTTTTCCTCGGCCCGCGCAGCTTCTATCAGCGTCTGGGTGAGTTCACGCCCGAGCAACTGGCGCAGATCGACATGACCGCCATCAGCTACATCAACGAGCTATACGGCAACGAGGCGCTCAAGCGCGCACAGCGCAAGGATGCGCGGTTCATCAACAGCTCGTTTACCGTCACCCTGCTTGGCGCGGCGGTCTCCGACCAACTGGAGGATGGGCGGGTGGTCAGCGGCGTGGGCGGGCAGTACAACTTCGTCGCCCAGGCCCATGCGCTGGAGGGTGCCCGCTCGATCCTGATTTTGCGCAGTTGGCGTGAGTCCGGCGGCGAGGTCAGCTCCAACATCGTCTGGGAATACGGGCACACAACCATTCCTCGGCATTTGCGCGACATCGTCGTCACCGAATATGGCATCGCCGACATGCGCGGCAAGACTGATGCGGCGGTGATCGAAGCCTTGCTCAACGTCACCGACTCACGTTTTCAGCAGGGGCTGATCGACCAGGCGCAGAAGGCGGGCAAGTTGCCTAAGGGGTTCCGGCTCGACCCGTTGTTCACCCGCAACACGCCCCAGCGGTTGAAGGAGATACGCGACCAGTTTGCGCCGTTGTTCGTGGAATACCCGCTGGGGACTGACTTCACCCCGGTGGAGCGGGATCTGCTGCGGGCGCTGAACTGGCTCAAGAGCAAGTTCAAGCTCACCGAGATTCTCGATCTGGGCAAGGCGGCGCTAGAGGCGCCGGAGCCCGAGGCGTTTCCTGAGCATCTGCGGCGCATGGAGCTGGATGATCCGCAGGGCCTGCGCGAGGACCTGTATCAGCGGCTGCTGCTGGCAGGGTTGCAGGCCACAACCCTGTAGGAGCGCGCTTGGTCTGGGCCGCATCCGGACGACGGCGGTGTGCCTGTGACAAATTTGTCGGATGACACGACGCCGTCGCGGGCAAGCGCGCTCCTACAGGCGGTGGTGTTCGTTAGCCCAAGGTTTTGACGATCAACAGCACCGCCGCAACAAACCCGGTCACGGCAAACAACTGCTGCAGCCTGGGCCCAGCGAGAAACCGCGCCATCTGCCGTCCGGCGATCAACCCCACCACGGCCCCCGCCGCAAACGGCACGCCGACCGCCCAGTGCATCACGCCGCTGAAGCTGGCGCTGATGACGCTGCCGGTGGACACCAGGGCGATCACCGCCAGCGATGTGGCGACGATGCTTTTCATGTCCAGGTCGGTGTAGCGGGTCAGGGCCGGGATGATGACGAAGCCGCCCCCCACGCCCAGCAGCCCGGACAGCACGCCCGACACCACGCCGGTGATCGCCAGCGAGCGTGCGCAGGGCAGGGTCCAGCGCAGGCGGCCTTCCAGCGGGTTGAGCACGCAGGGCAGGAACGCCGCGCGCTCCGGTGGCTTGCCGTGGTGAAGCTCGTGGGCCGCCTTGCGATAGATACGCGCGCAGGCGTAGATCAGCACCCCGGCGAAGGCCAGTGCCAGCGGCGCGTTGGGGATCTGGTGCGCCAGCCACAGGCCCAGGGGCGTCAGGCACATGCCGATCAGGGCGATGAACAGCGCCGCCCGATAACGCACGATGCCCTGACGCAAGCCCAGCAACGCGCCGACCGCAGCGGCCAGGCCCACGGCCAGCAGCCCGACGGGTGCTGCCTCGACCATGCTCAGGTGCAATGCGAAAACCAGCAACGGCACCGCAAGAATCCCGCCGCCGGCGCCTGTCAGCGCCAATACCGCTCCAATGATTGTGCCGAGGCCGGCTCCGATCATTTCGTGTTCAGTCATGTTCAGTGGGGCTTATTCTGGTTGGGCTCATTGATTCAAACGTAGCAGTCCGGCTTGCCGGCGACAGCGATCTTGAGAGCGCCGACGCCGGCAAGCCGGACTGCTACGTGGCGGCGTGATTACAAGGCATTGATCGGAATCTTGAGGTAGCGAACGCCGTTGTCCTCGGGCTCGGGCATGTGGCCGCCGCGCATGTTGATCTGCACCGAAGGCAGGATCAGCACCGGCATTTCCAGCGTCGCGTCGCGCTTTTCGCGCATCTGCACGAAGGCGTCTTCATCGATGCCTTCGCGAATATGAATATTGTTGGCGCGTTGTTCGGCGACGGTGGTCATGTACATCAGGTCGCGGCCGTTGGGCAGGTAATCGTGGCACATGAACAGCCGTGTCTGCGGCGCCAGGCTGAGAATCCGCCCGATGGAGCGATACAGCGTGCGCGCATCGGCGCCGGGAAAATCGCAGCGGGCGGTGCCGTAGTCCGGCATGAACAGGGTGTCGCCCACGAACGCGATGGCTTCATCGCCCAGATCCACCACGTACGTCATGCAGGCCGGGGTGTGCCCTGGCGTGTGCATGGCGCGGGCTTGCAGCGAGCCGATCTGGAAGTGCGCGTCGTCCTCCAGCAGCCAATCGAACTGGCTACCGTCGCGGGCGAATTCGCCCTTGGCGTTGAACAGGGTGCCAAAGACTTTCTGCACACGGGTGATGTGGCTGCCGATGGCCACCGTGCCGCCCAGTTGTTCCTTGAGATAGGCGGCCGCGGAGAGATGGTCGGCGTGAACGTGGGTTTCCAGAATCCACTCCACCGTCACGCCGGTTTCACGGATTCGGGCGATCAGCCTGTCAGCCGATTCGGTGCGCGTGCGCCCGGACTTGTGGTCGTAGTCCAGCACGCTGTCGATCACCGCCGCCTTGAGTGTCGAACGGTCGGTCACCAGGTAGCTGATGGTCGAGGTCTGCGGGTCGAAGAAGGCTTCAACGCTCAGTTTTTCGCCGATGTTCATGCTTCTCTCCGTCTGTTGCTGCCTGCTGTAGGAGCGCGCTTGCCCGCGATTGCGAGGTGTCAGTCCATGAATTGGTCGTCTGACACACTGCGGTCGCGGGCAAGCGCGCTCCTACAATGGATTACTCCACGAATGTCACCTTGCCGTCGGCCAGGGATTTCACCCGAGCCAGTGACTCTACACGATAGCCCTGGGCGTCCAGTTCCGCGCGGCCGCCCTGGAACGACTTCTCGATCACGATCCCCAGGCCCGCCACGCTGGCGCCGGCCTGTTTGATGATCGAAATCAGCGCCTGGGACGCTTTGCCGTTGGCCAGGAAGTCATCGATGATCAGCACGCGGTCGCTGCTGGTCAGGTGGCGCGTGGAAATGGCGATGGTGCTTTCGGTCTGCTTGGTGAACGAGTACACCGTCGCCGAGAACAGGTTTTCAGTCAGGGTCAGGGACTGGTGCTTGCGCGCGAAAATCACCGGGATGCCCAGTTTCAGGCCGGTCATCACCGCAGGCGCGATGCCCGAGGCCTCGATGGTGACGATCTTGGTGATGCCCGAATTGGCGAACAGCGTGGCGAATTCGTCACCGATCTGCTGCATCAGGACCGGATCGATCTGATGGTTGAGAAACGCGTCGACCTTCAGTACCTGCTCGGAAAGTACGATGCCTTCCTCGCGAATTTTCTTGTGCAGTGCTTCCACGGCAGTTCCTCGGTGCGCAAAAGATGCGCGAAATGGTTGTTTATCTTTTCAGCATGGCGCGAATGTCCGCCAATGCCGTATTGCCGCGAACGGCTTTCACTTCGGTTGGTGTGTCGTCGTTGCCTTCCCAGGCCAGGTCGTCCGGTGGCAATTCGTCCAGGAAGCGGCTCGGCAGGCAGTCGATGATCTCGCCGTACTGCTTGCGCTTGGCGGCGAAGGTGAACGCCAGGGTCTGGCGGGCGCGGGTGATGCCCACGTAGGCCAGGCGGCGTTCTTCCTCGATGGTGTCGGCTTCGATGCTGGAGCGGTGCGGGAGGATTTCCTCCTCCATGCCCATGATGAACACGTAGGGGAATTCCAGGCCCTTGGATGCGTGCAGCGTCATCATCTGCACGCCCTCGGCGCCGTCTTCCTCTTCCTGCTGGCGTTCGAGCATGTCCCGCAAGACCAGCTTGCCGATGGCTTCCTCGATGGTCATGCCGCCTTCTTCGTCTTTCTCCAGCGTGTTCTTCAATGCCTCGATCAGGAACCACACGTTGCTCATGCGGTAATCGGCGGCCTTGTCGCTGGAGCTGTTCTGACGAATCCAGTTCTCGTAGTCGATGTCCATGACCATGCTGCGCAGGGCGGCGATCGGGTCCTGGGTCGCGCACTGCTGGCGCACGCCGTCCATCCAGTGCTTGAAGCGCTTGAGACGGTCGGTGAAGCGGCCGTCCAGATGCTCGCCCAGGCCGATTTCGTCGGTGGCGGCGTACATCGACACCTTGCGCTCGGTGGCGTAGTTGCCGAGTTTTTCCAGGGTGGTCGAGCCGATTTCCCTGCGCGGCACGTTGATCACCCGCAAGAAGGCGTTGTCGTCGTCCGGGTTCACCAGCAGGCGGAAATAGGCCATCAGGTCCTTCACTTCCTGGCGGCCGAAGAAGCTGTTGCCGCCCGACAGGCGATAGGGAATCTGGTGGTGCTGCAGTTTCAGCTCGATCAGCTTGGCCTGGTAGTTGCCGCGGTACAGGATCGCGAAGTCGCTGTAGGGGCGGTCAGTGCGCAGGTGCAGGCTCAGAATCTCGACCGCCACGCGCTCGGCTTCGGCGTCTTCGTTCTTGCAGCGGATCACGCGGATTTCATCGCCGTGACCCATCTCGCTCCACAGTTGTTTCTCGAACTCGTGGGGGTTGTTGGAGATCAGCACGTTGGCGCAGCGCAGGATGCGGCTGGTGGAGCGGTAGTTTTGCTCCAGCATCACGACTTTGAGCGACGGATAGTCGTCCTTGAGCAGCATCAGGTTTTCCGGCCGCGCGCCGCGCCAGGCATAGATCGACTGGTCGTCGTCGCCCACCACCGTGAACTGGCAGCGCGTGCCGATGAGCATCTTCACCAGCAGGTACTGGCTGGCGTTGGTGTCCTGGTATTCGTCCACCAGCAGGTAGCGGACCTTGTGCTGCCATTTTTCGAGGATGTCGGCGTGTTCCTGGAACAGCTTCACCGGCAGCAGGATCAGGTCGTTGAAGTCCACCGCGTTGTACGCCTTGAGCGTGCGCTGGTAGTGGGTGTAGACGATGGCGGCGGTCTGCTCCTTGGGGTTGCGCGAGTTGGCCAGGGCTTCTGCAGGCAGGATCAGATCGTTTTTCCAGGAATCGATCATGTTCTTGATCTCGTCGACGCCGTCGTCGCCCGAGTATTCCTTCTGCATGATGTCGGTCATCAGCGCCTTGACGTCAGTTTCGTCGAAAATCGAGAAACCGGGCTTGTAACCGAGGCGAGCGTGTTCCTTGCGGATGATGTTCAGCCCCAGGTTGTGGAACGTCGAAACGGTCAGGCCGCGCCCTTCGCCTGCGCGCAGCAGGGTGCCGACCCGTTCCTTCATTTCCCGCGCCGCCTTGTTGGTGAAGGTCATGGCGACGATGTACTGGGCACGGATGCCGCAGTTCTGGATCAGGTGGGCAATCTTGCGCGTGATCACGCTGGTCTTGCCGGAGCCAGCACCGGCGAGCACCAAAAGAGGGCCGCCGACGTAGTTCACGGCTTCCTGTTGCCGGGGATTGAGTCGGGACATGGGGAATTGAGGAGGTCGCTGTAAAAATGGGCGAGCATTTTAACAGGGTCCGTGGATTGTGCAGCGACCGTCTGACACTGTGATGCGCCGCGCTATCAATATTTCGCCGATTTGTTACATTTGCGCATCACGTGGGGATTCACGCGTTCGGCGACCCTCATCCGAATGGGCGCCGATGTCTTTGGATTGTGTGGGGATCTAGCTTGTCTACGCCTGTCGAACCCTTGCGTTTGCTGCTGCTGGCGGACACGCCGCATTGGTCAGCGTTGTTACGCGAGTGCCTGGTGCCCCTTGGGGACGCCGTTTTTCTCGACAGTGCTTCGAGCTGGGAAGCTATTGGCAGCTGGATAGACCCCTCTCATACCTACATTCTTTTGACGACACCTGATTTGCAGCCTTTCGCGGGGCAGTGCAACTGGCCCACGGTGCTGCTGCTGGACGCCGAGCCCGAGCATGATCCGGTGGGCGTCAGCGACTGGCTGGTGCGCGATTCCCTGAGTACTCACAGTTTGCGCCGCTGCCTGCGTCATGTTCGCGAGCGCGGGCTGCTGGAAAACACCCTACAGCGCCTGGCGGAACAGGACCCGTTGACGGGTATCGCCAATCGGCAGGGTTTTCAGACGCTTCTTACAGCTCGATTGGCAGAGTTCGACGGTCGAGGCCTGGCGCTGGGGCATCTGGACCTGGATAACTTCCGCCGCGCCAACGATGCACTGGGGCACCAGGCAGGCGACCGGCTGATTCTGCAGGTTGTCTCGCGCTTGAAAAGCCAGCTTGAGGCCTGCGATCAAGTTGCACGCCTTGGCAGCGACGAATTTGCCTTGCTGATCGACACCCGCCGCGCCCCGGAGCGTGCCGAGTGGATGGCCGAGCGCATTACCGAGGCGCTGTCGGAGCCGTATTGGGTCGATGGTGAAAGCCTGCTGATCGGCTGCAGCCTGGGCATCGCCCACGCTCGGGCCGACGCCGGCGCCGACCCGTTGATGTGGCATGCGCACATCGCGATGCAGCAGGCCAAGGGCGTGCAGGGCTGCACCTTTCATATCTTCAACGAACGCATCAACCGCAACGCCCGCAGCCTCGCTGACCTGGAAAGCGAACTGCGCCGCGCGTTGCGTCGCGACGAGCTGGAACTGCACTACCAGCCGCGCCTGTGCCTGAATTCGGGGCGGATCCTGGGGCTTGAAGCGTTGGTGCGCTGGCGCCATGCCGAGCGCGGCCTGTTGCCGCCCAGTGAGTTCGTGCCGCTGGCCGAGCAGAGCGGGCTGATCGTGCCGCTGGGCTACTGGGTGATTTCCCGGGCCCTGCGCGACATGCAGACCTTGCGCGAAAAAGGCCTGCCGCCGCTGCACATGGCGATCAACCTGTCGTTCCGCCAGTTTCAAGACAATCAGCTGCTGGCAACGCTGGGCCGCCTGATTGCCGACCGTGGCGTGGATGCCCAATGGCTTGAATTCGAGCTGACCGAAACCGCCGTCATGCGCCGCAGCGATCTGGTCAAACAGACTATGGACGCTCTGGGACGCCTGGGCGTGCGCTTCTCGCTGGACGATTTCGGCACTGGCTTCTCTTCATTCGTGCACCTGAACAGCCTGCCCATCACCCTGCTCAAGATCGATCGCAGTTTCGTCGGGGAGATGGAACAGCGCGAGGAGAACCGCAAGCTGGTTCACGCCATGATCAACCTGGCGCACAACCTGAGCCTGGAAGTGGTGGCCGAGGGCGTCGAAACGCCGGAGCAACTGGCGTTGCTGCGCAGCTTCAATTGCGATCAGGCCCAGGGCTACCTGATCAGCCACCCGCTGGCGCTGCCGGAGTTGCTGGATTACTTGATGTTCGACCAGGCGAAAGGGCGGTTGATACAAGGAATGTGAGTCTATTCGTAGGAGCGCGCTTGGTCTGGGCCGCATCCGGACGACAGCGGTGTGTCAGGCCATGAATTAGTCGCCTGACACGCCGCCGTCGCGGGCAAGCGCGCTCCTACAGAAGCTTCACTTCAACCCATCACCACGACACCCGTCGCCTCCTTGCGCAGCAACCGGGTGGTCTTGCGTTCGAACGCCCAGGTCAACGCCACCGCCGAGCACAGCAGCCCCACCGCCAGCCCCCACCACACGCCTTCGGCACCCTGATGCGCGAGAAAGCCCAGGCCCCAGGCCAGTGGCGCGCCCACGGCCCAGTAACTGGCAAGGCCGATCAGGAACGTGGTCTTGGCATCCTTGAACCCACGAATCGCGCCCATGGCGATGGTCTGCGTGCCGTCGAGGATTTCGAACCAGGCCGCAATCGCCAGCAGTTTCACCGCCAGTTCCACCACACCCTGGAATTTCGGATCGTTCAGGTCCACGAACAGCCCGATGACCAGATGCGGCGCGACCCAGAACAGAATCCCGAAACTCAGCATCAGCAGGCCGCCAAAAGCGATGCCCATGCGCCCGGCAGTGCGCGCGAGCAGCAGGTTTCCCGCGCCGTAATGCAGGCCGATGCGCATGGTGACCGCGTAGGAAATGCCCACGGGAATCATGAACGCCATCGACACCGACTGCAGGGCAATCTGGTGCGCGGCCATTTGCGTACTGCCCATGGCACCCATGCAGAAGGCGGCGAAGGTGAACAGCCCGACTTCCACCGCGTAAGTGCCGCCAATCGGCAGGCCCAGGCGCCACAGTTCCTTGAGGTCGGGACGCGACAGCTTCATCAGGTTCTTGTGGATCGGATAGGCCGCGTACGCCTTGTGGTAACGGATATACAGCGCAAGGCTCAGCGCCATGCCGTTGGTGACTATGGCGGTCACCAGCCCGATGCCCATCAGCCCCCAGTGCGGCAGGCCGAACAGGCCGTGGATGAAGGCGTAGTTGAGGGCGAAGTTGAGCACCACGCCCACCAGGCTGATCACCATCACCGGCGTGGCACGCCCCAGCGCACTGGTGAAGCCACGCAGGGCCATGAAACTCAGCAGACCGGGCAGGGCGAGCGGCAGGGTGATCAGGAATTGGCTGGCCATGTGCACGTTGGCCTCGTCCTGGCCGAAGTTGAGCAGGATCGGCTCGAGGTTCCACAGGATCAGCGCGGCCACCAGCGCCATGCCCCACGCCAGCCACAGCCCGGCCTGGGTCAGGCGGGTGGCGCCGTCGTCGTCGTTGGCGCCGCGCCGAATGGCCACCAGCGTACCCACGGCGGCCATCACGCCTACGCAAAAAAACGACACAAAGTTGTAGCTGGCCGCACCCAGGCCGCCGCCCGCGAGAGATTCGGGGCCGAGCTTGCCCATCATGACGGTGTCGGTGAAGACCATCAGCATGTGCGCCATCTGGGATGCAATCAGCGGCCCGGCCAGGCGCAGGATGATCCACAGTTCTTTGAAGGCGTGCTGATGCATGGGCGTGTCGCTCAAGAAGGAGAGGCATTGGTGAGCGACTCATTGTCGTGGTTCGGATCCAGATGCACAAAGGGATAAATCCGATCATTGGCATGAGTAAAACTCATCCTGATAATTTTGCAGTACAGTGGTCGGTATCGACGATCCTCAAGTAGGAAAGCGCCTCATGTCTCGTAGTCTTCCGCCCTTGTATGCGTTGCGTGCATTTGAAGCCGCTGCACGGCACAGCTCGTTCACTCGCGCAGCCGAAGAGCTTTCGGTGACCCAGAGTGCGGTGAGCCGGCATATCCACACGCTGGAGGAGCATTTCGCCTGCAAGTTGTTTCGCCGCAACGGCCGCAACCTGCAACTGACCGAAGCGGCCCGGGAGCTGTTGCCCGGCGTTCGCGAAGGGTTTTCGGCCTTGGAGCGGGCGTGCAGTGCGTTGATGGCAGAAGAAGGCATCCTGCGCATGAAAGCGCCGTCGACACTGACCATGCGCTGGTTGCTGGCGCGGCTCAGCCGCTTTCGTCATCTGCAGGTCGGCAACGAGGTGCAACTGACCAGCGCGTGGATGGACATCGACGCCGTGGACTTCACTCAGGAGCCGTTCGACTGCGCCGTGTTGCTCAGCCGTGGGCATTTTCCGGCGGATTGGGAGGCGACCTACCTGTTCCCGGAGTTGCTGATTCCGGTGGGCTCGCCGAGCCTGCTCGATGATGCGCCCTGGGATGCCGAGCGGCTGGCCAGCGCCGAGCTTCTGCACCCAACGCCCGACCGCCGTGACTGGCGCAACTGGCTGGAACGCATGGGGTTGTCGGATCAGATATCGCTGCGTGGCGGGCAGGTGTTCGACACCCTGGAGCTGGGCATGATCGCCGCCGCCCGGGGCTACGGGGTGTCGATGGGGGATCTGTTGATGGTCGCCGAGGATGTGAGCCAGCGGCGGCTGAGCCTGCCATGGCGGACTGCGGTGGTCAGCGGCGAAAACTACTACCTGGTCTGGCCCAAGACCCGTCCCGGCGGAGAGCGCCTGCGCAGGCTCAGTGACTTTCTTCAGGCCGAGGTGCAGGCGATGGAGTTGCCGGAAGTCACCATTTTAGAGTGATTGAGATAAACCCGGTCCCGTAGCAGCACGGCTTGCCGGCGGGGGCGATCTCAACCATCGCGGGCAAGAGCGGTCAGCTCGGACCGTAGCAGTCCGGCTTGCCGGCGTCGGCGATCTTGATGACGCCATCGCGGGCAAGCGCGCTCCTACAGGATTGAGGTCAGCCACCCGCGCGAAACATCCGGAAATGTAGCCTCCTGTCCTAAGACCCGGTGTAGGACTCAAGTATTCTGTCTGTCAGCCGAATGTGTAATTGCAGAACGTTTGTTCCACATTGTGTCATCGATCCCATCTATTAAATCAGTCCGAATGCGTTTGCTGAGATCAGGACGATCCAGTCGTTCGGCAAGGAGTCTCCATGCCTGCGCCCCGCGCCCGAATTGCCTCACAGCTCGGCATTGCCCTGGCCATCGTCCTGGCCGTTGTCATCAGTGGCAGCACCCTGTTCGCCCTGCGTTCACTGGACTCGGCGAACCTGGCCATCCGCGAAGAACACATGGGTAGCGAAGCGCGCCTGCTCGCCGACCAGCTCACCACCTTTCACAGCACCTTGCGTGACAGCACTCAGCGCCTGAGCGGGTTGTTCGAGAAGCGCTTTAGCAACCTGAGCGTGCAGGCCGATCAGCAGATCGCCGTGGCGGGCGTGCAGACGCCGGCGCTGCTGCTCAATGGCAATGCCCTGAACAATGATTTCACCGAGGTCGATGACTTCAAGAAGATGACCGCCGGTGTGGCGACGGTTTTCGTGCGCAGTGGCGATGACTTCATTCGCATCAGCACCTCCCTGAGCAAACAGGACGGCTCCCGCGCCATCGGTACGGTGCTCGATCACAAGCACCCGGCCTATGAAAAGCTGCTGGCCGGGCAAGGGTACGTGGGGCGCGCGCTGCTGTTCGACCGCCTGTACATGACCCAGTATTCCCCGGTGCGCGACACCAGCGGCAAGGTGATTGCCGTACTGTTCGTAGGCTTTGACTACACCGACGCGCAGAAGGCGCAGTTCGACAACCTCAAGAGCTTCCGCATCGGCTCGACCGGCTCGCTGGCCTTGCTGGACGAGCAGAACAAATGGCTGGTGCCGCCGGCAGGCGTGAAGGATCTGGATCAGGCGAGCAATACCTTGTCCGAGCTGGTCAAGACCCCGGGCAAAGGCCGTTTCTGGCAGGACGCGGGCAACGACTTCTACACCATCGCCGAACCCTTCAAGGGCGGGCCGTGGTCGATTCTGGCGGTCATGCCCAAGGACGAAATCAGTGCCGTGACCTGGAGTGTCGGCACACAACTGGGCATCGGCAGCCTGTTGGCGATGCTGATTGCCGTGGGCGCCGCGATCTGGCTGCTGCGCAGCAAGCTGCAACCGCTGTCGGATCTGGTCCGGCAGGCCGAGGCCTTGGGTGCCGGTGATCTGTCTGCGCGCCTGAATGTCGCCCGCGATGACGAGATCGGCCAGTTGGCAGGCAGCTTCAACAAGATGGGGCAGGCGCTGGAAACCATGGTTTCGCACATCCGCACCGCAGCCCAGGAAGTCAGCGGCCGCGCCCATGCGCTGTCCGGCATGTCCGGTGGTGCGTACGAAGGCATGGAGCAGCAGTCTGGCGAGATCACCAGCATGGCCGGTGCCGTCGAAGAGTTCAGCGCCACCGCCCTGACCATTGCCGACAACATGGGCAACACCGAGCGTCTGGCCCAGGGCAATGCCCAGCAGACACGCATCGGTCGCGCGTCGATGGAAGAAGCCTCGGCTTCGCTGGAACAGATTGCAGGTTCGTTGGGCAGCACGGCGGCGGTCATCGACACCCTGGGCCAGCGTTCCCAGGAAATCGGCGGCATTGTCAGCGTGATTACCTCGATTGCCGAACAGACCAACCTGCTGGCCCTCAATGCCGCCATCGAAGCGGCGCGGGCGGGTGAGCAGGGTCGTGGTTTTGCGGTGGTGGCCGACGAGGTTCGCAACCTGGCTTCGCGCACCCGCCAGGCCACCGACGAAATCTCCGGGATGATCGCCAGCATCCAGCAGGAAACCGGCAACGCCATCAGTACCATGGAGCAGGGCAATGCGCTGATGCAGGAAGGCCTGTCGCGCAACGCCAAGGTCGCTGCAGCGCTGGCCCAGATCGACGAGCAAAGCCGCTCGGCGGGCGAGCAGTTCGCCTCCATCACCACCGCGACTCAAGAGCAGAGCAACACCGCGACGCTACTCAGTGCCAACCTGCAGAGCATTGCACTGGCCAACAGCGAACAGCGTGAAGTGGTTTCGAACCTTGCGGTGACCGCGCAAGAATTGAACTCGCTGGCGGCGGATCTGCGTAAGGAAGTGGATCGGTTTCGCTAACGCGCCGATCAAGATCCCGTAGCAGCACGGCTTGCCGGCGGGGGCGGTGTGTCAGTTAAACAATACTTGCCTGACACACCGCCCCGCCGGCAAGCCGTGCTGCTACGGCCTGCGGCCAGAATCAAAAGCCTGAGGCGCTCATCCCGACGACGGCCGATACTGCAGTGCTTCGGCAATATGGCTTCGGGATATCGCCTCCATCCGCTCCAGGTCCGCCAGCGTGCGCGCCACTTTCAACAGGCGGTGCGCGGCACGCAGAGAGAGATTCAGGCGCTCGCAGGCGGATTCAAGCCAGGCCTCGTCCTCTGCCTGCAATGCACAGTGCTTACGCAACCCAGGCAGATCGAGAAAGGCGTTGGCGCATCCCTGGCGTTTGAGCTGCCGATCGCGGGCTTCGGACACCAAAAGTGCGGCTTTGGCGCTGGTTTCTCCGGTCTGAGGCTGGGCGTTTAGCGAGGTGACCTCGCGCGCTACAGTCAGGTGCAGGTCGATGCGGTCCAGCAAGGGGCCGGAGAGTTTGTTGCGATAGCGCTGGATCTGATCGGTGGAGCAGCGACAGCGCCCCGTGGGTTCACCGTGATAACCGCAAGGGCAGGGGTTCATCGCGGCCACCAGTTGAAAGCGCGCAGGAAACCGCACCCGATCACGGGCGCGGGAAATCACGATATGGCCCGACTCCAAAGGCTCCCGCAATACCTCCAGCACGCGTCGTTCGAACTCGGGAAGCTCATCGAGAAACAGCACCCCATGATGCGCCAGGGTTATTTCGCCAGGCTGCGGACGGCTGCCGCCACCCACCAGCGCGGGGCCCGAAGCCGAGTGGTGAGGCTGCCTGAATGGCCGCTGTGGCCAACTGGTCAGCGGCGCATGGCTGGCGACCGACTGGATGGCCGCGACCTCCAGCGCCTCGCGCTCGTCCAGCGGCGGCAGCAAGCCGGGGAGGCGGCTGGCGAGCAAGGTCTTGCCAGTGCCTGGCGGGCCGCTGAACAGCAGGTTGTGGGCCCCGGCAGCGGCCACCAGAAGCGCGCGTTTGGCGGCGGTCTGGCCCTGTACTTCGCTGAGATCGGGATAAGGCAGGCTTTGCAGGATCAGCCCGTTGGACTTGAACGGGGCAATCGGGGTGTGGCCGTTGAGGTGCGACACCAGCTCCAGCAGATGACTGACCGCAATCACCTTCAGCCCCGAAGCCAGACAGGCCTCTTCGGCATTGACCGCCGGGACGATCAGCGTATGCCCCGCGTCCCGTGCCGCCAAGGCCGCAGGGAGCACGCCCTGGACCGGCCGGATCGCCCCGGACAGCGCCAGTTCGCCCAGACACTCCACGCCATCGAGCGCCAGCATCGGAATCTGCGTGCTGGCCGCCAGCAGCCCGAGCGCAATCGCTAGATCAAAGCGCCCGCCGTCCTTGGGTAAATCCGCAGGGGCCAGATTCAAGGTGATGCGCCGGGCCGGAAACTCCAGGCGACAATTGAGGATCGCACTGCGCACCCGATCCTTGCTCTCCTTCACCGCGCCTTCCGGCAACCCGACCAGCGTCAGGCTGGGCAAACCGTTCGCCAGATGGGTTTCGACAGTGACAGCAGGCGCTTCGACGCCAACCTGAGCGCGGCTGAGAACAATGGCCAGAGACATGATCGATCCTTGAACGGCACCGCTTCCTGCGGCGTGCTCAAGGATAGTCGTGGGGGCAGGTTTGAGGAGGCTGCAAGTTCTACGGGGTGTGTCCGAGGATGTTCGCGTTGCGTTCGTGTTGAGCTATGCCTACAATTCGAAATTAACGAATAACGTTAAGCGTTAGCAATGATTGCAAGCTTCAAATGTACGGACACTGAATCGCTTTTTCGGCAGGGCAAGACTCGTGTGTGGTCATCGGTCCTTTCTGTCGTGGAACGCAAGCTGACAATGCTTGACGCTGCGACATCGCTGGCGGATCTGAAATCCCCACCGGGAAATCGTCTGGAAGCGCTCGGCGGTAATCGCAAGGGGCAGCACAGCATTCGGATCAACGCCCAATGGCGAATTTGTTTTGTGTGGGGCGCGAACGGCCCGGAAAATGTCGAAATCGTCGATTACCACTGAGGTAACCATGACCAAAAATGGAATGCGCCCGGTACACCCTGGCGAAATTCTCAAAGAGGAATATCTGGAGCCGTTGGGCCTGACGTCGGCCGCGCTTGCGCGCGCACTCAATGTTTCCACGCCGACCGTCAATGACATCGTTCTACAGCGCCGCGGCGTAAGCGCAGACGTAGCGCTGCGTTTGGCAGCGTGCCTGGAAACGACTCCGGAATTCTGGCTGAACCTGCAACTGACCTACGACCTGCGCAAGGCAGAGATCGAACGAGGTCTGGCAATCAAAGCGCAAGTCCAACCCATCACGCACTGTGCGTGAGCAAGTCCCGATGTGCCCGATCAGTGCCGGTGCACATCGGCTCTGGTGACTCAGTCCTTCACCTGCCCCGCCACCTGCGCCTCAAGCTCTGCCATCTTCGCCTCCAGCGCCTCTAACCGTGCACGGGTGCGGGCCAGGACGACCATCTGGCTGTCGAATTCCTCGCGGCTGACCAGGTCCAGTTTGCTGAAGCCGCTCTGCATCAGTGCCTTGAACTGGGTTTCGAACTCGTTGCGTGGCAACGGGGTTTCGCCGTTGAACATCCGCGAGGTGTGGCCGCTCAGGGCATCTAGGAAAGCTTTGGGCGCGAGCATGGTCATTTTCCGGAATCAGTGGGTGGCCAGTGTAACACGCAGCGCCTGTGGGACTTCGCTGGCGGCGCACTGCACGGTTTTCGCGCATCGGCCCGTGCATGGACGCACTGTTGTTGTGCGGATGAAATCGATGATGGCGATGTGGATATCACAGGATCGGGACCGAGGCCCGGCAAATCGTGGTTTGTGACGATGTGGCAAGGTTTCTGCTTAGTGGCATATGACCCATGCACTGATGCAGTCGCTGTGACGAATGCAGTGCGGCAAGCGGAGCAGGGAAGTGTTTCGTCAGAAGCAGTTTTCTGGAGAGGGTCGGGTCTGTTTGAGGCCTTCGACGCGTTACAAAGCCAGACACTGCGCTTAGACTTGAGACGGGTTTGTTTTCCTGGGGCAAGTCCACCAATTCGGGAGAGAGTTTCATGAAGCTAGTCACTGCCATCATCAAGCCGTTCAAGTTGGACGACGTCCGCGAGTCGCTGTCCGAAATCGGCGTGCAGGGCATCACCGTTACTGAAGTCAAAGGCTTCGGACGTCAGAAAGGCCACACCGAGCTGTATCGCGGTGCGGAATATGTTGTCGACTTCCTTCCCAAGGTGAAGATCGATGTTGCGATCGACGATAAGGATCTGGACCGCGTTATCGAAGCGATAACCAAGGCGGCCAACACCGGCAAGATCGGTGACGGGAAGATCTTCGTAGTCAATCTGGAACAGGCGATTCGCATCCGTACCGGCGAAACCGATACCGACGCAATCTAAGCCGCCAAACCCAACGCCCCAGGAGAAAACAATATGACTCTGCGTAAATTCGCAGGGCTAGGAGCCCTGTTGTCCCTCGTAACCCCTGGCTTGGCCATGGCGGCAGACGAAGTGGCAGCCCCTGTACTCAATTCCGGCGATACCGCCTGGATGCTGACCTCCACCGCGCTGGTGCTGTTCATGACCATTCCGGGTCTGGCGCTGTTCTACGGTGGCATGGTTCGCTCCAAAAACGTTCTTTCGGTGATGATGCAGTGCTTTGCAATCACCGGCCTGATCAGCATCCTGTGGATGGTCTACGGCTATAGCCTGGCGTTCGATACCACCGGTATGGAAGCCAACGTGCTGAACTTCAACTCCTTCGTCGGCGGTCTGTCGAAGGCGTTCCTGGCGGGCATCACCCCGTCGAGCATCACCGGCGCTGCCGCTCTGTTCCCTGAAGCGGTGTTCGTCACCTTCCAGATGACTTTCGCCATCATCACCCCGGCCCTGATCGTCGGCGCCTTCGCAGAACGCATGAAGTTCTCCGCGATGCTGATCTTCATGGCGATCTGGTTCACCCTGGTTTACGCACCGATCGCACACATGGTCTGGAGCGGCGTGGGCGGCCTGATGTGGGACTGGGGCGTGCTCGACTTCGCGGGCGGCACCGTTGTTCACATCAACGCCGGTGTGGCGGGTCTGGTAGCGTGCCTGGTACTGGGCAAGCGCAAAGGCTTCCCGACCACCCCGATGGCTCCGCACAACCTGGGCTACACCCTGGTCGGCGCGGCAATGCTGTGGGTAGGCTGGTTCGGCTTCAACGCCGGTTCCGCCGCTGCGGCCAACGGCACTGCGGGCATGGCGATGCTGGTCACCCAGATCGCAACCGCCGCCGCTGCACTGGGCTGGATGTTCGCCGAGTGGCTGACCCACGGTAAGCCAAGCGCACTGGGTATCGCTTCGGGCGTGGTTGCCGGCCTGGTTGCCATCACTCCGGCTGCCGGTACCGTGGGCCCGATGGGCGCCCTGGTGATCGGTCTGGCCGCTGGCGTGGTCTGCTTCTTCTGCGCCACCAGCCTGAAACGCAAACTGGGCTACGACGACTCCCTGGATGCCTTCGGCGTGCACGGCATCGGCGGTATCCTGGGTGCGATCCTGACTGGCGTCTTCGCTGCACCTTCGCTGGGCGGCTTCGGCACTGTCACTGACATCGCCGCACAAGTCTGGATTCAGTGCAAAGGCGTGGGCTTCACGATCATTTACACCGCGATCGTGACCTTCATCATCCTCAAGGTGCTGGACGTGGTCATGGGCCTGCGTGTCACCGAGGAAGAAGAAGCGGTCGGCCTGGACCTTGCGCAACACAACGAGCGTGGCTACAACTTGTAATCATCGCTTTTGAAAAAAATGCCCGGTTTGCCGGGCATTTTTTTGTCTGGCGTTTGTCGATAGGCATGACCGGGCGCAGAAGGCGCAAGCGCTGGGCGCAATTGGCTTGAACAGGTCGCTACAGAGCCTTGCACGGGGCTGCGGCGGCAGGATGCAGCCAAGGGTTTCTGGCTTACAGAAAACGTCACTCATTACGCGCTTTGTTTTTTTTTTCAGCGCGTTAGAATGCGCGCCGAAGGGCGGAGAACTGTATGTGGCAACAGACCAGGATCACGCTACGGGCAAGGCCTCGGGGATTTCATCTGGTAACGGAGGAAATCGTCTCACAGCTGCCCTGGCTGCGTGATTGCCGAGTCGGGCTGTTGCATTTGTGGCTGCAGCATACCTCGGCCTCGTTGACCATCAACGAGAATGCCGACCCGGCAGTGCGGCGCGACTTCGAGCGTTTTTTCAACCGGCTGGTCCCACAAGGACTTGAGGGTTATGAACATGACGACGAGGGTCCTGACGACCTGCCCGCGCACTTCAAGGCCAGTTTGCTAGGCTGCCAGTTGACCCTCCCGGTATCGGATGGACGGTTGGCGCTGGGGACATGGCAAGGTGTTTATTTAGGCGAGCATCGCGATCACGGCGGTGCCCGCAAAGTCCTCGCCACCCTTCAGGGTGAGGGGCACGACCGCTGATAATCGGCGGTAGTTGAATTTTTTCTGGCGGTCTTAGAAATTAAGCGCAGCTGGGCTATAACTAATCTGCTTTCGCAAGTCATGAGGTAGAACATGAGCGACGACGACATCGATAACGAAAGTCTTGACGACGATCTGGAAGGTGAGGACGAGGGTGAGGAGCTTGCAGCTGCTCCCGAAGACGATGGCGCGGAAATTGATGACAGTTCCGATGCCCCGGTAACCCCAACCAAAGGCAAGGCCAAGGCTGCGGTCTCGGTTGATGAACTGCCTAGCGTCGAGGCCAAGAACAAGGAGCGTGATGCTCTGGCTCGCGCGATGGAAGAGTTCCTCGCCCGTGGCGGCAAAGTGCAGGAAGTGGAGGCCAACGTGGTCGCCGATCCGCCCAAGAAGCCTGACAACAAGTACGGTAGCCGCCCTATCTGAGGGTGTCTGATGCCTGCTGGAAAAAGCCCGCTGTCGCTGCGGGCTTTTTTTTGGGTGGGGTTTGGCATGTAGGTTTTCGGCTTTGAATTGTTACGTTGATGCCCTTTGGGCCTATCGCGGGCAAGCGCGCTCCTACATTTGTTGCAACGTGCCGCATCTGATGGGCCGAGTTGGTAGCCTTGGTGCCAGGCATATGATCTTTACGGTCTGCCTCGAAGGCTATCCACTCGGTCCATCAGGCCATGGTACGTTGCAAAAAATGTGGGAGCGCGCTTGCCCGCGAATGCGCCCGAAGGGCATCAACGTAGCGATATCAAGCCAACCCCTAACCCCAACGCGACAACACCTCAGGCAACTCCGTCAGGCTCTCGATTTCTGCATCGGGTCTTCTGTCGGCTTCCCACACCTTGCCCCCCGGGTTGTACCAGATCGCACGCAGGCCGGCCTGTTGGGCGCCGGCGATGTCGTCGCCGGGGTGGTCGCCGATGTGCACGGCCTCGAAGGCCTGGGCCTTGCCGCGTTTGAGGGCCTCGAGGAATGGCGCGGGGTCAGGTTTGCCGATGCCTATGTCTTCGGCGCACAAGGCAAAGGCAAAGAAGTCGGCAAGCCCCAGGCGGCGCACGTCCGCGTTGCCGTTGGTGACCACGCCCAGGGTGTAGGAGCGGGTCAGGATCTCAAGGGTCGGCACCACTTCAGGGAAGATATCCAGCTGATGCCGTCCGTGCAGGAACACTTCGAAGCTCTGATCCGCCAGATCCTGCGCCTCGGCCTGTGGATAACCGGCATCCTCCAGCGCATGAAACAACACCCGACGGCGCAGTGCACTGATTCGGTGCTTCAAGCTCGGGTCGGCTTCGACCAGCCGCGAGCGGATTTCCCACAGATGCTCCACCGGCACCGGGCCCAGTTTGGGCGCGTGCTCGGCCAGCCAGTCCCGGAGCATGGCCTCTGCGCTGACAATCACCGGCGCGGTGTCCCACAGGGTGTCGTCCAGGTCGAAGGTAATCAGCTTAATGCTCATGGTCAGAAGAATCCTTGCGTTTGGCCCTGGGGTGGGCGCTGTCATACACCGTTGCCAGGTGTTGAAAATCCAGATGGGTGTAGATCTGCGTAGTGGTGATGTCGGCGTGGCCGAGCAGTTCCTGTACGGCGCGCAGATCCTGGGACGATTCCAGCAAGTGGCTGGCGAAAGAGTGCCGCAGCATGTGCGGATGCAGGTTCTGCCCCAGTTCGCGCTCGCCGGCGGCCTTGACCCGCAGCTGAATCGAGCGCGGGCCCAGGCGTCGGCCCTGCTGGCTGACGAATACCGCGTCGTCCTGGGGGTTGGTCAGTGCGCGCTGTTTGAGCCACTGCTCCAGCGCCTCCCGAGCCTTTTTACCCACGGGCAGGACGCGCATCTTGCTGCCCTTGCCGAGCACCTGAACCAGGCCGTCGGCCAGATCCAGATTTTCGCAGTTCAGCCCCGTCAGCTCGGATAGCCGCAGGCCTGACGAATAGAACAGCTCGAGGATCGCCTGATCGCGGCGGGCGATGAAATCATCCTCGACACCGCCTTCAAGCAGTTGCAGGGCGCGGTCGGTGTCCAGCGTGCGGGGCAGTCGCCGCTCGCCCTTGGGCGGCGCGAGGCCATTGGCCGGATCGTGATCGCACAGGCCCTCGCGGTTGAGGTAATGATAGAAGCCGCGCACGGCCGACAGCAGCCTGGCGATGCTGCGCGATGACTGGCCCTGGGAGTGCAGGCGTGCCACCAGGCCGCGCATGGCCTGGGCGTCCAGTGCCTGCCAGCTGGCGATCTGCTGTTTTTCGCAGTAGCCCAGCACCGTGCTCAGGTCGCGGCGGTAGGCCTGCAGCGTGTGGCCCGACACTTGGCGCTCACTGCGCAGGTGCGTGCAGTAAGCGTCCAGTTGCCGTTCCATGACTAGCGAACCGAACGCAGGGCGTTGGTGAAGCGCGGCAACAGGCGGCTCAGCACGTCGGCGATGTAGCTCAGGAACAGGGTACCGACCGAACTCTTGTAGTGCTGCGGATCACGGCTGCCGATGGCAAGCACGCCGTGCAGCCCTTGATGGCTCAGGGAAACGATGGCGGTCGAGCCCACTTCCTTGCTCTGGTCGGCGCCGAACAGGAATTCCAGTTCGTGCTCACGCAGGGCGCCGCAAACGGTCTTGCCGCCCGACATCAGCCCGCCAATGGCCTTCTGCGCTTCGGCTGCGCTGACCCAGCGGCCAACGGTCATGGGGTTGTCGCTGAACAGGATCAGGCTGACGAAGGGCACCTGAAAGTCCTGGCGCAGGCTGTCTTCCACGGCGATGACGATTTCTTCGAGGCTGGTGGCGTCCATCAGCGCGAGAATCAGGCGACGGGTCTTTTCGAACAGGCGGTCGTTGTCCCGGGCCACGTCCATCAGTTGCGACAGGCGATGGCGCATCTCGATGTTGCGCTCGCGCAGCAGCTTGAGCTGGCGCTCCACCAGCGAGACGCTGTCGCCGCGCTGGTGGGGGATGCGCATGCTGGTCAGCAGCTCATCGTGTTCGGCGAAAAAGTCCGGGTGTTGTGCAAGCCATTTCGCGACAGCCTCGGCTTCAAGGGCGGGCGCTGCGTCATCGGCAGGCGATTCGCTGGGCAGGTCGGTTGAAGTCTGAGGCTGGTCGGTCATTGCATGCTCTCACTCATAGACGTACTTGGCCTTCATAGACCCTGACGGCGGGGCCGGTCATCAGCACGGGCTGGCCAGGGCCGCCCCACTCGATGGACAGGCGTCCGCCAGGCAGATCGATCAGCAGCGGCGAATCCATCCAGCCCTGGCTGATGGCCGCAACCGCTGCCGCACATGCGCCGGTACCGCAGGCCTGGGTTTCCCCGGCGCCACGCTCCCAGACACGCAATTGTGCGCGCTGACGATCCACGACGTGCAGGAAACCGACGTTCACCCGCGCAGGAAAGCGGGGATGGTTCTCGATTTTCGGGCCCAGGCTGTGAACCGGTGCGTTATTGATGTCGAAAACCCGCAGCACCGCATGGGGATTGCCCATGGACACGGCAGCCAGCTCGACGCTTTCGCCTTCGACATCAAGCGTGTAGCTGGTGGCCTGTTGCGGCGCATCGAACGGAATATCGGCAGGCACCAGGCGCGGTGCGCCCATGTCGACGCTGATCTGGCCATCGTTGCGGATGTCCAGCTCGATGATGCCGCCCTTGGTTTCCACGCGAATCTGTTTCTTGGCCGTCAGGCGCTTGTCCAGCACGAAGCGCGCAAAGCAGCGCGCTCCGTTGCCGCACTGCTCGACTTCAGAGCCGTCGGAATTGAAGATCCGGTAGCGGAAATCCACGTCCGGATTGCTCGGCGCTTCAACCAGCAGCAGCTGATCGAAACCGATACCGGTGTGTCGATCGCCCCATTGCTTGGCGTGCTTGGGCAGGATGTGCGCGTGCTGGCTCACGAGGTCCAGCACCATGAAGTCGTTGCCCAGGCCATGCATCTTGGTAAAACGCAGCAGCATGGGCTTACTCCGGCAGCAGGCTTTCGCCGGCAAACAGCTCAGTCACGGTTTCACGACGACGCACTTCGAACGCCTGATCGCCATCCACCAGAACCTCGGCGGCACGCCCGCGGGTGTTGTAGTTGGAGCTCATGACGAAACCATAGGCGCCGGCAGAGTGCACAGCCAGCAGATCACCTTCGGCCAGCGCCAGTTCGCGCTCCTTGGCCAGGAAGTCGCCGGTTTCGCAGATTGGCCCAACGATGTCGTAGGTGCGGGTCGCGCCGTCGCGTGGCTTGACCGCCGTGACATTCATCCAGGCCTGGTACAGCGCGGGACGAATCAGGTCGTTCATGGCCGCATCGACGATGGCGAAATCCTTGTGCTCGGTGTGCTTGAGGTATTCGACCTGGGTCACCAGTACGCCTGCGTTGGCGACGATGAAACGGCCCGGTTCGAACATCAGCGCCAGGTCGCGACCGGCCAGGCGCTCACGCACAGCCTTGATGTAGTCGCCGGCCAGCGGTGGCTCTTCGTCGCGGTAGCGCACGCCCAGGCCGCCACCCAGATCCAGGTGACGCAGCTGGATGCCGCAGTCGCCCAGACGGTCGACCAGATCCAGCAGGCGATCCAGCGCATCGACGAAAGGCGACAGGGTGGTCAGTTGCGAACCGATGTGACAATCGACGCCGATCACTTCCAGGTTCGGCAACTGGGCCGCGCGGATGTACACGTCTTCGGCCTGCTCGATGCCGATGCCGAACTTGTTTTCTTTGAGGCCCGTGGAAATGTACGGGTGGGTGCCCGCGTCAACGTCGGGGTTCACACGCAGCGAAACCGGGGCGCGCACGCCCATCTCGGCGGCCACGACCTGCAGGCGCTCCAGCTCGTCGGTGGATTCGACGTTGAAGCAATGCACGCCCACTTCAAGGGCGCGGCGCATGTCGTCACGGGTCTTGCCGACGCCGGAGAACACGATCTTGTCGCCCTGGCCGCCTGCGGCCAGCACGCGCTCCAGTTCGCCACGGGAAACGATGTCGAAACCGGCACCCAGGCGCGCCAGCACATTGAGCACGCCCAGGTTGGAGTTGGCCTTGACCGCGAAGCACACCAGGTGCGGCATGCCGCTCAGGGCATCGGCGTAGGCGCGGTACTGCGCCTCGATGTGAGCGCGAGAGTAGACGTAGGTCGGCGTGCCGAACCGCTCGGCGATGGCAGACAATGCCACGCCTTCCGCGAACAGCTCACCGCCGCGGTAGTTGAAGGCTTCCATGGCTGATCCCTAGTAGGTCGAATGCTTGTGCGAGTGCGATTTGGTCTGGGCGCCAGGTGCATCGGACTGTTCGTCGTCTGGCAGATACAGTGGACCTTTCTGACCGCAGGCAGATACCAGGCACGCGACAGCAAGCAGCGCGGCCAGTGAGGAAATCAGGCGCTTCATGGCGAAATCCTTTGGATAAGCATTAATTGCGCCCGAGTATACCCACCACCCGACAGATTGCCTATGCGCCAAGGTTCCCGTCCGGCGGGGCTTTGACGCAACCGCCGGTGTGCCTGCCGATGAACGTGCGTTTTTTTGGCGCGGCAAGTCGCCGAAGGGCGGGTATGCTTTGCAATTGGCTGTAAGCGACCGTATCTTGCGTCGCTGCGCCATCAGTAGACACTTTCGAGGTTCCTGCAATGAGTTTGACCGAAGCCCGTTTTCACGACCTGGTCGATGCGACCCAAGAAAAGCTCGAAGATATTTTCGACGAGAGCGACCTGGACCTGGACCTTGAGAGTTCGGCCGGCGTGCTGACCGTGAAATTCGAGAACGGCACTCAATTCATCTTCAGCCGCCAGGAGCCGCTGCGTCAGCTTTGGCTGGCCGCTGTCGCAGGCGGTTTTCACTTCGACTACGACGCCGAGGAAAAGCGTTGGGTCTGCGACAAGACCGAAGAGCTGCTGGGCGAGATGCTCGGCCGACTGGCGCTGAAGCAGGCCGGCGTGGAAATCGACTTCGAAGCCATCGACGGCAACTGATCGTGACCACCAGCACCGCCCCCGTCCGTCCGCCCAAGCCGCTGTTCAGCAACGTCAGCCCGGCGGTGCCTTCGCCGTGCATCAGTGTGTGCCGGCTCGATGAGCAGAAAGTGTGTACCGGATGTTTGCGCCACGTCGAAGACATCCGCGAATGGCGTGCGGCGACCGACGAGCGCCGGCGCGAGATCGTGCGCCAGGCCGAGCAACGCCGTCTGGACGCCTAGCTCCGTAGCAGCACGGCTTGCCGGCGGGAGCGGTGTGTCAGCCAGACATTTTCCAACTGACACACCGCTCCCGCCGGCAAGCCGTGCTGCTACGGGGTGGTGTGACTTGTGGGATCAAGCCTCATCCATCGCATCATTCAGCGACTTCTCAAGCTCGGCCTTGTAGCGCAGGAACAGGATCGTCTGGCCGCGGGTTTCCGTCAGCACACCGGATAGATCCAGGTCCGTGATGTAGCAACGATAGCGCTGTGGCTCGCTGCGCCGCTCAAGGATCTGCCGGGCCACGATGCTGAACAGTTGCTCGCCGAATTCCAGCTCCGAAAACTCCATGCCATCGCAGTACAGCGTGACGTTGACCTCACCCGGCGCGGCTTCCTCGACGATGGCCTGCACGTCGTAGAACGGTTTGTCGGTCCGGGTCACGGGCGCCAGCCGCTGCTCGATACGCCGCGCGCGGGCGCTGCCGTCCGGGGTGATGCGGTAGTACAGGGTTTCCAGCACCTGCGGATCCATCGGGTTGTCCAGCGGCAGCAACGCCCCGCGGCGGTACATCAGCGATTGCAGGAAGCGCTGGATCGGCATCAGCAGGCTGGGCTCGTCGTGCCAGGGCAGGCGCTGGTGCCACAGCGCATTGTGCTCATCGAGTACGTACAGATCGGCCCAGGGCTCGCTGATGCGGTAGAACACCTGGATACATTCTGGCTGGCCGTGAGGAATGATCAGCGACAGATCGCTGTCATCCAGCGCCTGCGGGTCCAGATGGATCGGGCTGTAATCGGGCAATTCCTCGCCCAGATAGTCGTACAGCGCCGGCAGGTTATCGAGCGGGACGTGAGTGACCTGGCCCGGCGTCATCTCCAGCACGTGATACTTCTGTTCGATCTGGATCAGGTAGCGATGATTCAGCCGCCTGGCCAAGAGCAACTGCGCGGTATTGACCAGCTCCTCGACCCGCTGGGCGATGGCCGGGGCGCGGTTGTGGCAGAAACAGCGCACACGAATCACCGGTCTGGGCTGCGAATCGGGCAGGTGATTGAGCAGTTCGGTCAGGCAGTCGAGCAGCGCGTATGGGCCATCGAAGCGGCTGACCAGCACCTCGTTCCAGCTGTTGAGGGTGATCTGGTCGAAGGTCAGCACCAGGTTTTCCCGCACGCCTGCGTAACTGAGCGAGTCCGTGCGCTCGGTGGTCATCAGGATGTTCAGGTCCTTGTGGTGCTTGAGCGGATCGACGCCCACGTTCACCAGCAACAGGATTTCCGTCGGCACGCTGGGGCGCAACAGCGCTTCTTCACTCACCACGCCCAGTGGCATCGGCAGGCTCTGTTGCAACGCGCCTTGCAGGTTGAACAGCTCGAATTCGGTCAGGTCACTGGTGCCGGGGTGCAGCGCCAGGCGGGTGCTGCTGTCGATCACATTGTTGCGATGGCACCAGGCGAGCAGCTCCAGCAATTCGCGGCTGCGCTTTATCGGCGCGAAATGTTCCCACTCCTGAATGCCGAGGTTGCCGTTGTAGAGGCCCCACTGATATTTGCCGGGCTCAAGCTTGTTGGGCGACTGCACCAGCGTCAGGGTGTCCTCGGCCAGGTCCGGGGCGATGCCGGGATTGACGAACTCGACCTTGCCCGCCTTGCGCTCGAAGGCTGCGTAAAGCCTGCGGCCGAGCACGCTCAGGTCGCGTTTGTTGATCGAGCTGATGACGTTCTGGTTTCGGGCGAACTGGGTCAGGAAGCGGTAGCTGTAATTCAGCTCGCTGACCAGCGCCCGGCGCTCGCTGGCGACCTGGCGCACCTTCCACTGGCTGCGGCTGTCGAGCAGCGCCAGTTGGCGTTCGTCCCACTTCCATTCCCTGGCCAGCTTGTCGAGCAACTGGCGCTGCCAACTCGTGGTGCGCAGGCGCGGCAGGCCGGTGAGTTTCTTGTTCACTTTCAGGTACAGGCTGCGCCGCACCAGCTCCAGCCGCTCGGTTTCGCCGCGCCCCAGCAGGTACTCCTCGATGCGACGGTAGACCATCATGTACGGGTCCAGCTCGTCGAGGTCGGTGCGGTTGGCGAACACCTGCTGCTTGAGGCGCATGCTCAGGCACTGCACGTTCGGATGTTCGCTGGCGTAGACCTCGGTCAACAGCAGCTTGAGCACCGACTTGTAGGGCGATTCGATTCCCTTGAACAGTTGCCACAGCCCTGCGCCGATGAATTCTCCGGGCGGGATGTGGGACATGTTACCCAGGTCGATGGCCTCATCGGCCCGAATGAAGCGTTTGGACAGCAGCGTATGGGTGTATTCGGCGTAACGGGATTCTTCGTAGACGGGCACCAGCCACCACATCGGCGTGCGCCCGGCCAGCCAGATGGCAGTGCGGTAGAACTCGTCCAGCAGCAGGTAGTGCTGGGTGGTCCCGCAGTCTTCGCCGCTCAGTTGCGCGTCGCGCTCGCCCAGCACGAAGCGCTGCGGGTCGATCAGGAAAAAATGCACCTCGGCACCCATGGTCGCTGCCCAGGCTTCCAGCGCCTGGCATTTCTTGCGCAGTTCCAGCACCTGCTCGGGGGGGAGCAGGGTGTCGTGGCAGATCCAAACGTCCATGTCGCTGTGATCGGCCTGGGCGAGTGTGCCCAGGCTGCCCATCAGGAAGATGCCGTGGATCGGTTGCGGCGCACTGCCGCGCCTTGGTCTGTAGGAAAACGAGCGGGTCAGGCGCTGGGCTTCGGCAAGGGCCTGGGCATCGGGTTCGTAATTTGAAACCCCCGCAGGCGTGGCGCCGGACACATAGCCGGGCAGCAGCGGGTGATTGACGTGAAAGAACAGCGGCAGCAGCGCCAGAACCGATTGCTGACGTGTGGACAGACCTTCATTGGCACGCGCGATCCGCCCTTCATTGAGGGTCAGGAAGCGGTTGCGTAACTGGCTGAGAACCTTGCGGTCGATGCCCTCATCCAGGTCGGGGCGGATTTCGAAACTACGCGTCATCGCGACTCAAGGCCGGCGAGCGGCACTGCTGGGGTGGCGAACTGGACGGCAGGAAGAAGGTACAGGGGCGAGCAACGGTCGTTGACGCGACTGTTAGTGTTTTTTCTGGCGTCAGAATTCTATCGGCGCAGCATCTTATAAATGAAGGGTTCGCGAAACCTTTATTTCACACATCCTGAGCAAAGGTTTCGCGAGCGGGCGACCTCAGGCCGCTTCCTGGGCGGCAGACAGAATGATGAGCAGCGATTGCGCGTGTTCGGCGGCGTCCAGCCCGAGGCTTGTGAGATAACCACCGTCGACCTGAGTGGTCAGGCCTTTGTCAAAGAGTCGTTGGGCGGCAGCGATGGCTGCAGGGGCGGCCACGTGATGGACCTTCAAGCCCTCCTGGGTATTGCGCAGATTGAACAGAGACAGGATTTCCAGTTCGGCAACCAATTCAGGGGTGAACGACATAGAGGCTCCAGACTTTTTCTAATGAATGACGCGGCGAGTGCATCGCAGACGTGACAACCCCGTTTTCGAAGCGGCAGCGGGGCATCTGGAGTGTAGTAAGCGTCTGGGGGTTTTGCAGAAAGTATCTGGCCGGTCGTCAGGTGACGTTTTGGCGCGGGGCATTGTCTTGCTCTCGTAGCAGCACGGCTTGCCGGCGGGAGCGGTGTGTCAGCCAAACATTGTTCAACTGACACACCGCCCCCGCCGGCAAGCCGCGCTGCTACGGGGTTTTCGTCGTTTACTCGTCGTCTTCGAGCTTCACGCCCGGTGGCAGCTCTGGCAGGGCGCGCAGGGCTTTTTCGTACCACTCGTTGTCGAACGGGCGATCGGCTTCGAGCATGTCGTCGATTTCGAACGCCAGCACGTGGGCCATCATTTCCAGGATGTCGTCACGCTCGTAACCCACCAGCGTCAGCTTGTTGAACGTGGCCTTGGCGGCAGGCGGGTTGTCGCTCTCGATCTGGTTTTCGATCGCCTGGATCAGGGTCGATCCAGCGAATTCTTCTTCATCGTTGTCGATCTGGTCGCTCATGGCGAACTCCTCGGGAAAGGCTGGCAGTTTAACGCCAATTTCTTGCAAGGTCTGGTCATGATTCGGATCAACCCAAGATCTCAATCGGGTGTTAGGTTTGGTTCCGGTCCGCTTCGGTGTCCGGACGGAACGCACCTATCCACTTACACGGCCAGGGAGGCCCGGTTTTATGTACAAACTCTATGGATTCGCCTCTAGCAACTACTTCAACATGGTCAAGCTGGCGTTGCTCGAAAAGCGACTGCCCTTTGAAGTAATGCCGCTGCACGGTTGTCAGAATCCCGAAACGCTGGCGATCAGCGCTCGTGGCAAGGTCCCAGTGCTGGGCACACCGAATGGCTTCATCAGCGAAACCGACGTTATTCTGCGTTATATCGAAGACACCCACCCGCAGCCTGCGTTGCTGCCCATCGACCCGTTCGAACGTGCGCAAATCTGGACGACGGTCAAGGAAATCGAGCTCTATATCGAACTGCCTGCACGGCTTTGCTACGTCGAAGTGCTATTCGCAGGCCGTGCCACGCCTGAGGCGCTCAAGGCCAAGGCCAGGCGGGATCTGATCAAGGGCTTCGCGGCATTAGCCCGACGCGCGCGCATCGCGCCCTATCTCAGCGGCAATGAGTTTACCTTGGCTGATATCTACTTCATGTACAGCGTGGATCTCGCGCAGCAGGTAGCGCAGCAGCTGTTCGGTCTGAACCTGATTGACGAAGTGATGGGTGCGAGGCAATTGCTGGCGCAACTAAATGATCGGCCGAACGCCCGCATCATCGCGGCGGATCGGGAAGTGGACTATCCGCTATTTCTGGAGCGGGTCAGGCCCGCAGGCGCTGCCTAAGCTGTTGTAGGAGCGCGCTTGCCCGAGACGGCGGTGTGCCTGTGACAAAATCGTCGACTGACATACCGCTATCGCGGGCAAGCGCGCTCCTACGGGTTAGCGGGTGGCGAGCAATTGCTTGCCACGCACCACGGCCGCCTTGACCTGAGCCGGGGCGGTGCCGCCTATATGGTCGCGGGCGTTGACCGAGCCTTCCAGGGTCAGCACGGCGAACACGTCCTGCTCGATCTGGTCGCTGAACTGGCGCAGCTCGTCCAGTGTCATTTCGGCCAGGTCCTTGCCGGTTTGCACGCCGTATTTCACGGCATGGCCGACGATCTCGTGGCAGTCACGGAACGGCAGGCCACGGCGCACCAGGTAGTCGGCCAGGTCAGTCGCCGTCGAGAAGCCGCGCAGGGCTGCTTCACGCATGATTTCGTGCTTGGGCTTGATCGCGGGAATCATGTCGGCGAAGGCGCGTAGCGAGTCACGCAGGGTGTCGGCGGCGTCGAACAGTGGCTCCTTGTCTTCCTGGTTGTCCTTGTTGTAGGCCAGCGGCTGGCCTTTCATCAGGGTCAGCAGGCCCATCAGCGCGCCGAACACGCGGCCGCTCTTGCCACGCACCAGCTCAGGCACGTCGGGATTTTTCTTTTGCGGCATGATCGAGCTGCCGGTGCAGAAGCGGTCAGGCAGGTCGATGAACTGGAACTGCGCGCTGGTCCACAGCACCAGCTCTTCGGAGAAGCGCGACAGGTGCATCATGGCTACGCTTGCGGCTGCGCAGAATTCGATGGCGAAGTCGCGATCCGAAACGCTGTCCAGCGAGTTGCCGCCCACGGCTTCGAAACCCAGCAACTGGCAGGTCAGTTCGCGATCGATCGGGTAGGTGGTGCCGGCCAGCGCCGCGCTGCCCAGTGGCATGCGGTTGGTGCGCTTGCGGCAATCGACCAGGCGCTCGTGGTCGCGGCTGAGCATTTCGAACCAGGCCAGCATGTGGTGGCCGAAGGTCACAGGCTGTGCGGTCTGCAGATGAGTGAAGCCCGGCATGATGGTCTCGGCTTCACGCTCGGCCAGGCCCAGCAGGCCTTCTTGCAGGCGAGTGATTTCAGCCAGGATCAGGTCGATCTCGTCACGCAGCCACAGGCGGATGTCGGTGGCGACCTGGTCGTTGCGGCTGCGGCCGGTGTGCAGTTTCTTGCCGGTGATACCGATACGGTCAGTCAGACGCGCTTCGATGTTCATGTGCACGTCTTCCAGGTCCACGCGCCAGTCGAACGTACCGGCTTCGATCTCGCCTTGAATGGTCTTCAGGCCGTCGATGATGGTGTCGCGTTCGGCATCGGTCAGTACGCCGACCTTGGCCAGCATCGTGGCGTGGGCGATCGAGCCCATGATGTCGTGGCGGTAGAGGCGCTGGTCGAAAGTGACGGAGGCGGTGAAGCGTGCGACGAAGGCGTCGACGGGTTCACTGAAGCGGCCGCCCCAGGACTGGTTGGTCTTGTCGGTGCTCATGGATTCGCTCGCTGCTGTGCTGGTTACTGTGCTGATTGAGAATTCGCGTCGCCGTTTTCAAAAGGCGCGGGCGATGATAACAGCATTGCTGTTTTTTATGCCGGGCGGCTTGCCCGCAGGGGCGCGAGGGCAGAGACTGAACCCATGCAAAACGAGCGCAACAATCCGGGCCAGAGCGCTGCGGCCAGAACCGAGTTCTTCCTTCCGGAACTGTGCCTGCCCGGGGCGCTGCTGGTTCTGGTCGTGCTGGCCGAACTGCTGGTGCTGGTCCTGGTGCTGGTCGAACCCATGCATCCGGGGTTCGACTGGGTGCGCCTGGCTTTGATTTCGCTGTTCGTGCAGTGGATCGTGCTGCTGTCGGCGGCGTTGCTGTGCGGCTTGCGGCCCTGGCTCGCGCGTTTGAAGCCTGGCATCGCCGGGGCCCTGGGTTGCCTGCTGGTGGTGGCCGTGACGTTGGCGTGCACCGGGGTGACTGACTATTGTCAGATCGAGGGCGCCAGTGCCGCAGACGGGGACATCGAGCGCTATCTTCGTTATTCGTTGATTGCACTCATCATGTCTGCGCTGATGTTGCGCTACTTTTATCTGCAGAGTCAGTGGCGCAAACAGCAACAGGCGGAGTTGCGGGCCAGGATCGAGTCATTGCAGGCGCGGATCCGGCCGCACTTTTTGTTCAACACGCTCAACAGCATCGCAAGCCTGGTCACCAGTGACCCGCGCAAGGCCGAGCAGGCGGTGCTGGATCTGTCGGACCTGTTTCGCGCCAGCCTGGGAAAGCCCGGCAGCCTGACCACGTGGCGAGATGAGCTGGAGTTGGCCAAACGATATCTATCGATTGAGCAATATCGACTTGGCGAGCGTCTACAGTTGGACTGGGACGTCAGTGCAATTCCCGACGATGTGCCGATTCCCCAGCTAACCTTGCAGCCATTACTTGAGAACGCATTGATCTACGGTATCGCGCCCCGCGTCGAAGGCGGGGTGGTCAGGGTCGAGGCGAACTACGAACGGGGAGTATTCATATTGCGTGTCAGTAATCCCTATGAAGAAGCCAGCCTGAGGCAGGCTTCGAGCGGCACTCAGCAGGCCTTGGCAAATATCGGCGCCCGAATCACGGCACTTTTTGGCCCTCTCGCGAGTCTGAGCGTGGAACGCCGTGACGGTCGTCACTTCACCTGTCTACGCTATCCTTGTGCGAGACTCACGCAGGAAGCCAGAGCAATATGAATGTCCTGATCGTTGATGACGAACCCCTAGCCCGCGATCGCCTGAGCCGTCTGGTTGGCGACCTGGAGGGCTATCGGGTCCTTGAACCCAGTGCCACCAATGGCGAAGAAGCCCTGACGCTGATCGACAGCCTCAAGCCCGACGTGGTGTTGCTCGACATTCGCATGCCGGGCCTGGATGGACTCCAGGTCGCAGCCAAACTGTGCGAACGCGACACCCCTCCGGCAGTGGTCTTTTGTACCGCCCATGATGAGTTTGCCCTGGAGGCTTTCCAGGTCAGCGCCGTGGGATATCTGGTCAAGCCGGTGCGCCCTGAAAACCTGCTCGAAGCCCTGAAAAAGGCCGAGCGCCCCAACCGCGTGCAACTGGCCGCCATGACCCGGCCCGCTGCCGAAAGCGGCAACGGCCCGCGCAGCCACATCAGTGCCCGCACCCGCAAGGGCATCGAGCTGATCCCGCTGGATCACGTGATCTATTTCATCGCTGACCACAAGTACGTGACCCTTCGCCACGAGGATGGCGAGGTGCTGCTCGATGAGCCGCTCAAGGCGCTGGAAGACGAGTTCGGTGATCGCTTCGTGCGCATCCACCGCAACGCCCTGGTGGCCCGCGACCGTATAGAGCGCCTGCAGCGAACGCCCCTGGGGCATTTCCAGCTGTTCCTCAAGGGACTCAATGGCGATGCACTGATTGTCAGCCGCCGGCACGTGGCGGGCGTGCGCAAGATGATGCAGCAGCTTTGAACCATCGCCGTTCTCTGTAGGAGCGCGCTTGCCCGCGACTGCGGTATGTCTGTGAATAGGGTTGCCTGAAACAATGCGGTCGCGGGCAAGCGCGCTCCTACATGGGATCCGGCCGGCAGGGCGAGCGACACGCCGTCGCATGGCTTGCGTGCACCGATTGAGTTCATGATGCGTGCGGATACAAGACAGTCATTCGGCCCGCCTGGGTCGAGCTGTTATCATCGGCGCATTCACTCAGTACGGATTGATCCATGTCCCTTCGCGAAATCCGCATCGCCACCCGCAAAAGCGCGCTGGCCCTCTGGCAGGCCGAGTACGTCAAGGCTCGCCTGGAACAGGCCCACCCAGGCCTGACCGTGTCCCTGGTTCCGATGGTCAGCCGTGGCGACAAGCTGCTGGACTCCCCGTTGTCGAAAATCGGCGGCAAGGGCCTGTTCGTCAAGGAGCTGGAAACCGCCCTGCTGGAAAACGAAGCGGACATCGCCGTGCACTCCATGAAAGACGTGCCGATGGATTTCCCCCAGGGGCTGGGCCTGTTCTGCATCTGTGAGCGGGAAGATCCGCGCGATGCGTTCGTGTCCAACTCCTTCGCAAGTCTCGACGATCTGCCTGCCGGCAGCATCGTCGGTACGTCCAGCCTGCGTCGTCAAGCCCAGTTGCTGGCGCGCCGTCCCGACCTGAAAATCCATTTCCTGCGCGGCAACGTCAATACCCGTCTGGCCAAGCTCGATGCCGGCGAATACGACGCGATCATCCTCGCCGCCGCCGGCCTGATTCGCCTTGGCTTCGAAGACCGCATCACCTCGGCGATCAGCGTCGAGGACAGCCTGCCCGCCGGTGGTCAGGGTGCGGTGGGCATCGAGTGCCGCACTGCCGACACCGAGCTTCACGCCTTGCTGGCGCCGCTGCACCACATCGACACCGCCGTGCGCGTCACCGCAGAACGTGCGTTGAACAAGCACCTCAACGGCGGCTGCCAAGTGCCGATCGCCTGCTATGCCGTGCTGGAAAACAACCAGCTGTGGCTGCGTGGCCTGGTGGGCGACCCTGCCGGCAGCCTGCTGCTTCACGCCGAAGCGCGAGCACCGCTGGCAGATGCGCAAGGCTTGGGCGTACAGGTGGCCGAAGCGCTGCTGGAGCAGGGCGCTGCGCAGATCCTCAAGGCGGTGTACGGCGAGGCGGGCGAGGAGTGAAGGGCTGGCGCCTGCTGCTGACGCGTCCGGCCGAGGAGTCCCAGGCACTGGCCCTGACCCTCGCCGAAGAAGGCATTTTCAGCAGCAGCCTGCCGCTTCTGGACATCCAGCCGTTGCCGGTTTCGGAAGAAAATCGCTCGATCATCTACAACCTCGCCGCGTACTGCGCGGTGATCGTGGTCAGCAAGCCTGCGGCCCGGCTGGGGCTGGAACTGGTCGATGAAGTCTGGCCGCAACCGCCGATGCAGGACTGGTTTGCAGTGGGTGCCGCCACCGCGCAGATTCTCGATGACTACGGCCTGCGGGTGTTCTACCCCGAGCAGGGCGATGACAGCGAAGCGCTGGTCGCTCTGCCGCAACTGCAAGCCGCCATTTCTGGCTACGATCCCAAAGTGCTGATCATGCGCGGCGAAGGCGGCCGCGAATGGCTGGCCGAGCAGCTGCGTGAGCAGGGAGTTGCTGTCGATTATCTGCCGCTGTACCGTCGCTCGTTGCCGCAGTACCCGGCGTTCGTCCTGCCACAACGAGTCGAGGCGGAACGCCTGAACGGGCTGGTGGTCAGCAGTGGACAGGGTTTTGAACATCTGCGTCAGCTTGCGGGCGATGCCTGGCCGCAACTGGCGCGGTTGCCTTTATTCGTACCGAGCCCCAGGGTCGCAGAACTTGCCCGTGAAGCCGGGGCTCAGAGCGTAGTGGACTGTCGTGGCGCGAGTGCCGCGGCCTTGCTGGCAGCGTTGCGGGAACAACCCGAACCTGCCTCTCAGGCGTAATGATCGACGAGTCGTACGACGCGATTGCGCCCAAATGCACAGGATGGATACGTGAGCGAAACAGTCTTGCCCAAAGATGACGTTGAACCGGTAATGGCCAAACCTGAGCCGTTGCAAGGTCCAGCGCAAAAAGAACCTTCCCATCGTCGCTCCGCTACGGGGCTGGCTGTACTGGCGTTACTGCTGGGCGCGGCAGGCGTTGCCGTCGGTGGCTGGAGCGTCTGGCAGCTTCGAGCGATCCAGGCCGGCCACCAGCAGCAGTCCGGGCAGTTGCAGGACATTACTGCCCAGACCCAAAGCCTCAAGCAGAGCGAAGAGCAACTGGCCGCGCGCCTGGCGCAACTGCCGCCTGCCGCGGAGCTGGAAGACCGCCGCCGTCTGGTCACCCAGCTTCAGGGCGACCAGCAGCGCCTGAGTCAGCGGCTGGAAACCGTGCTCGGTGCCAGCCGCAAGGACTGGCGCCTGGCCGAAGCCGAGCACTTGCTGCGCCTGGCCAGCCTGCGGTTGTCTGCGTTGCAGGACATCAACAGCGCTCAGGCGCTGGTGCAGGGCGCCGATGAAATCCTGCGCGAGCAGGACGATCCGGGTGCCTACGCTGCCCGCGAGCAATTGGCCAAGAGCCTGGCGGCGCTGCGCAGCGTCGATCAACCGGACCGCACCGGGCTGTTTCTGCAGCTGGCCGCGCTGCGTGAGCAGGCGGTGCAACTCAATGCACTGGCGCCTGAGTACAAGGACAAGGGCCAGTCGCTGCTCGGCCTTACCGATGGCAGCGAAGACAGCTATTGGGCCAAGTGGTGGGACAAGATTTCCCAGTACATCCGCATCGATTTCAACGCCGATAAAAACATCCGTCCGTTGCTGGCAGGCGAAAGCCTGACCCAGGTTCGCCTGGCCCTGAGCCTGGCGCTGGAGCAGGCTCAGTGGGCCGCCCTCAACGGTGAGGCGCCGGTCTACAGCAAAGCCGTGGCCGAAGCGCGCAGCGTGCTGGACGCGAACTTCAATCAGGACAACCCGCAGAGCAAAGTGCTGGGCGAGCGCCTGGACGAACTGGCCAAACAGCCGGTCTCCGTCATGACCCCGGACCTGACCCAGAGCCTGGGCGCCGTTCAGGCGTATCTTGAGCAGCGCCACAAACCAGTGGGCGGCGCGCTGGAGCAGCCGGCTGACGGAGCGCAGTCCGGGAGCAAGCCATGAAGCGCGCCTATGTGATCGTCTTCGTACTGATCGTGGTGGCGGCGCTGGTGGGGCTGGCCATCTCCCGGCATGCGGGTTACGTGCTCATCGCCTACGACAGCTTCCGCTACGAATCCAGCCTGTGGGCGGCGCTGGGCTTGCTGGTGGCAATCGGTTTACTGATCTGGATCGTGCGCGGCCTGGTGACGTTGCTGACCACCTCGGGCGGGGTGGTCAATCCGTGGTCCCGACGTAACCGCAGCCGTCGCGTGCAGAACGCTATCGAGCAGGGGCAGATGGACCTGGCCGAAGGTCGCTGGGCCAGCGCGCAGAAGCACCTGAGCCGCGCCGCCGAAGCCGAGCCGCAGCCTTTGCAATTCTACCTGGGCGCAGCGCGTGCAGCCAATGAACAGGGTCGTTACGAGGACAGCGACAACCTGCTGGAGCGCGCCCTGGAGCGTCAGCCGCACGCCGAGCTGGCCATTGCCCTGAACCACGC
The DNA here is from genome assembly GCF_044746765.1 of Pseudomonas sp. NPDC090203. NCBI lineage: Bacteria > Pseudomonadati > Pseudomonadota > Gammaproteobacteria > Pseudomonadales > Pseudomonadaceae > Pseudomonas > Pseudomonas sp. NPDC090203. Next base: position 195,890 of record NZ_JBIVCV010000002.1, read on the forward strand.
CCAGTTGCAACTCGACCGTGGCGACAGCGATGGTGCGCTCTCGACCCTGCAAGCGATGCAGGAGCGTCATCCGCACAACCCGCAGGTGCTGCGCCAATTGCAGCGTCTGTATCGCCAGCGCGGCGAGTGGTCCGAGCTGATCCGCCTGATGCCTGAACTGCGCAAGGACAAGGTCCTGCCTGCCCAGGAACTGGCGGAACTGGAAAAGCGTGCCTGGGGCGAAAACCTCTCGCTGGCTGCGTACCGCCCGACTGGAAACGAATCCGAGGCCGCTGGCCTGCCAGCGCTGGAGCAGGCCTGGCAGCAACTGACCTCGGCCCAGCGTCAGGAGCCTGCGCTCATTCTGGCGTACGCCGAACAGTTGCGTCGCCACGGCGCCGATGCCCAGGCCGAAGAGGTGCTGCGCACCGCCATGAAACGCGACTACAACAGCCATCTGGCGCGGTTGTACGGCCTGGTTCGAGGCAACGATCCGGCCCGGCAACTGCAAACCGCCGAGGGCTGGCTCAAGGGCCATTCCGACGATCCGGGTCTGCTGCTGACCCTGGGCCGTTTGTGCCTGCAAGGCAGCCTGTGGGGCAAGGCGCGGGACTATCTGGAGGCGAGCCTCAGGCTGCAGCGCAACCCTGAAGCCTGTGCCGAGCTTGCCCGGCTTCTTGGGCAACTGGGTGAAACCGACCGCAGCAACCAGCTGTTTCAAGAAGGGCTTGGCCTGCTGGATGAGCGTTTATTGGCGCGTCCGCTGCCTGCTCTCGCCCGCGCCTGACCTTTGCTTCGCTGTCACCGCAAAAGGCCCGTGTTCGGGCCTTTTTGCTGTCTTCGCGGCGCTTGGTGTAGGACGTTTCCCTAATTGCTATAAGCCTTGCCATGAATGAGCAGAGTGGCAGTTCAAATTCCTATCGTTGGAATCCGGAAATCCCTACGCAATGAAGGAAATATCCTCCTCTGGCCGCCTTGAAAGCGGGTCCGCCTTTCCTCTACCGTAGCCGCCTTCGTCTTTTGTTACGGATTTTCCATGCATCTGGCCCGCACGCGCTCTCTGTTTTTCCTGGCGTTCCTCGCCTGCGCATCGGTCGTGGGAGCTGCTTTCTATCTTGAGCGCGTCGCGTTAGGCGCACCTTGCCCGCTGTGTTTCCTGCAGCGTGGTCTGTTGCTGAGCTGCTCGGGTCTGTGCCTGATTGCGGTATTGCACAAGCCCGGCATGAATGGTTGGCGCGTCTACTCCGGGGCTCTGTTCGTCTTTGCGCTGGCAGGCGCCGCAGTCGCGGCGCGGCAAGTGTGGTTGCAAGACCTGCCGGTGGACGTCCCCGCTTCCTGTGCCGAAAACCTGCAATACCTGCTCGACTCCCAGCCTTTCTGGAAGGTCGTCTACCTGATTCTCGTCGGTGGCGCGGGGTGCTCGGAAATCACCTGGTCGCTTCTGGGGATCAGTGCGCCGGAGTGGAGCCTGCTGGTTTTTTCGGGGCTTGGTCTGTTTGCGCTGTACTACCTGGTAATCGAATTTCGCCCGTTCAGATCAATGGATGTGGGGTCGGCGGATTAAACGCTTGTATGAACTTTATCGGCGACGTACCTTGAAGGCCTGGTCGAGCGGGCATAATCTGGGCCGCACGCGTCATCGGATTTAGGCTGCTGTCGACGTTTTTCAGAGCCGGTTTTCATAAGCATCAGGCCGGATCGCCAAGCGATTCCAGGCAGCGTGCCCCTGAAGGGAAGAGAGAACATCATGCTGGAAAGTTGTCAGAATGCTCAGGAACGCTGGGGCGGAGTTCACAAGCTGATCGATCGCTGGTTGCTGGAGCGCGCCGAGCTTATCAAGGCTTACGATGTTCTGGGTGCAGAGCCCCATGCCTTGTCGGAAACCACCAAGCAGCTGCAGGAATTCTGCGGCACCCTGGTCGATTATGTCTCGGCCGGTCATTTCGAAATCTACGAGCAACTGACGGGCGAGGCCAAGGCGTTCAACGATAAGCGCGGTCTTGAACTCGCCGACACGATCTATCCCCGCATCGACGTCATCACCGAAAAGCTTCTGGCCTTCAACGATCTGTGTGATGAAGGCAAATGCGTCGCGGAAAAATTCAAGGAGCTGGGTGGCCTGCTCCATGAGCGGTTCGAGCTCGAGGATTGCCTGATCGAAGTGCTGCACACGGCTCACAGCGAGTCGGCTACAGCCCAGGCCTGAGTCGGTCTGATGTAAAAAAGGGTGCCTTCGAGCACCCTTTTTTGTTGCCTGGTTTTACTGTTACTGGGAGACCCCGAGCAGCTCGATTTCGAACACCAGCGGAGTGAACGGATCGATCAGGTCGCCTGCGCCTTCGGCCCCGTAGGCTTGCGCGGATGGAATCACCAGGCGCCATTTGGCACCGACCGGCATGTCGGCCAGCGCCGTGGTCCAGCCGGCAATCACGCTGTCCAGGCGGAACCACTGAGGCTGCGGGTTCTGGTCGAAGATCGTGCCGTCAGGCAGGCGTCCGACGTACTTCACCTGCACGCGACCGTTGATGTCGGGCTTGGGGCCTGAACCGGGTGTCAGCTCGGTCATCAGGATGCCGTCGGCGAGCTGGCGCACACCCGGCTTGGCTCTCTCGCTGTCCATGAACCGGCGCTCTTCCTTGAGTGCAGCTTCGGTCTGCGGCTCGGACTGGCCGGAATTTTCAGCTTGCGTGAGCGCTGCGTCGTGGTCGCTGAGGATCTGCTCCATGCGTTCCTGTTTTATCGCCAGCGGCTTGTTCTGATACGCCTGTTGCAGGCCTTCGATCAGTGCCGGCAACTGCAGGTCCGGCGCCTCCTGGCGCAGGCGTTCACCCAGGCTCGCGCCCAGGCTGTATGCCAGGTCATGGGCATTGTCGGAGGGTGGGGCATCGGTCGCGTGAGCAAGGGGTACCAAGAGGAACAACGACATAAACAGGTAGCGCGACATGAATGCTCTCCGGCCTGGGGAGTGGCGATTATGCCAGCGCCGGGGGCCGAGTGTGATGGGTAGATGTGCTGTTTTTCGTGCGAGTGCAACAGACCGGAAATTGTAGTGTCAAGATGCCCTAGCGGCGTAGCGGGCAGAGGTCTAGTATGAGCCGCATTCAAATCAGTCAGGAGGAAAGTCATGTCGGCCAACAAGAAGCCAGTAAACACTCCGTTGCATTTGCTCCAACAACTCTCGAGCAGCTTGCTCGAACATCTCGAAAATGCCTGTTCCACCGCTTTGGCTGACGCCGAGAAGTTGCTCGCCAAGCTCGAAAAACAACGCGGCAAGGCGCAGGAAAAACTGCACAAGTCGCGCACCAAACTGCAGGACGCCGCCACTGCCGGCAAAGCCAAGGCGCAGGCCAAGGCCAAGTCCGGCGTCGATGAACTTGAAGCGTTGCTCGATGCGCTGAAAGATCGCCAGACCGAAACCCGCACCTACATCCAGAACCTCAAGCGCGACGCTCAGGAAAGCCTGAAGCTGGCGCAGGGCGTTGGCCGTGTGAAGGAAGCCGTGGGCAAGGCGTTGAGCGACCGTGCAGCGAAGGCACCGACCAAGGTTGCGGCTAAACCTGCTGCCAAGGCTGCCGCGAAACCAGCCGCCAAGCCAGCTGCAAAACCTGCTGCCAAAGCCGCTGCTGCCAAGGCACCTGCCAAAGCCGCCGCTGCGAAAGCGCCGGTCAAAGCCGCTGCAAAACCTGTGGCCAAGGCCCCGGTGAAAGCTGCAGCCAAACCTGCTGCTAAAACCGCCGCCGCCAAACCTGCTGCTGCCAAGGCGCCTGTCGCTGCCAAAGCTGCGAGCAAGCCTGCCGCCAAGCCGGCTGCAAAAGCTCCGGTTGCCGCCAAGGCTCCGGCCAGGACTGCTGCAGCCAAGCCTGCAGCCAAGCCTGCCACCGCTGCTGCCAAGCCTGCCGCGAAACCGGCTGCCGCCAAGACCGCAGCCAAGCCAGCCGCTGCCAAACCCGCAGCCAAACCGGTAGCTGCCAAGCCAACTGCTGCAAAGCCTGCGGCCAAACCAGCCGCCGCCAAGCCAGCAGCAGCGAAACCTGCGGCCCGTCCAGCAGCAAAACCAGCAGCAAAACCTGCGACCCCGGCAGCCGCCAAGCCTGCGACGCCTGCTCCGGCAGCATCGACTCAGGCCACCGCGCCAGCCGCTTCGGTAGCGCCTGCGACCCCGGCAGCGACCCCTGCATCGGGTTCGACGCCAGGCAGCGCTTCCTAAGTGATGTCCTCCCCGGCGTGCTGCAGGATCTGCAGTGCGTCCGGGGCACGGTTCGCGGCGTCTCCCGCGAGCGCTTCCAGCCAGGCGCCAGTCCTTTGCGCGCCTCGCTCAGGCCAGTCCTGAATCAATCGTTGCAGCCTGACCAGCAACTCTCGCTCGGCATCCAGTTCCAGCACCTTCAAACGTTCACGTAATGCGCCCAGTTCTTCATCGGTGGCGGCTGCGCTTTTCCACTGCGTGCGCAGCGCGCGCAACGGGCCTACCACCTGATCGTGCCAGGGCGACGCCAATTGTCTGATTTGTCCTGCACGCGCGCTATCGAAAGGGGTGCGGTTCTGGTCCAGCCAGACGCCACACAACAGCGCGCAGACATTGCCGCCGTGGGCTTGCAGCGCCAGACACGCCTGTTCAACACCGGGGCGTGCGTAAAAATCCAGAGTGAAACTCCATAGGTCTGCATGCATAGTCATCTACCCGTTCTGGACGAAGCTGGTAGACTCCGCCGCCATTATGATCCGACTTCAAAGCCTCACCTTACAGCGTGGTCCGCAACGTCTGCTAGAAGACGCCGAGCTGACCCTGCACGCCGGCCAGAAAGCCGGCCTGATCGGCGCCAATGGCGCCGGCAAATCCAGCCTGTTCGCCCTGTTGCGCGGGGAGCTGTCACCCGATAACGGTGATTGCTCGTTGCCCGCCGACTGGCGTATCGCCCACATGCGCCAAGAGGTCGATACCCTTGAGCGCCTGGCGGTGGACTACGTCCTGGACGGCGATATCCGTCTGCGCCAGGTACAAAATGATCTGGCTGCCGCCGAGGCTGCCCACGACGGCGCAGCCCAGGCTCGCCTGCACTCTGAACTCGACAGCGCCGACGGTTATACCGCCGACGCCCGCGCGCGCAAATTGCTCGCAGGTCTGGGCTTCACTAACGATCAGATGGAGCGGCAGGTCGGAAGTTTCTCCGGCGGCTGGCGGATGCGTCTGAACCTGGCGCAGGCCTTGATGTGTCCGTCGGATCTGTTGCTGCTCGACGAACCGACCAACCACCTGGATCTGGACGCCATTCTCTGGCTTGAAGACTGGCTCAAGGGCTATCCGGGCACACTGCTGCTGATTTCCCACGACCGCGACTTCCTCGATTCGGTGGTCGATCACATCGCCCACGTCGAACAGAAGAAAATCACCCTGTACCGCGGCGGCTACAGCGCCTTCGAACGGGCTCGCGCCGAGCGTCTGGCGCAGCAGCAGCAAGCCTTCGAGAAGCAGCAGGCGCAGCGCGCGCACATGGAAAAGTACATCGCCCGCTTCAAGGCCCAGGCCACCAAGGCCCGTCAGGCCCAAAGCCGGATCAAGGCGCTGGAACGGATGGAAGAGCTGTCGGCGGCCCATGTGGATTCGCCGTTCAACTTCTCGTTCCGCGAGTCGGATAAGATCTCGAGCCCGCTGCTGGACCTGTCGGACGCCCGCCTGGGTTATGGCGACAAGGCCATCCTGCAGAAGGTCAAGCTGCAACTGACGCCTGGCGCGCGAATCGGTCTGTTGGGCCCCAACGGTGCCGGTAAATCCACGCTGATCAAGAACCTCGCTGGCGAGCTTGAGCCCCTGAGCGGGCGCCTGTATCGGGGCGAGAACACCACGGTCGGCTACTTCGCCCAGCACCAGCTCGATTCGCTGGACGCCAAGGCAAGCCCCTTGCTGCATCTGCAGCGCATCGCCCCGACCGAACGCGAGCAGACCCTGCGCGATTTCCTCGGCGGTTTCGACTTCCGGGGCGCGCGCCTTGAAGAGCCGGTGCTGAATTTCTCCGGTGGTGAGAAGGCCCGCCTGGCCCTGGCTTTGATCGCCTGGGACAAGCCGAACCTGTTGCTGCTCGACGAACCGACCAACCACCTGGACCTGGAAATGCGCCTGGCGCTGACCATGGCTTTGCAGGAGTTCGGCGGTGCGGTGCTGGTGGTTTCCCACGACCGCCACCTGCTCAAGAGCACCACGGACAACTTCCTGCTGGTAGCCGATGGCGTGGTCGAAGAGTTCGACGGCGACCTGGACGACTACACCCGCTGGCTGGCTGATTACCGTCAGCGCAATGCACCGGTGAGCAACACCCCGGTCAATGCCGACAAGACTGACAAGAAGGCCCAGCGTCAGCAGGCGGCTGCGTTGCGTCAGCAACTGGCTCCGCACAAGCGTGAAGCCGAGAAGCTGGAAAAAGAGCTCAATACCCTTCACGAGAAGCTGGCGAAGGTCGAAGCGTCCCTCGGCGACAGCGCGATCTATGAGGCCGCCAACAAGGACAAACTGCGCGATCTGCTGGCCGAGCAGGCCAAGCTGAAAGCTCGCGAGTCGGAAGTGGAGGAGGCCTGGATGGAGGCGCTGGAGCTGCTGGAGTCGATGCAGGCGGAACTGGAAGCCTTGTCCTGATGGAGTCGTTGGCCCTGCCGGTTCCGGCGTACTGGATCGAACCGATTCTGGTGGCGCTGCAGATTCTGCTGATCCTGTTGATCGGCTACACCTTGCAGCGCTTCGTCGCACGCTTCCTGACGCGCATTGCCGAGCGCTATCCCTTGCTGCCGCCTGAGCTGCTGGTCATGGTGCGCGGCGGCCTGCGCTGGCTCATCATGGGCACGGCGCTGGTGGCGGTGCTGGGTCGTCTCGGGGTTTCGGCATCGGTGTTGTGGGCGGCGCTTTCAGGGTTCGTCGCGGTGGCTGCGGTGGCGTTCTTCGCCATGTGGAGCGTGCTGTCGAACCTGCTGTGTGCGGTGTTCATCTTCACCATGGGGCCGTTTCGCATCGGCGATGTGGTGGAGCTGGTGGACACCACCGACAAGCCTGGCATCAAGGGCCGGGTCACGGCCATCAACCTGATGTTCACCACGCTGGTGGAGCCGGCCGAACTGGGCGGCACGCTGGTGCAGGTGCCCAACAGTCAGTTCTTCCAGAAGTCGATCCGCCGCTGGCGGGGCAATGACGGCACGCCGATCATCTCGGGCGAAAAGCGCGCGGGCGAACAGGGCCAGGCCTGACACACCTGCACAGCTATCTGCCAAGTCGCCGCAACAGTTAGAAATAATTGGTCTTCGGGCCGCAGAAACCTTAGGTTAAGGCAACGTTACATTCTTGCCTGAGGTGCGCAATGTCGCTCGAAACATGGCTGGCCTTCTTCGCCGCCTGCTGGGTCATCAGTCTTTCGCCGGGAGCCGGTGCCATTGCGTCGATGTCCAGCGGCCTGCAATACGGTTTCTGGCGCGGTTACTGGAACGCGTTGGGGCTGCAACTGGCGCTCATCGTTCAGATCGCAATCATCGCTGCGGGGCTCGGTGCGGTACTCGCGGCTTCGTCGCTGGCGTTCACGCTGATCAAATGGTTCGGTGTGGCGTATCTGGTGTACCTGGGCATCAAGCAATGGCGCGCGCTGCCCACCGACCTGTCCGATAACGCGGGCATCCGCCCGATTGGCAAGCCGCTGGCGCTGGTTGCCCGGGGCTTTCTGGTGAACATCAGCAACCCCAAGGCGCTGGTGTTCATGCTGGCGATCCTGCCGCAATTCATCGACACCCACCTGCCGCTGCTGCCGCAGTACCTGACCATCACCGTAACCATGGTGGCGGTGGACCTGACCGTCATGGCCGGTTACACAGGGCTGGCCTCGAAGGTGCTGCGCGCCCTCAAGACCCCCAAGCAGCAACGCCGAATGAACCGCACCTTTGCCGGTTTGTTCGTCAGCGCCGCGGCGTTCCTGGCGACCTTGCATCGCGCATGACCCAGATTGGGCCAACGACATAACCGTAGCAGCACGGCTTGCCGGCGGGAGCGGTCTTGAGGACGCCATCGCGGGCAAGCGCGCTCCTACAGGCATGCGGCGTACCGTGCCTCTCGCGCTGCAGGATTTTCGGTGTTTGGCCATGGGCGGTTGATGCATCACACCTGACAGCCGTTTGGCAAAGAACCTGTAGGAGTGAGCTTGCTCGCGATAGCGGTGTGTCAGGCACCGTACTCATCACAGACATAACGCTATCGCGAGCAAGCTCACTCCTACAGGAAACGTGGTCGCCGCAGGGTCGTGGTGTGTATGGCAAAGCTGCCCTGCGCATGACCCCGTAGGAGCGCGCTTGCCCGCGACCGCGATGTGTCAGTGCCGGATGTGCTGGCTGACCGGACGCCATCGCGTGCAAGCGCGCTCCTACAGGCGCGCGGCGTACCGTGCCTCTCGCGCTGCAGGATTTTCGGTGTTTGGCATGGGCGGTTGATGCATCACACCTGACAGCCGTTTGGCAAAGAACCTGTAGAGTGAGCTTGCTCGCGATAGCGGTGTGTCAGGCACCGTACTCATCACAGACATAACGTTATCGCGAGCAAGCCCACTCCTACAGGAAACGTGGTCGCCGCAGGATTTTGGCGGGTCGGGCAAATTTGCACTGCGCATGAACCTGTAGGAGCGCGCTTGCCCGCGACTGCGGTGTGTCAGTGCCGGATGTGCGGGTGACCGGACGCCATCGCGGGCAAGCGCGCTCCTACGGGCGTGCGGCGCGCCGTGCCTCGGGGAAAACCGCACCACCGTAGCAGTCCGGCTTGCCGGCGATAGCGATTTCAAGGGCGCCATCGCCGGCAAGCGGAGCGCCGCCCGGCCGTACTGCAACCGGGGATCATCACCCGACGTTCTGCTTCAGCGCAGGATTTTCGGGGCTTCGTCGCGGGGCAGGTTGTTGCGCGACGGTGGCAGCTCCTGGGAGTACTCCACTTCACCGCGCAGTTGCTCACGCAATTGACGCGCTACATCCATGCCGATCGACTTCGACACTTCCTTCACCACGCGGCCGCGGTTGGGCGTGACGCGCAGGTCGTTGCCGTTCACCAGCTTGGTGTCCTGGCCTTCGCCCATGGCCGTGAAGGCCGAGGTGATTTCGAAGGTGCGGGTGTTGATCAGGCTGAAATCACCTACCAGCGTCAGGCCCAGCACCGCCGAGTGAGCGTTGGTGTTGGCGATCTCGTTGACGTCCTGATGGAAGTCGATGTCCGAGACGGTGCCAAACAGCACGTAGTCGGCGCCCTTGAAATTGCCGTTCTTGATCCGCTTGATGACGTCGTAAACGTCCTCCTTGGACCCTGCGGTGTACGGCGTGCCCTGCACTAGCTGGAACATCCCGGACTTTAGAATCTCGCCCTTGATGTCGCCGCTGAATTTACGCAGTTCGCCCTGCTCGATGTAGGTGTTGCGGGCTTCGTACTCGCTGTAGCTGGCCGAGCCGCTGGCACTGTACCGGTTGGCCTGGAAGCTGGTCTGCGCCGACACCGTGTGGATGTACTGCTCCACCTGCTGTTCGAAGGCCATGTCCGTGACCGCGACTTTCGGGGCGGCCTGGGCGCCCACGGCGCACAGCAGGCCAAGAATGCCGATCCATGCACGCATTGCTTAGCGCTCCGTGGTCTTGCGGATTTCTTTTTCGTCCATCCACTCAGCGATGCCGCTTTCGACATCGATCAGTTGCAGGCTGAATTTGTAGAAGACGTCCTTGTAGTCGCTGCTGCGCTTGACGATGGAGCTGATCGAGCCTTCCAGGCGGTATTTGGCCGCGACCATGTTGCCGGTCTTGCTGACTGTGGATTTCTTGTACAGGCCGCTCTGGTTCTGCAGCTTCAGCTGGTCGACCTGGCTCTGCATGTCGGTGTTGTCGCTGGCGAAACGGGCGGTCCCGGACTTCATCAGCTGGGTCTTAATCGTGGTGGTGATCTCGCGGGTATCGATGTACTCGCTGGTCTTGTTCTTCACGTCATAGACCTGCACCACCGGACGGCCTTGCAGGGTGCCGGACTGGGCCAGGGAGCGGGTCATGCTCTCGGCGATCATTTGCAGGTCGGTCGAGCCGAATTCGTTGGTGACGGTTTCGACAGCCTTGGTGTCGCCGTAGCTGATGTTCTTGCTGCCCAGGGTGGGCGAGTTGTTGGCGCAACCGGTGGCCAGCAGGGCGACGGCGGCGATGAGCGAGAGGCGAATGGAAAACATGTTCAGGATCTCTTGGGCCAGGCGAATGTTGAGCGATTAAGGAGTTTTGACTTCAAGGCGGAAGTCAGTGGCCTTCGGCACCGGGGCGATGGCCGGCAGAAAGCTGCTCTGGGTGCCGTACAGCGTCAGGCTCTTCCAGGCCTCGGGTTCGGCAACGGGGAAGCCGTCGTTGCCCAGCCACGCGAAGCGGTAGTACATCGTCTTGTTGTAGCTGCTGGTGTTGTGCAGCGAGACGTTGACGGTCATGAAGCCGTTTTCCCGTGCAACGCGCATCGGGCCGATCTCGATGTTCTTCAGATCACCCATGGCAACCACCTTGCTGGCGGCACTGCCAGGGGCTGGCGGCGGCGGGGTGGCGCAACCGGCGAGTAGGGCGAGGGCCATCACGCCCAGAATCTTGCAACGCATGAACTATCTCCGGTCAGGGTTTGTTGGCGGCCACGGCCTGCGGCAGGCTCGACGGGATCACGTGGGCGGCCAGGCCGTCGGTGTAGACCTGGTTGCCGACGGCGCGCAGGGTGACGACTTGATAAGGGCGGTCGATCTTGACCTGTACATGGGTGCCGCCCAGCGAGGAGGGCAGCACGACCTGATGCTCGCCCTGTTTGAGGCGCATGCGGGCCACCAGGGTGTTGTCCGGCAGGGTGCGCCAGGTGCGGGTGTCCGCGCCTTCGACCACCGCCGAGGCGATGCCCACTGCCAGGCCCGCCAGAGGGCTGGTCTCGTTGAGCTTCTTCTGGGTCACGCCACGGGTAATGGCGCGCACGGTGGTGCGCACGATGATGCCCGGCATGTCGTCACGCAGGGCGCGGCGGGACATCGCCGAGATGCTGTTGAGCGACGTCAGGTTGACCTGCTGGCCGTCCAGGCCGATCTGGTTGAAGAACGGCGTGGAGTTGTCCGGCTTGATGACCGGGAACGACAGCGGGGTGATCACGATGTTGTTGCTGATCGGCAGCGGCAGCGGGATGCGCACCGAGTCACGGGCCGGGGCGAAACCGGACTGCACCACGATCAGCACTTCGCTGCCGTCGGTGGCGGTGTTCTTGCTGCCGGCGGCGTCGAGGTTCAGCAGCGCCTGATCCAGCAACGGGGTGTTCGGCCGCAGCTCGGCGGCCTGGCGATAACCCGGCGCGGCCAGGTCCTTCTCGCCCAGCGCTTCATAGACAAAGCCTGCCAGGTAATGGCTGAACGCACTCTGGTAGCTGTTTTTCAGGCCGACGACTTCCGGCGCATCGAGGGATTCGACCGGATAACCCTTGAGGTCTTTGTACTGGGTGGCGACGCCCTGGGTCTTGGCCTCGTCCTCGCTCTTGAGGTACTGCTTGTCACGTAGCTCGGCGATGACGGCCTCGCGCTCGTGAGTCTTCTTGATCTCGGTGCGCGCGCCTTCGAAGTCGTTCTTGGCCAGCAGGTTCAGGGCCATCTGGGTGGTCAGCATGACCTTTTCGTAGTCGTAGCCTTCGTATCGACGAACCTTGTCGTTCACCAGGTAGCTGCCGAATTGGGCCAGGTACTTGCCGCTGTCGAGTTTGACCGAATCTTCCCAGGCGATCACCGTCTGGTCGGCACGGCCCCACGCCGCCTGGCTGCCCGTCAGGTCGCCCTTGGAGCGCAGCAGTTCGCCTTTCTCGAAGTAATAGAGCAGGTCTTTGTCTTCGCCGGTGTTGTTCTTTTCCAGCAGGGTCAGCGCGCCATCGACATTGCCGCTGGTGAGCTGCTGGTTGGTTTGTTGCAGCTCGCTGTCGTAGTTGCGAAACGCGGCACAGCCGGTCAGTTGCACAGCCGTGATCAGCGCGAGTGCAGTCAGAGCGCGGGAAGACATCAAGATCAATCCTTGAAAAAAGCCGGCCTGGCTTGATTGAGCCAGTGAAGGCGGGTCCGTTCGAGAGGCTGGGAGGCCCGGTTGAGGGGCAGGGCGGATGATGGCCGCCTGCCATAGTGCGCCGGGATTATAAGGAGGACTCTGGCTAAAACAATGGCTTTTTGATGGCTTACAACGGTTTCGGATCCATCTGACAAGTGGTTCACAGTTCTGCCAATGGGCTCAAAGTCGCCCGCAGGCCCCTGATCGCGTGCCTATTTCCCGCAAAAAGCCTCCACATCGCGCCATATCGCTTGAGTGCGCGGCGGCAGACATGAACAATAACAACCCTTCGCATTCCTATTTGAGATTCACTCATGCTTTCCCATTCACGCTTCATGGCCTGCCTGGGCATGGCGCTGCTGACGCTGTTCAGCGTGGCCACCCGGGCCGACTCCGTCGATGGCGCCGCCCAGGCCCTGCACCTGTTCAACTACGTCAGCGCCGATTACCCGGCGACGGTGGCGGACGGCAAGGTCATCGATGAAGCCGAATACCATGAACAGGTCGAGTTCCTCGGCGCCGTGCAGGATCTGATCGCGGCATTGCCCGCCCGTGCTGAGCAGGCGGAGCTTGCCCAGGGCACCAAGGCGCTGCTCGAAGCGGTGGGGCAGAAGCAGGACGGTGCCCAGGTCGCCCGCCAGGCGCGCCAGTTGGGCGCGAAGCTGGCCGTGGCCTATGAGGTGAGCCAGGCGCCGATCATCACGCCGGATGCGGCCCGTGGCGCGCCGCTGTACGCGCAGTACTGCTCGGTGTGCCACGGCGATGCAGGGGCGGGCGATGGCCCGGCTGCGGTGGGCATGAGCCCGGCGCCGGCGAACATGCGTGACGCGGCGCGGTTCGATCGCCTGAGCCTGTATGACGTCTACAGCACGCTGGGACTGGGGATCGAAGGCACCGACATGCCGTCCTTCGCCGATCAGCTCGATGATCGCCAGCGCTGGGACGTCGCGACCTACATCGCCAGCTTTACCGCCGACGCCAAGGCAGAACCGGTCAAGACCTTCAACCTCGCGGACCTGGCCCGCCAGACCCCGGCCGAGGTGCTCGCCGCCGAAGGCCCGCAGGCCGCTGCCGCCTTCCGTGCCCAGCGTGCCCAGCCGCCCCAGGTTCAGCGTGGCCCTGCGCAGTTGCTCGACTACACCAGCGCGACGCTGGACAAGAGCCTGGCCGCCTACCGTTCCGGTGACCGCGAGCAGGCCTATGACCTGTCGGTTGCAGCTTACCTGGAAGGCTTCGAGCTGGTGGAAAGCTCGCTGGACAACGTCGACGCCAACGTGCGCAAGGATACCGAGAAGGCCCTGATGGCCTATCGGCAGTCACTGCAGGACGGCTTGCCGACCGAACAGGCGGCGCAGCGGCTGGAGACGGCCAAGGTCAAGCTCAAGGAATCGGCCGGTTTGCTGGGCAGCGATGGCCTGAGCACGTCGCTGAGCTTCATCTCTGGCTTGCTGATCCTGCTGCGCGAAGGCCTGGAGGCGATTCTGGTGCTGGCGGCGATCCTCGCGTTCCTGCGCAACACCGGCCAGCAGTCGGCGGTGCGCAGCGTCAACATCGGCTGGGGGCTGGCCTTGCTGGCAGGCCTGGGCACCTGGGCGCTGGCGGCTTACGTGATCGACGTCAGCGGCTCCCAGCGTGAGCTGCTCGAAGGTGCGACGGCGCTGTTTGCGGCGGTCATGGTGCTGTGGCTGGGTGTGTGGATGCACGACCGGCGTCATGCGGCGGCCTGGCAGGACTACATCAAGAGCAGTCTGGTGGGCGGCGGCGGGCGCTTCGGTTTTGCGGTGCTGGCATTCTTCTCGGTGTATCGCGAGCTGTTCGAGGTGATTCTGTTCTACGAAACCCTGTGGCTCCAGGCAGGGCCTGCGGGACACAACGCTGTGCTGGCGGGCGGTGCGACGGCGCTGGTGCTGCTGGTGGGCCTGGCGTGGGTGATCCTGCGTGGTTCGGCGAGACTGCCGCTGGCGATGTTCTTCAGCATCAATGCCGCGCTGTTGTGCGCGCTGTCGGTGGTGTTCGCCGGGCACGGGGTCAAGGCGTTGCAGGAGGCGGGCATCTTCGGCACGCGTCCGGTGCCGTTCTTCGAGTTCGACTGGCTGGGGATTCATGCCGATGCGTATTCGCTGGCGGCGCAGGCGGTTGCGTTGATCGCGATTGCGCTGTTGTACGGGCGCAGTTGGCTGGCGGAAAAACGCCGCGCCGAGACTGCTTGAATAACCTGTAGGAGCGCGCTTGCCCGCGACGGCGGTGTGTCAGACCCGTATTGGTCACCAGACACACCGCCATCGCGGGCAAGCGCGCTCCTACGATCGGGAGTGAATCTATGCGCGTATGGATCGATGCCGACGCCTGCCCCAAGGCAGCGCGGGATCAAGTGGTCAAATTTGCCCTCAAGCGCCAGTTCGAAGTGGTCCTCGTGGCCGGGCAGGCCGTGCCACGGCCGTCGTTCGCGCTGGTAAAGCTGATCGTGGTGCCCAGTGGACCGGATGCGGCGGATGATTACCTGGTCGAGCATGCCGTGCCTGGGGAACTGGTGATCTGCAGCGACGTGCCGCTGGCCGACCGGCTGGTGAAGAAGGGCGTCGCTGCACTGGACCCGCGCGGCAAGGAGTTCGACGCGCAGAACATGGGCGAGCGTCTGGCCGTGCGCAACCTGTTTACCGACCTGCGCGAGCAGGGGCAGGTCGGGGGTGGGCAGGGTGCCTATGGTGATCGCGAGAAGCAGGCCTTTTCCAACTCGCTGGACCGGATCCTCACGCGCCTGGCCCGCGGCTGACCCTGAAGCGTAGGAGCGCGCTTGCCCGCGATCGGCTGCGTAGCAGCCGTAAAACCATTGCACACGGTGTGTCAGGTGTACGGCATTTGAGAGTTTGCTGCCGCTTCGCGCCAGATCGCGGGCAAGCGCGCTCCTACGGGTAGAAGCTGACTCAGGCCTCGCTTTCTTGCGTCAATTCCAACACCCGATCCACCAGCTTGTTGATCCCTGACGCCGCTTCGCTTATGGAAGTGGCCACCATGTAGGCCGGGGTGCTGACCAGTTTGCGGTCTTTGTCCTCGACGATGTCGGCCACGTCGCATTCCTGATGCTTGCCGCCCATCCGGGTGATCTGCGCGGCGGTGTCCGGGCAGTTGCCCACTGTGCAGGTCACGCCGGGGCCGTAGATCTTCGCGGCAAGCGCCGGTGACACGCAGATCAGTCCGATGGGTTTGCCGGCCTCGGCGAAAGCTTCGGCCATGGCCAGCACTTCTGCCTGAACCTTGCAGTTCGCGCCTTCCGCGGCAAAGTTCGACAGGTTCTTCGCCGCGCCGAAGCCGCCGGGAATGATCAGCGCATCGAACTCGGTGATGTCAGCCTCGCGGATATCTTCGATGGCACCACGGGCGATTCGGGCCGATTCGACCAGCACGTTGCGGGTTTCGCCGGTTTCTTCGCCCGTCAGGTGGTTGATCACATGGTGCTGGGCGATGTTGGGCGCAAAGCATTTCACCTCGGCGCCGCGCTGGTCCAGGCGCAGCAGGGTCAGCACACTTTCATGAATTTCCGCGCCGTCCTGGACGCCGCAACCGGAAAGAATGACGGCCACTTTCTTGCTCATGCTGTGCTCCCTCTCGTGGGTTTTCCCGGCGTGGGCGAGTCGCTCGCCGCGCCAGTGATGTCGTCAAATGTCTACTAATTTGTCATCTGTTGCCATAGGGTTTTGCCAAGGGCAGGCCTAATCTCTGACGTTTTATCGCAGGGGGCGTTCATGGATTTCATTTTGTACGCAGTGCCGTTTTTCTTCGTGCTGATTGCCGTGGAACTGCTGGCCGACCGCTGGCGCAAGGTGAGCAACTACCGGGTCGCCGACGCCATCAACAGCCTGAGCACTGGCGTGCTCTCGACCACCACGGGCTTGCTGACCAAGGGCGTGGGTCTTGTGACCTATGGCTTTGCGCTCAAGCATCTGGGCCTGTGGCAACTGTCTGCCGACAGCGTTTGGGTCTGGGTCATGGCGTTTGTGCTCTATGACCTCTGCTACTACTGGCTGCACCGCATGGGCCACGAGCGCAACATTCTGTGGGCCGCGCATTCGGTTCATCACCAGAGCGAGGACTACAACCTGTCCACGGCCCTGCGCCAGACCAGCACCGGCTTTCTGCTGAGCTGGATCTTCTACCTGCCGCTGGCCGTGATCGGTGTACCGCTGGTGGTGTTCGTGGCGGTAGCGTCCCTCAACCTGCTGTACCAGTTCTGGGTCCATACCCGGCACATCCCCAAGCTTGGCTGGTTCGAGTGGTTCTTCGTCACGCCGTCCAATCATCGCGCCCACCATGCGCAGAACCTTGTCTACATGGATCGCAACTACGGCGGGGTGTTCATCGTCTGGGACCGGCTATTCGGCACCTTCCAGGAGGAACTGGACAGCGAGCCGCCGATCTTTGGCGTGACCACACCCCTTCGAAGCTGGAACCCGCTGTGGGCCAATGTGCAGTTCTATGCGCAACTGCTGCAGGATGCGCGGCGCACCCGCTCCTGGCGCGACAAGCTGCGGATCTGGTTCATGCCCACTGGCTGGCGCCCCGAGGATGTGGCCGCCAGTCATCCGCTGCACAAGGCCGATCTTGCCCAGTTTCGCAAATTCGAGGTGCCGTTGAGCCTGGCTGCGCAGGTATACATCGGGGTGCAGTTTTCGCTGTACACGCTGCTGGGCAGCTACCTGCTGTCCAATGGCGAAGTGTTGCCGTGGCCTGCGCTGATCGTCGGCTGGGCGTGGGTCGCGTTGGGGCTGTTCGTGTTTGGCGCTGCGCTGGAGAACCGGCCGGCGGCGTTGAAACTGGAAGGTGTTCGCCTGGCAGCGAATCTGCCGCTGATGGCGCTGGCGCCTGTGGTGGGCCTGTGGCCGGGCACTGCGCTGGGGTGGGTTGTGCTGCTCAGTTACACCCTGGCGAGCGCAATCGCAGTGTATTGCGCTCGGGGGCACTTCACTCGTCTGGCCGGTCCTTGACGTCGACCGCCGCCGGCACCGCCAGCTTGGCCTCACGGGCGATGCGTGCGTTCTTGATGCGGCGGCGGATCCACAGCAGGCCGCCGATCACCAGCAGCGCGCCAAGTACCCACAGCTCGTACTTCTTGACGTTGCCCAGCAAGCCTTCCAGCACCGCGCCGAACTTGTAGGCAGCCGCGCCCAGCGCAGCGGCCCAGATCGCGGCGCCAATGCCGTTGAGCAGCAGGTAGCGTCCCGGTGGGTAGCCGGACAGGCCAATGGCAACAGGCATGACCGTGCGCAGGCCGTAGACGAAGCGGAAGCTCAAGACCCAGATGTCCGGATGCTTGCGAATATGCTCCAGGGCCCGGTCACCGAGCATCTGCCAGCGCGGTTTGCGTGCCAGCAACTTGCGGCCATGTTTGCGCCCCATGAAATACCAGAGCTGGTCGCCTGCGTAGCTGCCGAAGAAGGCAACCACCACGACCAGGTTGATGTCCATGTACCCACGGAACGCAAGAAATCCGGCGAGGACCAGAATCGTCTCGCCTTCGAAGAAGGTTCCGAGGAAAAGGGCGAAGTAGCCAAATTCTTGTAAAAAATGCTGGAGCATCATATGGGTGCTGGCGAAATGAACGCGCAGCCTAACTCGCCGAAGACATCTAGGAAAGTGTGGAAATGTGTCTCGGCGTTAAAGTTTCCTACAAGCTAAAGAGAATCGTCGTCTAGGAAGCGGGTTTAGCGTCCTGCATGCTCAGAGGAAATGTATCTGTCATGTAAGAGTCATAATTCCGGCTTATAACTGTCACGTTTGCCCGCTCGTAGCCTCAGTGACCGGTCTGCGATACTGTTCGTCACTGATTTCATCGCGGGGTTTATAGCGCGAACGGCACATTCCTACGCCAGCCGTTTACGCAGCCCAACTGACACAGGGCATTTGCCTTACAGGATTAGTCATGAGCACCGAAGGATCTACCGAAGCCGCAGTTGAACTTGAACCTCAGGCCGTGACGCAGGAAATCACTGCCATGGTCGAACCGACCATCGAGGTAGTGCCCGCGCCCGAGCCGCACCCTCCGGTCACTCCGGCGATCGTGATTCCCAACCTGGACGACAGCAGCCTCTACATCCATCGCGAGCTGTCGCAGTTGCAGTTCAACATTCGCGTCCTTGAGCAGGCGCTGGATGAGTCCTACCCGCTGCTCGAACGCCTCAAGTTCCTGCTGATCTTCTCCAGCAACCTGGACGAATTCTTCGAAATCCGCGTCGCCGGCCTCAAGAAGCAGATCACCTTCGCCCGTGAACAGGCCGGTGCCGACGGCCTGCAGCCGCACCAGGCGCTGGCGCGCATCAGCGAACTGGTCCATGGCCATGTGGACCGCCAGTACGCGATCCTCAACGACATCCTGCTGCCTGAGCTGGAAAAGCATCAGGTCAGCTTCATCCGTCGCCGCTACTGGACCGCCAAGCTCAAGACCTGGGTACGTCGCTATTTCCGCGACGAGATCGCGCCGATCATCACCCCGATCGGCCTGGACCCGACGCACCCGTTCCCGTTGCTGGTGAACAAGTCGCTGAACTTCATCGTCGAGCTCGAAGGCATCGACGCCTTCGGTCGCGACTCGGGCCTGGCGATTATTCCTGCGCCGCGCCTGCTGCCGCGCATCATCAAGGTGCCGGAAGAAGTCGGCGGCCCTGGCGACAACTACGTGTTCCTGTCGTCGATGATCCACGCTCACGCCGACGACCTGTTCCAGGGCATGAAGGTCAAGGGCTGCTATCAGTTCCGCCTGACCCGTAACGCCGACCTCGCGCTCGACTCCGAAGACGTCGAAGACCTTGCCCGCGCCCTGCGTGGCGAGCTGTTCTCCCGTCGCTACGGCGATGCGGTGCGTCTGGAAGTGGCCGACACCTGCCCTAAACACCTGTCCGACTACCTGCTCAAGCAGTTCAACCTGAGCGAGACCGAGCTGTATCAGGTCAACGGTCCGGTGAACCTGACGCGCCTGTTCAGCATTACCGGCCTGGACAGCCATCCGGAGCTGCAATACACGCCGTTCACTCCAGCGATCCCGAAGCTTTTGCAGAACAGCGAAAACATCTTCAACGTGATCAGCAAGCAGGACATTCTGCTGCTGCACCCGTTCGAGTCGTTCACACCGGTGGTGGATCTGCTGCGCCAGGCGGCGAAAGACCCGCACGTTCTGGCCGTGCGCCAGACCCTGTACCGCAGTGGCGCCAACTCGGAAATCGTCGATGCGCTGGTGGATGCCGCGCGTAACGGCAAGGAAGTGACGGCGGTCATCGAGCTGCGTGCGCGCTTCGACGAAGAATCCAACCTGCAACTGGCCAGCCGCCTGCAAGCGGCCGGTGCGGTGGTGATCTACGGCGTGGTCGGCTTCAAGACCCACGCCAAGATGATGCTGATCCTGCGCCGCGAGGGCGGTGAGATCCAGCGCTACGCGCACCTGGGCACCGGTAACTACCACGCCGGCAACGCCCGCCTGTACACCGACTACAGCCTGCTGACCTCGGACGACGCGCTGTGCGAAGACGTGGGCAAGCTGTTCAGCCAGTTGATCGGCATGGGCAAGACGCTGCGCATGAAAAAACTGCTGCACGCGCCGTTCACCCTGAAGAAAGGCATGCTCGACATGATCGCCCGCGAAACCCAGTTCGCGGCCGAGGGCAAACCTGCGCACATCATCGCCAAGTTCAACTCGCTGACCGATCCGAAGATCATCCGCGCGCTGTACAAGGCCAGCCAGACCGGCGTTAAGATCGACCTGATCGTGCGCGGCATGTGCTGCCTGCGTCCGGGCGTGCCGGGCGTCTCGCATAACATTCAGGTGCGGTCGATCATCGGCCGCTTCCTGGAGCACACCCGGGTGTTCTACTTCCTCAATGGCGGCGACGAGCAGATGTTCCTGTCCAGTGCCGACTGGATGGAGCGCAACCTGGACAAGCGCGTGGAGACTTGCTTCCCGGTCGAGGGCAAGAAGCTGATTCTGCGGGTGAAGAAGGAAATCGAAGGGTATCTGACGGACAACACCCACGCCTGGATCCTGCAACCGGACGGGCGCTACGTGCGCAGCACCCCGACCGGCAACCAGAACGCCCGCAATGTGCAGGCGTCGTTGCTGGAGAAATTGAGCAACCCGGTCCTCAGCGTACGCTGAGGACGATGCCGACTCGGGTCAGCCACTCCGCTTCCAGCGCGAAGTCGGCCTGAGTCAGCTGGTTGTTTTCCAGCCAGCCATCGGGGAACAGCACGTCGAGCTGGTTATCGAGGGCGGTCAACACAGGCTGCGGCATCTCTTGGGTGCCGCGAATGTGGTGGAACAGGATCGCGAAACGCAGCAGCACGCACAGACGAATCAGCTTCACGCCTTCATCGCCAAACTCGGCGAACTTGTCCTTGGGAATATTGCGACGATGGCCGCGCACCAGCAGCGCGAGCATCTGTTGGTCTTCGCGCGAGAACCCTGCCAGATCCGAGTGCTCGATCAGGTAGGCGCCGTGCTTGTGGTAGTGGTAGTGGGCGATGTCCAGGCCCACCTCGTGCACCTTGGCGGCCCAGCTCAGCAGGTCGCGGTACATCTCGTCTTCCAGCCCCCACGCCGCAGCCACCTGGTCCAGCGCGGACAGTGCTTTGCGCTCGACGCGTTCGGCCTGCTCCAGATCGACGTGATAACGGTCCATCAGCGAGGTCAGGGTGCGTTCGCGCACGTCTTCGTGGTGATGACGGCCCAGCAGGTCATAGAGCACGCCTTCACGCAGCGCGCCATCGCAGTGGTCCATGCGTTTTAGTTCGAGGGCGTCGAAGATGGCTTCCAGAATCGCCAGGCCCGCCGGGAAGATCGCGCGGCGATCAGGCTTGATGCCGTCGAAGTCGATCTTGTCCACTTCGCCCAGCTTCATCAGCTTGCGCTTGAGCCATGCCAGGCCTTCGGCATTCACTTCACCGGTGCCATGGCCGCCCGCCTTGAGGGCCAGGCCGATGGCGCGGATGGTGCCGGACGAGCCGATGGCTTCATCCCAGGTCAGGCGGTGCAGGGCATGCTCGATGCTCATGATCTCGAGGCGCGCGGCGGTGTAGGCCTGGGCGTAGCGGGCCGGGGTGATCTTGCCGTCCTTGAAGTAGCGCTGGGTGAAGCTCACGCAGCCCATCTGCAGGCTTTCACGCAGTAATGGTTCGAAGCGCTGACCGATGATGAATTCGGTACTGCCGCCGCCGATGTCCGCCACCAGACGCTTGCCCGGGGTGTCGGCCAGGGTGTGGGACACGCCCAGGTAGATCAGACGCGCTTCTTCACGGCCAGAGATGACCTCCACCGGATGGCCGAGGATTTCTTCGGCGCGGTGGATGAAGTCATTGCGGTTGCGCGCTTCGCGCAGGGCGTTGGTGCCGACGATCCGCACGGCGCCCGGTGGCATGCCGTTGATCAGCTGGGCAAAACGCTTGAGGCAATCGAGCCCGCGCTGCATGGATTCTTCGTTGAGCTGGCGCTCGTCGTCGATCCCGGCGGCCAACTGCACTTTCTCGCCAAGCCGCTCAAGGATGCGGATTTCGCCTTGGTGAGCCTTGGCAACAACCATATGAAAGCTGTTGGAGCCCAGGTCGATCGCAGCGATCAGCGAGAGGTTTGGTTCGGTGGATGGCGGCATGGTCAAAAGTCTCGGTCGTTAACCCCGACATCGTGCCACGAACGGCCATCGTCGCCAAACAAGATGGCATCAATCGCCGCAAATCGCCGTAGGAGCGCGCTTGCCCGCGATTGCGGTGTGTCAGTAAGGTTTCTGTTTCATGACAAAAACGCTATCGCGGGTTGCGACTGGAGTGTGTCCAGGGCAATCGCTGTAGGAGCGCGCTTGCCCGCGACGGCGGAGGATCTATCACCATCGTGTCGCCTGGCCTGACGCCATCGCGGGCAAGCGCGCTCCTACAGGGCCGGTGAGGTAATCAGGCGTGCTCGACCGAACCGATGAAATTCGCCAGCTCAGGCGTTTTCGGGTTGGCCATCAATTCCCGAGGGTCGCCTACCTCGTGCACCTTGCCCTGGTGCATGAACACCAGCTTGTCACCCACTTCCCGGGCAAAACGCATTTCGTGGGTCACCATGATCAGGGTCATGCCGTCTTTGGCCAACTCGCGCACCACGCTCAGCACTTCGTTGACCAGCTCCGGATCCAGCGCCGAAGTGATTTCGTCGCACAGCAGAACCTTCGGCGACATCGCCAACGCCCGTGCAATGGCCACGCGCTGTTGCTGGCCGCCGGACAGCCGATCTGGAAACGCATCGAACTTCTCGCCCAGACCCACCCGAGCGAGCATTTCCTTGGCCAGCTTCGCCGCCTCGGCCTTTGAGGCCTTTTTCACCACCTGCGGCGCGAGCATCACGTTCTCGCCCACGGTCAGGTGCGGGAACAGGTTGAACTGCTGAAACACCATCCCGACCTTCTGCCGCAGGCTGCGCAGATCGGCACGGGCGGCGTCCAGGTACTCGCCGTCGACCTCGATCACGCCATCGTTGATCGACTCAAGGCCGTTGAGCGTGCGCAGCAGGGTGCTTTTGCCCGAGCCGCTGCGGCCGATGATCGCCACGACCTGGCCTTCCTCGACGCTCAGGTCGATGCCTTTGAGCACATGGTGATCGCCGTAATACTTGTGCAGGGCGGAAATTCTAAGCAGAGGCATGAAGTCTCCTTTCCAGGTAGCGCGCGCTGAGCGACAGCGGATAACAAAGCAGGAAGTAGCCCAGGGCGACGAAGCCGTAGACCATGAAAGGCTCGAAGGTGGCATTGGCGAGCATGCCGCCGGTCTTGGTCAGCTCGGTGAAGCCGATGATCGAGGTCACGGCGGTGCCTTTGACCACCTGCACCGAAAAGCCCACGGTCGGCGCCACGGCAATGCGCAGCGCCTGAGGCAGGATCACGTAACGCAGCTGTTCGAAGGGTGTAAGCGCGAGGCTCGCCGAGGCTTCCCACTGCCCATTGGAGATCGACTCCACGCAACCACGCCAGATTTCGGCCAGGTACGCGCTGGTGAACAGCGTCAGCGCCAATGCCGCCGCCACCCACGGCGAGATTTCCACACCCAGCAATGCCACGCCGAAGAACACCAGAAACAGCTGCATCAACAGCGGCGTGCCCTGAAACAGCTCGATGTAGCCGCGGGCGAGGGCGCGCAGGAAAGGCGTGTCACTGATGCGCAGCGTCATCACCAGCAAGCCGATCACGGCACCGCCAATGAACGCCACCAGCGACAGCGCCAGCGTCCATTGCAGCCCCGTGAGCAGGTTGCGCACGATGTCCCAGAGAGTGAATTCCATCAGTGGTTCCTCGCGATGTAGCGACGCCCGACCCAGGCCAGCAACTGACGAATCAGCAGTGCCATGGCGAGGTAGATCAAGGTGGTGATGATGTACGTCTCGAAGGCGCGGAAGTTGCGGGACTGAATGAAGTTAGCGGCGAAGCTCAGCTCTTCGGTGGCAATCTGCGAACAGACCGCCGAACCCAGCATCACGATGATGATCTGGCTGCTCAGCGCAGGCCACACCTTGCCCAGCGCGGGCACCAGCACCACGTGACGGAAGGTTTCGAAGCGCGTCATCGCCAGCGCCGCCGAGGCTTCCAGCTGTCCGCGAGGAATGGCCTGCACGCCGGCGCGGATAATCTCCGTGGAGTACGCGCCAAGGTTGATCACCATCGCCAGCACCGCCGCCTGCCATTCGGAAATCTTCAGCCCCAGTGACGGCAGGCCGAAGAAGATAAAGAACAGTTGCACCAGGAACGGCGTGTTGCGGATCAGCTCGACGTAGACCCCGAACAGGGCCGAGAACGGCTGGATCTTCCAGGCCCTGACAATCGCGCCGACGATGCCGACGCTGACCCCAAGCAATGTACCGATGGCGGTCAGCTCCAGGGTGAACAAGGCGCCGCGCAGCAACAGGTCAGCGTTTTGCACAACCGGTATGAAGTCGAACTGATACGCCATCTAGAGGGCCTCGAATCAGAGATCGGCTGGCAGCGGTTGCTTGAGCCAGGTTTGCGAGTTCTTCTCCAGCGCGCCGTCCTTCTTCGCGGTTTCCAGGATCTCGTTGACCTTGGCCAGCAGCTCCGGCTGACCCTTGTTCACGCCCACGTAGACCGGCGAATCCTTGAGCTTCACTTTCAGTGCGGGAATGCGCTTGGGGTTCTTCTCGCTGATCGCCACCATCACCACGTTGCCGCTGGCGATCAGGTCGGTCTGGTTGGCGAGGTACGCGGCGATGGTCGAGTTGTTGTCTTCGAAGCGCTTGATGGTGGCTTCCTTCGGCGCGACGGCGGTCAGCTCGATGTCTTCGATGGCGCCGCGGGTGACGCTGATGGTCTTGCCCTTGAGGTCGTCGACCCCGGCAATCGATGCGTCAGGCGGGCCGAACACCGCGAGGTAGAAGGGCGCATAGGCGCGGGAGAAGTCGATGACCTTCTCGCGATCAGGGTTCTTGCCCAGGCTCGAGATCACCAGATCGACCTTGCCGGTGGTCAGGAACGGAATGCGGTTGGTGCTGTTGACCGGCGTCAGTTCCAGCTTGACCTTCAACTGATTGGCGATCAGTTGCGCGGTGTCGATGTCCAGGCCGCGGGGTTTCATGTCCGGGCCTACCGAGCCGAAGGGCGGGAAGTCCTGGGGCACGGCGACTTTCAAGACGCCGCGGGCGGTCACGTCATCCAGGCCATTGGCGTGGGCGGGGGCCTGGCCGAGCATGAGGCTGGCAAACAGGGCGGCGAACAGTGCGCTGTAACGCTTGGTCATGGACATCTCCGGATCGAACTGATGGGAAGGCGAATCGGGGTTTGATGTCATGCGCCAGTGCACAGCCCATGCCAGTCGATCAAAAGCGACCAAGGAATGCGGGCTGCAGGGGTGATGTGGTCTAACTGGTCTGAACAGTTGGCAAAGGGCGCGCCCCGTCTTGGAGCGGCTGTGAGCGGCGAAGCACCCGGCTTGGGCGTCGCTTGCCGAATCCTTGCGATGGCGATACAAGAGGGTCTTACCTTTGGTTGCCGCGTTCCGATTGCCATGCATTCCAGCCCCGTTGCAGTACCCGAAGCCGCCTTCCAGGCGATCCGCAAACTGATCACCGAGCAGGGCTACGGCCCCGGCGACAGCCTGCCTTCGCAGCGCGATCTTGCTGTCCGGCTGGGCGTGAGCCGGGCGTCCCTGCGCGAGGCATTGTCGTCACTGAGCGCCTTGGGCGTGGTCAGCGTGCAGCCCGGCAAAGGCGTGTTCGTCCAGGCGATCGTTGAACCACAACAGAGCACCCATGGTTTTTCCTGGCCACACGCCGCCCATGCGTCACCGGCAGAAACCTTTCAATTGCGTTATGCGCTGGAGGGGTTCGCTGCGGGGCTTGCAGCAGTCACGCTGACCGCCGATGAGCGAGACGCGCTGGAAGACAACGTCGAAGCCATGCGCCTTGAGCTGAAGGCGGGGGATTTTGAGTGTGCGTCAAAGCTGGATTTCGACTTTCACCGCCGAATTCTGGTCGCCAGCGGTAACCAGGCGATCCTCGACATCATCACCGCCAGCGCCGACATCTTCCTTGAGAGCCAGAAGCTGCCTTTCATCCGCCCTGGGCGGGCGATGGAAACCTGGCAGGAACACCGCAAGATCCTCCGCGCCCTGGCCCGTAATGCCTCGGGGCCGGCACAAAAGGCCATGCAGGAACACATCAGAGGCGCTGCCCTGCGCACAGGGATCGTCTTCGTCGCCCCTTCGGCCTGATTGAACGAACCAACTGGCCGTTCACGACCCCCGTAGCAGCACGGCTTGCCGGCGGGAGCGGCGTGTCAGGCGGCACATCATTCACAGACACACCGCCCCCGCCGGCAAGCCGTGCAGCTACAGGTCGGAGGTGTGCGGGGTCACTTCAATAAAGCTAGTCATTACGCTCCATAGCAAGAGACAATCGCCAGCGCCTTCCTGTCACGGCTTGACGCAGTTATGATGGGCCACGTTTTTTTGCCTATGACCTCGGAGAAATCTCATGAGTAGCGACCTTATCAAACACGTCAGCGACGCGAGCTTCGAAGCCGATGTCCTGAAGGCACAAGGCCCTGTGCTGGTAGATTACTGGGCTGAGTGGTGTGGCCCTTGCAAAATGATTGCCCCGGTTCTGGACGATATCGCCGGCACCTACGAAGGCAAGCTGACCATCGCCAAGCTGAACATCGACGAAAACCAGGAAACTCCGGCCAAGCACGGCGTTCGTGGTATTCCGACCCTGATGCTGTTCAAGGACGGCGAAGTCGCGGCGACCAAGGTCGGCGCACTGTCCAAGTCCCAGCTGCAAGCATTCCTCGACGCCAACATCTGATGGCGCTAAAGCCCCGCAAATTGCGGGGCTTTTTTCTGGCGTTGCACTAGACGCTCGGAAAATCAAGTGGTACATTCGGCCCCGCAACGGCTTCTCCGTTGCCCCCTGCTAGCCGTCGCCGACGCTCTCCTTTCGATTTGTACGCGATCCTGTCGCCTTCTCTGCGGCGCGGCCTCATTAAGCCAAAAGCTTAATTTCCCCCTCCATACATGATTACGTCATTCCTATATGAACCTGACTGAACTCAAGCAAAAGCCTATTACCGATCTGCTCGAAATGGCCGAACAGATGGGCATAGAAAATATGGCCCGTTCGCGCAAGCAGGATGTGATCTTCTCCCTGCTGAAGAAGCACGCTAAAAGCGGCGAGGAAATCTCGGGTGATGGCGTGCTGGAGATCCTCCAGGATGGCTTCGGCTTCCTCCGCTCTGCAGACGCTTCCTACCTCGCCGGCCCAGACGACATCTACGTCTCGCCGAGCCAGATCCGCCGCTTCAACCTTCGCACTGGCGACACCATCGTTGGCAAGATTCGCCCACCGAAGGAAGGCGAGCGTTACTTCGCACTGCTCAAGGTCGACACCATCAACTTCGACCGTCCAGAAAACGCGAAGAACAAGATTCTGTTCGAAAACCTGACGCCGCTGTTCCCGACAGTGCGCATGAAGATGGAAGCCGGTAACGGTTCCACCGAAGACCTCACCGGTCGTGTCATCGACCTGTGCGCCCCGATCGGCAAAGGTCAACGTGGTCTGATCGTTGCGCCGCCGAAGGCGGGCAAGACCATCATGTTGCAGAACATCGCGTCGAACATCACCCGTAACAACCCCGAAGTCCATCTGATCGTCCTGCTGATCGATGAGCGTCCGGAAGAAGTGACCGAAATGCAGCGCACCGTGCGCGGCGAAGTGGTTGCCTCCACCTTCGACGAGCCACCAACCCGCCACGTGCAGGTTGCCGAGATGGTGATCGAGAAGGCCAAGCGCCTGGTCGAACACAAGAAGGACGTGGTCATCCTGCTCGACTCCATCACCCGTCTGGCCCGCGCCTACAACACCGTGATCCCGAGCTCCGGCAAGGTACTGACCGGTGGTGTCGATGCTCACGCGCTGGAAAAACCGAAGCGTTTCTTCGGTGCGGCTCGTAACATCGAAGAAGGCGGCTCGCTGACCATCATCGCCACCGCGCTGGTTGAAACCGGCTCGAAGATGGACGAAGTGATCTACGAAGAATTCAAAGGCACCGGCAACATGGAACTGCCTCTGGATCGCAAGATCGCTGAAAAGCGCGTCTTCCCGGCCATCAACATCAACCGTTCCGGCACCCGCCGCGAAGAGTTGCTGACCGCCGACGACGAACTGCAGCGCATGTGGATCCTGCGCAAGCTGCTGCATCCGATGGATGAAGTCGCTGCCATCGAATTCCTGGTCGACAAGCTGAAACAGACCAAGACCAACGATGAGTTCTTCCTGTCGATGAAGCGCAAGTAAGCTGCTGAACGGCTGTAGAAAAGTGGTGTCCCTTTGGGGCACCATTTTTTTGGTTTCAATATTTGAAAAAGCGGGACAAGGAGCGTCATGCATACCTTTGGCAATCGTCGGGACATCGACGGGCTGCGGGCTCTGGCTGTCATTCCGGTAGTGCTCTACCACTTCGGTTTTGGCGTCTTCAGCGGCGGCTTTGTTGGCGTCGATGTGTTTTTCGTCATCTCCGGTTTTCTGATTACCTCGATCATCTTTCGGGAAATCAGCGCCGGACGCTTCAGCTTTGTCGATTTCTGGGCGCGTCGGGCGCGCCGGATCATCCCCGCCCTGAGCGTGATGATGCTCGCGGCACTGCTGGTCGGCTGGCTGCTGATGCCCGCCAACGACTACTCGCAACTGGGCCGCGCGGTGCGCTATCAGGCGATGTTCGTCTCCAACATCCTGTTCATGCGCCAAGACGGCTACTTCAACCCCGCCTCCGATTTCAAACCGCTGCTGCATACCTGGTCGCTCTCGGTAGAAGAGCAGTACTACATCCTGTTTCCGTTGCTGATGGTGTTGCTGACCCGCTTCCTGCGGCATTGGCGCTGGATGCTGTTCGGTCTTCTGCTGGTGTCGTTTGCGCTCAACGTCTGGGTCATCAAACGCCAGCCTGATGCGGCGTTTTTCCTGCTGCCGATGCGCGCCTGGGAATTGCTGTGCGGTGCAATGCTCGCGGTGTTGCCCGCGCCTCGACACGCGCCATCGGCCAAGACCTGTCAGTGGGTAAGCCTGGCCGGGCTTGCGGCGGTGCTGTACGCGATTTTCGGTTTCGACAAGTACACGCAGTTCCCAGGCTGGGCGGCGTTGCTTCCGGTGCTCGGCGCCACGGCGATGATCTGGGCCAACGGCCACGCACCTACGCTTGTGGGGCGGCTGTTGAGCCTGCCGGTGATGGTGGGCGTCGGCCTGATTTCCTATTCCTGGTACTTGTGGCACTGGCCGGTTTTCGTCTACGCCAACGCCGTTTCTGTCGATGGCATGCAGGCGCTGGAGGCCGGTGGCTGGGTCGTGCTCAGCCTGGTGCTGGCGTTTTTGAGCTGGCGGCTGGTCGAATTGCCATTCCGCGAAAAGCGGATTCTGGCCGGGCGCAAGCAGGTGCTGGGCGCGGGCCTTGCGGCGCTGTTGGTCATCGGCGCGGCGGGGCAGGTAGTACGCGACGCCGACGGCATGCCGCAACGCCTCTCTGGTCAGGCGCAGCAGTATGCCCAGAGCCGGAACTGGCAACTGGGGCAGAAAGAGTGCCTGCTGCAGCGCAAAAGTGAAGACCTGACCAAGGTCTGCCGCTTTGCCGATGACGGTAATGCGCCCCCCGTGCAACTGGTGTGGGGAGACAGCCACGCCGCCGCGCTGATGCCGGCCATCGCCGCTGACGCCCGGCGCTATGAAACGCCGGTGTGGCTGGCGAGCCTGTCCGGTTGCCTGCCGATACAGGGGCACGAAACTCGTCAGCAATGCCAGGATTTCAATCAGGTGACCCTGCAATCGATTCGCGAAAACAAGATTCGCGACGTGGTGCTGGCCGCGCGCTGGAGCCTCTACCTCTATGGCGAGGAGGATGGCGACATGCAGCACGTGCTGTACCGCAATGACAGCCGTCGCATTGCCGAGCAACAGGTGGCCAAGGATCTGAGCGCCATGGTGCACAGCGTGCGCGAGACCGGCGCGCGGGTGTGGATCTTCAAGGAAGTGCCGCTGCAACGTCAGGGCACCGTGGCGCGGCTGGCCAGCCTCGCCATGGTCGGGCGTTCGGCCGAGCGCCTGGGGCGTCCGATCGCCGAGCATGAGGCGCGTCAGCAGTTTCTCGATGCGTTGTTCAGCCAGTTGAGCAGGGAAGATGCCCAGGTCCGCGTGCTGGACCCCGCGACTTTGATGTGTCCGGGTGGCATCTGCCGCGCCGAATTCGACGGCTATTCCCAGTACATGGATGAAAATCACCTCTCCGATCAGGGCGGGGAGCGCATGACCTCCCTGCTGGCGCCCATTTTCCTCGGTGAAAACCTGTCCAAAGGCGGATGAATGCACGCCAGGTGGCTGCTGTCGGCCGCCAGAGCAGGTAGGATGTGCATCTATTTGTTAAGTGGCCGGGTTAATGAAATTCAAGGATCTACGGGATTTCGTGCAGCAGCTTGAGCAGCGCGGAGAGTTGAAACGCATCCAGGTACCCATTTCTCCGGTGCTTGAGATGACCGAAGTCTGCGACCGGACCCTGCGCAACAAGGGCCCGGCCTTGCTCTTCGAGAACCCGACCGGCTTTGATATCCCGGTGCTCGGCAACCTGTTCGGCACGCCCGAACGCGTGGCCATGGGCATGGGCGCCGAGTCCACCGACGAGCTGCGGGAAATCGGCAAGCTGCTGGCCTTCCTCAAGGAGCCCGAGCCGCCCAAGGGCCTGAAAGACGCCTGGTCGAAGCTGCCGATCTTCAAGAAGGTCATCTCCATGGCGCCCAAGGTCGTCAAGGACGCCCCGTGTCAGGAAGTGGTCATCGAAGGCGATGACGTCGACCTGGGCATGCTCCCGGTACAGACCTGCTGGCCCGGCGACGTCGGCCCGCTGATCACCTGGGGCCTGACCGTCACCAAGGGTCCGAACAAAGAGCGCCAGAACCTGGGCATCTATCGCCAGCAGGTGATCGGCCGCAACAAGGTCATCATGCGCTGGCTCAGCCATCGCGGCGGCGCACTGGATTTCAAGGAATGGTGCGACAAGCACCCTGGCCAGCCATTCCCGGTGTCCGTGGCGCTGGGCGCAGACCCGGCGACGATTCTCGGCGCCGTGACGCCAGTTCCCGACAGCCTTTCGGAGTACGCCTTCGCCGGCCTGTTGCGTGGCAATCGCACCGAGCTCATCAAGTGCCGTGGCAATGACCTGCAAGTGCCGTCCAGCGCCGAGATCGTGCTCGAAGGCGTGATTCACCCCGGCGAAATGGCCGATGAGGGGCCGTACGGCGACCACACCGGCTATTACAATGAGGTCGACCGCTTCCCGGTGTTCACCGTCGAGCGCATCACCCACCGCATCAAGCCGATTTACCACAGCACCTACACCGGACGTCCGCCGGATGAGCCGGCGATTCTGGGCGTGGCGCTGAACGAGGTATTCGTACCGATCCTGCAGAAGCAGTTCCCGGAGATCACCGACTTCTACCTGCCGCCAGAAGGCTGCTCGTACCGCATGGCCGTCGTGACCATGAAAAAACAGTACCCGGGCCACGCCAAGCGCGTGATGCTGGGTGTCTGGTCGTTTTTGCGACAGTTCATGTACACCAAGTTCGTTATTGTCACCGACGACGATATCAACGCGCGGGACTGGAACGACGTCATCTGGGCAATCACCACGCGCATGGACCCCAAGCGCGACACGGTGATGATCGACAATACGCCGATCGACTACCTGGACTTCGCCTCGCCGATCTCGGGCCTTGGCTCGAAGATGGGCCTGGATGCGACCCATAAATGGCCGGGTGAAACCACCCGCGAATGGGGCCGAGCCATCGTCAAGGATGAAGCCGTCACGCGTCGTATCGACGAACTCTGGAATCAGCTGGGAATAGATTGATGCGTGTAACCTTGCAGCCGTCGGGCGCAGTACTTGAGACATTGCCCGGCGAGCGGATCCTCGATGCAGCCCAGCGCCTGGGTTATGAATGTCCACAGAGCTGCCGCAACGGCAATTGCCACATCTGCTCGGCGTTGCTGGTTGAAGGCAGTGTCGTACAGGCGGGCGAGCTGCA
Source organism: Pseudomonas sp. NPDC090203 (assembly GCF_044746765.1). NCBI lineage: Bacteria > Pseudomonadati > Pseudomonadota > Gammaproteobacteria > Pseudomonadales > Pseudomonadaceae > Pseudomonas > Pseudomonas sp. NPDC090203. The sequence goes on from NZ_JBIVCV010000002.1 coordinate 227,522, forward strand.
TGGCCACGGCGAGATCTACACCTGTCTGGCAGTGCCGCAGGAAGATTGCGTCGTGGTGTGGGACAGCGTCCTGCCACTGGGCGAGCTGCCGGTGCGCAAGTTCGCCTGCCAGGTTACCGAATGCGTCGAAGTCGGCGGCGATGTGTGGCGGGTGATGCTGCGCGCCCCGGCCGGCAAGCCGCCGCGCTATCACGCCGGGCAATACCTGATGATTGCCCGCGACGACGGCGAGAAGTCCGCGTTCTCCATGGCTTCCGCCCCGGAAAGCGGGCGCGACCTGGAGCTGCATGTACTGGCCCGCGAAGCCAGCGCGCAAAATCTGATCAAACAGTTACAGCGTGACGGCATGGCGCGGGTGGAGTTGCCGTTTGGCGACACCCACCTGGGCGAACTGCCTGACGGTCCGCTGGTGTTGATCGCGGCGGGCACCGGCATGGGCCAGATGCACAGCCTGATCGAGCACTGCCGTTCCAAGGGCTTCCCGTATCCGGTCCACGTGTACTGGGGCGTGCGTCGCCCCGAGGATTTCTACGAGCTCAAGCACTGGGACGAGTGGAAAACCCTCGACAACCTCTACCTGCATCAGGTGGTCAGCGACCTCTGCGGTTGGGAAGGGCGCTGCGGCATGCTGCACGAGGCGGTCTGCGAGGACTTCCCGGATCTCAAATCCATCCAGGTCTATGCCAGCGGATCGCCGGCCATGGTCTACTCGACGCTCGACGCCCTCGTGGTTGCCGGCATGGACGCGCAGCAGATGCGCGCCGATGTGTTCGCCTACGCGCCCCGGTCCTGAGGCGCCCGCTAGAACCTCAAGCCGACGTTGGCCATCGCAGCGGAACTGCCCAGCAGCACCAGTTCTGCGGTGACCGGCTTGATGCTGATGCCGACGGCCGGAATAAGCGCCGGGGCGACTCCAAACCGGTTCAGCGGGATCTTGTCGCGGTATTTGCCCTTGTAGCCATGCAACAGCCCCCCGCTGAGCTTGGCATAGAACGGATGGTCAGTGCTGTCGAAGCGTTTGCCGCCATAGGCATAGACCGACCGCTGGCCGAACGAGTTACGAAAGGTTGCGGCGCCATACAGCCATCCCGACTCTTCATTGCGCTCCACGCCGATCAGGTTTTGCCGGTTGGTGTGCTCAGGGGAGGGCGAGAAGTGTCGGGTATAGACGCTGGTCTGCAGTTGCCAGAAGCCCCTGTCGTCGTGATCGGCATGGGCCGGGCTGAGCCATATGGCGCTGCCCAGCAGCAGTGGCAGGACTCTACTGAATGTATTCACGTGTCGTTCCGTTAATCGCCAGCGCGCACTGGGCGCGAACGCGCGGATTTATACGTAAGCCCCATTTGGCGCGTAAGTTGAAGTTTCCGATGGTTGCGTAGGAAACGTCCTAATCTGCCGACCGACAAATGGTCGCCAGGCTGCAGGCCGCATCCTGCCGGGCGGCGCGGCGGCTGGAGTGCGAATTGCATCTCTGATCGGGTTGATTCGGCTTTTCTGGCGTGACGGATTGCGTCAGGGTTGAGTCTGATAGTCATGCAGTTGCGAACGCTGCGTTCAGCGCGTGTGCAGGCGTTTAGCATTACACTGGCCTTGAGTTGGCCAGCGAGGAGCCAGAGGGTGAATCAAATCAATAGCTTGGTGGCAGCCGTCCATGAGGGTCTGGGGCTGAGTTATCCACCTGTTATCGACCTTGGCCCCAAACTGACCCACGAGCAACTCCTGGCCTCCATGCACGCCACCCTGTCCCGTCACGAAGGCGGCCCCATCTGGCTGTTCGCCTATGGGTCACTGATCTGGCGCCCCGAGTGCTCCGCCGTGGAGCGTCAGCGCGGTCGGGTGCATGGCTACCATCGCGGCCTGTATCTCTGGTCCCACGAACATCGCGGCACACCCGAGCAACCCGGCCTGGTCTTCGGTCTGGATCGCGGCGGCTCGTGCAGTGGTTTCGCCTATCGGCTGCCCGAAGAAAACATCGAGCAGTCCCTGCTGGCGCTGTGGGAGCGGGAGATGCCGTATCCCTCCTATCGCCCGCACTGGCTGAGTTGCCGCCTCGAAGACGGCACCAAGGTCCAGGCCCTGGGCTTCGTGCTCGAACGCCACCTGCCCAGCTACGCCGGCAACCTGCCCGACAGCATCCTGACCCAGGTCCTGGCCAACGCCGCCGGCCGCTACGGCACCACCTGGGAATACGTCGAACAAACCATCCACGCCCTACGCACCCACGCCATGCCGGACGTGAGCCTGGAAGAGCGCTTCAAGCGGTGCAGGCCGGTTTTGTTGGCGGTTTAAGGAGATTGGTATGAAGGATCGGTGTTCATCAGCGCTCTCAACGGTCGAGTCACGGAACTACCCGTAATTCCTGCGCCAAGACAGTCTGTGGGAGCGGGCTTGCCCGCGAATGTGTCAGCCATGATGACTCGATGGTGACTGACCCACCGCCTTCGCGGGCGAGCCCGCTCCCACAGGTGGGTCTTATGAGGTGGTCTTCATGCCCCGTAGCAGCACGGCTTGCCGGCGGTGGCGTCCGTTGCATCACTATCGCCGGCATCGGATCGCCGCCCGACCGTGCTGCTATATCAAGCCCAGCGGCCTTAAGCCACGGCTTCCCGCGACTGGCTCGCCACCCGCGTGTGACGCAGGGTCGGTGCCATGAACACGATCGACAACACGCACGCAGCAATCAGTATCACGAAGCCGCCATCCCAGCCGAAATGGTCCACGGTGTAGCCCATCAGCGCACTGGCCGCGACCGAGCCGCCCAGATAGCCGAACAGGCCGGTGAACCCTGCCGCAGTTCCTGCCGCCTTCTTCGGTGCCAGTTCAAGGGCCTGCAGACCGATCAGCATCACCGGGCCATAGATCAGGAAGCCGATGGAAACCAGCGCGATCATGTCGATGGTCGGGTTACCGGCCGGATTGAGCCAGTACACCAGGGTCGCCACTGTCACCAGCAACATGAACACGATTCCGGTCAGGCCACGGTTGCCACGGAAGATCTTGTCCGACATCCAGCCGCACAGCAGCGTCCCCGGAATGCCGGCCCATTCGTAGAAGAAGTAGGCCCAGGACGTCTTGTCGACATCAAAATGCTTGGCTTCCTTGAGGTAGGTCGGCGCCCAGTCCAGCACGCCATAGCGCAGCAGGTAGACGAACACGTTGGCCAGCGCGATGTACCAGAGCATCTTGTTGCGCAGCACATACTTGACGAAGATTTCCTTGGCGCTGAACTCCTCCTCGTGGCTCGCATCGTAGCCTTCCGGGAAGTCGTTCTTGTACTGCTCCACCGGCGGCAAGCCCACTGATTGCGGGGTGTCGCGCATGGTAGCGAAAGCGAACAACGCCACGAACAGCGCCACCGCAGCCGGTACATAGAATGCGGCGTGCCAGTCGTTGGTCCAGCCCAGGCCCAGCAGGAACAGCGGACCGATCAGGCCGCCACCGACGTTATGCGCCACGTTCCACACCGAAACCACGCCGCCGCGCTCCTTCTGCGACCACCAGTGCACCATCGTCCGCCCGCTCGGCGGCCAGCCCATGCCCTGCGCCCAGCCGTTGATGAACAGCAGGATGAACATGATCGTCACGCTCGACGTCGCCCAAGGCGCGAAACCGAACACGAACATCACCGCCGCAGAAACCAGCAGGCCAAACGGCAGGAAGTAACGCGGATTGGAGCGGTCCGACACCAGCCCCATCAGGAATTTCGACAGGCCATAGGCAATCGCGATCGCCGAAATCGCCACCCCCAGCTCACCCCGGGTGTAGCCCTGATCGATCAGGTAGGGCATGGCCAGCGAGAAGTTCTTGCGTAGCAGGTAGTACCCCGCATAGCCAAAGAAGATGCCTGCGAAAATCTGCCAGCGCAGACGACGGTACGTGCTATCGACGCGCTCGGCAGGCAGCGGGGCCTGATGCGCGGCAGGGCGGAAAAGGGCAAACATCGAACACTCCAGTGGCTTTTGTTTTGTTATGCGAATCCGAATATTACATTTTCATTACAGAAAATAGGAAGGTTTCTCATCGCTGAACGTTCCGGATTCCGGCGATTTGCCGTGTTGGATTACGAACATGACGCGAATGTGTATCTCTGGATTTCGTCTTTCAGATTTGTCCTACTTGAGAACAGGAATCGTTCCCTTACTTGCGCCATCACTCCGCCATACCATCGCCGCCATCTGCCGCAGGGCGTCTGGAGTGGAGGTGAAGGTGAAGTTGCTATGGAGGATTTCAGGGATCGTCGGGCTTAGCGCGCTGCTGCTGGGTGGCGCGTACGCCAGCGATACGTCCCATCCCGAGTTCGATCGATATGTATCCCCCGCGTACCCGTCCTCGCTGCGTGGCGGCAAGTTGTTTTCCAGTGCGCGGGTGGATTACGACATCCACCACGACGGCTCGGTGAGCGGCATCAGGGTTGTGGAACAAACCGACCGGAAGGCGGCAAACGCCGTTGTTTCTGCCATCAGACGCTGGCGCTTCAAGCCTTGGGACGTCACGGATGAGATGCCGGCGGTGATAGGTGAGTCGGTCCATTACCTGTTCGATCAGGAGCGGCTGGAGCAGCGCTTGCGTATGGTGATTTCGTGGGAAAGGAGGCAGGAATCGTGAAGGGACTGGTCTTGTGTATCGCGCTTGGCCTGAGCGCCCTGGCTCAGGCTGAGGAAATGAAACTGGAATACGAAAAGCAGCCTCATGCTGTTTATCCAGCAAGCCTTTATCGTGCGGGAGTATCCGGTGTGGTGCGCGTGGAGTTTTCCGCCCACCACGATGGTTCGATCACCGACATTGAAGTGCTGCAAAGCTCCTACCGCGAATTTGCCGAGTCGGCGATTCGCACCGTTTCCCGCTGGCGGCTCAAGCCGTGGACGGTCGATGCCAGCAGCCCGGCAACGATTCGGGTGCAGACCGATGTGTATTTCGCGGCCAAGGGCGACAGCCGTGAACTGATGGCGCGCATGCGCAGCCGTGTGCGGTCGTTGAGCTGCGCCAGGATCAACAAAGAGGCCGACTACCTCAAGCAGAAGATCCCCGATGAGTACGCGGTGGAAATCCCCACGTTTCGCCACACCCGACAGTTGCTGGCGCGCAAGGCTCATAACGAGAAGTTGTCGTTTGCAGCTGACAGGGAAATCGATGAGCAGTTTGTAAGCGCGATCCCGGGGATACTGAGTGCGTGTCGGGAGCGCCCGGAGCTCAAGTATCTGGATTTGTTGCCAGAGCGGATCAGGGCGCGGTTGTAGGTTTCGGCGAGTGACCGGTGCAAAAGAGCACAGATGTTGAATCTGCGCTCCTTTGCTTGCGGTTACCCCGTCTGCTTTGGGTTAGCGTGCAGTGGCTGCCAGCGCAGGTGATGTATTCAGATACGGACCGATGGCTGAAGCGTACTGAGCCACGGCTGCGTCAATGCTGTGCTTGAGAGCCAGCGTTGCGCGGTCGATTTCCGCCATGGCGGCTGGGCCGGGAATGAAGAAGATTTCACGTGCAGGGCGGTGCTCCGCTGACTGCTCAGTGTTGCCATCGTTTGCCTCGGCAGGAGTTGCCGGTTGCGGCATTGATGCCTCCGCGAGCGCAAGAGCCATGCGTGCTTCTTCAAGCGCGGCTTCTTCGGCTTTGCGCTGGGCAAGTGCCCGCGCCGCGGCTTCGGCCTGTTGTGTGGCAAGCAGGCGAGCAGCCTGTTCGGCTGCGAGACGTGCAGCGGCTTCAGCCTCTCGCTGGGCCTGCAGGCGCGCCGCCTCTTCCTGAATTCGACGCCGCTCTGCCTCTTCGGCCTGACGCTGTGCGGCTATTCGGGCAGCCTCCTGTGCAGCTTGAACGGCGCGCTGATGAGCTTCCTGCTCAAGTCTGGTTTGCACTGGAGCGAGATTATTTACGAACACCTGCAGATACTTGATGATCTCGTGTGTCGCCCATCGCGGAAAAGGTTGATGCGCCGGCCCGGTGATAAACGAGAGATCTGTCCCCTGCAGCATGTCGGCGATAACGCCCGCCATTTCATCACCTGGGGCGAGAGGTTCATAGAGAGAGCGTTTATATGCGATCAGATTGTTTGCCACTGCCCGGTGGTGGGCGACGCGTTGAATAGCTGTGAATCCTGACGTATCGCCTACGTGTGCCGTCAGTTCGGCTCGGATGGCGTATGGCAGTTGGTTGAGCTGAAGATTAATGTCGTGCATATGTATTACATCCGTGTTTTGGATTGGTATGTTCTAGTAGTCTGGCTCAGTCATGTTCTGACTTAAATCCCGGCATCCCGTTAGCCGCCCGCCAATTCTTGACCTCTTCAAGAACTCCTTGTGGACTATCATCCTGTCCCGGCTTTGGATAGAAAATCACGTCGGATTGATTAGGATGCCCTGAAATTTTTTCGAAATGTTTTACGTGCGCCCTAACGAAGGCATCAAACTCATCAGCTGGGAGATTTTCATGTGGGCTGAAGATGTTTTGAAGGAATTCTAAAAATTCCGCCTCTGTGTAGTCCTCAAGTTTTTCTTTGAAAATCATGTTATTCACCTTTGTGATATTCAATGTGCTGCGCTGGGGTCATGATAACCATATTGTCCATATCGTATACTGCCCCTCCTTTGGCAACCTCGTCCACATGATGGATCTCGAATTTATCTCGGCCGCCGACCTGATCATTTTTTTGTGGGTATGGTGCCTTCCCGCGTTTTGCCTGCGACAGATTTGCACTGCTCAACTGAGGCCCCAGTTGTGCGTCCGCAGCGACGGCCTCCCAGAATGCTTCACGGAATCTATCAAAATTTTTAAACCTCTGACCACGTAACTGGTTGGCAATTTGAGCAGGGACGGGTGCTCCAGTTGTTCTGGTTTTATCACCGAGCCAGGTTCCCTGTACAGGAGATCCATACCCACTTGCAACGCCCGCGATCTGCCTCGGGTTTTTGAAGTAAATATACGCGCTGCCGAGTCCTAATTCTGCGGGTAATGGGACTATGTAGTCGTCTGGTTCTACAGTGTGTTCGGGATGGATGTTATGTTGAGGGCGCGCAGGCGTACTATCGCCCCCAGTGTAAAGAGGGCTGCTCTGTGGGGCGGAAGGCAGACTCGTGGAGCTGGCGTCTGGGAGTTGCTGTGGCGTCCATGTCAGCGTTGGTGTGGATTCACCATCTCGCGTAAAGTTATAAGTGTTTGTAACGGGATCATAGACAGCTGGTCTTACCCGAACTTGAGATCCGACAGCTACGCCGTCTACCTCTCTCCATTCCACACGACTATCTGATGCGTCGGCACTAGGCATCAACCGGTGAGTTACAGCGGTCGTCCCTTTGTTGCCCGCAACAAATCCAAGATCGGTTTCACTGACTCCCAGTTCGGAAGCTGGCGTTGTGAAAATTGCAGGAGCTAGTTCGCTCGGGGCAAGATCTGACGGGTAAAGCGCCGCCAGTAAGGGCAGCTGCCTCCCCAGAGTTGCGGCTGCTTTACGAATCAGAAGTTTTTTCGCGATCTCGGTTGCCCTTTCCAATCCTTTTGGATGGCCAGTAGAGACCGTATTGGGGCTCGCGATTGTCGACCAGAGCCGCCCGGCATCGGATGCATGTTTTATATAGTCTTCCGCATTCCTCCTCTCACTTTCTAGTGCGGCTTTTTGCGCAGTTAAGTTGGCTTCCGCCATAAGCCGCTGAGCAAGTTTGTTAGCCTCGTCTCTAGCCTGATCCTCCGCCGACTGGCGAGCAGAGGAGTCTGCCTGAGCTTGAGCAAGCTCGCGTGCTCTCTGGTCAGCTGCGCGATCAGCCGCTTCTGCATCTCTGCGCGCAACTTCGGCAGCAATAATCGATGCAGCTTCTGCCTCACGGGCAGCAGCAGCTGCTTCCTCTGCCCACATCGTCTGAAGCCAGGCAGCAATGGTGTCACTTCCATCGAAGTCCTGATTTAAGATCTCGCCCCTGCTGCCAAGCCCATAGCCGTAAGGCACATCAGAATGGAATCCAGGGCCGTTCCCTGAGTCCAGAGGTATGCCGCGATTTACGATAATATTTTTTTCGGCCATACAGTTTCTCCTTGTTAGCTGTATGGCGTTGAAGTAACTATGTTTGTGATATAAAGGTTGTATAGATAATTATTACTTTTTGATTTTAATTTGTGCTAGGGGCGTCGCGACTCTTGTACAGTTATTGAAGGATGGGCTCTAGGGCAAGAGAACCTCAAAGGAACGCCCGCCGTTGCGGCAGGCGCTTTGCAGATGAGTAATGACTTCACCTCACCCCAACCACCACCTTCCCAACCGCCTTCCTCTGCCCCAACGAATCAATCGCTTCCCCCGCCCGCTCCAGCGGATAAACCTTCGACACCAACGGTTTCAATTTCCCTTCGCCGTACCATTTGAACAGTTGCTGGAAGTTCGCCGCGTTGTCCTGTGGTTGGCGCTGGGCGAAGGAGCCCCAGAAGACGCCGACGACCGAGGCGCCTTTCAACAGCGCGAGGTTGACGGGCAGTTCCGGGATGCGGCCGCTGGCGAAGCCGACGACGAGCAGGCGGCCGTTCCAGGCGAGGGCGCGCACGGCCTGGTCGAAGAGGTCGCCGCCGACGGGGTCGTAGATGACGTCGACGCCGTTGCCGTTGGTGAGGCGCTTGAGTTCGTCCTTGAGGCTGCTTTCGCTGTAGTTGATGAGTTCGTCGGCGCCGGCGTTTCTGGCGACTTCCAGTTTGTCGGCGCTGCTGGCGGCGGCGATGACGCGGGCGCCCATGGCTTTGCCGATTTCCACGGCGGCCAGGCCCACGCCGCCCGAGGCGCCGAGCACCAGGAGTGTTTCGCCGGGTTGCAACTGGGCGCGCTGTTTGAGGGCGTGCATGGAGGTGCCGTAGGTCATGCTGAATGCGGCGGCGGTGGTGTAGTCCATTGCTTCGGGGATGGGCAGGACGTTGTACCCGGCCACGGCGATCTGTTCGGCGAAGCTGCCCCAGCCGGTGAGGGCCATGACCCGGTCGCCGACCTTGAGGTGGCTGACTTTTTCACCCACCGCGCTCACCACGCCCGAGGCTTCGCCGCCGGGGGAAAAGGGGAAGGGCGGCTTGAACTGGTATTTGTCTTCGATGATGAGGGTGTCGGGGAAGTTGACCCCGGCGGCGTGCACGTCGAGCAGAATTTCGTTCTTTTTCGGTTCCGGGGTGGCGACGTCTTCCAGCACCAGATTTGCGGCGGGACCGAAGGCTTTGCAGAGCACGGCTTTCATCGGGGCTATTCCTTTTCCAGTGATGGCCGATAAGTGTAGGTAGAGGGGTTTTGGGGTCAATGAGCATGACCCGGCCTGATAGACCTACATAAGCCGCAGAGCCCTGTAAGCTATGGCGCACCGGATTAGAGGAGTGGGATTTTGAAAGCGAAAGCGTGGATTCTGATGCTGTTGACGTTGTCGATGCCTGTTGTGGCAATGGCCAACGAAGAGGGTGGCGAGAAAGATGACCCGAACAAGGTTTCCTATGTGGCCCTGACCCCGCCGTTCGTGGGCAACTATGCGCTCGATGGCGGGCCGAAGCTGCACGTGTACAAGGCTGACGTGGCCTTGCGCGTGACCGGCGCCGAGGCGCAGAAGCTGGTGAAGGCCAATGAGCCGCTGATTCGGAATCAGTTGGTGGCGCTGTTCACCCAGCAGACGATCGAGTCCATGAGCAACGTCGATGCCAAGGAAAAGCTGCGTCAGGAAGCCCTGAAGCAGACCCAGCAGGTGTTGAGCCAGGAGACTGGCAAGCCTGTGGTGGATGATCTGTTGTTCAACAACTTCATCGCGCAGTGATGCAGTGAACTTCCCGTAGCAGTCCGGCTTGCCGGCGTCAGCGATCAAAGGACCGTCGACGCCGGCAAGCCGGACTGCTACGGGGCGATGTCGTTGGCGGTTGAATTTTTTCAGCGCAAGGCCAGCACCGCAGCCCATTCTTCCGGCGTGACAGGCATGACCGACAGCCGGCTGCCTTTTTGCACCAAGGGCATTTGCTCAAGGGCGGCCTGTTGTTTGAGGTAGCCCAGGCCCAGCACCTTGGGGAAAATCTCGACGAAGGCGACGTTGATTGCGCTCCAGGGGTTTTTGTCCTGGCTGGCCTTGGCGTCGAAGTAGTGGCTGGTGTTGTCCAGCGCCGTGGGGTCGGGATACGCGGCTTCGACGATTTTGCCGATACCCGCGATGCCCGGTTCAGGGCAGCTCGAATGATAGAAGAAGAATTCGTCGCCCACCGCCATGGCGCGCAGGAAGTTGCGTGCCTGGTAGTTCCGAACCCCATCCCAGCGGGCCTCGCCCAGTTTTTTCAGGCCTGCGATGGACAGCTCGTCAGGCTCGGATTTCATCAGCCAATAGGCCATTTTTGAAGCTCCTGAATGGGGTCTGGACAGGTTGTCCGACGCTTTCGTGACAAACCGACAGTCGGTTGACGCCAGTATTTGCGTGTTGGGTCACGTTGTTGGAGAATGCCGCCACTTCAAGCGCTACACCGCTACGCGGCCCTATTTTCAGAGGCAGTGGATGCCGGGTTTTGATTTGCCAAAGGGGGGCAATCAATGCAACGCAAGCCGGATTTACTATGGATTTTGGTCATTTTGTTCGGCTTGGGCATTGTCACCACCGGTTACGCGCAAAGTCTCTGGTCGGCCAAGACCGACGCACCGGTTGAAATCACCCAGCAACAGCAGCCGTATCGCCGCTAGTTCCCCCGGATACACCGCTTGTAGGAGCGCGCTTGCCCGCGACGGCGGTGTGTCGGTGACAAATCCATACCTGACACATCGCAATCGCGGGCAAGCGCGCTCCGACAAGCTGTCACGCCATATACCAGCGCTTGTCCGATACCGTTCCTTGTAGCGGTACATCCCAACTGGCAACCGCCAGCTTTCCGACTTTCTGACACTCATGGGCCATGCCCAGCAGCACTGGCTTCTGCCAGGCCTTGCGGCGTGCCTGATACGCCAGGCTGCGGTCGTAGAATCCACCGCCCATGCCCAGCCGACCGCCCTGGTCATCAAAACCCACCAATGGCATCAAGATCAGGTCCAGCGCCCAGATCTTGCGCTGCTGGCGCGGGTTGATGTGCGGCTCGGGAATGCGAAACCGATTGGGACGAAACTTATCCCCGGGCCTCACACGCTGAAACACCATCTTGGTCCGTGGCCAGGCGCTGAGCACCGGAAGATAGGTCGCCTTGCCGCGCCGTTGTGCTTCACGCAGCAGCAGGCGCGGGTCGATTTCACCGTCCATCGGAAGGTACAGCGAAACATGCCGGGAACGTCGAAAAAGCGGGTTTTGCGCCAGTTGCCGGTACAAGCCCTGTGCCGCTCGTCGCTGTTCTGCGCGGTTGAGCGCGCGGCGGGCCTTGCGTAGAACGCGGCGTAACTGAGGGCGGGAGAGGGTGGACGAATCGTTCAGGGAGGCTGCGCCAGAAGAGGTCATGCAGGCGGGTCCGTGCGATTTGAAGGAGTGACCGTGCGATCACGATCTCCATTGCCAGACAGGGCGCCTGGCAATGGATAGAGAATTCGAGACTCCCCGACGAACCGCTGTCGGTGTAGCCCTTGAACCCGAAAGTTCAAGGTGGAGATTGCAGGAGGTTTTAAGGCTTTCCGTCGAGCGGACATGCACACCAACCCCAACGTGCAACCCCCGTGGTTGTGCGTATCGGCTCAGGGACATGACCGACTGGCAAGCACTCCAGGGAGCGGTCGCAAGTATACCCAATCATGTCCGAACAATCAGCCTTGTGCTTTATCCGAATCCGTGGCAAGGACCAGGTCCACACGCTCGAGAAGGTCGCGAACCTGCTCGCGAGTCGAGCCGTTGGCCTGGGTCTGCGGCAGTTCCTGTTTGTGCAACAGGTCATGAGTAATGTTCAGGGCGGCCATCACGGCAATGCGGTCGGCGCCGATCACTTTGCCGCTGCTGCGGATCTCGCGCATCTTGCCATCCAGGTAGCGGGCGGCGCTGACCAGGTTGGTGCGCTCCTCCTGAGGGCAGATGATCGAATACTCTTTGTCGAGAATTTGAACGGTGATGCTGTTGCCATTACTCATGAGTCTTGCTCCAGGGCCTTGAGGCGCGAAATCATGGACTCGACCTTTTGCCGGGCGATTTCGTTCTTTTCAATGAGGTGAGCGCGTTCCTCGCGCCAGGATTTTTCCTGAGCTAATAAGAGTCCGTTTTGACTTTTTAGTTGCTCGACACGATTGATCAATAACTCCAGTCGGGCCATCAGCGCATGCAGGTCGTTGTCTTCCATTGTTTTCCACTGATTATTTTCAGATGAGTGGTGCAGGTGCTGGCGTCTGGATCGCCTCGAAATTCGCCTGGATAGCTTGGGTGCGTCTGCCGGTGCTACGATACAAGGCCTCCATTCTAGACATTGCGCCGCTTGGCGCCTAGTTGCCATGCCTAAACAGAATTCCCCGTATACCGGTTTTGCGACCCTGCTCAGCAGCGCAGGCCACCCCGTTTCCCCCGCCGAGTTGCACGGCCTGTTGCTGGGCCGCAGTTGCGCCGGCGCAGGCTTCGATGCCGAGGAGTGGATCGCCGATGCGATTCTGCTGCTGGAAACCGAACCTGAAGCCAACGTCCGCCAGGCCCTGATCGGCCTGCAGGAGATGGTCAAGGGCGAGCTGACCGGCGATGACATGGCTGTCGTGCTGCTGCTTCCCGGCGACGACGAACCCCTGTCCGACCGTACGGCCGCCATGGGCCAGTGGTGCCAGGGCTTCCTCAACGGCTTCGCCCGTGTCGGCGGTCAGTCGCTGAGCGAAGACGCCCGCGACGTCCTGCAAGACCTGGCCGCCATCGCGCAAATCCAGGACACCCTGGAAGAGTCCGAAGACGGCGAGAGCGATTTCATGGAAGTCATGGAATACCTGCGCGTCGCGCCGCTGCTGCTGTTCACCGAGTTCAACAAGAAAGCGGAACCTGAAGCCAAACCTTCCCTGCATTGATTGCCCACTGCCGCGAACCGGTCGCTGGCGCCTGAGCGCGTCAGTGGCCGGAGCGCTCATCCGGAGGACCGTACTTGCCCATGATCCATATCCCGAAAGCCGAATATGCCCGTCGCCGCAAAGCCTTGATGGAGCAGATGGAGCCCAACAGCATCGCCATTCTGCCGGCGGCTGCCGTGGCCATTCGCAATCGTGATGTCGAACATGTGTACCGTCAGGACAGCGACTTTCAGTATCTGAGCGGCTTTCCCGAGCCCGAGGCCGTGATCGTGCTGATTCCCGGGCGCGAGTACGGCGAGTACGTGCTCTTCTGCCGCGAACGCAACCCCGAGCGCGAGCTGTGGGACGGTTTGCGCGCAGGACAGGACGGCGCCATCCGCGATTTCGGCGCCGACGATGCATTCCCCATCACCGACATCGACGACATCCTGCCGGGCCTGATCGAAGGCCGCGACCGGGTGTATTCGTCCATGGGCAGCAACCCCGAGTTCGATCGTCATGTGATGGAGTGGATCAACGTCATTCGCTCCAAGGCGAACCTGGGTGCGCAGCCGCCCAAGGAATTCGTTGCGCTGGATCACCTGCTGCACGACATGCGCCTGTATAAATCCGCCGCGGAAGTGAAGGTGATGCGTGAGGCCGCGCAGATTTCTGCCCGTGCCCACGTGCGTGCGATGCAGGCCAGCCGTGCGGGCCTTCACGAGTTCAGCCTGGAGGCCGAGCTCGACTACGAATTCCGCAAGGGCGGGGCAAAGATGCCGGCCTATGGCTCCATCGTCGCTTCGGGCCGCAACGCCTGCATCCTGCACTATCAGGAGAATGACGCACCGCTCAAGGATGGCGACCTGGTGTTGATCGACGCCGGCTGCGAGATCGACTGTTACGCCAGCGATATCACCCGGACCTTCCCGGTCAATGGCAGGTTTTCTCCCGAGCAGAAGGCGATCTACGAGCTGGTGCTCAGGTCCCAGGAAGCGGCGTTCGCAGCGATCAAGCCGGGCAACCACTGGAACCAGGCTCACGAGGCGACGGTTCAGGTCATCACCCAGGGCCTTGTGGAGCTTGGGTTGCTACAGGGCGAGGTCGATGAACTGATCGCCAGCGAAGCGTACAAAGCTTTCTATATGCATCGCGCCGGGCACTGGCTGGGTATGGACGTGCATGATGTCGGCGAGTACAAGGTCGGCGGCGAGTGGCGTGTGCTGGAAGTCGGCATGGCGTTGACGGTCGAGCCTGGCATTTACGTGGCGCCGGACAACCAGAACGTCGCAAAGAAATGGCGCGGGATTGGTGTACGAATCGAGGACGATGTCGTGGTGACCAAAAAAGGCTGTGAAATCCTGACCGGCGGTGTGCCCAAGACGGTGGCCGAGATCGAGGAACTGATGGCTGCTGCGCGGGTGGAAGTCGCATGAGCCGCTTCAATCTGGCCATCGTCGGCGGCGGCCTGGTTGGCGCCAGCCTGGCGTTGGCGTTGCAGGCAGGTGCCAAGGCGCGGGGCTGGAAGATCGTGATGATCGAGCCTTTCGCTCCCGGCGACAGTTATCAGCCGAGCTACGACGCGCGTTCCTCTGCGCTGTCTTTTGGCGCGCGGCAGATCTACGACCGGCTCGGCCTGTGGCAGCAGATCAGCCGTCGCGCCGAGCCGATCCTGCAGATTCAGGTGTCCGACAAAGGCCGCTTCGGCGCGGCACGGTTGTCTTCGATGGAAGAAGGTGTGCCAGCACTGGGCTATGTGGTCGAAAACGCCTGGCTGGGCCAATGCCTGTGGCAAGGTTTGGACAAGGATGTGGTCAGTTGGCGCGTGCCGGCGGAAGTGAAACAGATGCAGGCGCTGCCCGATGGCTATCGCCTGACCTTGAACGACGAAACCCAGATCGAATGCGACCTGGCGGTGCTGGCCGACGGTGGCCGTTCCAGCCTGCGCGAGCAACTGGGCATCGCGGTCGACAGCACGCCCTATGACCAGAGTGCGTTGATCGCCAACATCACCCCCGGCGAGGCCCATTGCGGACAGGCGTTCGAGCGCTTCACCGATGAAGGCCCGATGGCATTGCTGCCCCTGCCGGAGAACCGCTGCGCGCTGGTCTGGACCCGCACCGGCAATGATGTGCAACGGCTGATGTCACTGGATGACCGCAGTTTTCTCAACGAATTACAGGGCATCTTCGGCTATCGCCTGGGTGCGCTGAAACAGGTGGGTGTGCGTCATACCTACCCGCTGTCGCTGATTCAGGCGCAGGAACAGGTGCGCTCCAATCTGGTCGTGCTCGGCAACGCGGCTCATAGCCTGCACCCGATTGCCGGGCAGGGTTTCAACCTGTCACTGCGCGATGCGGCGTCGCTGGCCGAAGCGCTGCTCGCCAGCGACGCGCCGCCCGGCGATCTGGCGACCCTGCAGGCTTATCGCGACCGTCAGTTCATGGACCAGAAACTCACCGTCGGTTTCTCCGATCAGGTCACCCGCCTGTTCGGCAGCCGCCAACCGGTGATTACCGCTGGCCGCAATATCGGCCTGCTTGGCCTGGACTTGCTGCCGTCGGCCAAGAGCTGGTTCGCCCGCCAGGCCATGGGGCTGGGGACGCGGGCGGATGTCTGAGTCTATTTTTCATTGCCGGGCTATGCCACGTACGCCACACACGAGAACGATTTAAAGCATGGAAACGCGCGCAGATCTGCTGATTGTCGGGGCTGGAATGGTCGGGAGCGCGCTTGCGCTGGCCCTGCAGAACAGCGGGTTGAACATTCTGGTGGTCGACGGCAGCCCGTTGAGTGTCAAACCCTTCGACCAGGACGCGCCTTTCGAGCCGCGGGTCAGTGCTTTGTCGGCGGCCAGCCAGCGCATCCTTGAACGGCTGAATGTCTGGGACGGCATCGTCTCGCGACGCGCCAGCCCGTACGGCGAAATGCACGTGTGGGACGGCAGCGGCACGGGCAAGGTGCACTTCTCGGCGTCCAGCGTGCACGCCCAGGTGCTGGGGCATATCGTGGAAAACCGCGTGGTCCAGGATGCCTTGATCGAGCGTCTGCACGATTGCGACATCGGCCTGTTGGCCAACGCAAGGCTGGAGCAGATGCGCCGCTCCGGCGATGACTGGCTGCTGACCCTGGCCGATGGCCGCACCTTGCGCGCGCCGCTGGTGGTGGCGGCCGACGGCGCCAATTCGACCGTGCGACGCATGACCGGCACCGCGACCCGCGAATGGGACTACATGCACCACGCCATCGTGACCAGCGTTCGCACGGCACAATCCCACCGCAGCACTGCCTGGCAGCGCTTTACCGATGAAGGTCCGCTGGCATTCCTGCCGCTGGAGCGTGACGGCGAGCATTGGTGTTCGATTGTCTGGTCGGTGACCCCGGCTGAATCCGAACGCTTGATGGCCTTGGATGAGGACACTTTCTGCCGGGAACTGGAGAGGGCATTCGAGGGGACTTTGGGACAGGTCGTTTCAGCCGATCCGCGAGTGTGTGTGCCGTTGCGTCAGCGACATGCCAAACGCTATGTGGCCGAAGGGCTGGCGCTGATCGGTGATGCCGCGCACACCATCCACCCGCTGGCGGGGCAGGGCGTGAACCTGGGTTTCCTGGATGCTGCGGTGCTGGCCGAAGTGCTGCACAACGCCGCCGAGCGAGGCGAGCGCCTGGCCGATCAGAAGGTGTTGAGCCGCTACGAACGCCGCCGCATGCCGCACAACCTGGCGCTGATGGCTGCGATGGAAGGCTTCGAGCGACTGTTCCAGGCCGATCCGCTGCCGGTTCGCTGGCTGCGTAACACCGGGTTGAAAATGGTGGACCAGTCGGCCGAGGCCAAGGCGATGTTTGTTCGTCAGGCGTTGGGTTTGACCGGGGATTTGCCGGAGTTGGCCAAGATCTGAGGGTTTGCAACATCTCGTAACGGCTCCGCACGGATTTCGTTGATGAGATTCACTACCATTTCGCCTCATTCCGCAAAGACGAGACCTCAGCATGCAGGCGAGCAAGCGACTTCTGGCTGCCCTGGCATTGGCCGTGCTCGGCAATACCGCCCAGGCTGCCGACGAAGTGGTGGTGTATTCCTCCCGTATCGATGAACTGATCAAACCCGTATTCGACGCCTACACCGCCAAGACCGGCGTGAAGGTGAAGTTCATCACCGACAAGGAAGCGCCGCTGATGCAGCGCATCAAGGCCGAAGGGCAGAACGCGACCGCCGACCTGCTGCTCACCGTTGATGCCGGCAACCTCTGGCAGGCCGAACAGATGGGCATCCTGCAGCCGTTCACCTCGCCTGTGATCGACAGCAACATCCCGCCGCAATATCGCTCCTCCACTCACAGTTGGACCGGCCTGAGCCTGCGCGCGCGGACCATTGCCTACTCCACGGACCGGGTCAAACCTGAAGAGCTGACCACCTACGAAGCTCTGGCTGACAAACAGTGGGAAGGCCGCCTGTGCCTGCGCACCGCCAAGAAGGTCTACAACCAGTCGCTGACCGCCACGCTGATCGAAACCCACGGCGCCGAGGCTTCGGAGAAGATCCTCAAGGGTTGGGTCAACAACCTGTCCACCGACGTATTTTCCGATGACATCGCCGTGCTTGAGGCGATCAACGCCGGGCAGTGCGACGTCGGCGTGGTCAACACCTACTACTATGGCCGCCTGCACAAGCAGAACCCGGACCTGGCCGTGCGTCTGTTCTGGCCGAACCAGTCGGACCGTGGCGTGCACGTGAACCTCTCGGGCATCGGCCTGACCAAATACGCACCGCACCCGGAGGCCGCCAAGGCACTGGTGGAGTGGATGACCGGGCCTGAGGCACAAACCATTTTCTCCGGCACCAACCAGGAATTCCCGGCCAACCCGAACGTCGCGCCATCGGAAGAGGTCGCGAGCTGGGGGTCGTTCAAGGCCGACACCATCCCCGTGGAAGTCGCCGGCCGCCGCCAGGCCGAAGCAATCCGCATGATGGATCGCGCTGGCTGGAATTAACGAACACGCCTG
The DNA here is from genome assembly GCF_044746765.1 of Pseudomonas sp. NPDC090203. Taxonomy (NCBI): domain Bacteria; kingdom Pseudomonadati; phylum Pseudomonadota; class Gammaproteobacteria; order Pseudomonadales; family Pseudomonadaceae; genus Pseudomonas; species Pseudomonas sp. NPDC090203. The sequence goes on from NZ_JBIVCV010000002.1 coordinate 245,418, forward strand.
TAGGAGCGCGCTTGCCCGCGACGGCGGAGTGTCTGACGTTACATCTTCAGATGACACACCGCAGTCGCGGGCAAGCGCGCTCCTAAAGGTCCTGGTAAATCTGAGATATTCCCCTTGGCCCATCCCGCCCAGCGTCGCTGGTACCCCCTGGTCTTCACCATCGCCGCACTGGTGCTTCTGCCGCTGAGCGTGTTGCTGTTCTCCTGGCAGACCATCGATCACGAAATCTGGTTCCATCTGTGGGAAACCCAGATGCCGCGCCTGTTGGGCAATACCCTGACACTGGTGCTGGGCGTGGGCGTGGGCGTCACGCTGTTGGGCGTCAGCCTCGCCTGGCTGACGGCCCTGTGCGAGTTTCCCGGCAGGCGCTGGCTCGACTGGGCGCTGATGCTGCCCTTTGCCATTCCTGCCTACGTGCTGGCCTTCGTCTTTGTTGGCCTGCTGGACTTCGCAGGCCCGGTGCAAACCCTGATGCGCGAGTGGTTCGGCAGCGGTCTGCGCCTGCCACGGGTGCGTTCGACCGGGGGCGTGATCATCGTTCTGGTGCTGGTGTTCTATCCCTACGTCTACCTGCTGGCGCGCACCGCGTTTCTCGCCCAGGGCAAGGGCTTGATGGAGGCGGCGCGAATTCTCGGGCAATCGCCCTGGCAGGCGTTCTGGCGAGTGGCATTGCCCATGGCGCGGCCTGCGATTGGCGCCGGTGTGGCACTGGCGTTGATGGAAACCCTGGCCGACTTCGGCGCGGTCTCGGTGTTCAACTTCGACACCTTCACCACCGCGATCTACAAGACCTGGTACGGCTTCTTCAGCCTGTCGAGCGCGGCGCAACTGGCGAGCCTGCTGCTGCTCGCGGTGATGCTGGTGCTGTACGGCGAGCAACGGGCGCGGGGCGCCAGCCGGCCGAGTAACGAGCGACCCAGGGTCAAGGCGCTGTATCACCTGAAGGGCATCAAGGCGCTGGCGGCCAGTGGCTGGTGTGGCCTGGTGTTCGCCTGCGCATTCGTGGTGCCGCTGCTGCAGTTGATCGTCTGGGTCTGGCAGCGCGGGCGGTTCGACCTGGATGAACGCTACACCGGGTTGATTGTTCACACCCTGTATCTTGGAGGGATCGCGGCGCTGGTGACCGTGAGCGTGGCGATGATCCTGGCGTTCGCCCGTCGCCTGGCACCGACCCGCGCCATCCGCTCGGGCGTGAGCCTGGCCAATATCGGGTACGCGTTGCCGGGCTCGGTGCTGGCGGTGTCGATCATGCTCGCGTTCAGTTACCTGGATCGTGAACTGGTGGTGCCCCTTTCCACCTGGCTGGGCGGGGCGGGCAAACCGCTGCTGCTGGGCAGCCTTGCCGCCCTGGTGCTGGCGTATCTGGTGCGCTTCATTGCCGTGGCCTACGGGCCGCTGGAAAGCAGCCTGGCGCGCATTCGCCCGTCATTGCCGGAAGCTGCCCGCAGCCTTGGTGTCAGTGGGCCACGTTTGTTTTTCAAAATTTATCTGCCGCTGCTGGTGCCGGGGACCCTGAGCGCTGCGCTGCTGGTGTTCGTCGATGTGCTCAAGGAAATGCCCGCCACCCTGCTGATGCGCCCGTTTGGCTGGGACACACTGGCGGTGCGGATTTTCGAAATGACCAGCGAAGGCGAGTGGGCGCGTGCCGCTTTGCCGGCGCTTACGTTGGTCCTGGTCGGTTTACTACCGGTAATTGGCCTAATCAGACGTTCGGCCAGACCCATCGGCTAGGTGCGGGGTCACAGCCTTGCGGCTACAATGCGCCGCAATCGACGTGGTCTGTCAGACAATTCTGCAAGTTCGCAAAGGTTTCATACCCCAAGTCACGGGGGACTTGCCTGCGTTCTGACCGATTGCGTCTTCGCCAAGCCCGGAAGGAGGAACCCCATGGGACAGCGTACGCCCCTATTCGACTTGCACCTCGCGCTCGGCGCGAAGCTGGTCGATTTTGGTGGTTGGGATATGCCGTTGCACTACGGCTCGCAGGTCGAGGAACACCATCAGGTGCGCCGCGATTGCGGGATTTTCGATGTGTCGCACATGCATGTCATCGATGTGTCGGGCAGTGGCGCCAAGCCCTGGCTGCAACATCTGCTGGCTAACGACGTCGGCAGATTGCAAAGCCCGGGACGCGCCCTCTACAGCGCCATGCTCGACACCCGCGGCGGTATTGTCGACGACATGATCGTCTACCTGACCGAAGACGGTTATCGTCTGGTGGTCAACGCCGCCACCGGTGCCAAGGACATGGCCTGGATGAACGCTCATCTGGCCGGCTTCGATGTGCAACTGACCCACCGTTCGGAACTTGCGATGCTGGCCATTCAAGGCCCCCACGCACGGCACAAGATCGCCGAACTGGTGACCCAGGCCCGCGCCGAACTTATCCACACCCTCAAGCCATTTGAAGGTCGCCAGCAAGGCGACTGGTTCATCGCGCGCACCGGCTACACCGGCGAAGACGGACTGGAAATCATCCTGCCGAGCGATCAGGCCTGCAGCTTCTTCAACGACATGGTCGGCGCCGGCATCTCGCCGATCGGCCTCGGCGCCCGCGACACATTGCGCCTTGAAGCCGGTATGAACCTTTACGGTCAGGAAATCGACGAACAGGTTTCACCGCTGATCTCCAACATGGCCTGGACCGTGGCGTGGACGCCCGAGGACCGTGAGTTCATCGGCCGCAAGGCGCTTGAGGCGGAAAAGGCCAAAGGCGTGGAATCGAGGCTGGTGGGGCTGGTGCTGGAAGAACGTGGTGTTCTTCGCGCCCATCAGGTCGTCCGAATAGCGGAAGTTGGCGAAGGAGAGATCACCAGTGGTAGTTTCTCTCCTACGCTAAGCAAGTCGATTGCGCTGGCGCGCGTACCGATGGCGACTGGCGACCGTGCCGAGGTGGAGATTCGCGGCAAGTGGTACCCGGTCCGAGTGGTTCAGCCGACGTTCGTGCGCCACGGCAAGGCCTTGATCTGACCTTTGTTTTTGCAAGCCATCCCTGGCGGGTTTCTCCGCTGACCTGATGATGTATAGAGGATAAAAAATATGAGCAATATTCCCGCCGACCTGCGTTTTGCCGAAAGCCACGAGTGGGCGCGTCTGGAAGCTGATGGCACCGTGACCGTGGGTATCAGTGACCACGCGCAGGAAGCGCTGGGTGACGTGGTGTTCGTTGAACTGGCCGAAGTCGGCAAGACCTTCGCAGCAGGCGATCAGGCGGGCGTCGTTGAGTCGGTGAAAGCCGCTTCCGACATCTATTCGCCGATTGCCGGTGAAGTCATCGCGGTCAACGACGAGCTGGACGGCTCCCCTGAGTCGCTCAACAGCGACCCGTACGGCGCCTGGATCTTCAAGCTCAAGCCAGCCAATGCCCAGGCCGACCTGGACAAACTGCTGGACGCTGCCGGCTACAAGGCCGCCATCGGCGAGTAAGCCGTGCTCTTGTAGGAGCGCGCTTGCCCGCGACTGCGGTGTGTCAGATCTCTAGTAGTGGCCTGACACACCGCCTTCGCGGGCAAGCGCGCTCCTACGGTGTAATCACGGCGTTGGACTTTTCTCCACACAACCGCCAATCCCTTTCTAGACTCTAAAGCTCTGCCCGTTGCGGCTTTAGTCGTCCAAAAAGAGAGAGGCCGTCATGTCTACGTCGCCATCCCTTGGCCAGTTACACGACCCCAACAGCTTTCTGCGTCGCCACCTTGGCCCCGATGCCGCCGAGCAGCAGGCCATGCTCGACGCCCTTGGCGTTGCCAGCCGAACCGAATTGATCGAACAAACGGTGCCGCCGGCCATCCGTTTCAATCGCGCACTGGACTTGCCTGCCGCCTTGAGCGAAGAAGCCGCCCTGGCCAAACTCAAGGCCCACGCCGAGCGCAACCAGATCTGGACCAGCCTCATCGGCATGGGCTACCACGGCACCCTCACGCCCAACGTCATCCTGCGCAACGTGTTGGAAAATCCTGGCTGGTACACCGCCTACACGCCTTATCAGCCTGAAATCGCCCAGGGCCGGCTCGAGGCACTGCTCAATTTCCAGCAGATGACCATCGACCTCACGGGCCTGGCCATGGCCAACGCCTCCCTGCTCGATGAAGCCACTGCCGCAGCCGAAGCCATGGCGCTGTCCCGGCGCATCTCGAAATCCAAAAGCAACACCTTCTTCGTCGACCAAAACTGCCATCCCCAGACCCTGTCCGTGGTGCAAACCCGCGCCGAAGGCTTCGGTTTCGAGCTGGTGGTCGATGCTGTGGATAACCTCGCCAGCCACCAGGTGTTCGGCGCGCTGCTGCAATACCCCGACACTCACGGCGAGATCCGCGACCTCAAGCCCTTGATCGAACAATTGCACGCGCAACAGGCGCTGGCCTGCGTGGCGGCGGACCTGTTGAGCCTGTTGCTGCTGACGCCGCCCGGTGAAATGGGCGCCGATGTGGTGTTCGGCTCTTCGCAGCGCTTCGGGGTGCCCATGGGCTACGGCGGGCCTCATGCAGCCTATTTTGCCTGTCGGGAGGAGTTCAAGCGGGGGATTCCGGGGCGCATCATCGGCGTCTCCAAGGATGCACGGGGCAATGTCGCGCTGCGCATGGCCCTGCAGACCCGCGAGCAACATATCCGTCGCGAGAAGGCCAACTCCAACATCTGTACCGCGCAGGTGTTGCTGGCCAATATCGCCAGTTTTTATGCGGTGTACCACGGCCCCGAAGGCCTGAAACGCATCGCACAGCGGGTGCATCGTCTGACCGCCATTCTCGCCGCAGGCCTCGAACGCAAAGGCGTGAAGCGACTCAACCAGCACTTCTTCGACACCCTGACTCTGGACGTCGGCGGCGCGCAGACGGCGATTCTGGAAAGTGCCAGCGCGGCGCGCTTCAACCTGCGGATTCTTGGCGAAGGCAGGCTGGGCGTGAGCCTGGACGAAAGCTGCGATGAGCACACGGTGGATAAGCTGCTGGATATCTTCTGCGGCGCCGATCATGGACTGAACGTCGCCGATCTTGATGCCGAGGCGCTGGGCGACGGCATTCCCGCCAGCCTCACGCGCACCTCGCCCTATCTGACCCACCCGGTGTTCAGCGCCCATCACAGCGAAACCGAGATGCTGCGCTACCTCAAGCAACTGGAAAACAAGGATCTGGCCCTCAACCAGTCGATGATCCCGCTGGGCTCCTGCACCATGAAGCTCAACGCTACCAGTGAAATGATCCCCATCACCTGGCCTGCATTCGCCAACCTGCATCCTTTCGCGCCGGTGGAGCAGGCCACGGGCTACAAGGCGATGATCGATGAGCTGGAATCCTGGTTGTGCGCGATCACAGGGTTCGATGCGATCTGCATGCAACCCAACTCCGGCGCTCAGGGCGAATACGCGGGGCTATTGGCGATTCACAAGTACCATGAGAGCCGCAAGCAGGGGCAGCGGGACATCTGCCTGATTCCGTCATCGGCCCACGGCACCAACCCGGCGTCGGCGCAGATGGCGGGCATGCGGGTGGTGATCGTCGAGTGTGACGATGCCGGTAACGTCGATCTGGAGGACCTGAAAGCCAAGGCCCAGGAGGCCGGGGACAAGCTGTCCTGCCTGATGGCGACCTATCCCTCGACCCACGGTGTTTACGAGGAAGGCATGCGTGATATCTGCGAGGTTATCCACAAGCACGGCGGGCAGGTGTACATGGACGGCGCGAACCTCAACGCGCAGGTCGGGTTGGCGAGGCCAGCGGACATCGGCGCCGATGTCTCGCACATGAACCTGCACAAGACCTTTTGCATTCCCCATGGCGGCGGCGGGCCGGGCATGGGGCCGATCGGGGTGAGGGCGCACCTGGCGCCGTTCGTGGCCAACCATCCGGTGATCCCGCTGGAGGGGCCCAACGCGCAGAACACGGCAGTCAGTGCCGCGCCCTGGGGCAGTGCGAGTATCTTGCCGATCAGCTGGATGTACATCGCGATGATGGGGCCGCAACTGGCCGACGCCAGTGAGGTGGCGATTCTTGCCGCGAACTACCTGGCGCAGCAGCTCACCGGCGCGTTTCCTGTGCTTTATACCGGGCGCAATGATCGTGTGGCCCATGAGTGCATCATCGACTTGCGGCCGATCAAGGCTGACACCGGCATCAGTGAGGAGGACGTCGCCAAGCGTCTCATGGACTACGGATTCCATGCGCCGACCATGTCGTTTCCGGTGCCGGGGACGCTGATGATCGAGCCAACGGAAAGCGAATCCAAGGCCGAACTGGATCGCTTCATCGAGGCGATGCTGAGCATTCGTGCGGAGATCACTCAGGTGCAGAAGGGCGTCTGGCCGGCCGAAGACAACCCGCTCAAGCGTGCGCCGCATACCCTGGAAGACGTCATCAATGGATGGGACAGGCCGTACACCCTTGCCGAGGCGATCACGCCGACCGCGCACACCCGTCAGCACAAGTACTGGCCAGCGGTGAATCGGGTCGACAATGTCTACGGGGATCGAAACCTGTTCTGCGCCTGTGTGCCGGTGGATGATTACCGGTGAGGCAAGGGTGACACTGGGTATCCGTAGCAGCACGGCTTGCCGGCGGGGGCGTCCTTGATATCGCCCCCGCCGGCAAGCCGTGCTGCTACATGTATGCGTGTGGTCTGAAAATTACTCTTCAGCAACGAGATTCTTCGCCAGAATCGCGTTGGCCAGGTCCATGTCCGAGGCGTTCAGGCCTGGGTTGTCCTTGCGTACCTGGTCCAGCGCTGCTTCCAGGTATGGGCCACGGATTGCGCCATCGCTGGCGACGAAGCTACCGGCGTCATCCTGAGCCGCAACGATCAGCTTGTGGTGGCGGAACGTGAGGTACGTCGAGCCAGTGGTGGCGCCGGACGAAATGATGTCTCGCAGAAAGCCGTCAGCCATGGCTGAACCGACCGGCAGGGAGAGCAGGGCTAACGTGGCTACAGCAAGTTTAAGACGCATGACGGGTTACTCCGACTTTGGTTGTTCTGAAATGATTTGATACGCCCAAGGTCGATGTAGTTCCATTTCGCCCCACTCATACTGCTTCCACTTTGAGGATCGCGCCGTCCTGGGCGATCACCTTGACCTGCATGCCCACGGCGGTATCCGGCCCTACGACCATCCATACGCCATCGCCCACCTTGATCTTGCCGCGACCGCCGACGATGGCGTCGTGAACGGTGAAAGTGCGGCCGATCAGCTCCGAACCTCGCATGTTCAAACCTGGCTGGTCGGACTTGCGCAACACGCTGCGCTGGCGTCGCCACCAGTACAGCGCAGTCAGCACCGACAGCACGGCGAACAGCAGGAACTGCACCTCCCAGCTCATTGCCGGGATGATGTAGGTGAGAATTCCGACGCCCGCCGCGGCCACGCCAATCCAGAGCAGATAACCGCCTGCACCGAACACTTCCAGGATCAGCAGGACGGTGCCCAGCCCGAGCCAGTCCCAGAACGACAGATTTTGCAGGTAGTCCCACATGGCTCAGACTCGCTTGCCGGCTTCAGGCCTGCTCTTGTCGGCAGCGCCTTTGTCGAAGGTGGCCTTGACGATTTCACCGATACCGCCGACCGCGCCGATCATCTGGCTGGCTTCCAGTGGCATGAGGATGACTTTGCTGTTGTTGGCTGCCGCGAGCCTGCCCAGCGCGTCGATGTATTTTTGTGCAACGAAGTAGTTGATCGCCTGCACATCACCGGCGGCAATGGCTTCGGATACCACCTGGGTCGCACGGGCCTCGGCTTCGGCCTGCCGCTCGCGGGCTTCGGACTCCAGGAAAGCGGCCTGGCGTTCGCCTTCTGCCTCCAGGATCTGCGCCTGTTTCTTGCCTTCGGCGGTGAGAATCGCCGAGGCGCGCAGGCCTTCGGCTTCGAGAATCTGTGCGCGCTTGATCCGTTCGGCTTTCATCTGGCCGCTCATGGCTGCCATCAGGTCGGCAGGCGGACTGATGTCCTTGATCTCGATGCGGGTGATCTTGATGCCCCATGGCGCGGTGGCTTCATCGACGATGCGCAACAGGCGCTCGTTGATCGAGTCTCGCTGGCTGAGCATGGCGTCCAGTTCCATGGAGCCGAGTACGGTACGGATGTTGGTTTGCAGCAGGTTGCGGATCGCGTGCTGCAGATTGTTCACTTCGTATGCAGCCTGGGCGCAGTTGACCACCTGATAAAAACAGACGGCGTCGATCTGCACCGTGGCGTTATCGGAGGTGATGACTTCCTGTGGGGGGATGTCGAGCACGGTCTCCATCATGTTGACCTTGTGTCCGACGCGGTCCATCACCGGCACGATGATGTTAAGGCCCGGCTTCAGGGTGTTGGTGTAGCGGCCAAAGCGTTCGACCGTCCATTGATAGCCCTGCGGCACCACCTTGAAACCCATGAACACGATGGCGATGGCCAAGGCGACGAAGAGTAAAACCACACTACCGATTTGCATAACCTATCCCTGTTGAACAATGGTTGGAGTTCTGTACCGATTCTACCCTGTGTAGTGGCGATAAACATTGGGGGAACGTGGCGGGGTGTTGCCTAGCGCTGTTCGCTCTGAGGCGTGACGCGCAGCACTTCTTCGACGGTGGTCATGCCGGACGAAACCTTTTGCGCACCCGACAGGCGCAGGCTGCGCATGCCGTCCTTGAAGGCCTGCCGGCGTAGGGCCGTGAGGTCCAGGTCGGCGGTGATCAGGGATTTGACCGCATCGGACATCAACATGATTTCGTAGACCCCCGCACGCCCGCGATACCCCGTGTCGCGGCACTCAGCGCAGCCAACCGCGCGATGGGCGCCGCTCGGCACCGGCGCCTGCCACGGTCGGGTCAGGGTCTGCCAATCCACTTCATCAAGCTCGATGGGCGCCTTGCAATGGGGGCACAAGGTACGCACCAGACGCTGGGCCATCACGCCAAGAATCGTCGCCTTGAGCAGGTAATGCGGCACGCCCAGTTCCAGCAGGCGGCTGATTGCGCTCGGCGCGTCGTTGGTGTGCAGGGTCGACAGCACCAGGTGCCCTGTCAGCGCGGCCTGAATCGCCATTTCGGCGGTTTCCAGGTCGCGAATCTCGCCGATCATGATGATGTCCGGGTCCTGCCGCATCAGCGCGCGCACGCCACTGGCGAAGGTCAGGTCGATATTGTGCTGGACCTGCATCTGGTTGAAGGCCGGCTCCACCATCTCGATAGGGTCTTCGATGGTGCAGAGGTTGACCTCCGACGTCGCCAGCTTCTTGAGCGTGGTGTAGAGCGTGGTGGTCTTGCCGGAACCGGTCGGGCCGGTCACCAGGATGATGCCGTTGGGCTGATAGGTCATGCCCTCCCAGCGCCGCAGATCGTCACCGGAGAAGCCCAACTGGTCGAAATCCTTGAGCAGCACTTCGGGGTCGAAGATCCGCATCACCATCTTCTCGCCGAATGCGGTAGGCAAGGTCGAAAGTCGCAGCTCCACTTCGCCGCCGTCGGGCGTCTTGGTCTTGACCCGGCCGTCCTGCGGCTTGCGCTTCTCGGCAACGTTCATCCGGCCCAGGCTTTTCAGGCGGCTGGTCACCGCCATCGTCACCTGCGGCGGGAACTGATAGACATTGTGCAGCACGCCGTCGATGCGAAAGCGCACCGTGCCGGCTTCCCGGCGTGGCTCGATGTGGATGTCACTGGCGCGCTGCTGGTAGGCGTACTGGAACAGCCAGTCGACGATGTTGACGATGTGCGCGTCGTTGGCGTCGGGCTCCTGATCGCTGGCGCCGAGCTTGAGCAACTGCTCGAAGTTGCCCAGCGAGCTGACTTTCTGGTCGGTGGCGCTGGCACCGCTGACCGACTTGGCCAACCGGTAGAACTCGACCGCCAGCTTCTGCACGTCGGCCGGGTTGGCGACCACGCGCTTGATCGGCATTTTCAGCACGTGCATCAGGTCCGCTTCCCAGGCTTTCACGTAGGGCTGGGCGCTGGCGATGGTCACGGCTTCGCGATCCACGGCCACTGCGAGAATCTTGTGACGCTGCGCAAAGGCGTAGGACATCAGCGGCGTGACGGCCGCGACGTTGATCTTCAGCGGGTCGATGCGCATGTAGGGCTGGCCGGATTGCTCGGCCAGCCAGGCCGTGAGGGTTTCCAGGTCGAGCTTCTTGCCGGGGCGACGCAGGTTGTCGAACTGCTGCGCCGCGATGAATTCCAGCGGGTGGGTTTGCAGGTTCTGCGCAGTGCGACGCAGGGTCAGCGCGTATTCGGCGTTGTCCTGGTCGAGGTATCCCTGCGCGACGAGATCGCGCAGGACTTCATTCAGATCCAGCCAGCGGTCCTGGGAAGATGAGGCAAGGACGGACATGCGGGCTCCTTTGGACGAGACGGCTTACTTCGTTGGTAAGCAAGAGTAGTCCCAAGCGTGCCAGTTGTTGCGTCCTGCAGGTAGTGAAGCGTTGCCAATATTTTCAGCGTACTCAACCGACCGCCAGTGAGACGGGCTCGGATAGGACGTGAAAATCCTCCATCGGTTCCAGTTCCACTGAACAAACATTGATCAGATTGCGCATTTTTTCACCAATCACCTGGGCTCGGTGCCACGTCAGCCCGTCGACTTCCGCCTGGATCATCAGCATGCCTTCCTGCTGCAACACGCTGACTTGTTGCGGAATCAGGTATTGCATGGCGAACAGGTTCAGCACCCGGCAGATCAGGTCTGGCTCGGCCTCGGCAAGGATCTGGTAACGCGAACGGCAGTGGGCATTGCTGACGGACCAGGCATCGTGACGAAGCGGCGCGGCGTTGACGGCTTGCAGGTGGGACATGCTGAACTCTCCTGTTTTCGCTGTCCGATGGGCTGACGGCAGCGAGCTGTTTGAGTGAGAGAAAGTCTTGCATGCTGAAACGGGAATTTCTGGTCTATGATCGGTTGATCAACGGCCATTTCGACTAGATTATGCGTCGATTGTTGAATCCGAGAATATCCTATGCAAATTGAACTGGATGCCTATGACCGCAAGATCCTGGCGCTGCTGCAGGAGGACGCTTCGCTGTCCAGCGCGCAGATCGCCGAGCAGGTGGGCCTGTCCCAGTCGCCGTGCTGGCGCAGGATTCAGCGGTTGAAGGATGAGGGGGTTATCCGGCGCCAGGTGACGCTGCTGGATCGCAAGAAGATCGGCCTGAATACGCAGATCTTCGCCGAAGTGAAGCTCAACGCCCACGGACGTTCGAATTTCACCGAATTCACCGAGGCGATTCGCGGCTTTCCGGAAGTGCTGGAGTGTTACGTGCTGATGGGGGCGGTGGACTTTCTGCTGCGCATCGTCACGCCGGACATCGAGGCGTACGAGCGGTTTTTCTTCGAAAAGCTGTCGCTGGTGCCGGGGATTCAGGAGGTGAACTCGACGGTGGCGCTGTCGGAGATCAAATCGACCACGAGTCTGCCCGTGTCCCGGTAACCTCTGTAGGAGCGCGCTTGCCCGCGATGGCGGTGGATCAGTTGGAGGTTGCCTGACTGATTCACCACCTCTCCTGTAGGAGTGAGCTTGCTCGCGATCGCGGCGTATCAGTCACCATTTCCGAATCTGACACTCTGCAATCGCGAGCAAGCTCACTCCTACAGGGGTTTGGCGTTGCTTAGATCTTCAGCAGCGTCTTCCACGCCTTGCTTTGCAGCACGGTAATGGTCTGCTGTTCGCGGGCATCGAGGACTTCGTCGGTGATGTCCAGCTGCGCCAACTCTTCAAGCTTGTTCAGCTCGCCGTACAGGCGGTCAAGTTCCGGCAGTTCCAGGGTCTGGCGGGCGCGGTGCAGCCAGACCTGGATGCGCTCGATGCGTGGCAACTGCTCGGCCAGGTCTTCAGGCTGCTGCTGATAGCGCGCAAGGTTCAGCGCGGTGGCTTCATCGCCCAGGAAGCGCGGCAGCCAGCTGCTGAGCATCGCGTTGCCCTGGCGGTTGCCACGGTTGGTGCGCTCCACGGTCCAGCTGCGCTCCATCAGCCAACGCGAGGTGGTCAGCGAGAACAGGCCCCAGCGGGGGTCTTCCAGCTCTTCGATGAACTGCTCGTGGGCGGCAGCACGGACATCAGGATCGTCCTGGCCGGCCTGCACCAGCGTGCGCCAGTCTTCGAGCAGGGCGTCCAGCGCCGCGCGCAGGTCGTGGGTCAAGGCGCGTGGGGCGGCCTGGCCCAGGCTGCCGGTGAGGGCACGCAGCTCGGCGAGCATCTGCACCCAGTCTTGCAGCAGGCTCCAGTGACCGTTGAAGCGGTATTGCTCGGCCAGACGCTGGCTGCTGCCCAGCAGGAACCAGGCCAGCGCGCTGTAGGCATCGTCCATGGAGGTTTCGGCGTGCAGCTCGGGAACCGGCAGCTTGATCGAGTAGCTGCTGGCGTCGAACAGGCGATAACCGCGCTCGGCCTTGCTGATGTCGCATGGCATCAGTGGCAGCTTCTCGGCAAGCTCGGCGGCCAGTTCCAGCAGGGCGGCCGGTTCGCCTTCGCGCAGTTCCAGCTCCAGCTCGCAGATTTCTTCCTTCTGCTTGCCGACGATCACGTTGCCCAGGTCCAGCGCCGCCTCGATCACCACCTTGGACTTGCCACGGCCCCAGGCAATCTCGGCCTTTTCGCGGACGAAATCGGTGGTGAACAGCGGCTTGATGGTCTTCTTGTCCAGGTCGGCCAGTTGCTCGGGCCAGCATTCGCCGTCGAGCTTCTTCAAGTCCAGCTTGGCCTTGGGCAGGTCCCAGTTGTACTCGTTGCGCTCGGACAGGCCGGCAACGCTCTGGCCGCGGGTCTTGAGGGTCTGGATGATCGCGTCGCCGTCACGGCGCAGGCGCAGGGCGACCTTGGCGTGAGCCAGTTCGCGCTCTGGGGTGTCGAAGTACTGGTTGAACAGCTCCAGACGCTCCCAGCCGCTCTTGTTGCGTTTCTTTAGCAGCGGGTGCTCGCGCAAGGCGGTGAGGGTTTCGCGGCTGACGCGGAGTTTGATTTCGGTTTCTTTCTGCATGGCCGGAGAATCCAGGAGCTGTATGACTGATAACAGGAGACGCAGCCGGAATCGACACAGCTGCGTGGGTCGTGCAGTGTACAGGACATCACCCGTGACCGTTTATTCCAGCTGCTCGAACACCCTATGATGTTCGACAACCTGCACCCAGGAGTCGCCTATGCCATTGCCGTCCATGAAAGAGCAGTTCGCGGCCCTGATCGCCGCGCCTTCGGTGAGCTGCACGCAACCTGCGCTGGATCAGTCCAACCGCGCCGTCATCGACCTGCTGGCCACCTGGCTTGGCGATCTGGGTTTTGCCTGCGACATCCAGCAGGTCAGCCCTGGCAAATTCAACCTGCTGGCCACCTACGGCAGCGGCCCCGGCGGCCTGGTGCTGTCGGGCCACAGTGACACCGTGCCCTATGACGATGCGCTGTGGAAGACCGATCCGCTGAAGCTGACAGAAGTCGACGGCAACTGGGTAGGACTGGGTAGCTGTGACATGAAAGGCTTTTTCGCGCTGGCGATCGAGGCCCTGCAACCCTTGCTGGACAAGCCGTTCAAGCAGCCGCTCATCATCCTGGCGACCTGCGACGAGGAGAGCTCGATGTCCGGCGCCAAGGCCCTCGCAGCGGCCGGTGGCGTGCTGGGCCGCGCTGCGGTGATCGGCGAGCCCACGGGCCTAAAGCCGATTCGCCTGCACAAGGGCGTGATGATGGAGCGCATCGAGATTCTGGGCCGCAGTGGCCATTCGTCGGATCCGAGCCTTGGCCACAGCGCCCTTGAAGCGATGTATGACGCCATCGGCGCCCTCAAGGGCCTGCGCCAGCAGTGGCAGACGCAGTTCAGCAACCCACAGTTCAGCGTTCCGCAACCGACCATGAACTTCGGCTGCATCCACGGTGGCGACAACCCCAACCGCATTTGCGGCCAGTGTTCACTGGAGTTCGACCTGCGCCCGCTGCCGGGCATGGACCCGGAAATGCTGCGCGCCGCCATTCGCCAGAAGCTGCAACCCTTGGCCAAACAGCATCAGGTGCAGATCGACTACGCGCCGTTGTTCGCCGAAGTCTCGCCGTTCGAGCAAAGCGCCGATGCGGAACTGGTGCGGGTGGCCGAGCGTCTGACAGGGCATACCGCAGAAGCGGTGGCATTTGGCACTGAAGCGCCTTATCTTCAGCGCCTGGGCTGTGAAACCATCGTGTTGGGCCCGGGAGACATCGCCTGCGCGCACCAGCCCGGCGAATATCTCGAAATGTCACGTTTGCAGCCTACAGTGCGTCTACTGCGTGAATTGATCCAGCATTACTGCCTGGCTACACCTTGAATGCGGCCCTTGAATGCTGTCCATTGAGTGCTGTCACCTGAGCCAGCCAGAACCCAGAACCAGAAGGAGACTACGCGTGTTGCGATGCCTGTTCCGACGATAAAGCTCATGCCGCTGTGAGTGTTTTCACCCTTCGTCCATTTTTCTACAGGCCCTTTTGAAGATGCCCGATTACGTCAATTGGCTACGCCACGCGTCTCCCTATATCAATGCTCACCGCGACTGCACCTTTATCGTCCTGCTGCCGGGGGACGGCGTCGCGCACCCCAACTTCGGCAACATCGTCCATGACCTGGTGCTGCTGCACAGCCTGGGCGTGCGTCTGGTGCTGGTCCACGGTTCGCGCCCGCAAATCGAAAGCCGCCTGGAAGCGCGGGGCATCACCCCGCATTTCCACCGCGACCTGCGGGTGACCGACTCGGCCACGCTGGAATGCGTGATCGATGCGGTCGGCGCGCTGCGTATCGCCATCGAGGCCCGGCTGTCGATGGATATGGCTGCTTCGCCCATGCAGGGCTCGCGCCTGCGGGTGACCGGTGGCAATTTCGTCACGGCGCGCCCGATTGGCGTGCTCGAAGGCGTCGACTATCAGCACACCGGCGAGGTGCGCCGCATCGACCGCAAGGGTATCAATCGCCTGCTCGATGAGCGTTCCATCGTGCTGCTGTCGCCCTTGGGCTATTCGCCAACGGGCGAGATTTTCAACCTGGCCTGCGAAGACGTCGCGACCCGCGCGGCGGTCGATCTGGGGGCGGAGAAGCTGCTGCTGTTCGGCGCTGAATCCGGCCTGATGGACGAGCAGGGCCGGCTGGTGCGTGAATTGCGCCCGCAGCAAGTACCGGCGCACCTTCAGCGTCTGGGCAACAACTATCAGGCCGAGTTGCTGGATGCGGCGGCCCAGGCCTGCCGTGGTGGCGTGGCCCGCAGCCACATCGTCAGTTATGTCGAGGATGGCGCGCTGTTGTCCGAGCTGTTCACCCGCGCCGGTGGCGGTACGCTGGTCGCCCAGGAGCAGTTCGAACTGGTGCGCGAGGCGTCGATTGGCGATGTGGGCGGCCTGATCGACCTTATCACCCCGCTGGAAGAGCAGGGCATTCTGGTGCGCCGCTCCCGCGAGGTGCTGGAGCGCGAGATCGAGCAGTTCAGTGTGGTCGAACGCGAAGGGCTGATCATTGCCTGTGCGGCGCTGTATCCGATTGCCGATTCCGAGGCGGGGGAGCTGGCGTGTCTGGCGGTGAATCCTGAGTACCGCCACGGCGGACGCGGCGATGAGTTGCTCGAACGCATCGAGGAGCGGGCGCGGGCCCAGGGCCTCAAGACCCTTTTCGTGCTCACCACCCGCACCGCGCACTGGTTCCGCGAGCGGGGCTTCGAGCCAAGCAGCGTGGACCGCCTGCCAAGTGCGCGGGCGTCGCTGTACAACTATCAGCGTAATTCGAAGATTTTCGAGAAGGCGATCTGACGAAGAAGTGATTCCAGGCCGGGTCAATCACCTGGTTTGGAATATGGCCCTTGTAGGAGCGCGCTTGCCCGCGACTGCGATTTTGCCGGGCACATCGTCGGTGCCTGACACTCTGCTATCGCGGGCAAGCGCGCTCCTACAATTACAGTGATCGCTGAATCAATTACTGATCGCCAGAATGCTCGCCTGATAAGCCCCGACGAAGGTGTCGAAGTCCACCGGCTCTTCGGTCTGTTCCATCTCGGACTGCTGCGCCAGCGACTCGCGAGCCCTGGTTTCGAAGTCCGTCTGATCCTCGACACTCAACGGCTGGCTACGGAAGTGCTCGGCGTGCACCTGCGCCTGGCGCAGCGAGAACGCGGTAAAGCCTTCCTTGTGCTCGCTCATCGCGGCCAGCACCTGTGCCGACGGCGTCAGCGACGCATCCGCGACCTTGGCACGCTGCGCGGCCATTGATTTGGCGTGCTCGTCGATGCCCTGGCTCTTGTCCAGCAGCGCAATGATCGGCTCGATCTTGTCCAGCAACTCGTCGGCCCAGACCTTCAGGTCGATGGTCGAGGTGTTGCGGCTCAGTTGCAGCCCCGGACGGCGACCTTCCTTGACCACGGTCAGGAAGTTACTGCTGGCGTTACCGCACTCGCAATCGGCCAGTTGCGGGCTTTCCTGCAGAGCGCAGAACAGCACGAAGGCGTCGATGAAGCGCGACTGTTGCAGGTCGATGCCCACTGGCAGGAACGGGTTGATGTCCAAGCAGCGTACTTCGACGTACTGCACGCCACGGGCCATCAGCGCCTGAATCGGACGTTCGCCCGAGTAGGTGACGCGTTTGGGGCGGATGGTCGAGTAGTACTCGTTCTCGATCTGCAGCACGTTGGTGTTGAGCTGAATCCACTCGCCATCCTTGTGCGTACCGATTTCGACATACGGCGCGTAGGGCGTTGCCACCGCTTTGCGCAGGCTGTCGGTGTAGGTCAGCAGGTCGTTATAGCAAGGCGTCAGGTCGGCCTGGGCGTTGCTCTGGTAACCCAGGTCGCTCATGCGCAGGCTGGTGGCGTAGGGCAGGTACAGCGTGTCGGCGTCGTACTGCTCAAGCTGGTGCGAACGGCCACGCAGGAAGCTGGCGTCCAGCGCCGGCGATGCACCGAACAGGTACATCAGCAGCCAGCTGTAGCGACGGAAATTGCGAATCAGGCCAATGTAGCTCTCGGACTGGAAGTCGCGGTCGCTGCCCTGGAAGCCTTCGGTCTGGCGCAGCAGCGGCCAGATGGCCTCCGGCAGCGAGAAGTTGTAGTGGATCCCGGCAATGCATTGCATCGTCTTGCCGTAGCGCAGCGCCAGGCCCTGGCGGTACACGTACTTGAGCTTGCCGATGTTGGAGGTGCCGTAATACGCGATCGGGATGTCTTCCTCGGCCGGCAGCGGGCACGGCATCGAAGGGCTCCAGATGTACTCGTTGCCCAGCTTGCTGTAGGCGAAGCGGTGGATTTTCTCCAGGCTTTCGAGGGTATCTGCAGGGTTGCTCAGCGCCGGGGTAATGAACTCCAGCAGCGATTCGGAGTAATCGGTGGTGATCTGTTCGTTGGTCAGCGCAGAGCCCAGTGCTTCGGGATGCGGCGTCTGGGCCAGGCGACCTTCGCCCGTCACGCGCAGGCATTCACGCTCGATACCATGCAAGCACTTCTCCAGGAGGGAGAGGTTGGGCTGCTCGCCAAGCAGAGCCAGGCGGCGGTTGAGAAGTTCGCTCAAGTTGGAATTCCTTCACGCGTCAGTCGGCCCTATATGGGGGCGATATGGCGGTCTACAAGGGTGAAGAAAGGAACTGGCGTTTTCGCCTCGTTTTTGGTCCGAACGCCTGAGTCCGTCGCTGTCGGTTCCTGCAGGTCTGCCTGCAGGAACTGCCAGAATAATTCCGGCACTGCTGTCCATCTCGGAACCAGTGCACAGATTCTGCGCCGAAATTAACTCATATTCCTATCGGACAGCTAGACGATCGCGAACGTGCCTTGCGCTTTAGCGACCAGTTTGTCGGCCTGGCGCACCTCGGCTTCGACCACCAGCGTGCGTCTTCCTGCGTGCAGGACGGTGCCGATACAGGTGACTTCACCGTCCGGCACGCCGCGCATGTAGTTGATCTTGCATTCAACGGTAACGCTTTGCTTGTCGAAACCGTGGGAGCTGGAACAGGCCAGCCCCATGGCGATATCGACCAGGCTGAAAAGCGCGCCGCCGTGCATCACGTTGCCACGGTTGCGCAGGTGCGGCTCCAGCGCCAGGGTCACCTCGGCGACACCGTCGCCCAGGCGCACCAGCTTGCAGCCCAGCGTCTTGAAGTAGGCGCTTTCGGTCAGACCTTGCGGAATATCCATCAGCGCTTCTTCAGTTGTTTGGCGTTGGCGAAGAGTGAAGCCATGGCGTTGTTGGCCGGGGCTGCGGTCGCGGTTTCCTTGCGCGGTGCACTGCTCTGCTGCTGACGCGGCGAGGAGCCTGGACGCGGGCCACGGGCGCCGTCGATCTTCTCGCCCGGGGTGTCGCTCATGCGCATCGACAGGCCCACGCGCTTGCGCGGAATGTCGACTTCCATGACCTTGACCTTGACCACGTCACCGGCTTTCACCGCTTCGCGAGGATCCTTGATGAACTTCTCCGAAAGCGCAGAGATATGCACCAAACCGTCCTGATGCACGCCGATGTCGACGAAAGCACCGAAATTGGTCACGTTGGTCACCACGCCTTCGAGGATCATGCCCAGTTGCAGGTCCTTGAGGTCTTCGACGCCTTCCTGGAACTCGGCAGTCTTGAACTCCGGGCGCGGGTCGCGGCCCGGCTTTTCCAGTTCCTGAAGGATGTCGGTGACGGTCGGCAGGCCGAAAGTCTCGTCGGTGAATTTCTTCGGATCCAGACGCTTGAGGAAGCTGGCGTCGCCGATCAGCGAGCGGATGTCGCGGTCGGTTTCAGCGGCGATGCGTTGCACCAGCGGATAGGCCTCAGGGTGCACCGCGGACGAATCCAGCGGATTGTCACCGTTCATGACGCGCAGGAAGCCTGCGGCCTGTTCGAAGGTCTTCTCGCCCAGGCGCGGGACTTTTTTCAGCGAAGCGCGAGTCTTGAAGGCGCCGTTCTCGTCACGGTGGTTGACGATGTTCTGCGCAAGCGTGGTGTTGAGGCCGGAAATGCGCGCCAGCAGGGCGACCGACGCGGTGTTCACGTCCACGCCCACGGCATTCACGCAGTCCTCGACAACCGCGTCCAGGCCCCGCGCCAGCTTGAGCTGGGAAACGTCGTGCTGGTACTGGCCGACGCCGATGGATTTCGGATCGATCTTCACCAGCTCTGCCAGCGGATCCTGCAGGCGACGGGCGATGGATACCGCGCCACGGATCGACACGTCCAGGTCCGGGAATTCCTTGGCCGCCAGTTCCGAGGCCGAATACACCGAAGCGCCTGCCTCGGAGACCATGATCTTGGTCATCTTCAGGCCCGGGTATTTCTTGATCAGTTCGGCGGCCAGCTTGTCGGTTTCGCGGCTGGCGGTGCCGTTGCCGATGGCGATCAGGTCAACCGAGTGCTTGGCGCACAGGGCGGCCAGCACAGCGATGCTCTGGTCCCACTGGTTTTTCGGCACATGCGGGTAAACGGTGGCGTGATCCAGCAGCTTGCCGGTGGCATCGACCACGGCCACCTTGCAGCCGGTGCGCAGGCCAGGGTCCAGGCCCAGGGTCGCACGCGGGCCTGCGGGGGCGGCCAGCAGCAGGTCGTGCAGGTTGTGGGCGAACACGTTGATGGCTTCGGTCTCGGCGCCGTCGCGCAGCTCGCCCAGCAGGTCGGTTTCAAGGTGCGAATAGAGCTTGACCTTCCACGTCCAGCGCACCACTTCGCCCAACCATTTGTCGGCAGGGCGGTTCTGGTTCGACAGGCCGAAACGCTCGCCGATCATCAGCTCGCAAGGGTGCAGGGTGCCTGGCAGTTCCTCGCCGACCTTCAGCGCCGAGCTGAGGATGCCTTCGTTGCGGCCACGGAAAATCGCCAGGGCGCGGTGCGACGGCATGCTCTTGAGCGGCTCGTCGTGTTCGAAATAGTCGCGGAATTTCGCGCCTTCTTCTTCCTTGCCAGCCACCACTCGGGCACTGATGACCGCTTCCTGCTTGAGGAAACCGCGCAGTTTTTCCAGCAGCGTGGCGTCTTCGGCGAAGCGCTCCATGAGGATGTACTTGGCGCCTTCGAGCACGGCCTTGGTGTCGGCGAAGCCTTTTTCGGCATCGACGAAGCGCGCAGCTTCGGTTTCAGGTGTCAGCGTCGGGTCGTTGAACAGGCCGTCCGCCAGTTCGCCGAGGCCCGCTTCCAGGGCGATCTGGCCCTTGGTGCGGCGCTTCTGCTTGTACGGCAGGTACAGGTCTTCGAGGCGGGTCTTGGTGTCGGCCAGCTTGATGTCGCGGGCCAATTCAGGGGTCAGCTTGCCTTGCTCTTCGATGCTGGCAAGGATCGCCACGCGGCGGTCTTCGAGTTCACGCAGATAGCGCAGGCGCTCTTCCAGATGACGCAGTTGCGTGTCATCGAGGCTGCCAGTCACTTCTTTACGGTAGCGAGCGATGAAGGGCACGGTAGAGCCTTCATCCAGTAGCGCGACGGCCGCTTCGACCTGTTGCGGGCGGACACCGAGTTCCTCGGCGATGCGGCTGTTGATACTGTCCATAAAACCACCTGGCAAATGTATGTGCAAAAAATCCAGCTGCTGGCGAACCGCCGTGAGCGGGTGTTGCCTGACCTTGAGGGCGGCGCATTATACCCAGTGAACCCGGATATGGGGACCGGCCCGTCAGCTGCGGTAAAACCCTTGTAGAAGCCCCGCCCGCGATAGCCCCGCAGCCGCGAGGCAGAGCATCAGTGGCAGCCCAGGAAAAATCTGCTAACAATGCACACGGTGCGCGTAGCAGCAGCTACGCCATAATGCGCGCCGAGATCAAAGGAGCATCCAATGAGCAGCACTGCACAAACGGCTGAAGGCGAGAAAATCCTCATCGTCGATGATGACCCGGGCCTGAGCAGCCTGTTAGAACGCTTTTTCACCAGCAAGGGCTATCGCGCCCGTGCGGTGGCCAACGTGGAGCAAATGGACCGACTGCTGGCTCGCGAAGTGTTTCACCTCGTGGTCCTGGACCTGATGCTGCCGGGCGAGGATGGCCTGTCGGCATGCCGTCGTCTGCGCGCCTCCAACAACCAGATTCCCATCATCATGCTCACCGCCAAGGGCGACGAGCTGAGCCGCATCAAGGGCCTTGAGCTGGGCGCTGACGATTACCTGGCCAAGCCTTTCAACCCTGACGAGCTGATGGCCCGCGTCAAGGCGGTGTTGCGTCGCCAGTCCGCGCCAGTTCCCGGAGCACCGGCCAGCGAGGACGAAACCGTCACCTTCGGCGACTACGAGCTGTCCCTGGCAACCCGTGAGCTCAAGCGCGGCGATGAAGTGCACATGCTCACCACCGGTGAGTTCGCGGTGCTCAAGGCGCTGGTCATGCATGCCCGCGAGCCATTGACCCGGGACAAGCTCATGAACCTGGCCCGTGGTCGTGAATGGGATGCGCTGGAGCGGTCCATCGACGTCCAGATTTCCCGCCTGCGGCGCCTGATCGAAGTGGACGCTGCCAAGCCGCGCTACATCCAGACGGTCTGGGGTGTGGGCTATGTATTTGTGCCGGACGGCGCCAACAAGTAACAAAGGTCGAGTCGACAGATTGCCCGTCGGGTGCGTTGAGCACCCGCAAACGCCAACCAGTCACCCTGACGTTTCCAGACGGAATCGCCGGAGTGCCTGGTTTTGCTGTCTCTTGTCATCCGCGAAAATTCGCGAGCCTGGCTCGCTCCTGCAAAGTGTGTAGCTGCTGCCATGAAGACGCCGCTCTGGTTCCCGCAAAGTTTTTTCTCTCGCACCCTGTGGCTGGTGCTTATCGTGGTTCTGTTCTCCAAGGCACTGACGCTGGTCTATCTGCTGATGAACGAGGACGTGCTTGTGGACCGCCAGTACAGCCATGGCGTTGCCTTGACCTTGCGGGCCTACTGGGCGGCGGATGAAAGCGACCGGCAGACCATCGCCGACGCGGCGGGCCTGATTCGCGTGGTTGGCGGTGGCGTTCCGGAAGGCGAGCAGCACTGGCCGTACTCCGAGATCTACCAGCGGCAGATGCAGGCGGAGCTTGGCGCAGACACCGAGGTGCGACTGCGCGTGCATGCGCCTCCGGCGCTGTGGGTGCGTGCGCCGAGTCTGGGCGATGGCTGGCTGAAGGTGCCGCTGTATCCGCACCCTCTGCGTGGCCAGAAAATCTGGAGCGTGCTGGGCTGGTTCCTGGCAATCGGTCTGCTGTCCACGGCCTCCGCGTGGATTTTCGTCAGCCAGCTCAACCAGCCGCTCAAGCGCCTGGTGTTCGCCGCCCGCCAGTTGGGGCAGGGGCGCAGCGTGCGCCTGCCGGTCAGCGATACCCCCAGCGAAATGACCGAGGTCTACCGCGCCTTCAACCAGATGGCCGAAGACGTCGAGCAGGCAGGGCAGGAGCGGGAACTGATGCTGGCCGGGGTATCCCACGACTTGCGCACACCGCTCACGCGGCTGCGGCTGTCACTGGAGCTGATGCCCAAGGACAACGAATTCATGGATGGCATGGTTCGCGACATCGAAGACATGGACGCGATCCTGGATCAGTTTCTGGCGTTCATCCGCGACGGGCGCGACGAAGAGGTCGAGGAAGTCGATCTGGTGGAGCTGGTCAACGAAGTGGTCGCGCCTTACAACACGCCGGTGGAACAGGTGCGCCTGTGCCTTGAGTCCATTCCGCCCTTTGCGTTGCGCCGTGTTTCGATGAAGCGCCTGCTCGCCAACCTCATCGGCAACGCCATGCATCACGCAGGGGATGGTGTTGAGGTGGCGGCCTATGTGTCCGGCGACAGCGGCGCTCCTTACGTGGTGCTCAGCGTCATGGACCGCGGCCTGGGCATCGATCCGTCGGAACTGGAAGGCATCTTCAACCCCTTCACCCGCGGCGACCGCGCCCGCAGCGGCAAAGGCACCGGCCTGGGGCTGGCGATCGTCAAGCGCATCGCCGCGATGCACGGCGGCAATGTCGAGCTGCGTAACCGTTCGGGAGGAGGGCTGGAAGCGCGAGTCAGGCTGCCGCTGGGGTTGATGTTGCCAAGGGATGCGGTTTGACATCGAGTGGTGCCACGCGGAACTCCCCGTTAGCCAACTACTTCCCGCCGCTGACGATAGGTGATCTGACTTACGGGTTCGATCACCTGAACCCTTTTACGTTTTCGTTTCATAGTGAGCTGGCCAAGCGCACGTTGAGTATTCACGTCACGTTCTCGAACCATTGCTTCAGCAAGGCATGTGACCCTGAGGCCTCGCAAGCGGGTGAGGCAACCATCGACGCAGGGGCGAGGCCAAGGACGTTTTGTCCTGTGCGCTATCGGTTGTCGCTGGATCTGCCGACGATCGTGGCGAATCTGAATCAGCCGCATATCAAGGTGTGGCAGACCGCAGCGCAACGCAACTGGGCCTACTCGTTGAGGATTGAGAATCCGGAGGGGCCATACCACATTTTCTTTGAGGTTCGTCGGGCTGCGCCCAGCAAACCTCAGGACCTGAACCTTGTAGTGGAGAGCGCCTACCATCAGACACAAGCGCCTCCGAAACTCTTCGGCCGGATGGGATTCATGCTGCTGTGTGGCAAGGTTTACCTGCGACAACCAACCGCCACCAAGCGCTGACGGCAGAAACAAAAAAAGACGCACAAGGCGTCTTAGTTTGTATTGGGTAAAGCAGATCCGGACACCACTTTCGAACCACCTTGCGTGGTTACGGTTTCACCGCTGGGAGGCGCTCGTTCTCATCCGGTCAGTCGCCTCGATGCCCCATCATATTAGCAGTTGGCACCTGCGTCAATTCGAGGGAGGATCACCCCTTGCCCTTGGTCCGCGTCATGTGCGGGCCGCCGTTTTTCTCGATGTATTGAATGATCATTCCCGCCACGTCCTTGCCTGTGGTGGCCTCGATGCCTTCCAGGCCCGGCGAGGAGTTCACTTCCATCACCAGCGGCCCGTGGTTGGAGCGCAGGATGTCGACCCCGGCCACGCTCAGGCCCATGACCTTGGCGGCGCGGATGGCCGTCATGCGTTCTTCGGGGGTGATCTTGATGAGGCTGGCCGTGCCGCCACGGTGCAGGTTGGAGCGGAACTCGCCGGGTTTGGCCTGGCGCATCATCGAGGCGATAACCTTGTCGCCCACCACGAAGCAGCGGATGTCCGCACCGCCCGCTTCCTTGATGTACTCCTGCACCATGATGTCCTGCTTGAGGCCCATGAACGCCTCGATCACCGATTCCGCAGCCGTGGCGGTTTCGCACAGCACCACGCCGATGCCCTGGGTGCCTTCCAGCACCTTGATGACCAGCGGAGCGCCATTGACCATCTGGATCAGGTCGGGGATGTCGTCGGGGGAGTGGGCAAAGCCGGTCACCGGCAGGCCGATCCCGCGGCGGGACAGCAGCTGCAGCGAGCGAAGCTTGTCTCGCGAGCGGGCGATGGCGACCGATTCGTTGAGCGGGAACACGCCCATCATTTCGAACTGACGCAGTACCGCGCAGCCATAGAAGGTGACCGAGGCGCCGATGCGCGGGATCACCGCATCGAAACCTTCCAGTGGCTTGCCCCGGTAGTGGATCTGCGGCTTATGACTGGCGATGTTCATATAGGCGCGCAGGGTATCGATCACAACGACCTCGTGGCCTCGCTGGATACCGGCTTCGACCAGGCGACGAGTTGAATACAGACGCGGATTTCGCGAAAGCACAGCGATCTTCATGCAACACCTGTGACAGAGGAATTTGAGGCCGGAAATACCGGTTTGTCCTGAACATAAGTAACGCCCGGATTGACCACCAGCTGGCCGTCGATCAGAGCCTTGGAACCCAATAACAACCGATACCGCATGGCCTTGCGGCACGCCAGCGTGAATTCGACGGGCCAGACCCGGTCACCCAGCGCCAGCGTGGTGCGAATCACATACCGCACCTGAGCCTGCCCGTTGGAACTCTTGATGGTTTTCATCGCCACCAGTTGCGCTTCGCATCGGCGATGGCGCAACTGCACGACGGTGCCAAGGTGGGCGTTGAAGCGCACCCACTTTTCTCCATCGCGTTCGAAGGGCTCGATTTCCGTGGCGTGCAGGCTTGAGGTGCTGGCCCCGGTGTCGATCTTCGCGCGCAGCCCGGCGACGCCCAGATGGGGCAGCGCCACCCATTCGCGAAGGCCGATGACTGTGAGATGGTCGAATGTTTTCAAAGCGATCCCGTACGTTTGAGCGTTCTGCCCACAATAGCTTGGCGAAGACGAGTGTGCATGCCCTCACATGTGTGCGGAGGATTCTACCCAACGCTTGCGATTACTGCGTGCTCGACATTGCGTAGTACAGTTCTGACTATCACGTAATTGAGGAATTCAGATGACACAGAAGTCAGACGAGGACGACAAGGTTCGTCTGGACAAATGGCTTTGGGCCGCGCGCTTCTTCAAGACCCGCGCACTGGCCAAGGCGGCCATAGAAAGCGGCAAGGTGCATTGCCGTGGAGAGCGTTGCAAGCCGGGCAAGGAGCCGCGCATTGGCGACGAGTTCCAGATTCGAGCCGGCTTCGATGAGCGCACGGTCGTCGTCAAGGCGCTGTCCATCGTGCGCCGCGGCGCGCCGGAGGCACAGTTGCTCTACAGCGAAACCCCGGAAAGTGTGGCCAAACGTGAGCAGGCGGCCGAGATGCGCAAGGCGGGCAGCCTGGGCGTGACAACGGACGGCAGGCCGACCAAGAAGCAGCGCCGACAATTGTTTCAGTTTCGGTCAGGGGATGATTGAAGTCGCGCCTGCCAATTCCTAGCAGCCCGGCCGGGCGGCGCTCCGCTTGCCGGCGGGGGCGATTTCAATGACGCCCCGCCGGCAAGCCGTGCTGCTACAAGTCGTCGGCGGTTACAACTGCGCGCCCGGCTTCATGATCGCCAGGCATTTGAACAGCGGAATCCGCCCGAACAGATTGAAGATCGGCGCCGTCGCTCGCAGCACAAAGCCGGTGGCGACCGCCGCGAACGGGGTGTAGCAGCTCCAGGCCAGCGCCAGCAGGGCGATCAATACGCCGCCGATGTAGTCATCCTGGCCCCAGTGCGCACCCGCGACCAGGCGCGGCATCATGAACAGCAACGCCAGCGCCCAGATCACTACGCGTTGGCCAACGGTGCGGCTGAAGAGGGTCATGAACATTGCCCAGATCAGCAAGACCGAAGCGTGGTCGCCCGGAAAGCTCTGGCTCGAACGGTCCTTGAGCTGCCATTTGTCTTCCAGCGTCGGGAAGATCTCGCTGAGCTTGATCGCGTCGGGAATAACCACCGATGCGCTGTCATGCTGCAAGGACGTGTGGTCGATGATCTTGGAAAACACGGTGCGGATGATCAGCAGCAGGATCAGCGTCAACACGAAGCCGATCAATGCAGCCCGTGCCTGCACCGCCTTGAACACCCAGTCGCCCTTGATGAGCAGCATCAACAGAATCAGGCCGACGACGATATCGAACGGGCGCATACTGGCGACTGTCCAGGTCCACAACCAGGCCTTGTTCTGTACCAGTGGTCGGTTCAGCAGATGGAAAAACCATTCGTCGAACTGCGTGAATGCCGTATGGCCTGTGGGCCAAATCCACACCAGCAGCAAGACGAGCGCTACCAGATGACACAGCAAGAATTTTTTGGCGTTCCACTTGGGTTGGAACAGCGCTGGATAGTCCATAAAATAACCCCATCGAAATGGCAATGCGGCACAGGTTAGTGCGAAACCGCGTTTTATAGGCGCTTGTCATCACTTTGTCATTAATTCAGATACCTTTTTCCCATGCATGAATTCCCGGATATCGATTACACCCAGCGTTTCATCTTCGATGAGAGCGACGTTCGCGGCGAGCTAGTGGCGCTCGAGCGCAGCTACGCGGAGGTTTTGGCCAAGCACCCGTACCCAGAGCCGGTCGCGCAATTGCTGGGCGAAATGCTCGCAGCGGCCGCCTTGCTGGTGGGAACCTTGAAGTTTGACGGTTTGCTGGTGCTCCAGGCGCGCTCCCTCGGCCCGGTGTCGCTGCTGATGATCGAGTGCTCCAGCGAGCGCGAGCTTCGCGGTATTGCCCGTTACGACGAGAGCCTGGTCACGCCAGGCGCGACGTTGCAGGACCTGATGCCCGACGGCGACCTGACCATGACCATCGATCCTCGCCAGGGCAAACGCTACCAGGGCATCGTCGGTCTGGACGGCGTCGATCTGTCGGCCTGCCTGTCCGAATACTTCGTGATGTCCGAGCAGTTGCCTACGCGCTTCTGGATCAAGGCTGACGGCAAACGGGCCCGAGGCATGCTGCTCCAACAGTTGCCACCGGAAAAACTCCGCGAGCCCGAAGAGCGCGCAGCCAGTTGGCAGCACGTCAACACGCTGGTCGACACCCTGACTGCCGAAGAGCTGCTGAGCCTGAACAACGAGACCGTTCTGCACCGCCTGTTCCACGAAGACGCCGTGCGCATGTTCGATATTCAGCCGCTGGTGTTCCGTTGCAGCTGCTCGCGCGAGCGGTCGGCCAACGCGCTGGTCAGTCTTGGTCTGGAAGATGCACAGCAATTGGTGGTCGAGCACAACGGTACCGTCGAGATCGATTGCCAGTTCTGCAATCAGCGCTATCTGTTCGATGCAACAGATGTAGTGCAGCTGTTTGCAGGCGGTGGCGTCGATACCCCTTCCGACACTCGCCATTGATGTAGTGCCGCGACCGGGCTGAATGGTTTCTGCCCGGCAGGCTTGGCTCTCCTTTATGTAGTTCTGACAGGAGGGCCCTACCTTTTTTGGGCTTTTCTGGCATAATCCGGCCACTTTTTAGCTGTAGTAGTCAGGGTTTTTCTACTACAAAACGTTTGGAGCACTCGGCCAGCGGGCCGACGGGGAATCTCATGACGCAAGCCAATAACGCCGTTCACACCGATCTCAGTGTCGACGATCTGGTTAAAGAAGCCCTCAGTCGCGGTGAAGGCGTACTGTCCGATACCGGCGCACTCGTCGTGGAAACCGGCCATCGCACTGGCCGTTCGCCAGTCGACCGTTTCATCGTTGAAGAACCGACTACTCAGGAAGCAATTGCCTGGGGTCCGATCAACCGCAAATTCCCTGCCGACAAATTCGATGCCCTGTGGGCCCGTGTCGAGGCGTTCAACAACGCCCAGGAACACTTCGTTTCCCACGTGCACGTAGGCGCAGCGGCCGATCACTACCTGGCCGTGAAGATGACCACCCAGACTGCCTGGCAGAACCTGTTCGGTCGTTGCCTGTTCATCAACCCGGCGCAGTACAACCCGGCCGGTCGCGAAGAATGGCAGATCCTCAACGTTGCCAACTTCGAGTGCGTGCCTGAGCGTGACGGCACCAACTCCGACGGCACCGTCATCATCAACTTCGCACAGAAGAAAGTCCTGATCGCGGGCATGCGTTACGCCGGCGAAATGAAAAAGGCCATGTTCTCGGTGCAGAACTTCCTGCTGCCAGCGTCCGACGTGCTGCCAATGCACTGCGCCGCCAACATCGGCGAAGAAGGCGACGTGACGCTGTTCTTCGGTTTGTCGGGCACCGGTAAGACCACCCTGTCGGCCGACGAAAGCCGTTACCTGATCGGTGACGACGAGCACGGCTGGGGCGAAGGCGTTGTCTTCAACATGGAAGGCGGCTGCTACGCCAAGTGCATCGACCTGTCCGAGAAGAACGAGCCTGTCATCTGGAAAGCCATCAAGCATGGCGCAGTGCTGGAAAACGTCGTTCTGGATGCCAACAAGCACGCCGACTACGCCGACAGCAGCCTGACCCAGAACAGCCGCGCCGCCTACCCGCTGGAGCACGTTGAAAAGCGCTCCGAAGCGAACCTGGGCGGCGAGCCAAACGCCGTGATCTTCTTGACCTGCGACCTGACCGGCGTGCTGCCGCCTGTGTCGATCCTCAGCGAAGAACAAGCGGCCTACCACTTCCTGTCGGGCTACACCGCGCTGGTCGGTTCGACCGAAATGGGCTCGGGCGCCGGCATCAAGTCGACCTTCTCCACCTGCTTCGGCGCGCCGTTCTTCCCGCGTCCGGCTGGCGAATACGCAGAGCTGCTGATCAAGCGCATCCGCGGCTTCGGCTCCAAGGTCTACCTGGTCAACACCGGCTGGACCGGCGGCGGCTACGGCGTGGGCAAACGCTTCAACATCCCGACCACCCGTGGCGTCATCGCAGCCATCCAGAGCGGCGCGCTGATCGGTGCTGAAACCGAGCACCTGGACACCGTCAACCTGGACGTGCCGAAGTCGGTACCGGGCGTCGAAACCGTACTGCTCAACCCGCGCAACACCTGGGCTGACAAAGCGGCCTACGACGAAGCCGCCAAGGCCCTGGCCGGCCTGTTCATCGAGAACTTCAAGAAGTTCGACGTGAGCGACGCCATCAAGGCAGCGGGTCCGAAGTTGTAAGATCGGATTCAGCCGAACAAGAAACCGCCCTTCGGGGCGGTTTTTTTATGGGCCGGACTGCTACGGGATATCAAGCCGCAGATTCAACTTCAAAAGTGCTCCATCGCAGTAACTGTATTGCCTCGTACATCATCGCAAGCGTCAGGGGAACGTTGCCTCTGCGATCCTTTGCCCGACGCCATCGCATCAGGTCATACCCTTCCGGGTGGAAATATCGATAGGCGTCGTAGTCAACGAAATCAATAGGAAAACGGTCTGCGAGATCTGCCATCAGCTCCGCAGCGTCGTCGCCATCACATCCCAGATCATGATTGATCGAGGTGTTGAGAGTTAGCTCTTCGACGGCCAGTGGGCTGATGTGCTCAAGAAGCAGCGCTATCAGTCGCTGCATGTCTTGGTCGTCTGGAAGCGCAGCAGTCTTTTTTGCAGTCAAAAGGCCTGATCCTCGGGCTTCACTATGGCGTTGTATTTTTTGAGCGTTTTGATGGCAACCGACGTTAGCTCATATGCCGTGTAAGCCCATCCTACTACTGGAATGGCTCTACCAAACACAGCGCCTGCTTTACTGGTCATCCTGATGTTGGGAGGGAAAAATCCGGTCAGCGTTGGGACCCTGAACGGCAGATTGCGTTTACGACTGAGCCTGCGTGCTAGTAATGATGCAAGGGACGTGCGGGGAACAGCGCCGCTTGGTTTGGCGCGCGTGGGAACGATGTTCGCACCGCTGACGATAGCGGTTGCCGCCAGAATGTCATCAAGCCCGAATTCTTCCATCAGAGTCTCTGTTGCGATCAACCACCAGAGTTGTTCTGCGGTAAGGCCGCAATCATATTCGTAGCAGTAGGTATTGCTCATGTAGTCCAGCCGCTCACTTTAGTCAGGCTGGACATACTAAGGGGGAGGATGATCGCGGTTTGCAGGCGCAGTCCGGGCGTTGCGTAGGAAGTCTCCGAGAACAGTGTGCGTATCTCCCTTTTTCTTCAAACGCCATAAGGAGGAAAAATCTGGCGACAGGTGAACGCAAAAAGTGACGATTCCTACAGTCGTCTCCCTATCCTTTGCGTGAACTTCATAAAGGCTTTCAGCCGCTTGCACCTGTCAGATCGTGGAACTGGCCTGCATCCCGTCGCAACCCTGCTCGCCGGCGGATGTGTCCTCGAAACCGTCATCGCCGGCAAGCCGGACTGCTACGGGGGATTGGGGGGGGCGCAAGATTTGTGTCACACCCTTGGTCCGTAGCAGTCCGGCTCGCCGGCGTCGGCGTCCTTGAAATCGCCCCGCCGGCAAGCCGTGCTGCTACGGGGTGGTGAGTGCCTGCGAGGTTTGTGTCACACCGCTGGTCCGTAGCAGTCTGGCTTGCCGGCGTCGGCGGTCTGGAAATCGCCCCGCCGGCAAGCCGTGCTGCTACGGGGTGGTGGGTGCCGGCGAGGTTTGTGTCGCACCGCTGGTCCGTAGCAATCCGGCTCGCCGGCGTCGGCGTCCTTGAAATCGCCCCGCCGGCAAGCCGTGCTGCTACGGATTCAATGGTGTAACACAAACCGCGCATCCCCCCACCACCCCGTAGCAGCACGGCTTGCCGGCGGGGGCGGCTTTGAGATCGGCATCGCCAGTCATCGGACCTGGCAGGGCTCAGCCCGCTTTTTGGGTCGCGGGAAAGTCCTGGGTGATGTCGAAGCTGCCTTTGGCAACGACGCTCTTGGCATTGCACAACCCAGCGTCGAACCCCGGATGACGTTCGCCGTGCTCGGCGGCGTAGGCGGCGGCTTCCCGGGTACAGTCGTCGGACGGCTGCTCGGGTGACAGGGCGGCATTGAACTGGAAGGTGCCGATCAGGCGATAGCGGTCCAGCAGCTTGTTGCCCGACTCAAGCTTCTCGATCTTGCTGAAATCGAGTTTCACGTTGCTGTTGGCACCGCTCTTGTCGGCATCGTAGTACTGGTAGTAGGAACCGGTATCGTAGGAGGCGCTGTTTTCGTCGTGGGCGACTTCCACGCGGCCACCCTGAAACATGATGGCGTGCTTTTCCTGATCGGGATCTTCAAAAGAGAAGCCCACCACCGGCCCGATGCTGACTTCGTTGCGGTCGCCGTCGGCTTCCTGGTCGGCGCTCAGGGTCAGCCAGTTGGCGCCGGGCTGCTTGCCCGGCAGGAACCCTACACCTACCGCGTCGCCATGGGCCTCGTAGTGCAGGTTCATGGCGCCGCTGACATCCACCGTCATTGATTTGGACAGCCCGCGAGCGTCGGCAGTGGCGCTGGCGGCTTTTCCGGCGCTCTTGTCACCGCAACCGGCGAGCCTGGCCATCAAGGCGGTGAATAACAGGGGCAGGTAATGGGTGCGGGTCATGACGTCTTCCTGAAGTGATCGGCCTGAGGGCTTCTGCTTGGCGAAACGTATGACCATCGAAACCGGATTTTGTCGAACGAGTTCTGAAAATCTTTGGGTACAGAGCAGAAAGGCCCACCTTCAAAGCAAGACGTGGTCGCTAATGAAGGCAGGCCGTGCTGGGGTGAATTCTGGGTGCCAAGTGTTCGAGTGGATCACTCAAGAACGCGAGGGTGAAGCGAAGATGTGACGATCATTCTGGAATCATGTAATCACGCAATCTTTTCCATTAATTAATTTGAAGCCTTGCTTACGAGATGTGTTTGTAGTCCTCTGCGGATTTGGCAATGGGTGCTGACAGTCCGGTGTCAGGCTTGAAGTTAAGACCTGCGACCAGCGAAAACTTTACCCCCTTACTTCCCAAGGTGACATAACGCTCATCACCCTCATGCTCAGTGATCTTGGTGTAAGAGTGTTTTCGCATATCCAGATACATCACTTGGCGGTCAGCAATTGTTTTCAGATGTGCGTTGATCTGGGCAGGGGTGAGTTTAAGCATCTTGTTCAATGCCGATCCCCACCGGGTCAGGCATCGTTCGGCATAGTGGCGCACCACCAGCCCCGGTTGCTCCACGACCCTCGGGCCCTTGATGCCATCCAGTGCTGCGTTGCCTACCAGCGTTGCGTGGCGGCCCACCATTGGATAGACATGCACAGCGGTAGAGCTGTCCATCTGCGGGATCACGCAGGCGAAACCTTTCGAGCGTTCGTCACGGGCGTAAAACGCCACATATTCTTTTACGTTGCTGCCCAGCTTTATGCGGTGGGGTTGGCAATTCCCTAGGCCAGGGACCGGGTCCAGGGCCAGGATGTTGACGTTGATGTGCTTGAGTTTCGGATCGGCGAGCATGGCATTTGCCAGCATGTGGCAGCTGATGCCGCCACGGCTCCAGCCCACCAGGTTGACCTGCTTGGGAATGATCTCGCCTTTGCGGAAGGTCTTGATGATCTGTTCCTGCAACTGCTGCTGAGTAACGTGGCGTTTCCCGTAGTCGTAACGGCGCCAGAACCAGGAGTTGCCGACCTCCACCGGTGGAATCGGCACCCCGGCTTTGGTCAGGCGATCATGTTCCTTCTGCGTCAGCTCGGTGCGTTGCCAGGTCGTGTGGCCCTTCATGACGTTCATGGCATGCTGGACGTTCTCCTCCCAGCCAGAGCCGAACAGGGTGCCGGTCATGCCGTAGCCACCAGGGGAGGTGAATAACTCGTCCGCTTGCAAGTTGCCACTGCCTGGGCCGTCGATCACGATCCAGTCAGCAAACTCCTTGCTTGCCATATTATTGGCCAGCGTGGAAACCAGTTCGCCATTCCAGTAGTTGGGATTGTGCGGATCAAACTTGTTGGAGCCCGTGCCACAAAAGAATACCGTAAAAATGCTCATTGCCTGTTACCTTTTGGTTGATTGGAATTCAAAAGGTATGACGTGATTCTGCCGTTAGCAAAGTTAGGTTTGTTGCGCGATATTTAATATGTTAGCCCTCTTTGAAGACGGCACGCATTGATTACCTTAAATGCCTGCGGTGCCACTATGGCCGATAGGTTCGCGCCGCTTCGCAGAACTGGTCTTGTGCCAATTTGTTTTTTTCATCCTTGTCCTTGGCTGCGCGTTTGGTCCAGTCGCTGCACATGTCCTTGAAGTAGGGCTCGGCGGCACGCCGGCATTCGCGGTATTCGACACTGTCGCTCTTGAAGTTCATGCACACGCTGCTGTTTTCGACGTGGTGGTTGTAGATTCGATAACGCGCCTCGTAGCGGTTGCGGCCGTCAACCTCACGGATCAGCACGCCCGCCACTTCGTATTGCCGGCCGGTTTCGGCCTTGGGCTTGGCGGCGGCAGATTTGTACTGCGCCATGTAGCGATCCGAGACCATGCCCTGGGGGCGAGGCGCGTTGTAGTCGTTGGCTTGGCCGTCGCCGAAGCGGCAATTGATGACGTCGCGGTCGATCACGTTGCCTTCTTTCAGGCAGTCATCCAGCGGTTTGGAGGCCGCAGGCTGGGATGTCGTGTCCAGCCGTGGCGCCACGTAGACCACCTGCTCAGTGGTGCGGATCGCGGGTTCAGGCGCCATGGTCTCCGGCTCGCTCGGAGCCTGGAGCGTCAAGGATGGGTCAACAGCCGTCGCAACTGCTTTCCTTGGTTGGAGCATCTGCGTGAATAGGTAAACGATCGCCAGCAGCAGGGCGACGCCAATCAGCAGGGTCCCCAGGGGCAAGGGTCTTTTTTGCTGTGGGACTTTTCGCTTGCCTGGATGCGATCCGAGTACGACATCGAACTGGTCGGGTGTCAGGCGCTGTATCACGGTCTGCCCGTCGTCCTTGGGCGGTTGGTTGGGTTGCATGGCCTCTCCCTGGCGGATGTCGCGTTTTCTAGATGATCTTGGGGCATGAGCGCACGGGCGCATTCGACCGCGGTTTTGTGTTGCGGGAGGTTAAGCGGCGTGATGTTGTTTTGCTAGTGCCCGGTATCGAAGTTGTGTGAGGAATGTATCCTGATCGACATTTGTGTCACGGCCTTGAGCAATCACAGAGGGATGCATGATGAGCCAGACCCCGCAACGCACCGACTACCGCCACTTCCAGCCCATCACCACGCGTTGGCATGACAACGACATCTACGGCCATGTGAACAACGTGACGTACTACAGCTTCTTCGACAGCACCGTGAACAGCTACCTGATCGAACGCGGCGGGCTGGATATTCATGAGGGGAGCGTGGTGGGATTCGTGGTCAGTTCGGCGTGTGACTACTTTGCCTCGATTGCCTACCCGGACCTGATCGAGGTCGGTCTGCGGGTGGGTAAGCTGGGCAACAGTTCAGTGCAATACGAGCTGGCGATTTTCAGGGCGGGAGAAGAGGAGGCCTGTGCGGCCGGGCGCTTCGTGCATGTGTTCGTGGATCGCCAGTCGAACCAGCCGGTGGCCATTCCCGCAGAAATGCGTCAGGCGCTGGAACATCTGACGGTCTGAAACGACAACCGGCCGCGTAGTCGGCGGCCGGTGGTCATGTGCGATAGCTGCTTTGCGGATCAGCGATGACGCCAGCCGCGATGACGACCGTGGTCGTGGTGACGGTGGCCGCGGTCATGGTCGTAGTAACGACGGTCACCACGATAACCACGGCGGTTGTCGTCGTCACGACGGCTCTGCTCGCCCATGTAGTTACCCAGTGCGCCACCGGCACCGCCGCCGGCTGCTGCGCCGATCAGGCTGCCGGTGCTGCCACCGACGCTGCGGCCGATCACGTTGCCGCCGGCAGCGCCCAGGCCACCGCCAATGGCAGCTTCGGCACGGTTGTGGCGGTTGGCGCCCACTGCGCCACCTGCAGCGCCGCCCAGGCCTGCGCCGATGGCGGAGCCAGTGCTGCCGCCGATCTGCTGGCCGACAACCGAACCCAGTACCCCACCCAATGCGCCGCCCACACCGGCGTTCAGGTTATCGCCAGCCGAGGCGAAACCAGTGGCCAGCGAGAGGGACAACAACAGAATCGAGGAATACTTCATGTATGAGTGCTCGTAGGGATGACGACGCGATCCTGCAATCATGAAGAAAATGTCACAATCGAATTCCGACGAGTAACACGACTTGTATACAAATATCTAAGTTATTGTTTTTGATCGGGAACTTAATCTATTTTGCCCGGTCATAGACTACTTCACACAGGCCTGAATCATGCGATTCGGGCCTTTTTTGTGGGCGAAAGGAATTCAAATGTACAGGGCGGGATACACAGAGTCATGCGGATGAGTGACTGACCTGTGGGAGCGCGCTTGCCCGCGACGGCGGCGTGTCCGCACCGGATTCGGTCATGACACACCGCTGTCGCGGGCAAGCGCGCTCCTACAAGGAATGGCGTTCGGCGTTAGATGATTCGCGCCGTTTCGCTATGCCGCTCCAGCTTGATCGCCACGAACTTCGACGTCGGCGTATGGCTGCCTTCGCCAATGCTTTCCAGCGGCACTAGCGGGTTCACTTCCGGGTAGTAGGCAGCAGCCTGGCCGGCAGGGATATCGAACGGCAACAGGGTGAAGCCCTTGACCCGGCGCTCGATGTCATCGCCCCAGATCGACACGATGTCGGCTTTCTGGCCGGGCACGAAGCCCAGGCGGATGATGTCGGCTTCGTTGAGGAACATCACGTCACGCATGCCCTTCACACCACGATAACGGTCGTCCAGGCCGTAGATGGTGGTGTTGTACTGATCGTGGGAGCGCATCGACTGCATGATCAGGTCCGGCACGATGCCCTTGGCGCGAATGCTTTCGTGCAGCAGGTCCTGCGGCAACTGGTTGGACTTGAAGGTGGCGCGTGCGCTTGGCGTGTTCCATTTGCGCGAACCGGCGGTGCTGCCCAGGTAGAAGCCGCCCGGATTCTTGATCTTCTCGTTGAAGTTCTGGAACGCCGGAATGGTGTCGGCGATCAGGTCGCGGATGCGGTCATAATCTTCCACCAGCCACAGCCAGTCCACCGGCTGCTTGCCCAGGGTCGCGTTGGCGATACCGGCCAGGATCGCAGGCTCCGAGCGCATGTGGCGCGACAGCGGCTTGAGCTGGCCGTTGGAGGCGTGAACCATGCTGAAGGAGTCTTCCACGGTGACCGCCTGCGGGCCTTCGGCCTGCATGTCGATGTCGGTGCGGCCGAAGCACGGCAGGATCAGCGCTTCCTTGCCGTGGGTCAGGTGGCTGCGGTTGAGCTTGGTGCTGATTTGCACGGTCAGGTCGCAGTTGCGCAGTGCTTCGAAGGTGCGGTTGCTGTCTGGCGTGGCCTGGGCGAAGTTGCCGCCCAGGGCGATGAAGACTTTGGAGCGGCCTTCGAGCATCGCATGGATGGCCTCGACCACGTTGTGGCCGTTCTCGCGCGGCACCTTGAACTGAAAGCGTTTTTCCAGGGCATCGAGGAAGAACGCCGGTGGGCGCTCGTTGATGCCCATGGTGCGGTCGCCCTGAACGTTACTGTGGCCACGCACCGGGCACAGGCCAGCGCCAGGCTTGCCGATGTTGCCGCGCAGCAGCATCAGGTTGGCGACTTCCTGGATGGTCGGCACCGAATGGCGATGCTGCGTCAGGCCCATCGCCCAGCACATGATGACGTTCTTGCTCTTGGCGTACATGCGCGCCGCCAGCTCGATGTCTTGCAGCGACAGACCGGACTGCTCGACGATGAACTCCCAGGAGGTGTCGTCGACCACGGCCAGGTAGTCCAGCACGCCGTGGGTGTGCTCGTTGAGGAAGGCGTGGTCGAACACCGCAGGCCCATTGGTGGCCTGGGCTTCGCGTTCCCACTGCAGCAGGAATTTGGCCATGCCGCGCAGCATTGCCATGTCGCCACCCAGCGATGGGCGGAAGAAGGCAGTGTTGGTCGGTTCCGAACCGTTGCTGAGCATTTCCAGCGGATGCTGTGGATGCTGGAAGCGCTCAAGACCGCGCTCCTTGAGCGGGTTGATGCACACCACCTGAGCGCCGCGCTGGACTGCTTCGCGCAGCGGTTCGAGCATGCGCGGGTGGTTGGTGCCCGGGTTCTGGCCGAAGACGAAAATCGCGTCCGAGTGTTCGAAGTCATCGAAGGTCACGGTGCCTTTGCCGACGCCAACGCTCTGCGAGAGCGCGACGCCACTGGCTTCGTGGCACATGTTCGAGCAGTCGGGGAAGTTGTTGGTGCCGTAGGCGCGCACGAACAGCTGATACAGGTACGCCGCTTCGTTGCTGGCCCGGCCCGAGGTGTAGAACTCGGCCATGTTCGGGCTTGGCAGGTTGTTCAGGTGCTTGGCGATCAGGGCGAAAGCGTCGTCCCAGGCGATGGGCTTGTAACGATCGGTTTCGGCGTCGTAGACCATAGGCTCGGTCAGGCGGCCCTGATATTCGAGCCAGTAGTCACTCTGTTCCAGCAAGGCGCTGACGCTGTAGCGGGCGAAGAAGGACGGGTCGACGCGGCGCTTGGTGGCCTCCCAGTTGACCGCCTTGGCGCCGTTTTCACAGAACTTGACCATGCCGCTTTCAGGCGAGTCACCCCATGCGCAACCCGGGCAGTCGAAGCCGCCGTTCTGATTGGTCTTGAGCATCATGCGCAGGTTTTTCAGCGCGTTGTCGCTGGTGAGCCAAGCTTTACTGACACTGATCAAAGCGCCCCATCCGCCAGCCGGCCCTTTGTAAGGCTTGTAGCGCGGGATCGGGGTCTTGTCGGCTTGTTTGTGCATGCTCACGCTTTACTCTCCAAGGCAGGGCTGAAGACCCTAGGGGCGCTGTGTTTGGGCAGATGAATGAGGTTGAGGTTGTGACGGCGGGCCCATTGCACTGCCAGGCCCGTGGGCGAGGACAGGCTGACCAGGGTCTGGATCCCGGCACGCAAGACTTTCTGGATCAGTTCAAGGCTGCAACGGCTGGTGACGATGGCCAGGCCCCCGGTGCTGGGGATGTTCTGGCGGATCAGGGCGCCGATCAGTTTGTCCAGGGCGTTGTGCCGGCCGATGTCTTCCCGGCCCATCAGCATTTCGCCCCGTTCGTTCATAAAAATAGCCGCATGGACGGCACCGCAATACGCGCCCAGCGGCTGAAACTCGTTCATACGTTCACGCAGGCCCTTGAGCCATTCGGCTGGCGGCAGCGGGGCACCGGGCAGCACATTCAGCTCAGGCAATGCCTGCTCCACCGCTTCCACGCCGCACAGCCCGCAGCCGCTGGTCCCTGCCAGCTGCCGACGCTGGGTCTTGAGGTTCCAGAAGGCGCGGCTGGCGATCTCGACCTCGGCCGTTTGCGCAGAACCACAACCGCCGAGCTTGATGTCGTAGATCTCGTCAGGCGACTCGATGATCCCGCTGCCAATGCTGAACCCGACGATGAAGTCTTCAAGATCGGTCGGGGTGACCAGCATCACTGCCTGGCTGATGCCGTTGTAGGCAATCGCCAGCGCCACTTCCTCAGCAAGCAGGTTCGGCTCGCTGGCGTCACCTTCCAGGTTCGAGAAGCTGTAGGACTGACTTGCGGCAGGCGCGGGCAGTGATTTTGCGGGCGCCGTGCCTTCCGTTTTCTTGGGAGGCATGGGGGATGACCGGCAGTGTATGAAGGCCTTAAGCCTATTCCACCGGTGGTATGACGTCTAATCGCTAGTACTGATGTCTTGATAGATGACGTCGATCAAGATGGCTCGGTCATTTTGTGATACAGGCCAAAGCAGGCTTCAGCCAATGCCGAGCGGGGTGCCGAGCGGCGCATGATCAAGCCCAGGCGCGCCAGGGTGGTGGCCTGTTCGATCGGTTGCAGACGCAGGTGATCGGCCAGGTTTTCCAGCCCGCCGTCCAGCGGCATGATCGCGCAGCAGAAGCCCTCGTTCACGGCTTGCAACAATTGATGCACGGCGTCGGTCTGGATCAGCGGCTGGGGTTGCAGGCCGCGGCTGTGGAAGTTGTGGTCGATGGACTGGCGAAAGTGCATCCCGCTGGTGAGCATGCCCAGCGGCAGTTCGATCAGGCTTTCCCAGCTCAGCGGCGCGTCGCCAAA
The DNA here is from genome assembly GCF_044746765.1 of Pseudomonas sp. NPDC090203. Classification (NCBI taxonomy): domain Bacteria; kingdom Pseudomonadati; phylum Pseudomonadota; class Gammaproteobacteria; order Pseudomonadales; family Pseudomonadaceae; genus Pseudomonas; species Pseudomonas sp. NPDC090203. The sequence goes on from NZ_JBIVCV010000002.1 coordinate 284,542, forward strand.
GCTGAAGTGACGCGGATCGTACATCAGCCCCATGCGGGTCTCGGCCAGTTCCAGCGATTCGAAACGCTCGGTGTCCAGCCGGTCCAGGTACGAGACGCCCAGGTCCAGCCGGTTGCTGGCCAACTGGTCGAGCATCTGCTCGGAACTCAACGACGACAGCTCGAAGCGCATGTGCGGGTGTGCGGCATGCATGCGTTGCAGCAAGGGCAGCGGGTCGAAGTTCGACAGCGGCACCACGCCCAGGCGCAGGGTACCGACGAGGTTGCCGCGACAGGCCGCCGCTTCGGCCTGCAAGCCGTCATAGGCCGCCAGCACCGTGCGTGCCCAGGCCAGTACGCGTTCGCCCGGAGCGGTGAAGCCCTCGAACCGTTGCCCACGGTTGACCAGCGGCAGGTCCAGCTCTTCTTCCAGGCTGCGAAGGCGCATGGAGAGGGTGGGCTGGGTGATGTGGCAACGCGCAGCCGCCTGCCCGAAATGACGGGTTTCGTCCAGGGCGATCAGGAACTTCAGCTGCTTGATATCCATTGTCACTCCGCAAGGCAAAGGGCTGGCCGGAGAGATTCTAACGTGCAGGGCGGCCCGATGGGGCGGCGAATGTGTAAGGGGTCATTGGTCGGATGCAGCAGGCAGCCGGCAGGATGGGGCTATGGTTGGAATTCGGACATCAATAAACGCAGGGAGAAACATCATGAGCATTTTCAGTTTTCTGAAGGAAGCGGGCGAAAAGATCCTCGATGCGCTGACCCCGGGAAACGCCAATGCTGACGAAGTCCTGAAGAAGCATATTTCAGAGGTTGGTCTGGGTAATCCGAATATCTCGGCAACTGTGGAGGGCGATAAGGTAACGCTCACGGGCGAGGTCGCCAGCCAGGAAGAGAAGGAAAAGATCATTCTGGCAGCGGGCAATATTGCAGGGGTTGGCAGCGTTGAAGATCAGATCACGGTGACCGGCCCGGCGGCCGCACCGGCGAGGTTCGTGACGGTGGAGAAGGGCGATACGCTCAGTGCCATTTCCAAACGTGTGTACGGCGACCCGAACAAGTATCAGAAGATTTTCGAGGCCAACAAACCGATGCTCAAGGATGTGAACAAGATTTATCCGGGGCAGGTTTTGCGGATTCCTGAGTAGATCTTTTATCGACCGTGCCGACGTCATCGCGGGCAAGCGCGCTCCTACATTGATCGCGATCCCATGTAGGAGCGCGCTTGCCCGCGACGGCGTTTCATAACCCCCGCATCAACTCCCGGTAATCCTCCACCGCCGCAAACTCCTCGGTGTCCTTGGGCCCCTTGCGGCTGTCCGGCTCGCGCACCGCGAGCAGGTGCCGGATGCCATAACGCCCGGCGCTGCGCAGGATCGGCAAGGTATCGTCGATGAACAGGCTGCGCGCCGGATCGAAGCCGATGTCAGCGTGCAGCGCGTCCCAGAACTGCGGGTTTTCCTTGGGAAAGCCGTAGTCGTGGGAGCTGATCAAGCGTTCGAAGTAGGGCGCCAGTTGCAGGCGCTCCATTTTCAGTGACAGCGAATCACGGTGGGCATTGGTAATCATGATCACGCGCTTGCCGGCCTTCTGGATCGCGGCCAAAAAGGTCTCCGCGTCCGGGCGCAGGGCGATCAGGTGCGCGACTTCCACCTTCAGGTCCTTGACCGACAGCTTGAGCTCGGCACTCCAGAAGTCGGTGCAGTACCAGTTGAGGGTCCCCGCATTCTTTTCGAACAGCGGCACCAGTTCCAGCATGGCCATGCTCAGGCTGATTCCGTGCAGATCGGCGTAGCGCTGGGGCAGGTATTCCAGCCAGAAGTGATTGTCGAAATGCAGGTCCAGCAAGGTCCCGTCCATATCCAGCAGGACGGTGTCGATATCGGGCCAGGGCAAGGAAGGCATTGGGGTCCCTCGGTAATGAATGAATCACGCAGGCTTTGCGACACAGACATTCGCAAAAGCCGCTGTATAGTAACCCGTCTACACCAAGGAGCCCGCCATGCGCCAGAAACCCACCGTACTCGCTCGCGAAATCGTCGCCAGCAGCCGCCTGTTCCGCGTCGAGGAAGTGCAGCTGCGTTTCTCCAACGGCGTCGAGCGCGTTTACGAGCGTCTGGTCGGGCGTGGCAACGGATACGGCGCAGTGATGATCGTGGCGATGCTCGATGCCGAACATGCGGTGCTGGTCGAGGAATACTGCGGCGGCACCGACGAGTACGAGCTGTCCTTGCCCAAGGGGTTGGTGGAGCCTGGCGAAGACGTACTGGCGGCCGCCAACCGCGAACTCAAGGAAGAAGCCGGCTATGGCGCGCGGCAACTGGAACACCTCACCGAACTGTCGCTGTCGCCAGGCTACATGAGCCAGAAGATTCAGGTGGTGCTGGCCACTGATCTGTATGAAGAGCGCCTGCTGGGCGACGAGCCTGAGCCGATGCGTGTGGACAAGATCAACTTGCGCGAGCTGGCGAGCCTCGCTCAGCACCCGCAATTTTCCGAAGGCCGGGCGCTCGCGGCGCTGTACCTGGCCCGTGACCTGCTGACCCAGCGTGGAGCCTTCCAGCCATGACCGATGCCTTCGCCCAACTGCCCCATCCGCTGCTGGCGCCGGTCGTCGAGCTGTGTCGCCGCGCTGGCGAAGTCATCCTGCCGTTCTGGCGCTCGGGCGTGGAAGTGACGGCCAAGTCCGATGATTCGCCCGTGACAGCCGCAGACCTGGCGGCCCATGAACTGCTGGTGGCGGGCTTGAAAGCGCTCGATCCGAGCATCCATATCCTTTCCGAAGAAGACGCCAATATCCCCTTGAGCGAGCGCAGCCAGTGGCAGCGCTGGTGGCTGGTGGATCCGCTGGACGGCACCAAGGAATTCATTTCCGGCAGCGAGGAGTTCACCGTCAACGTCGCGCTGATCGAGAACGGGCGCGTGGTGTTCGGCGTGGTTTCGATGCCCACCAACAACCGGTGCTACTTCGGTGGCGCCGGGCTGGGGGCGTGGCGCAGCGAAGATGCAGCGCACCTTGAGCCGATCTCTGTGCGCGCCCGGCCTGGTGTTGGGGAGTCGTTTACGGTGGTCGCCAGTCGTCGCCATTCCAGCCCGGCGCAGGAAAAACTGTTGGCAGGTCTGTCAGCGGCGGTGGGCGAGCTTGCGCTGGCCAACATCGGCAGCTCGCTCAAGTTCTGCCTGCTGGCCGAAGGGTCAGCCGATTGTTATCCGCGTCTTGCACCCACTTCGCAGTGGGACACCGCAGCGGCGCAGGGCGTGCTGGAAGGCGCGGGCGGCGTGGTGCTGGATCTGGCAGGCGAGACGTTCGACTACCCGGCCCGAGAGTCCCTGCTCAACGGGTATTTCCTGGCGCTTCCGGCGCAGGCGCCTTGGCGCGATGCGTTGATCCGGCTCGCCAGTGGCGACGCAGGCGATCATTGATTGGCCGGTCAAGGATTGCAATCGCGTCTCACGGTTTCTGCATAGCCCACGTCGGGCCGCCCTGGTTCGACGTTCCATTCCTCTTTTGTCGTCAATTTGTCCAGGTGGCAAATGATCTGATCGCGCATACCGCGCGTATTATTGCCCTCCAGCCAATGGGCATTGCCTGACTGGTCCCTGATGACCGCGTCGATGACCAGCCCTGTCGATGTTAGCTGGCCCCGCAAGCTTCGGGTGCAAGGGGTTGGAACCAGGCTCAGTGACCAGAGCTTGGGGCCTGCGTCGAATCGCCAGTTCGCCGACAGGAAATACCTGTCACAGGCAGGGGTGACGAAGTCGAAGCGTGGAGTTGCCGCAGCGTTGGCCTGTGGCTGGTCATCGCTGGTGGCATTGGCGCTGACGTAAACAAGTGCAGAACAAAACAGAATGGCTTTCCCGATCCCCATGGCGCAGACCTCTTCCCTGACAAATCCGATTCCAACTCCCGAATTCAAGGTTAGTTGCAGGTTCCAGCGACATTAGATCGTGTCGCGATAGGGGTTATCGCGATCCGCTCACTTGTGCAGCACGTACTGCCCGACGAATTCCACCGCCGGCTCATCCGAACCCTCGGCAACGATCCGCGTCTTGAGCGCCAGCCGGGCCATGCCGCGGCGTTGGTACATTTTCAGGAATTTGTCCCAGCTGGCGTCATCGGGGGCGTCGCAGATGGCGACACCGTCGCGCTTGACCGGCAGCGGGTACTGAATCTGCCCGTCCTGAATCACGATGTGTCCGTCGTCGATCCCGGCTTCCTTGAGCCGCAGGTACAGCCAGCCCCAGCCCGCCAGCACCGCGCCGCAGTACAGGCTTCCGCCGAACAGCGTGCTCTTGTGATTGATGTTCTGCGCCAGTGGCAAATGCAGACGCAGTTGGTGATCTTGCCAACTGATGACCTCCACGCCCATGTCGCGGGTCAAGGGAATGTCCTGATGAAGCACGCTTTGGAGCAATTGAGCGAGCAGATCATTCGTTGTCATCGGAGCCTCCGCCGCTGAAGTTCAGGCCGTGCTTGCGCAGCTTGTCGTGCAGGGTCTTGCGCGGCACGCCCAGGGCTTCGGCCAGACTGCGGACCGAGCTGTGGGGGCGGGCCAGTTCGGCGGCGATCAGGGCGCGTTCGAAACCTTCGACCTGCTCGCTCAGGCCGCCGCTCGACGACGGCAGCGCGGTAGCGGATGCACCTTCGAGTTCCAGCTCAAGGCCCAGGGCGAAGCGTTCGGCGGCGTTCTGCAGTTCGCGCACGTTGCCCGGCCAGTTGTGGCGCAGCAGCATCGAGCGGTGACCCGGTTGCAGTTCATGGCGCGGCATGCCGTGACGCAGGCTGGCGGCGTCGGCGAAGTGCTGGAACAGCACCAGCGGATCCTCGCCCCGTTCGCGCAGGGGCGGGATGCGCAGCGGCGCGACGTTGAGGCGGTAATACAAGTCGGCGCGGAAACGGCCCTGATCGGCCGCATGGCGCAGGTCTTCCTTGGTGGCGGCGATGACGCGGATGTCCAGCGGGATCTGCTGGTTGCCACCCAGGCGCTCGACCACGCGCTCCTGCAACAGACGTAACAGCTTGACCTGCACATCCATGCTCATGCTCTCGATCTCGTCGAGAAACAGCGTGCCGCCGTTGGCGAACTCGAACTTGCCGATGCGCCGCTTCTGCGCACCGGTGAACGCGCCGGGCTCGTGGCCGAACAGTTCGCTCTCCACCACCGATTCCGCGAGGGCGCCTGCGTTGATCGCCACAAACGGCCCGGCGCGACGGCTGGACAAGTCATGCAGGGCGCGGGCGACGACTTCCTTGCCGGCGCCGGTTTCACCCAGAATCAACACGTCGGCCTTGGTCGCCGCCAGCGCGCCGATCTGGTCGCGAAGACGTTGCATCGGTGCCGAAAGGCCCACCAGACGTGTGCTCAGTTGCTGGCGATCGCTCAGTTCCAGACGCAGGCTGCGGTTGTCCAGCACCAGCCGGCGCAACGCCAAGGCACGGCGCACGCTGTCGAGCAGGGCGTCGCTGGCGAAGGGTTTTTCCAGAAAGTCATAAGCTCCGGCGCGCATCGCCTGTACGGCCAGCGGGACGTCGCCGTGGCCGGTAATCAGCAGCACCGGCAGCTCCGGATCCTGGGCGTGCAACTGGTTGAGCAATTCGAGTCCGTCGATGCCCGGCATGCGGATATCGCTGACGATCACCCCCGGCCAGTCGCGCTCGATGCGCCCCTGCAAACCCTTGGCGTCGCTCAGCGGCAGGATTTTCAAACCAGCCAGATCCAGCGTCTGGCTCAGGGCCTGGCGCAGGTGCGGGTCGTCGTCGATCAGCACGACCTGTATCCGGCTGTCGATGGCGGTGTCCGTGGTCATGCAGATAGATCCTCCGGCGGTTGAAGACTGACGCCCGATGCAGCCGTACGCATGCGCAGCGTCAACAGCGCGCCGCCTTCGGGGTGGTTGGCGAACAGCAACTCACCGCCCAGGGCGCGCATCAGCGTATCGCAGATCGCAAGGCCCAGGCCCAGGCCCTGGGTGCTGGTCTTGGTGGTGAAAAACGGTTCGCGAGCGTGCTCCAGCGCTTCTCTGGAAAAGCCCGGCCCGTTATCGCGAATGTACAGGTTGACGCCCTCGGCGCTGTGTTCGGCACTGATCCACAGTTTGCGCGGCGGACCTTTTTCGGTCAGCGCGTCCAGCGCATTGGCCAGCAGGTTGCCCAGCACCTGGCGCAGGCGCGTCTCGCCGGCCTGCACCCACAGGGTCGCATCAGGCAAGTCGCGGATCAGCTCGACGTCCATCGCCCGGCGACGCTTGGCGAGCAGCGACAGTGCATCGTCCAGGGCGGGCTGCAGGGCCACGCTTTCTGGCGCATGGCGGTCACGGCGGGCGAAGGCGCGCAGGTGGGCGATGATCGAGGCCATGCGCCCGGTCAGTTCGCTGATGAGCTTGAGGTTGCCACGGGCGTCGTCGGTGCGTTGATGATCGAGCAGCACCTCGGCGTTTTCCGCGTAACTGCGAATGGCTGCCAGTGGCTGGTTGAGTTCATGGCTGATGCTGGCCGACATGGTGCCCAGCGCCGAGAGCTTGCCGGCCTGCACCAGTTCATCCTGGGCGCGAAACAACTCCTGTTGCGCATGTTCGCGCTCCAGCACTTCCTGACGCAGGCGCCGGTTGAGGCCTTCCAGGTCGGCGGTGCGTTCGGTCACCCGCACTTCCAGTTCGCGACGCGCCTTGCCTTCGATGTTGATGCGGTCCAGATAGTGGCGACGGCGCTGCATCATGATGCCCAGCAGCAACATCAGCACCAGCAACGTGCCGCCACCAATGGTCACCACCGTGCGTACCGGGCGTGATACCAGCACCTTGGGCGCGAGAATGTTCACGCTCCAGCCGGTTTCGTCGATCTGCTGGGTTTGTGTCAGCCAGCCATCCTCGTCCAGTTGCAACGGCCGGGGATCGCGGGTCGGGTAGGGCTGGATGGCGACGATGGCCTGCTTTTCTTCTTCGCTCAGGGGCCGGGTCGCGCGGAAGCGCCAGTTGGGGTTGGAGGTCAGGATCACCACGCCGTTGTGGTCGGTGACCAAGAGTTGTTCCGGCGTCTTGCCCCAGAGTGTTTCGGTCAGGTCCAGATCGACCTTGACCACCAGCACGCCGATCACGGTATTGCCATCGCGCACGGCGGCGGCGAAGAAGTAACCGCGTTTGGCCGACGTGGTGCCCAACCCGAAGAAGCGCCCCAGCTTGCCGGCCATGGCATTGCTGAAATAGGGGCGAAACGCGAAGTTGCGGCCCACGAAGCTGTCGCGCTTGTCCCAGTTGGAGGCGGCCAGGGTGTCGCCATTGGGAGCCATCAGGTAGATGACCTCCGCGCCGGTCTGGCTGGCGGTGTTCATCAAGAGCTGATTTGCACGGGCCTGGGTCGCGGCGTCCTGCGGATTGGCGAGCATGGCGCGCAGGCCCGGCAGGTCACCGAGAATCTGCGGCAGCACTTCGTAGCGATGCAGGGTGCCGAGCAGGTTGGCGACGTACAGATCCAGGGTCTGGCGATTCTGGCTCAGCAGTTCGTTGCGGTAGTAATGCTCGGCCAGACGCTCCAGCGGCCACAGCAGCGGGGCCAGCAACAGAGCCAGTAACGCCAGGCTGCGCCAGCGCGGGCGGGGCGGAAGAGAGGTGCGAGTCATTGTATGCGTACACTGCTGGTGTATGTGGTGCCTGCACTGATGTCTCGCGGATGAATCCGCTCCCACAGCGAATCGTGTCTTGCCTGTGGGAGCGGATTTATCCGCGAACGAGCGCGCAGCGGTCGCAATAGACTACTCGCGGTGTAGGCTCGATATCACTCGCATTATGCCTACGGCTGCTGTGCTAAGCACTCCAGCATTGCGTCATGCCAGTCGGGCTGGCTGACGCCCCACTCCCGTTGCAGCCGGGTGCAGTCCAGGCGCGAGTTGAGCGGGCGCACCGCCGGGGTCGGGTAGGCGCTGGAAGGAATGGGCTCAAGGGTCGCGCAGGGCTTGCCGGCCTTGACCAGTTGCTGGCCGATGGCCTGGGCAAAGCCGAACCAGGACGTTTCGCCGCTGTTGGTCAGGTGATAGACACCCCAGGCGCCCGGCTTGCCATCGCGCCAGCGCTCGACCAGTTCGCGGGTGCTGTGGGCGATGGTGCCGGCCCAGGTCGGCGCGCCAATCTGGTCGGCGACGACGGTCAGCTTCTCGCGCTCCTGCAGCAACCGTTGCATGGTCAGCAGGAAGTTGCGCCCGGTCAGGGAATACACCCAACTGGTGCGCAGAATCAGGTACTGACCGCCTGCCTGTTCGACGGCCTGTTCGCCCGCCAGCTTGCTGAGGCCGTAGACGCCCAGTGGGTTGGGTACGTCGGACTCGGTCCAGGCACCGTCCTTGCTGCCATCGAACACGTAATCGGTGGAGTAGTGAATGAACGGAATGCCCAACGCGGCCGCTTCTTCGGCAAGCACGCCGGGTGAAGTGGCGTTGATCGCGAAGGCCAGTTCAGGCTCGCTCTCGGCCTGATCCACCGCCGTGTGCGCCGCTGCGTTGATGATGACGTCCGGCTTGATGTCACGCACCAGCGCACGAATCGATTCGGGCTGGCTCAGGTCCAGACGCTCACGCCCCGGCACGATCAGTTCGCCCAGGTCTTTGAGGCTGTGTTGCAACGCTTGGGACACCTGGCCGTGTTGCCCTACGATCAGGATTCGCAGGGCATGGCTCATGGGAACAGATCCGCGTCGGTCAGGCGCTTGCCCACCTGATCCTTGGCTGACAGCTTGGGTGCGTCAGTCAGTTGCCAGTCGATGGCAAGGTCCGGATCGTCCCAGCGAATGCAGCGCTCGGCCGACGGGGTGTAGTAATCGGTGGTCTTGTAGAGAAATTCGGCATGCTCGCTCAGGACCACGAAGCCGTGGGCGAATCCTGGCGGAATCCACACCTGCCGGGCGTTCTGCGCCGACAGCTCAAGGGCGACCCACTTGCCGAAGTTCGGCGAGCTGCGCCGGATATCGACCGCGATATCCAGCACGCTGCCTGCCGTCACCCGGACCAGCTTGCCCTGCGCGTGCTCGATCTGATAATGCAGCCCGCGCAGGACGTTTTTTTGCGAGCGCGAATGGTTGTCTTGCACGAAATGGGCGCTGACGCCCGTTGCCTCGGCAAACGCCGCGGCATTGAAGCTTTCGTAGAAGAATCCACGCTCGTCACCGAACACCTTGGGTTCGATGATGAGGACATCTGGCAACTCACTCGCGATGACGTTCACTGACTTTCCCCTGCGATTTTGAACAGGTACTGGCCGTAGCCGGTTTTACCGAAATAATCCGCCCGCTTGAGCAGGTGGGCCCGGTCGATCCAGCCGTTCTGGTAGGCGATCTCTTCCAGGCACGCAACCTTGAGGCCCTGGCGATGCTCGACCACTTGCACGTATTGCGAGGCGTCGAGCAGGCTGTCGTGGGTGCCGGTGTCGAGCCAGGCGAAACCACGGCCAAAGCGCTCGACGCGCAAATTACCGCGCTTGAGGTAGGCGTTGTTGACGTCGGTGATTTCCAGTTCGCCACGAGGGGACGGTTTGACGTCCTTGGCGATCTGGATCACGTCGTTGTCGTAGAAATACAGGCCCGTCACCGCGTAGCTGGACTTGGGCGCCTTGGGCTTCTCTTCGATGGACAGCGCATGGCCTTGCTCGTCGAAGTCGATCACGCCGAAGCGCTCCGGGTCCTTGACCCAGTAGCCGAACACCGTGGCACCGGACTTGTGCTCCGCAGCACGCTTGAGCTGGTCGCTGAAGTGCTGGCCGTGGAAGATGTTGTCGCCCAGGATCAGGCAGACCGAATCGTCGCCGATGAACTCTTCGCCGATCAGGAACGCCTGGGCCAGGCCGTCTGGCTTGGGCTGTTCGGCATAATGGAAATGCACGCCGAACTGGCTGCCGTCACCGAGCAGGGCGCGGTATTGCGGCAAGTCCTGCGGGGTGGAGATGACGAGGATCTCCTGGATGCCGGCCAGCATCAGCACCGAAATCGGGTAGTAGATCATCGGTTTGTCGTAGATCGGCAGCAGCTGCTTGGAAACCCCGAGCGTGATGGGGTGCAGGCGCGTGCCGGAGCCACCGGCCAGTACGATTCCTTTGGTCATGCGATCAGATCCTTTACGTGAGTGCCGAGGCGTTCGCCCTGATAGCTGCCGTCCTGAACGTTGCGGCACCATTCCAGATTGTCCAGGTACCACTGCACGGTCTTGCGCAGGCCCGACTCGAAGGTTTCTTCGGGGGTCCAGCCAAGCTCGCGCTCGATCTTGCTGGCGTCGATGGCGTAACGCATATCGTGGCCGGGGCGGTCGGTGACGTAGGTAATCAGGTCGGCGTAGTTGGCCACCCCCTTGCGCTGTTCCGGGGCGAGCTCTTCGAGCAGGGCGCAGATACCGCGCACCACGTCGATGTTCTTCTGCTCGTTGTGCCCGCCAATGTTGTAGGTTTCGCCGACCTTGCCTTCGGTCACGACCTTGAACAATGCACGCGCATGGTCCTCGACGAACAGCCAGTCACGCACTTGCAACCCGTTGCCATACACCGGCAGCGGTTTGCCGGCCAGGGCGTTGAGGATCACCAGCGGAATGAGTTTTTCCGGGAAGTGGAACGGCCCGTAGTTGTTCGAGCAGTTGGTGACCACCACCGGCAGGCCGTAAGTGCGCTGCCAGGCGCGAACCAGATGGTCCGAAGCCGCCTTGCTGGCCGAGTAGGGCGAGCTGGGCGCATAGGGCGTGGTTTCGGTGAACAGGTCGTCCACGCCGTGCAGGTCGCCGTACACCTCATCGGTGGAGATGTGGTGGAAACGGAAAGCCGCGCGCTCGGCATCCCCAAGGCCCTGCCAATAGGCACGGGTGGCTTCCAGCAGGCTGTAGGTGCCGACGATGTTGGTCTGGATGAACGCCGACGGACCGTCGATGGAACGGTCTACGTGGGATTCAGCCGCCAGGTGCATGATCGCGTCCGGCTTGAAGCGCTCCAGAACGGCGCTCACGGCGGACTGGTCGACGATGTCCAGCTGCACGAACTCGTAACGTGTATTAGTGACGATACTTTGCAGCGATTCGAGGTTGCCTGCGTACGTCAGTTTGTCGAGATTCAGTACTTCATGGTCGGTGTTGTTGATCAAATGGCGGATCAGCGCCGAACCGATAAAACCGGCGCCACCGGTGACAAGTATTCGCATAGCCAAACCTTCTTCCCTGGATGGACGTCAAGATAACGAAGCATAGCTTGTGGTGCTGCGGTGACGCGCGCAAGGCACAATCGGCCCGCAGGCCATGAAATTAATTGATTGCCGAGCGCTGTAAGCGTCATAAAACCGCCGCAAGTGTTTCATCAGTGTAACGGATGCGCTATCTATCGATCGTTTCGGGATTTTCTTTATGACCGTTCGGCCGGGCTTGCCTATATACACGTCTACTGGCGATATTGCTCATCCCTTCCTGCCCAACGGATCCCTGCCATGCCGCTCGCCACTCTGATTCGTCGATCCAGCCTGCCTTGCCCGGACATCAGCACCGATCAGGCAGCCCGATTGCTCTCGACGCATTACGGGCTGACGGGCGCGCTCAAGGAGCTGGGCAGCCATCAGGATCGCAACTTTCGGGTTGATGGCGGTGAAGGCCGGCGCTTCGTATTGAAGATCTGCCATGGCGATTACTCGACCACCGAGCTTGCCGCACAACATGCAGCCCTGCGCCATCTGGCCGATGTGCCAGGCATTCGCGTACCGCAGGTGATCACCGCCCTCAACGGCCAGGACCTGCTGTCGACCGAGGTGGAAGGCCACCCGGTGCATGTGCGCCTGCTGGAGTTCATCGAAGGGCAGTCGCTGGCTCACGTCGAGCATCTGAGCCAGCCAGTGGTGGCGGGGCTGGCGCAGTTGTGCGCGCGGGTCGATGTCGCGCTGGCCGACTTCCGGCATCCCGGGCTCGAGCGCATCCTTCAATGGGACCCGCGCCATGCCAGCGCGCTGGTCAGGCATCTGCTGCCGGTCATCGAGGACGCCGACAAGCGAGCCTGCATCGCCCAGGCCGCTGAGCAGGCCCATGCCCGCCTGGTACCGCTGGTTGCGGGGTTGCCGATACAGGCGATCCACATGGACATCACCGAATACAACGTGGTCTGGGATCGTGATGCCCATCATATGTGGCAATTGCAGGGCCTGATCGATTTTGGCGATCTGGTCAGCACCTGGCGCATCGCCGATCTGTCGGTGACCTGTGCCGCGCTGCTGCACCATGCCCAGGGCGATCCGCTCTACATCCTGTCGGCGATCCAGGCGTACCACGCGATCAACCCGTTGCAGCCCCAGGAGTTGCAGGCCCTGTGGCCGCTGATCGTCGCGCGTTCGGCGGTGCTGGTGCTCAGCAGCGAGCAGCAGGCCAGCATCGAGCCGGACAATGCCTATATCCAGGCGAACCTGGCCAGCGAGTGGAACATCTTCGACGTAGCGACCTCCGTGCCGATGGCGCTGATGGAGGCGGCGATTTTCAACGCAGTGGGCCAACTGGACACTGCTGGCGAGGAGCATTCCTTCGCGCCGCTGTTGCCCGGTTTGAATGGCCAGGCCTTTACCTCTGTGGACCTGGGCGTGCTCAGCGAGCATTTCGAGGCGGGCAACTGGGAGCAGAGCGGGATCGACGAGCAACTGCTCAAGGACGCCGCCCGGGCCCACGGGCTGGCGGCCAGCCGCTACGGTGAATACCGGTTGTCCCGGACGTTGCCTGACAGCGCCCGCGAACCGGACACTTTCGCCCTGCATGTCGAACTGGTCATTCCCTATGGCATTGCAGTGCACGCACCTTTTCACGGGGCCTTGCGGCATACCGCCGATGGCGCGCTGGTGCTGGTCGGCAGCGACATGAACCTGCGACTGTGGGGCGTGCGTTCAGACTTCGATTCAGGCGTGCAGTTTGCCGCTGGCGATGTGATCGGGCAGGGGGGCGGCTCGCTGATCGTGCAACTGTGCAGCGAACCGGACGTCAGCCCGCCGTTGTTCACCACGCCTTCCCGGGCAGTGGCATGGCAGGCCTTGTGCCCATCGCCCAAGGCGCTGCTGGGGTTCGATTGCGACGCCCCCGGCGCTGAAAACGCTGCCGAACTGCTGGCGCGCCGTGATGCCAGCTTCGCCCGTTCGCAGAAGCACTACTACCAGGCGCCGCCGCAGATCGAGCGTGGCTGGCGCAACCATCTGATCGACATGCAGGGCCGGTCCTATCTGGACATGCTCAACAACGTGGCAGTGCTCGGCCATGGTCACCCGCGCATGGTGCAGGTGGCGGCCAGGCAATGGTCGATGCTCAACACCAACTCGCGCTTTCACTACGCGGCCATTGCCGAGTTTTCCGAGCGCCTGCTCAAGCTCGCACCTGAGGGCATGGACCGGGTGTTTCTGGTCAACAGCGGCACCGAGGCGAATGATCTGGCGATTCGCCTGGCCTGGGCCTACAGCGGCGGGCGCGATGTCCTGAGTGTGTTGGAGGCGTATCACGGCTGGTCGGTGGCCACCGATGCCATCTCGACCTCCATCGCCGATAACCCGCAAGCCCTCAGCACCCGGCCTGACTGGGTGCATCCGGTGGTCGCGCCGAATACGTATCGGGGCGAAGCGAGGGGCGCGGACAGCACGCCGTTCTACCTGCAAAGCGTCGATGCCCATCTGGCGCGCCTGGCCGAACAAGGTCGGCAACTGGCCGGTTTCATCTGCGAGCCGGTGTATGGCAATGCGGGCGGCATCTCCCTGCCGCCGGGCTACTTGCAGCAGGTCTACCAGAAGGTGCGTGCCCAGGGCGGGGTGTGCATCGCCGACGAGGTGCAGGTCGGTTATGGCCGCCTGGGGCATTACTTCTGGGGCTTCGAAGAGCAGGGCGTGGTGCCGGACATCATTACCATGGCCAAGGGCATGGGCAACGGCCATCCGTTGGGCGCAGTGATTACCCGCCGCGAGATCGCCGAGGCGCTGGAGGCAGAGGGCTATTTCTTCTCCTCGTCAGGCGGCAGCCCCGTGAGTTGCAGGATCGGCATGGCGGTGCTGGACGTCATGGAGGAAGAGAAGCTGTGGGAAAACGCTCAGGTGGTTGGCGGCCATTTCAAGGAGCGGCTGCTCGCGCTGATCGATAAACACCCGTTGGTGGGCGCGGCCCATGGATCGGGCTTCTATCTGGGTCTGGAACTGGTGCGCAATCGCCAGACCCTGGAGCCTGCCACCGAAGAAACCGCCTACCTGTGCGACCGCCTGCGCGAGCTGGGCATTTTCATGCAGCCCACCGGGGATTACCTGAACATCCTCAAGATCAAGCCCCCGATGGTCACCACCCGACGCAGCGTGGATTTCTTCGTCGATAACGTTTCGAAGGTGCTGAGCGAGCTTGAGGGATAACCCGGGTTTTCTCGCCCGTAGCAGCACGGCTTGCCGGCGGGGGCGTACTTGAGATCGCTCCCGCCAGCAAGCCGTGCTGCTACGGGGGGCATTTAATATCGATTTATATCGGTTTCTGGTCGGGATTATTTGCGGCATCCGCAAGGCCAGGCTTTTGTAACCGATTTTTATCGGCTATAAAGGCGTCCAGATTGTCATGGCGTGTCTGCTATGGTGATTGGCGATCAAACTGAAGCGGGCGTGCTGGTTCATAGCGCAGGCCCTGACGAACTGGAGTCCTGAAACATGACCACACTCAGCAGCATCCCGCGCGCCGATGGCTTCTACATGCCCGCCGAATGGGCACCGCAGACCCAGACCTGGATGGTCTGGCCTGAGCGTCCGGACAACTGGCGCCTGGGCGGCAAGCCGGTGCAGTCCGCTCACGTCGCGGTGGCCAAGGCCATTGCCCGTTTCGAGCCTGTGACCGTGGCCGTCTCCGCTGCGCAATACGACAACGCTCGCGCCCGCCTGGACGTGCCGAACATTCGTGTGGTCGAAATCAGCAACGACGACGCCTGGGTGCGTGACACCGGCCCGACCTTTGTCATCAACGACCAGGGCGAAGTGCGTGGCGTGGATTGGGATTTCAACGCCTGGGGCGGTTTCAACGGTGGCCTGTATTCGCCATGGAACCTGGACTCGGCGCTGGCCAGCAAGGTGCTGGAAATCGAACGCTGCCCGCGTTACGTCACCGAAGGCTTCGTGCTGGAAGGCGGCTCGATCCATGTCGATGGCGAAGGCACCCTGATCACCACCGAAGAGTGCCTGCTCAACCGCAACCGCAACCCGCACCTGTCCCGCGAAGAGATCGAAGCGGTTCTGCGCGATCACCTGTCGGTGGACACCGTCATCTGGCTGCCGGATGGCCTGTTTAACGACGAAACCGATGGCCATGTGGATAACTTCTGCTGCTATGTGCGTCCGGGCGAAGTCCTGCTGGCCTGGACCGACGATCCGCAAGACCCCAACTACCCGCGCTGTCAGGCGGCCATGGCCGTGCTGGAAAACGCACGGGACGCCAAGGGGCGTCCGTTCATCGTGCACAAGATGCCGATCCCGGGGCCGCTGTTCGCCACCGAGGAAGAGTGTGCTGGCGTCGATCAGGTGCACGGCAGCCAAGAACGCGACCCGTCGGTGCGTCTGGCCGGCTCCTACGTGAACTTCCTGATCGTCAACGGCGGCATCATTGCCCCGAGCTTCGACGACCCGCTGGACGAAACCGCGCGCCAGATCCTGCAGCGCCTGTTCCCGGAACACGAAGTGGTCATGGTGCCGGGCCGTGAGTTGCTGCTCGGTGGCGGCAATATCCACTGCCTGACCCAGCAACAGCCGGCGCCTCATCGCCCCTGAGTTGGTTCACTTCTTGCTCGCAACGAAGCCTGTCGAACGATGGGCTTTTTTGTGGGTGGCGTTTTCTCGTTTACCCACACGAAAGTGTCCGAAGGTTACTTAAACGGTTACCTGATTCGTTCGTCTGTAACAAAAGTACCGTAGATTTCGCGGCTCAAGACACAAGAGGTTATCCCTATGAACGCAGGTCATGAGTCATCAGTGACTCGAGGTTTGTCTGCGAGCAGTGAAGCACGGCAGATGATGGCGGACTGGTTACGGATAACCCAGGCTCCAAAAACGCAGAGTCAGGCGCAGGAATACCGGACTATGCTGATCCAGCGTTACCCCTACGGGTTGATGAACGACGCGGAAATCGACGCGCTGGTAGGTATTCTCGACAGCTGATGGACACGCCTCTTCGGATGACGAAGAGGCGAACCCGTTTATCAGTTTGGGTTTCATCAAATTGACACCCTTCTATGCCGCGGATAGCATTCGCGCCTCCACCGCCTGTGGCCAAGCGCCATGTACGTGCATCAGTAGTCCACTGCGATGATTTCGTGCGGGCTTTCGGGACTGTCATCGGTCTCGAGAGACGCGATTACCTGTCCGGGTATTGCCACAGCGCGCGATTAATCTGCACACAAGGACAACAAGATGAAACAGCGTATCGGCCTGCTCACCCTGGGCATTCTGGCTGCCACCCACGCGATGGCAGACGGGCAAGCGGACTCCAAGGGCTTTGTCGAAGACAGCAGCCTGAAGGTCAACCTGCGTAACGCCTACATCAACCGTGACTACAAGAACCACGGCGGCCCGGGCGTAGACAACGCCGACCGCGCCGAGTGGGGCCAGGCATTCATGGCCAACTATTCGTCCGGTTTCACCCAGGGCACCGTAGGTGTGGGTGTCGATGCATTCGGCCTGTACGCTGTGCGTCTGGACGGCGGCAAGGGCAAGAGCGGCGCCGGTGGCATCGACTTCTTCAAGCAGGACAGCAGCGGCAACCCTGCCGATGACCTGTCGCGCTTCGGCGGCGCGGTCAAGTTCCGCATCTCCAACACCGAGCTGAAATACGGCGACATGATGCCGGAGCTGCCGGTGCTCAGTTACGACAACGTGCGCCTGCTGCCTGAAAGCTACACCGGTACCCTGATCACTTCCAAAGAGATCAAGGACCTGACTCTGGTCGCCGGCCGCTTCACCGCCCAGACCCGCAAGAGCGCCGAGGGCCGCGACAGTGGCGACCTGAAGAGCATCAACGTCTATGGTGCCAGCTACAAGTTCACCGACGCCTTCAGCGGCGCGTTCTATGCGTCCGACGACGAAGACACGCTCAAGAAGCAGTACCTGAACCTGAACTACGTCTTCGCCTTGCCACAGGATCAGTCCCTGACCCTGGACTTCAACGGCTACAAGACCAAGATGGACAAGGACATCGCTGCCGACGACGCACGCGACAACAAGATCTGGAGCCTGGCCGCTACCTGGGCCACCGGCATCCACTCGTTCACCATCGCGCACCAGCGCAGCACCGGCGAAACCGGCTACAACTACGGTGGCTATCGCAGCAACGGCGGCTACAGCGATGGCGGCAACACCATCTACCTGGCCAACTCCTACTGGTCCGACTTCAACGGCAAGGACGAGCGCTCCTGGCAGCTGGGTTACGGCGTGAACCTGTCCAGCGTCGTCACCCCGGGCCTGAGCTACAAGATCGCCTACGTACGCGGCGACAACATCGACGACGGCAGCGACCGTGGCCGTGGCGAAGAGCGCGAGTGGTTCAGCCAGCTGACCTACGTGGTACAGAGCGGCCCGGCCAAAGACCTGTCGGTGCGCCTGCGCAACTCCATCCTGCGCGTGTCGAACAACGCCGACCAGTACAACCGCCAGGGTAACGAAACCCGTATCTTCATCGACTACCCGATCAACGTTTTCTGATGTTGAGCGGCTGTTGAGCTGAAGTTGTGCAGACGCCCCGGTCGAGAGATCGGGGCGTTTTTGTTTGGGGGTAGGGTTTGGTGCAGTGGGGGCTGCGCGACGTTTGTCTTGTGCTGGCGCGAAGGGGCGCACGAAGCTCTGATGAATACATATGTACCACCACACAGGCGCATCTCTGCTGGACTATGAGCCGAATAAATCGCATATTCGGCTCATAGTGTGAGCCGAATAAAGCCCCTATTCGGCTCATTTCTTCACGAGGCTCGCTGTGAATCAACCGCTCGAATGGATCTGGCAACACCGCAATTGGCCATCCTTCCACTGGGATGTCGAGCCGCTCGCGCCTTTATTGCGGGCGTGTACCCAGGCGCAGGGCCGTTTGTTGGGAATGATCGGCGCCTCGGGCGGCGATGCCACCGTGCATACCGAGCTCGATGCACTTCTGCAGAACGTCATTACCTCATCGGCCATCGAAGGTGAGCAACTGAATGTCGGCTCCGTCCGCTCCTCGCTGGCGAAAAGGCTGGGCCTCGCCGCTGATGACGGTGTAACTCCGCGCAGCGAAGGGCTGGCCGAGTTGATGCTCGATGCCACTCAGCAGTTTCAGGCGCCATTGACCTTCGAGCGGCTGATGTACTGGCACCGCCTGTTGTTTCCGGAAACCGAATCGTTGCTGGCCAAGCGGGTTCAGGTCGGGATGCTACGGGGCAACGAGCCCATGCAGGTGGTCTCGGGGCGGCTGGACCGGCCAGTGGTGCATTTCGAGGCGCCACCCCGGGAAGGGCTGGAAAAACAGCTTGATGACTTCTTCTCCTGGTTCAACGCCAGAGCCGCCGACGTGACGCTGGACCCTTTGCTTCGAGCGGGCATCGCGCATTTCTGGTTTGTCACCCTGCACCCGTTCGACGACGGCAATGGCCGCCTGACCCGCGCGATCACCGATCTGGCGCTGGCCCAGGGCGAAAGCCAGGCCATTCGCTTCTACGCGATGTCAGCCAGCATCCTCAGTAACCGTCAGGGCTACTACCAGATACTCGAAAGTACCCAGCGCGGCGGCCTGGATCTGACGCCCTGGCTTGCGTGGTTTCTGCAGACCCTGCTGCGCACGCTGGAGCAGGCCATGCAGCGCATGGACCGGGTGCTCGCCAAGGCGCGATTCTGGCAGGCCCACCGTGATGATGGCCTGTCTGCCGAGCAGATCAAGGTGCTCAACCGTCTGCTCAATGGCGATCTGCTGTCCGAAAAACCCGGCGCGGGATTCGAGGGCGGGATAAGTGCGGCTCAGTATCAGGCGGTGGCGAAGGTCAGTAAGGCCACGGCGACCCGGCATCTGTCCGATCTGCTGGAGAAGGGCTGTCTGGAGAGGCTTCCCGGAGGAGGGCGCAGCACACGCTACCAGATCGATTGGGGAGCGGCGTGAAGGGGCAACCATTACTCTGATAGTAACGATTGAACCCCAAGCTTGATTGATACCCCGCCCCCAGACCTTCTAATGTGACCCACGACAGCGAACCCCCGTGGAGTCAGCATGACTACAACAACACTTGACCCGCGCTGGTCGCGTCGTCGCAGCGAGAAGCAGCGGCGGCTCGAGCAAGTGCGTTCCCTCGCCGATGGCGTGGTACTGCCCACCGACAAGATCGTCGCGGCCCTGGAGGCGTTGATTGCGCCTGGTGATCGCGTGGTGCTTGAAGGCAACAACCAGAAACAGGCGGATTTCCTCTCCCGTTCGCTGGTCAAGGCCGATCCCGGCAAACTCCATGACCTGCACATGATCATGCCCAGCGTCGGCCGCGCCGAGCACCTGGACCTGTTCGAACGCGGCATCGCCCGCAAGCTCGATTTCTCTTTCGCCGGTACGCAAAGCCTGCGCATCAGCCAGTTGCTGGAAGACGGCCTGCTGGAAATCGGCGCGATTCACACCTACATCGAGCTGTATTCGCGGCTGTTGGTGGACCTGATTCCCAACGTCGTGCTGTCCGCCGGCTTCAAGGCTGACCGCGCCGGTAACATCTATACCGGCGCCAGCACCGAAGACACCCCCGCGCTCATCGAACCTGCGGCCTTCAGCGACGGCATCGTCATTGTCCAGGTCAACGAACTGGTAGACGATGTCAGCGACCTGCCACGGGTGGACATCCCGGCCTCCTGGGTCGACTTCGTGGTGGTCGCCGACAAACCCTTCTACATCGAACCGCTGTTCACCCGCGACCCGCGCCACATCAAGCCGGTCCACGTGCTGATGGCGATGATGGCGATCCGCGGCATCTACGAGAAACACAACGTCCAGTCGCTGAACCACGGCATCGGCTTCAACACCGCCGCCATCGAACTGATCCTGCCGACCTACGGCGAATCCCTCGGGCTCAAGGGCAAGATCTGCCGCAACTGGACCCTCAACCCGCACCCGACCCTCATCCCCGCCATCGAAAGCGGCTGGGTGGAAAGCGTGCATTGCTTCGGCACCGAATTGGGCATGGAGAACTACATCGCGGCGCGGACCGACGTGTTCTTCACCGGGCGCGATGGCTCGATGCGCTCCAACCGCATGATGTGCCAGTTGGCCGGTCAGTACGCCGTGGACCTGTTCATCGGCGCCACGCTGCAAGTGGACGGCGACGGCCATTCGTCCACCGTCACTCGCGGGCGCCTGGCCGGTTTCGGCGGCGCGCCAAACATGGGCCATGACCCTCGCGGCCGCCGTCACAGCACTCCGGCCTGGCTGGACATGCGCCAGCAAAACCCGGACACCGACGCCTATCTGGAGCGCGGCAAAAAACTCGTGGTGCAGATGGTCGAAACCTTTCAGGAAGGCGGCAAACCCACTTTCGTCGAGACCCTGGACGCCATCGACGTGGCGAAGAAAAGCGGCATGCCGCTGGCGCCGATCATGGTCTACGGCGACGACGTCACTCACCTGCTGACCGAAGAAGGCATCGCCTACCTCTACAAGGCGCGCAGCCTGGAAGAGCGCCAGGCCATGATCGCCGCCGTCGCGGGTGTGACCGCCATCGGCCTGCGCCACAACCCCAAGGACACCGCCCGCATGCGCCGCGAAGGGCTGATCGCGCTGCCCGAAGACTTAGGAATTCGCCGCACCGACGCCAGCCGTGAATTGCTGGCCGCCAAGAGCATCGCCGAACTGGTCGAATGGTCCGGTGGCTTGTACAACCCGCCTGCCAAATTCAGGAGCTGGTGATGCACGCACTCAATCTGGCTTTCACCCAAGCGCCTCGGGCCTTGCCCCTGGCTGAACGGCTGGCGGACCTTGCCGTGGATGCGCTGATCGACGAGGCCGACCTCTCGCCCAAACCTGCGCTGGTGGACCGTCGCAGCAGCGGCGCGCACAAGGACCTGCACCTGGGCCTGATGCACGCCTCGGCCCTGTCCCTGTGGCCTGCGTTCAAGGAAATGGCCGAGGTCGCCATCGACATCGGCGAAATCAACCAGCCACTGCGCGAAGCGATTGGCCGCATCGGTCGCGAAGGCGAAGCGGCGATGATGCGCACCACCGGCGGCGTAAACACCCATCGCGGCGCGATCTGGGCCCTTGGGCTGCTGGTGACGGCTGCTGCGCTGGACCCTGCGGACCTGTCCGCTGCCGGGCTCGGCCTGCGTGCCGCCTGCCTGGCGCTGATCGAAGATCGTCAGCAACCGGCCAGCAACAGCCATGGCGCACAGGTCGCTCGCCAATACGGCGCGATGGGTGCCAAAGAGCAAGCGCAGATGGGCTTTCCCGCCGTCACTCAACAGGCCCTGCCGCAACTGCTGCGCAGCCGCAAGGCCGGCCACGGCGAACAGAACGCCCGGCTCGACGCGCTGCTGGCGATCATGACCACGCTGTCGGACACCTGCGTGCTGTACCGCGCAGGCGAACAAGGCCTGCACGCCATGCAAAGCGGCGCGCAACGTGTATTGAGCGCCGGTGGCAGCGCGACCCTCAGTGGCCGTCGCGCCCTGCACGAGCTGGATCAGCAACTGCTGGGCCTCAATGCATCTCCCGGTGGCGCCGCCGACCTGCTCGCCGCCACCCTGTTCATCGATTGCCTGGAGCCTGCGCTCGGCAATGACGCGAGGACTGTCTGACCATGGAAACCCTGTCATTTGAATTCCCCGCCGGCCAGCCTCCACTGGGCCGCGCACTGGTGGGCTGTGTCGGCTCGGGCGATCTGGAAGTGATGCTCGAACCCGGCCTGCCCGGCAAGCTGACGATCAACGTCGTGACCTCGGTCAACGGCAGTTCGGCGCGCTGGCAGCACCTGTTCGAACGCATGTTCAGCGAACAGACGCCGCCCGCCCTGAGCATCGACATTCACGATTTCGGCGCCACCCCCGGCGTGGTCCGGCTGCGGCTGGAACAGGGCTTCGAGGAGATCGGCCATGACTGACAGCGCACGCTTGCTGCAACAGCACAGCTTCATCGAACTCGGCGCCCGCCAGCGCGCCAAGGCACTGCTGGACGCAGGCACCTTTCGCGAACTGATCGACCCGTTCGCCCGCATGACGTCCCCCTGGCTGCCGAAACAGGGCGTCGTGCCCCAGGCCGATGACGGCGTAGTCGTCGCCAAAGGCGCCATCGGCGGTCAGCCAGTGGTGGTGTGCGCCATCGAAGGCGCCTTTCAGGGCGGCAGCATGGGCGAAGTCGGCGGTGCGAAAATGGCCGGCGCGCTGGAGCTTGCCGCCGAAGACAACCGTAAGGGCACTCCGACCGCCGCCGTACTGCTGCTGGAAACAGGCGGCGTGCGTTTGCAGGAGGCGAATCTGGGCCTGGCCGCCATCGCTGAAATCCACGCGGCTATCGTCGATCTGCGCCGTTATCAGCCGGTCATCGGCGTGGTGGCGGGCAGCGTTGGCTGCTTTGGCGGCATGTCGATTGCGGCCGGTTTGTGCAGCTATCTGGTGGTCACCCAGGAAGCACGCCTTGGCCTGAATGGCCCGCAGGTGATCGAGCAGGAAGCGGGCATCGAAGAGTACGACTCCCGCGACCGGCCCTTCATCTGGAGCATCACCGGCGGCGAACAGCGCTTCGCCAGCGGCCTGGTAGACGCCTACGTCCCCGATGACATCAAGGCCATCGCCCGGCAAGTGGAAGACCTGCTGAGCAAAGGCAAGCCCGAGCAGGAGCGCAGCGGCCAGTACGCGAGTTTTCTCAAGCGCCTGGCGCAAGTGGACACCGCCACTCAGATCGACCCCGCCACTGTGCGCAGCCTGTACCAAGGAGAACAGCCATGAGCTCGTATTCCACACGCGGTTTGAACTGGTTCAACGCACTGGCCGCAGGCGCTGCCCAAGTGCCCGGCCTGCCGGTTTCGGTGAAAGCCGCCGACGGCAAACTCGGCGATCAGGACGTGCGCTTTCTCGCCGTCGTCGCCGACCCGGCCAACCGCTTCCCCCGTGCGCAGAATGGCGAAGTCGGCTTGTTGGAGGGCTGGGGCCTGGCGCAAGCCGTGGACAGCGCCATCGAACAGGATCGAAACAACGCCGAAAAACGTCCGCTGATCGCCATCATCGACGTACCCAGCCAGGCCTACGGCCGCCGCGAAGAAGCACTGGGCATCCACCAGGCGCTGGCCGGTGCGGTGGCCGCTTACGCCCGCGCCCGTCTGGCCGGGCATCCGGTGATCGGCCTGCTGGTGGGCAAGGCCATGTCCGGCGCCTTTCTCGCCCACGGCTACCAGGCCAACCGCCTGATCGCCCTGCGCGACCCCGGCGTGATGGTTCATGCGATGGGCAAGGCTTCGGCCGCGCGGGTGACATTGCGCAGCGTCGAAGAACTGGAAAAGCTCGCCGCGACCATCCCGCCGATGGCCTACGACATCGACAGCTACGGCGGCCTTGGCCTGCTTTGGGAAACCCTCTCGGTTGACCAGATCGAACAGCCTGCCGATGCGGACTTGGCGCGTGTTCAAGATTGCCTGCTCGCTGCCATCAAAGACGTACGTGGCAGCACCAACGACCTCAGCTCACGCCTCGGCGCGCCGAATCGTTCGGCGTCGTCCAAAGTGCGTGAACTGCTGCGGGCGCAGTGGTAATGAACACCTTCCCGCCAGTGCAGCCCCACGATCTGTTGTGGGGCCTGCCCGTGGCTGCCTTGCCTACCGATGCGCCAGCGTGGGTGGCCGAGGTGATTGGCCTGGGCCATCCGGTGGTGGTTCGCCGGGCACTAGTCGCTGACGACTGCGTGGCGGTGGGCGTGCGTGGACGTACTCGCGATCAGCGTTTTGCTCTGGTAATGAAACGCGCCGACATCAGCCGGTGCGTGCAGCCCGAACAGTTGATTGATGTCGCGACGGACAGTGAGTGGCCCGTGCTTGAAGCCCTTCGCCAGATTCATCCCGTCATGCAAAAACTCGGCTTGCCATGGGGCGTGGCCGGCAGTGCCGGTTTCGAACTGGCGACCGGCATCCCGGTGCTGCATCAGGCCAGCGACCTGGACCTGATCCTGCGCACGCCGCATTTTTTCAGCCGCCAACAGGCTGCCGAACTCGTTACAGCACTGGACGGCGCCATCTGCCGCATCGACCTGCAACTGCAAACACCGTTCGGCGCCGTGGCCCTGCGCGAGTGGGCGGGAGCGGCGCGGCAGGTGCTGCTCAAGGCCGACGACGGCGCACGGCTGGTCAGCAATCCATGGCACCTTCCGGAGCGCGGAGCATGAGCAGCTTCTGGGTGTTCCCAGGGCAAGGCGCGCAGCAAGCGCGCATGTTGCACGCGCTGCCGAACGACCCCGTGATCGCCCAATGCCTGCGCGAAGCGAGCGATGCGCTCAACCAAGACGTCCTGACCATCGACACCCAACAGGCGCTGCAATCGACCCGCGCCGTGCAGCTCTGCCTGCTGATCGCTGGCGTCGCCTGTTCGCGCCTGCTCATGGCCCAGGGCAACACCCCGGACTACGTCGCGGGCCTGTCCATCGGCGCTTATCCCGCCGCCGTCATCGCCGGTGCGCTGAGCTTCGCTGATGCCGTGCGGCTGGTGGCCCTGCGTGGCGAACTGATGCAACAGGCTTATCCAAAGGGCTACGGCATGACCGCGCTGATCGGCCTGGACCAGACCACCGTCGAACAGCTGATCGCCCAGGCCCACAGCGCCACCACCCCGGTGTACCTGGCCAACATCAACGCCGACAACCAGTTCGTCATCGCTGGCAGCGATCAGGCCATGGCCAGCGTCGCCGCACTCGCCCATGAGCAAGGCGCCGTAGCCGCCAAACGCTTGGCCGTCAGCGTGCCGTCTCACTGCGAATTGCTCGACACACCTGCGCAAAAACTCGCTGAGGCGTTCGCCCAAGTCACCCTGGCCGCGCCGACCCTGCGCTACCTCAGTGGCAGCACCGCACGGCCGATCTTCAACGCCGACAAACTACGCGACGACCTGGCCTTCAACATGAGCCGCGTCATCGACTGGCGCAGCACCGTGCAAACCGCCTACGAGCGCGGCGTGCGCCTCCAGATTGAAATGCCTCCCGGCACCGTGCTCACGGGGCTGGCACGGCGCGTCTTCGAACAAGGATCCGCAGTCGCCTTCCAGGGTGCCCGGCTGGATACGCTGAGCGCACTGTCGCGAGAGGAGGGCACCGGCCACCCATAGACCGACTGCTGCTTTCGAAGGAACAAAAACAACAACTTCGACGATGCAATTTGAGGGCAATAACAATGATTATTTACGGTGTCGCGTTACTGGCTATCTGCACCCTTGCGGGGGTGATTCTCGGTGATCTGCTCGGCGTGCTGCTGGGCGTCAAATCCAACGTCGGCGGCGTCGGGATCGCCATGATCCTGCTGATCTGCGCCCGCCTGTTCATGCAAAAACGCGGCGGCATGAGTGAAGGCTGCGAAATGGGCGTCGGCTTCTGGGGCGCCATGTACATCCCCGTGGTGGTCGCCATGGCCGCCCAGCAAAACGTCGTGACCGCGCTCAAGGGCGGCCCGATTGCCGTCATCGCCGCCATCGGTTCCGTGGTGCTCTGCGGCCTGACCATCGCCATCATCAGCCGCACCAACAAGGGCGAACCGCTGCCCAAAGAACAAGACGAAACCGCGCCACACGCCAGCGTGATCGCCGCCACGCCAACCCCAGCAGGAGGCCGCTGATATGTGGGATCTCATCCAGAAAGACCTCATCAGCCAGGGCCTGGTCACCGCATTCGCCGTCGTCGGCGTGGTGATGTGGATCTCCGTGGTGCTCTCCAAACGCCTGACCTTCGGCCGCATCCACGGCTCGGCGATCGCCATCGTCATCGGCCTGGTACTGGCCTGGATCGGCGGCGTCATGACCGGCGGCCAGAAAGGCCTCGCCGACCTCGCGCTGTTCTCCGGCATTGGCCTGATGGGCGGCGCCATGCTGCGCGACTTCGCCATCGTCGCCACCGCCTTTGAAGTGCAAGCCACCGAAGCCAAGAAGGCCGGCATGATCGGTGCCTTCTCCCTGTTCCTCGGCACCGTGCTGCCCTTCATCGTCGGCTCCTGCGTGGCCTACGCCTTCGGCTACCGCGACGCCGTCAGCATCACCACCATCGGCGCAGGCGCCGTCACCTACATCGTCGGCCCCGTCACCGGCGCCGCCCTGGGCGCCAGCTCCGACGTCATGGCCCTGTCCATCGCCACCGGCCTCATCAAAGCCATCCTCGTCATGGTCGGCACCCCCATGGCCGCCCGCTGGATGGGCCTGGACAACCCACGCTCCGCCATGGTCTTCGGCGGCCTGGCCGGCACCGTCAGCGGCGTCACCGCAGGCCTCGCCGCCACCGACCGCCGCCTCGTGCCTTATGGCGCACTCACCGCTACTTTCCACACAGGCCTGGGCTGCCTGCTCGGGCCATCGTTGCTGTACTTCATCGTGCGAGGAATCATGGGCTGACCCCAACCCAGAGAACACCGCTCCCCGTAGGAGCGCGCTTGCCCGCGATTGCGGCCCACCACCCGCCGCAATCGCCGCGCCATACCCGATTCTCAAGCGCGCCCCTCGCCGTTCATCTTCAACCCGACTTCTTATCCACCCCCCGCACCTCCCCCAACCCCGCAATAGACGCCTCAACCAATGCCTTAGCCGCTTCGATCTGATGCACCACCGCCCGGGCGAGGGGCCGAAACTCAGGCGTAGAGTTATCGGCAGATTCATAAGCCGTCGCGGCGGCGCAGTTGAGGTATTCGGAGACCAGCACTAATGCATCCTCGACCAGGATGCCGGATTGCACGTTGAAGAGACTACGGCTGCCAAAGTTGACGCCGAAGGGGAGGGATTTGGTGACTGGGGTTTCGGGAGGGTGGGGCGTTGATCTGATCATTTTTGGGTTCCATCCAATTGGAGCCTTCACCTTCTGCTGTCAATCAGAAGGTGGCAGCCGTACGCGGGTTGACAGACCAGCAGAACCCACCTGGCGCACACGAGTGTGCCCCACGTACAGCCGCCATGACACATCCAACGGATTGGTGTTAGCGAGCAGTGCGTGTGTGTTCTGAACGGCCTGTCAAAACCGGTCGCCGAATAGCGACGGAAAGGAGCCTATTCCTCGATCCAGAGCACCGCAACGCGTCCGGGAGCATATCGGCAATTTTCAGACGCGTCCTACAGGATCTGGTTTGTTTTGTGGGGGGATGTGTCGGTTTTGATGTTTTTTTATGCCAAAAACGGAGGTGCGGATTAGATTCCAGCCGCGCCGAATGCGATCCGGTCCGCTCAGTCTGTTGTCTTCGCTCGTCGCTGCTGGTGCCAGCCATTCTGAAACTCGTACGGAAACCCAGCCGATCCAGCATGTCCAACATCGCATCAGGGATTAATTTATTGATTTTGCCGGTCGCCAACTCCAAAACCCGTGACTGCGTGGCGTTCAGCATGGCCGCCGTTTCGCTCCGCTTCAGGTCCAGTTTTTTATGCAGTTGGTGATGGAATTGGAATGCTATAGTAGCGATTCGTGTGAATGAGTGGGCAGACTTATGTTTAATAAATGTGTAGGGTTATTAGGGCCCTACACACTAAAGTACTATCAGGCTGCCAACAAGCTACCCTAGAATAGGATCATGGAATCTATAGGCGCGACCGCGTTCATTTAAGGGTGCCAAATAAGCTAGAGCGGACTGGTCGCTGATACCTTGGTTGCGTAGTGCGCCGTAAAGTTGATAAAACTCGCCATTTAAATCCCCGGCGAATATTCCCGGGTCGTCCGAACCTAGTGATACCATGATTTCGGGATCGCCTATTTCCATAAAGCCGGGCACACGCATCCAGCGAAGTGAATGGTGTTCACTAAAATTGCGGTATTGACTAATTCTTACATTGCTGGAAGGAAGGGTTTCGATCACCACATTGCGTTGCGAAATTTCGCGCATCAGGGCTTGTTGGAGTTTTATATAAATCACCTCATCGAAATAAGCGGCGTCGACATTCTCGAGTGATTCGCTTCGCCGGCAAAGGTCGTCATCACTGAGCCACTCCCACAGGAGCTTCAAGTGGTGTGGGCTAGCTTCCATCGCTTCTTGGACCCGTATTGCTTCGGAGTGCCAAATATCGTTAAGTGGTAAGGTATCCCCAAATCGTTTTGATTCAAGAGCTATTTTTAGATAGTGGGTATTTAGGTGTCTAAACCCCATTGCGGCCTCTAGCTCGGCGCAGCTGATGTTTCGGCGGAAAAGCTCTCCAGCACATTTAGTTAGGTCTTCCGCAACTTTAGACGCAGCAGCGGTTGCTTCAGGCAAGGTGCGTAATAAACGCCACGCGCCCAAGAGGTCTAACATCCAGTCACCTTTTTTTATGACAAGCTGTCCTGGCATACGTTCCAGCCACAATCTTGGTGATATGCCCATCGCTGTACCATGGCCTATGCGATCGCCATCCCGTAAATCAAGGAGTTCTAGAGCATCATACATTGCACGTACACCACTCAATAGATGAGCAAAGTCTTCTCCCACATGGTAGCTCCGGTGTGTTAGGCCGGCGAGCTTGCACACTCTATAACAACTGGAAAATACTTCCGGAGGCGCATGAAGCTCATTCGATGCCGCGTCTATCCCACGAATCCAGGTGCGTAGTCTAGGCCATCTATTAAGGGTTTCGATAAGTACGTTTGTACTGTTCTGTAGCTCTGCGCGCTGAGCGTAAAAGCGATTCGGACCCGCCTTAGCCCCAGGCTTCCATGGCTTTTTAATGAAGTGGACAACTAAAGCAAGGCGATGATGCGATCGATCGAGTGGCGATTTTTGTTGAAAAATAGCTTCAAGCTGTGCGAGGAGATCGGCGAGACTACGTGGAACAGTATTGCGGGTGTGGTTATGAGGTATATAGCCATTAAGATATTGCCAATAACCACCAAGTATCGCTTTCAATAAGTTGTGGTTCTTACGCAGCGTGCCTTTCGGCGCGAAGCGACCTTCTAAGTAATTGGTTCTGCTGGCGGCAGCGTGCTTACCATGCATGGCCCAGAAACGAGGGAGGTAGTCTGTTTCCGCAAGCTCGCGCAATTCTGTATATGTTAATTTTTGAAATTGATCGAATCCAAACTGCTCCTCGCTTTGAACCAAGAGGCGATAATACTGGTTTTGTAATAGTAGATAGAGATGGAACATTCGCTCAATCACAGCGCTTGGTTCTGCAGTCAGCTTTTGTAAAAGCAATTGCATCCAGGTTAACTCATCAAAAGTGGAGCTTCTGCTAGTCAGTTGCAGTTGATTGTCGTAAGCGGAGGGATCCAGATCTTCCTGGTCATATTCCTTGGTTAATCGTGAGTAATCATAGGGCAGAGCGATATCAGCACTCAGGCTATTAGTAGCCGCCGCTACCAGCCATAGGCGTACACGGCTTGCGACTAAGAGCTGGCTGTATAGTACTGCTGGCGACATTTCGGGGTTGATAGAGTGCGCCAATTCACGGACCCTCGACGCATCTGCCCCACTGCGATTTTTCCATTTTTTACTGAACTCTCTAGTTTCCTGCTTTGGTGCCTGCAAAGCTCGTAGCCAGCAGCTTTCTGCATGAGTGCTCCCATTTAAATGTAGATGCGTCTCATGTAAGCCTTCGCGATTTAGATAATCCTCAACTAGAGAATCGTATGGGCTTACAATTGGAGAATGTCTGCCTGCCCAACTAACATATTCCTCCCTCGTGACTGGATCTTGTGCCGGATTTAGCTTGTCGCTAGGCTTTTGCAGCACATGAACCATAGCCTGCAAGGGAGTTCCTGTCATGCGGCTAACTATGCTTTGTTGCCATGCTCCGAATTTCTGCTGCTTAACGTGCAGTCTTCCGTGTTGGAATCTTAAAAACTCGTCCCCAATGACTTGTAGTGCGGAGATTAACAGCGATGGCGCCTTGTTAGTTGTTGAATTGCTTATAAGGTATTGGAAGCTATGCTCAAAGACATGGTCCGGTAAGCGTGACGACCAAGGGAGATAACTAAGATAAATCGCCTCTCGCAGCTCATTCGGGGGTAGCGGCATGGCGAAAGGCGCATGCCGTACGAGTGACAATACCTTATGGCTAGCAAGAAGGCTTGTGCCAATTAGGGCGATAACAGAAGCAGCTTCTTCGCGCATATTGTCCTTCATTAATTATTAGATTCTTCTTGATCGTTGCGCGTCTCAGAATCCTTCTTCCACTTCGTGCCGGCAATGTAGGTCTTATTTAGTTTTTTCCACACGGAATCTTCACAAAGTAAATCTGCCACATTTGTTTTGGCAGTCGCAGTTTTCTCGTTGTCTGGTTTCGCATATGTATCATCATTGCACTGTATGAGGCCTGCAACAAAATTTTTGGTGTTGGCTGTACCTTGCAGCAATCCAAGAATTAAAGGGCAAGTTGCTACTAGATACGTTAGCGGAAATTCCGATAGGTTGTCTTTGATAGACTTAAACTTGTCAATAAAAACCTTGGCGGATGTGAGAGGGTTCGTACGATCAAGTGCGAAGCCATTTGCTAGCCTACCAGAGGCGCTACTCAAGTGATAATCCTGTTCCTCGACAAAAAATGCATTGATAACACAGAGGGCAAACAACTCCATAAGGCTGGCTGCTCCAACTCCTTCTTGAGAAACTTTAGGCCTGTTTGCGTCACAGACTTTTTCTAAGCTGAAATACAGGCGCGTCCAAATTTTACCAATGAGTACAGCAGACGGGTTAAGCTTTGCGCGTAAAACCGATGTGTTGCAAAGCCATTCGTTTGCGGATCTTTCAAGTGTTGCTAATTTCGCTGCATCGTCGGTAGCATCCTGCTCGCTATCTTCCTCATCTGCTGCGTCGTTTTCCCATTGCGGTCGTGACACACTCAAAGGCGGGTATGGCTTGGGTAGCACGCTGAGTACAGGATATTTTTTTGTGTTATCCCCTTCAAGTGCTAATAGGCGGCCCATCAGGCCCAGAATATTGTAGATTGAGGCATAAGTACGTGACGCAGAACCCGACACGTCCACAAGACTTAGGGCAAATGCTGGTAAGTCGCTGCTCCCTTTAAGAACACTGAGGCAGGTTTTATACTGTGAGTCGGCCTCTTTTGGTGCTTGGTCTGGTTTTCCTTTATTGAGACCTATAATGCCAGCGTGCACAACGGCTCGATTAGGGTTAGCTCCGTACGGCGCCGAGAGAATAGTTACGGCGTGCCTGGCCCAGTTCAAAGCATCTTCTTTACGCCCGATTCCCATATATTGCTCAAATTGCTGACGAAGTACCAGAGCATCATCCCCAGTTCTGAGGTCTTTGCCCTTCCGCCGGAGTACTTGCCCATAGAGAGCCACGCTCCCGGGGCCCGCTAACATGTAGTCGATAAGAGCGGCGGGTTTTTCTGCACACAGCCTAGTGACATCTGCCGAGAGCGCAGAGAAGCTGTTTTTAAGATCCGCATTGCTAGGCTGTGGGCGCAGGTAAGCCGCGGTGTCAAAGTCACCGTCCCGAACCGCAAGGTCGAATACAGCTTTAGTCAACGCGGGAAGTTCATGGGCGGATATTGCATCTACATCGACCCCAAATTTATACAGGCTGCCTAGGGCTAGGGCCCGAAGGCTTTCGCTTAATGCTTCGGACAACTCTTTGTTCCATGCATGGGATTGATGATCATTTGAACTGCCCGTGACTAGAAAAGGCGCACATCTACACAGGACTTGAAGAATTGAGCGTAGAGGCTGCTTTAGCAGAAATTCTCTATATAGCTCAAGATCTCGCGGAGTCTTAATTCGAAGTCCTTGTTGGACCAGTTCATCAATTACTGTTTCCGGATTTCTTCTCGGGTGATCGCCCCAATTGCTGAGGCTTAATTTGTATAATTCCGGGTTGCTCTTCAAAAGATTCCAGAGTGGGCGTAATTGAAGCCGGCGGTGCATTGGGAATAGCTTGAGAAGATATTGGTCTTCCAAGTGGTCAACCATTTTGTTGCGCTGCTCTCTTCGCTCAGGCGTTTGATCGTGCTTGGCTTCACCAAGGCTTTCATAGAAGTGATCACGAACCATGAGTGAATATAGTTCAATGTCGCCGGTGACTAGGATAACGAGTCGTGGAGTGTCTAAGTACTTACGAATGCACTCAAGCACATTATTTGCGTGTTGAGAGTTGGTGTCTGCGTCATCGAATGCTAAAACTAATGCATCAACTTCCAATGCCATGCATGTGATATCTAGAAGTGCATGTAAGTTCTCGCGCAGATCAGCACTGTGCCCAGCGCGCTCTAGACCCCACTCCAGGAAAAGTTCAGCATCTAGATCTTCGAGTTGGTCGTGGCTTTTAGCAAACAAGCTCAAGCCACCAGCAAGCTTTTTGAATGCGTCTCGAAAGCTTTTGTTTAGTTGTTCTCCATCTAGCCTGTTTGTTCTTCTGGCGATTGTATGCATTTTCTCTTTTAGAGCTTTCAGCACGCTTAAAAGTATGACTTCGCTGCGTTCGATGCGGCTAGGATCAATATACGCCAGAGAGTCAACGGTTTGAGGGTCAAGATCCTTGGGGAGGGCATTGTAAGCACTTCGAAGGAAAGTAGACTTTCCAGCGCCCCGGGTGCCATCTACGAAATAAACGAGACCACTTCCAAATGGGTAGCCATTTGTCCGCACACTTAGTTTCTTGTTTTTAGCCTCGGCCTGGGCTTTGGCAAGGTCACCGGATATTTTATTTTGTAGATTTAGATAGCATGCGTGTTGAACGAGCTGTTGGGCGTCAAGATTTGCATTGTTGTCACCAAGGTCGAGATCAATGATGATTTCTTTGCTGCGTTCTGATGTTTGAGCCATACGTATCTCGTGATGAGTAGTGTCCAATCGCTATCAGATCATATGATTCATAAAAAATCTACCTGAGTGAATGGTTGTTGTATCCTCCACTAACTTTAATGGGGGAAGTCTCGATAGCAGTGGATTTCTTCCTGACTGGCTGGCGCAAGCTTTCTAGACTCGACGCTACGTGCTATCACGTCCAGGTACTCACGTCGAGCCGGGTTAAAGTAGGTGAATTGCCTAATACACTCCCGACCGGCTTTCAATCGCAGTCTCGCGCGCATTTCAAACCGCGCCAGATTGCGCAATGCAGCAAAGGGGCGATGGTTCAGATACTGACCAACCCGACCTTCGACCTAGATGTTCAGTTTGACCAACGTCCCCACTTGAATTGCCAGTCAGAACCTACTCAATCTCGTCCCGCGATGGATGCTGAGCATGTTCAGAATTCACACCTGTTAATTTATCGAGAGAGGCGACTTTGCAGGACTTACGCTTGCTTACAAAATGTAAACTTAGACATTTATGATCCCACTCCTCGAACAGTGTTATTGGGAGGGTGGTGGAGGCAGAGGCGCGACGACCGGCGCTTGTTTGACAATCATTCGTTGCAACCCATTCCTCGGCCGATTCGGCAACCACTGCATTGATTTGGTGGCTCGTCCGGCGCTTATCGCTCAAAATACCGCGGGCGAGCTCATGCATTCGCGTCCCATGTGGCGCCAAGTCCGAGATGGGCGTCCGATATCAGAGAGGGAGCGATTTGGGGCTGCTGAGCCAGCGCTAGGTTGCCTCAGCGTTCACATTCCCGGGTCAGGCACCTTCTGGCACCACTTAATCCCTCGCACAGCCCTCTTCTCAGGAACCAGCGCATACCGGGACTGAACGTGAGTCCCGCTAAGGCGTGCATCATCCACTTCACCTAAAGTCCGCCCATTGTCATGCGCCGAGGCCCCGACCTAGTCGGCGATTAAGTAAGCCTTTCCATTCTCGACCTTGATATCGAAACCCTTGTTCACCATGCCGGTAATGATGGGGGGCGAGGTCGATTCGAGGGTGTGTTTGCCAGCAGCAACCGTGGTCTTGAAGTAGCCGCCGGATGGCAGGCTGCTGACGGCTTTCCCATCGATGTGGATAGTGGGTGCCACGGAGTCGCCGATGTTCGCAGCGTTGCGATAGAAGTACAGGGTGGCCTGGTTCGGGCTGGATTCTGCCGGAGGTATAAAGAAGAGTAGGGCTTTCAGGTCGGGGCCGCTGGGGCGTCTCATGGGGGAACATTCCTTGTAAGGCGGGAAGTCACGTTGGGCCGCCCTTCCTGGAAGGGCGGCCGGGTTGATTCAGAGTTTGCATAGGCCTTTGCCGTTGTCGGTGGCATCCGAGCTGGGCCAGGGTTCGAACGCGCTTTTCGCGGTCAGGTTCAGGATGGTCCGGCCGTCGAAGATCGGGGGTATCTGGGCTCCAGGATTTCCAGGGTCTTGTCGGCGTTGTTAACGTTGCCCAGGGAGAAGCGCAGAGCGTCGGCGTGGAGGTCGCCGATTTAGGCGATTTCTCCGAGGTGCACGGTGAACACCACCGGGGCTGAACGCGCCATCGAGTGGCCTCCGTAGTGCACGTAATACCAGTTGGTGACTTCATATTCACTAGGCGGCACTTCATGCATGTAGAGGTTGCCCAATTGGTTGCGCGAGGTCTGATCGTTTTCGCTACCTAGGGTTCTCAACTGCAGGGTGGTACCTTCCCCGCCATGTTGCTTGATCTGGACCACCAGCCCATGGGGCTGAAATAGAAAGTCTTCGGCGATGGAGCCGACGATGATGGCTTTGCTCGGATCGGGCGGGCGTTTGCGGTCATAACGCGGGGTGGCGTAGCCGACTAGCAGGTGGTGGAGAGGGCAATGGCTGCCCAGATGAGAGGCTGTTTGCTGGCCTTTCATAGGGTAGGCCTAGACAGTCCCTTGGTAGGTTGTTGAATCGGCGCGTACGACGCTGAAAACAAAAAAGGCCCACCTTTCGGTGAGCCTCTCTCGCTGAATCATGGTGCCGGCACCAGGAGTCGAACCCGGGACCTACTGATTACAAGTCAGTTGCTCTACCAACTGAGCTATACCGGCGTGTGGGCGCTGATTATAGGGATTTGAGCTGTCGAGTAAAGCCTTAATTTCGCTTTTTTTAGGCGGGCTTATGACGGATCGCGATTACCGTTATTCACAACTGATCCATCGGGTGGGGGACGGGCGGTTGATTTGTGGAAGCGTTCTCATTTGTTCGCAAGCTACTGTTTTTGCGCAAATTTAACAGTTGTTTAAAAAATGACCGATTTGTTAAAACGTTTGCGAGGCAGGGTTTGTCTGCGTTGGCGGGAATTCCATCAACAGAGTTATCCACAGGCTGGGGTGTGGTTTGTGACTCAGTTTCGTTCCGCCAGGATGAGCAGATTTCGTGGTGTGAGCAGGCTGTCGCAGAAGATGCCGATGAGGACTGTGTAGTCACGTTGTTGTAGGTAGAGCGCGCGGTCGAGGATGAGCCATAGCTCCAGCGGGCGGCGGAAGAGGTTGCGCAGCAGCTCTAGGTTGCGCACCTGGGCCAGGCGTTGCCAGCCGGCGGCTTCGAGGGCGGGCCAGTCTTGTGGGCCGGGTGGGGGCAGGTGTTTGAGTTCGGCGAGGTCTGTGCAGTAGTCGGCGAAGGGTTTGTCGAGCCAGGCGCTGGGCAGCGATGGGGTGGGCAGGTAGTCGTCGATGCCGCGCAGTTGGCGTTGCAGTATGTCGAACCCCAGGCGGCGGGCCATGGAGGTGTCGCGCTGGCGGCGTACGCGGGCGCCGGCGGTGACGGTTTCGCTGAGGGGTAGGGCGAGGTCGTCGAGGCTTAGGTGCAGTTCGGATGCCTGGCCGTTTGCGGACAGTGGCTGGTAGTGGTCGCTGGCGATGCGGTTGTAGCAGCAGGGGGCGATGGCCATGTGTTGGCAGTGGGCGTCGCTGGCCAGTTGCATGAGGCGCACGTGGAGGTCGCCGCAGGCGTGGAGGGCGACGGGGGTGTGCTGTGCGGTCAGGCGGGTGGCGGCGTCTTGCGCCATGACGTCTTGGTGCAGGTGCTGGGCGTTGATGCCGAGTTTGTCGCTGAGCTTGCGGCCGGCTTCGACCAGATGGGGGTCGTATTCGAGGCAGGTCAGGGCCTGGCCGTCGTGGGCGAGGCGGCGGCCGAGGTGGCCTTTGCCGGAGCACCAGTCGAGCCAGTGGCTGGGGCTGGGGCTGTGGTGGAAGGTGAGGCGGCTGGCGAAGGCTTCGATCTGTTGCCACTTGCGGCCGGGGACGTCGACGCTCATGCGTGGGGATACGTGGGTCAGCGCGGCGTGGGGCAGTGGGTCGATCTGGCTCAGGGTTCTGGATTGCTGTGCGAGTCGGGCGAAGGGCTCGGGGGCGTCGAGGTCTTCGGGGTGGTTGTGGGCGGCTTCGGCTTGTTCGAGGGTGCGGTTGCGCAGCCAGGTGGATAGTGCAGGGTGGAGTGTTTCCCACGGCAGTTGGCGGTGGGTGAAGGGGCGTGGACGCCACAGGTGCTGGTGCGCGAGCAGGAAGGCGTCGAGCGCGTGGAAGCGGGGGAGCAGGTCTGTGGGGTGCATGGCCGGGGGCGGTGGTGTTGGGTGTAGGGGGAGTTTAAGGGAGTTGGGGTGTCAGGTGGTGATGGGGTGGGTGGTTTGCGGCAGGTCGCGGGCAAGCGAGCTCCTACAGGGTTGCGGTGACACGCATCTGTAGCAGCATGGCTTGCCAGCGGGGGCGGTCTGGAGGGCGCTCCCGCCGGCAAGCCGTGCTGCTACGGATTGTTGGTCACCTTTTAGCGGCCTTGCAGTGCGTTTACTCGCAGTTTGCGTTCCAGCAGTTTGAAGGCCTGTACCAGTACGAAAGAGATAGTGAGGTAGATCAGGCCGGCCAGGAAGAAGCTTTGCTCGGGCATGTAGGTGCGGGCGTTGATGGTGCGGGCCATGCCGGTGATGTCGAGCAGGGTGACGGTGCTGGCCAGGGCGCTGGCCTTGAGCATCAGGATGACTTCGTTGCTGTACGCCGGCAGGCCGATGCGGGCGGCGCGAGGCAGGATGATGTAGGTCATCGCCTTGGCCCGGGACATGCCCAGTGCGCGGGCTGCTTCGACTTCACCCACCGGCACGGCCTGGATGGCGCCGCGCAGGATTTCGGCGATGTAGGCAGTGGTGTGCAGCGTCATGGTCAATGCCGCGCAGAAGAACGGGTCGCGCAGGTAGGGCCACAGTGGGCCCTGGGTGATGACATCGAACTGCGCCAGCCCGTAGTACACCAGAAACAATTGCACCAGCAGCGGTGTGCCACGAAAGAAGAAGATGTAGGCATATGGCAGCGCGCGAACGTAGTTGTTACGGGATGCGCGAGCGATGCCCATGGGGATCGCCAGGATCAGCCCGGCAACCACGGCGATGGCCACCAGTTCCAGCGTCAGGGTTGCACCTTGCAGCAGCTTGGGCATCCATTTGAGGGTGAATTCCCAGGTCATGATGCGCTCCTCGCAAACCCTGTCGATGCGCGACGCTCCAGCCATGCCAGGCCGACCATCGACAGTGCGGTCATGGTGAGGTACATCAAGGCCGCGACCATATAGAAGGTGAATGGCTCTTTGGTGCCGGTCACGGCGATCTGCGCGTGGCGCATGACTTCTTCAAGCCCGATCACGGACACCAGCGCGGTGTCTTTCATCAGAATCATGAACAGGTTGCCCAGCCCCGGCAGCGCGATGCGCCACATCTGCGGCATCACCAGCTTGATGAAGATGCGCGGGCGCGACAGGCCCAGTGCCAGGCCGGCTTCTCGATGGCCCTTGGGAATCGACAGCATGGCGCCGCGAAACACTTCGGTGGCATAGGCGCCGAAGCACAGGCCCAGGGCGATGACACCTGCGGCAAAAGCGCTGAGCGACAGATTGGGAATGCCGAAAATGTGGCCGATGGCGCGCATGGCGTTGACGGTGCCGAAGTAGATCAGCAACACCCAGAGCAGTTCGGGAATGCCGCGTACCAGGGTCGAGTAGCTGCCACCGAGCCATTGCAGGGCGCGATTGGACGAGGTTTTCGCCAGCGCGCCGAGCAGGCCGAGAACGAGACCCAGGCACAGGGCGGACAGCGCAAGTTGAATGGTCATCAGCATGCCAGCCGCCAGGGCCGGGCCGAATCCGTGGAGATCGAGGTTCATAACGCTTCTTGGCAGGAGAACCCGCGCCGCGGCTCACTCAAGAGCTACGGCGCAGGTCGGGCGAATCAGAGGATGCTGAACGGGAAGTACTTGTCGTTGATCTTCTTGTAGGTGCCGTCTTCGATTATTTCCTTCAGCGCGGTGTTCAGGCGCTCGCGCAGCGGGTCGTCCTTGCGCACGGCGATGCCGATCTTGTCGTCGCCGAACATGGGCTCGCCCTTGAATTCATAGTTCTTGCCGGCGTCGCTTTTCAGCCACTCGTAGCTGGCGTACTTGTCACCCAGCAGGGCGTCGAGGCGGCCCGAGGACAGGTCCAGGAAGGCGTTTTCCTGGGAGTCGTAGAGCTTGACGGTCACGTCGTCGCCCCAGTTGTCTTCCAGCCAGGTGCCCGACAGAGTCGCGCGCTGGGCACCGATGGTCTTGCCCTTGAGGGCTTCCTTGATGGCGGCGTTGTTGGCGCCCAGGTTGGTCGACTTCGGTGCGATGAACTGCAGCTTGTTGGAGTAGTACGGGTTGGTGAAGTCCACCGCCTGCTTGCGCTCCTCGGTGATCGACATCGAGGAGATCAGGAAGTCGAACTTCTGCGCGTTCAGGGCCGGGATGATGCCGTCCCAGTCGGAGGTGACGACTTCGCAGGTGACTTTCATCTTGGCGCACAGGGCGTTGCCGATCTCGACGTCGAAGCCCACGACCTGGCCGCTGGCGTCCTTGTTGTTGAACGGCGGGTAGGCGCCTTCGATGCCCATTTTCAGGGTTTCTGCGGCAAAGGCATTGCCAGCCACGGCCAGGGTGGCGACGGCGGCCAGCAGGAAGTGTTTCAGGGTCTGCATCGATGTTGCTCCGTTAGCGATTGCTGGACATGAATTGTTTGCAGCGCGCCGATTGCGGGTCGTCGAAGACCTGTTGCGGCGATCCTTGTTCTTCTACCAGCCCTTGGTGCAGGAAGACCACTTCGCTGGACACCTGCCGGGCAAAATTCATTTCGTGGGTCACCATCAGCATGGTACGGCCTTCTTCGGCCAGGCCACGGATCACGTTGAGCACTTCCTGCACCATCTCCGGGTCGAGCGCGGAGGTTGGCTCGTCGAAGAGAATAACCTTGGGCTGCATCGCCAGGGTGCGGGCAATTGCTGCGCGCTGTTGCTGGCCGCCCGAGAGCTGGTTCGGGTAGGCGTGGCGCTTGTCGGCGATGCCGACCTTGGCCAGCAGCGCCTCGGCGGTTTCGATGGCTTCTGCCTTGCTCTGACCGAGCACCCGGCGTGGCGCCTCGATGATGTTGTCGAGCACGGTCATGTGCGGCCACAGGTTGAAATTCTGGAAGACGAAGCCGATCTCGCTGCGCAGGCGATTGATCTGACGGTTGTCCGCGGCGATCAGTTCACCCTTGCGCGTGGCTTTGAGTTTCAAGGATTCGCCCGCGATGAGGATTTCACCTTTGTGCGGGTTTTCCAGCAGGTTGATGCAGCGCAGCAGCGTGGATTTGCCGGAGCCGGATGAGCCCAGAATCGAAATCACGTCGCCATCGCGCGCGCTCAGCGAAATGCCCTTGAGCACTTCCAGTTCGCCGTAGCGCTTGTGCAGATCGCGGATTTCCAGGGCGGGCGTGGCCTCAGCCATTAAGGGACCTCATGTGTTCGATGTACTTGCCGCGCACGACAAACGGGCTCGCCCTGCGCAAAAAGGGCGCGATGTTGCCAGCTTTACCCGCCGTGGGAAAGGGTATTTCGGCCAACGGCACTATCAGCGGACGAATCTGTGCGCCGAATTGGTGCTTTCTGTCGGTTGATGTGTATTTTCGGTGCGGTCGTTCGTCTTTATCGTGTTGCGCTCGGTAACATTTCCTACAGAAATGGCGAAATGCTAGTTCGTTCAGATACTTACCAAATGCCTCTGAAACGCGCATATCCGGGGGCGACGTCGCTGACGAAATATTTTGGCGTAATTCTTGCGTAAAAAATAAATAACAGGGCTGTTGTGATCTTTTTACGAACGATCACGGCCGGTCCTGATCCGTATAAAAATTCTTAAAGGTTGCTTCCATGAGCAGTACCCCAAACTCTTCGGGCCTCGATCAGGGGCTCAAATCGCGGCACATCACCATGCTGTCCATTGCGGGTGTGATCGGTGCCGGTCTTTTCGTGGGTTCCGGCCATGCCATCGCGGAAGCGGGCCCGGCTGTTCTGCTGGCTTATGCCGCCGCCGGTACGCTGGTGGTGCTGGTAATGCGCATGCTGGCCGAAATGGCGATTGCATCGCCTGATACCGGCTCGTTCTCGACATACGCCGACCGTGCCATCGGTCACTGGGCCGGTTTCACCATCGGCTGGCTGTACTGGTGGTTCTGGGTGCTGGTGATCCCGCTGGAGGCCAACGCCGCTGCGACCATCCTGCATGCGTGGTTCCCGAACGTGGCGATCTGGGTCTTCACCCTGGTGATTACCCTGCTGCTGACCGCAACCAACCTGTTCAGCGTGAAGAACTACGGCGAGTTCGAGTTCTGGTTTGCGCTGATCAAGGTATTGGCGATCATCGGCTTCGTGATTCTGGGCGTTGCAGCGGTGTTCGGCCTGCTGCCAAACAGCCAGGTCAGCGGCGTGAGCCACCTGTTCGACACCAACGGTTTCCTGCCTAACGGCATGGGCGCAGTGCTGGCAGCGATGCTGACCACCATGTTCTCGTTCATGGGCACCGAGATCGTGACCATCGCGGCGGCCGAATCGAAGAACCCGAGCGAGCAAATCACCAAGGCCACCAACTCGGTGATCTGGCGGATCTGCCTGTTCTACCTGGTCTCGATCTTCCTGGTCGTGGCGCTGGTGCCTTGGAACGACAGCCGTCTGGCTCAGGTCGGTTCCTACCAGACCGTGCTCG
Source organism: Pseudomonas sp. NPDC090203 (assembly GCF_044746765.1). NCBI lineage: Bacteria > Pseudomonadati > Pseudomonadota > Gammaproteobacteria > Pseudomonadales > Pseudomonadaceae > Pseudomonas > Pseudomonas sp. NPDC090203. Next base: position 325,455 of record NZ_JBIVCV010000002.1, read on the forward strand.
ACCTGATGGGTATTCCGAACGCCAAGCTGGTCGTTGACATCGTGGTGCTGGTCGCGGTCACCAGTTGCCTGAACTCGGCGCTGTACACCGCTTCGCGCATGCTGTTCTCCCTGGGCAAGCGCGGCGATGCACCAGCTGTTTCCCAGCGCACCAGCAAGGCCGGTACCCCGTACTGGGCGGTCATGCTGTCCACCGCAGCGGCCTTCGCTGCCGTGTTTGCCAACTACGTCGCCCCGGCTGCCGTGTTCGACTTCCTGCTGGCCAGCTCCGGCGCCATCGCACTGCTGGTGTACCTGGTGATCGCCGTCTCGCAGCTGCGCATGCGCCGCAAACGTGAGGCCGAAGGCCAGACCATCGCCTTCCGCATGTGGCTGTTCCCGGTCCTGACCTGGGCGGTGATCGTGTTCATCGTTGGCGTGCTGACCATCATGCTGTTCCAGGACGCCCACCGCATGGAAATCATCGCCACGGGCCTGCTGAGTATCATGGTCGTGGCTGCCGGCCTGATCGTGTCGAGCCGCCGCAAGGCCGTGAAGGCCGGGAAGGTTGTGCTGAATTGATGGGTGATTGAGCCCGCGGCATTTCGCGGGCTCGAACCACCTCTGTAGGAGCGCGCTTGCCCGCGACGGCGGTGTTTCAGATATGGATTTAGCGTCTGACGCAACCCGGTCGCGGGCAAGCGCGCTCCTACAGTTTGATGTCAGCGTCCGGTCATGCGTCCCAGCACCGACCGCCCCCGCACCTGGTGCATCACTACTGCCGCCAGATGCAGCGCCACCAACCCCGCCAGAATCGCGCACAGCACGTGATGCAGTTCATGTAGCTGCATGAGCGCGATCTTCGAGTGAATCAGCTGAGGCAGCGGCACAAGCGCCAGCAGCGTGACCGGATGGCTCATCATCAGCACGCCCGTGATCAATACACCTGAAACCGCAGCGTAAATCGCCTTGTGGGCCGCTGAAGCGAGGCGTTCCTGTGCCGTGCTGCTCGGGTGCGAAGGCCGTGCCTTGATGGCCAGCCACAGGCGCCAGGCGAAGAAGGGGATGAACAGGCTGGTGATCTGCGGATTGAACGACTCGACCCATTGCCTAAACGGATCGTTGGGGTCCAGCAGCACCACGCCAAAGCCACTGAAAGTTGCCCAGAGGATGATGGTGGCGGACAGCCAGTGCAGCGCAATTCGGAGTTTGGAGTAGCGGCTCGCTTCATCCGGTTGGGATGAAGGGGAGTGGGGATGTGTCAAAACGGTAGCCTTAGTGAGAAGGAATTGCATTCTCGTAGTGGCGCAAAGCTACCGTCTTGATACGGGTCATGTAAATCAAAAATCTGTCAGAAGCGACGGTTCGTGTCCCGGGCGTTCTTTTTCTCAAGGATCTGCGAGGCCTCGCCATAGGCTTTCTGGAAGGCATCGCTGCCAATCCATTCCACGGCTGTGTCTTCGTCTTCGTCGTGGAAGATACCGCGATAGGTAATCAGCAGCCCCATCATGAAATCGGTGGCCGGCTCTTCGTCTTCCTCGGCGATGACCAGTTCCAGCACCGGGTATTGCAGGAACACCACGCACATCGCCAGCAGGCTGACAGCCTCGCCTTTTTTCATGGCCTCGAACAGGTCGTCGAAGTCGGCAGGGTCGAAGCCGTTCTCCTCGATGTCCTTGAAGTCGAAGGTCGAAAGGTCGATGGCCACGTCGTCGAACGGCTCATCGACGAAGGCGTGATTGAGCACCGGATGGACCGTGCTCGGCTTGCCCTTGCCCGAACGGTTTTGCTTGGCCTTGGCTTTGGCCCGCTGGGCGCGCTTTTGCTGTTTGTCTGGGGAGGCCATGACGGCAGTTCCTTGTCTGGTGCAGCCATTTTCATGGCCCGGGGTTATCGGGCGCATATTGTATTCACTTTCTTCCCGGATAGAGACAGTGATCGGGATCCAGCCAGACTACAAAGAATACGTGATCGACAAAAAAGCCATGGATGCGTCCGTGGAGATTGGCGCTCACGGCAAACTGGAAGGGGGTGCTGCTGCGCAATTGTTCGTTCAGGTGGGCAGGGATGCCGGCGCGAATCGGAGAGTCCGGCTTGGGTAGGCGTCCTGCCCTCATCACTGCTCCTTAGTGTTCGGTGCGCGACATCTCTGTGTAGAAGGCGCAGGTCAGAGCCTTGTCGATAGGTGCAGTGCAGCTGGCATCAAGGGGGAGATTGCCTCTTGCAGTCTTCCAGGGCGCTTCCTGATGAGTCAGTTGCTCCAGCTCGTATGCGGAAAACCCGCCGAACACCCGATAGACATCGTTCAGAAAGGCTTGCACCTGTGCCGGGAGGTCCGGTTTTTCGGCGTCACAGGGTATAGGGTTCCACTTGTGCACGCTGAACCGGACATAGGTTTCCCGGTGGACCGGGCCATGCACCCATGCCTCGAAAGGTGCGCCTATGAGCTCTTCGCCCTCATGCATGACCATGTGCCACGCGTCTGCGTAGAACATCAGCTTCTGCAGTTTCAAGGGGGTCAGCAGATCGCCATGCTCTTTGGCAAACCACAAAAGGTAGTCTGCGACTCCATTTGCTGTGCTGGCAGCCATGAATAGCTTCCTTGGTTGGGATGGCTCGACGTTAGGTTCTGCTTGCATCTGATGTCAATTGATCCTGGTTCGGATTTGAAGGCCCGAGAGCCGGGTCGCATGGCTGGACTATAGGCCAGATGGCGGCGGGCAGGATCGTTTCGCGGGGTGGGCTGAGAAATTCAGACAGGTCTGACGGCAGGGATGGAAGTGGTTACCGCTCCAGCCCAAAGCTTCCTACAAAATTCAGTCCAGAGGGCCAGCTCCGGCATCGGCGGATTCAATTGCCGAATCGTGCCCAATAAAAAACCCCTGAATCTTTCGATGCAGGGGTTTTTCGGTATTTGGTGCCCAGAGACGGAATCGAACCGCCGACACGGGGATTTTCAATCCCCTGCTCTACCGACTGAGCTATCTGGGCAACGGGGCGCATTAAACGTGTTTTTCAGGAGGTCGTCAAGAAAGTTTTTGAAAAAAAATCGAATTATTTCCTTCGCTTACGTTTGACGCCTTCTGAACGGGGTCATTCGGACGGTGGAACGTAGCCTTCGGCCTTGGCGTATTCCTCGCCGGAGAGGTATTTGTCCATCTCGGTCTGGAGGAACTTGCGGTCTTCGGCGTTCATCATGTTCAGGCGGCGCTCGTTGATGAGCAGGGTCTGGTGTTTCTGCCAGTCGGCCCAGGCTTTCTGCGAGACGTGGTTGTAGATGTCTTCGCCCTTGGCGCCCGGATAGGGTGGGCGCTCAAGGCCAGGCAGTTCTTCTTTGTACTTGCGGCACATTACGGTGCGGGTCATGGCGACTCTCCTGCATTCAATACGTCGGCTGCGTTTTGCAGCAGCTTCTTCACCGGGGCGGCCAGCCCCAGGCGCGGCGGGGTGGCGAGGTTATACCAGAGCCAGTCGTCCTCGGCCACGTGATGGGCGGTCTGCTGCACGCGCACCAGCCAAGGCTCGATGGTCAACTGGAAGTGGCTGAAGGTGTGCACCAGCCCCGGCAGCGGCTGATGGCCAGCGACGTCCAGTGCGTGCTGGTCGGCCAGGTGCTGCACGTCGCCGAAGTTGTCCAGCTCCGGCAGGCTCCAGAGACCGCCCCAAAGGCCCGTGGAGGGGCGACGGTAAAGCAGGATCTCGCCGTCGCGGTTGGCGAACATCGGCATCAGGGTGCGCTTCTGCGGCACGGCCTTGCGCGGCTTGGGCACCGGGTAGCGGGTTTCCTGGCCGAGCATGTGCGCTTCGCAGCCGCGCTCCAGCGGGCAGAGCAGGCAGCTGGGCTTGCTGCGGGTGCAGAGGGTGGCGCCCAGGTCCATCATCGCTTGAGTGTAGTGATTGACCCGGCTGTGGGGCGTGAACCGCTCGGCGGTCGCCCACATCTGTTTCGCGACCTTGGGCTCCCCCGGGTAGCCCTCTTGCGCTGTGAAACGCGCCAGAACGCGTTTGACGTTGCCATCCAGGATCGGCGCGCGCAGGCCCATGCTGATGCTGGCGATCGCGCCTGCGGTGGACAGGCCGATACCAGGCAGCTCGGTGAGCTTTTCGACATCGCGGGGGAATTCGCCGCCATGCTCGGCCATGACGATCTTCGCGGCCTTTTGCAGGTTGCGGGCACGAGTGTAGTAGCCAAGGCCGGTCCACAGGTGCAGCACTTCGTCTTCCGGCGCCTCGGCCAGCGCCTTGACGGTGGGCAGGGCGTCCATGAAGCGGTCGAAATAACCCAGCACGGTGCTGACCTGGGTCTGTTGCAGCATGATTTCCGACACCCAGACGCGGTAGGGCGTGATGTCGTGTTGCCAGGGTAGGTCGTGGCGGCCGTGACGGTCGTACCAGTCAAGGACGGCTGTGGAGAACTGCTCGGGTTGCATCGTGGTTCCGGTGTTCAGGAGTTTGAGCCGAATGAAAGCAAGGTAGGAGCGCGCTTGCCCGCGACCGGGGTGCGTCGATGACCACAAATGTCACAGACACACCGCCGTCGCGGGCAAGCGCGCTCCTACAAGCGTTCAGCGATTTTCCCTTAGATGGGGGCTGATTACCGCTTGAACAATCCCTTGAGCGCATCCTTGAGCTCGGGACTGACCTTGTCCCCGAGTTTTTCGTCGATCTTGTCGCCAATGCGGTCGCCGGCCATTTTCGCGGCGACCTTGCCCAGGCCTTCGTTGTCCAGGCGGCAGGCCTTGGCGCCCAGTTCCAGCGGGCCACGGCACAGGACCGGCCATTCGATGCCGACGAAGCGCGGGTTCACCTCGCAGGCCGGGTCCGGCATGTCGCTCTTGTCGCCTTCGATGATGACGCCGATGCGGTAGTTCATGCCCATCACGCGCAGGTCGATGTCGCCATCGCCGTTGACGGTGAGGCCCGGGGTGCGGACTTTCAGGTCCGGGTTGCTGGCCACGCCGTTGCGGAACACCAGGTTGCCGTTCAACTGCTGGAACGGCGTGTCCTTGCCCCGCGGCTCGCCGCTCAAGGTCTTGCGGTTGAGCGTGGAGATGCCACGGCACAACTGCTGTTCGAGGTTGGCATTGACCAACACGCCGTCGTTCAGGGCGAAGCTGGCGGTGCCGTTGAGGCTTTCGACCAGCGCTTTCTGACTGTTGCCCTTGGCGGTGACGTTGCTGTTCAGGTTCAGCAGGCCACGCAGGGGCGGGGTGGTGCCCTGGCTCTGGATGAAATGCTCCACCGGCACCTTGGTGATGCGCGTCTGCACGGCCGCCAGCGGCATGTCCGGACGCACGTCGAGGTTGCCTTTGACTTCGAAATTGCCGTTGTAGAGATCGCCGCGCAGGCTGTCCACCGTGACCACGCCATCGAGCGCGGTGGTCTTGAGCACGGCGTTCTGGATCGGCAGTTTTTCGATGGTCAGCTTGCCGAAGTTCAGGTCGGCGTCCACATCCAGCTTGCGCAGGCGCTCGATCGGCAGCAGCCGCGCGTCGCTCCAGGCTTGCTGAGTCGGCTCGTTGGGCAGCGGCGTGGTGCCGGATGCGGCCAGTGCCTGGGCTTCGCCGCTCTGGACTTCGGACTTGCGCGCAGCGCCGGCAGCTTTCGACTGCTCGCTTTGCGGCGGACGATAGCGGTCGGCATTGAAAGTGTCGGCCTTGAGTTGCAGGCGCAGCGACTGTTTGGCGAAGTCTTCCACCGCGACGTGGCCGGTGAAGGTGCTGTCATCGACCTTCAGCGTCAGGTCATCCAGCGACACACTGTTCTGGCTGGCGGCCAGTCGGGTGACCATTTCCAGTTTGGTCAGGCTGCCGTCACCCAGCGCTGGCGCGGGTTGGCCGACGCTGTCGAGGAAATCGCGCAGGTTGAACTGGGCGATGGACAGGCCGCCGCTCAGTTGCGGGGCCTTGTCCAGGTCACGCACGTGCAGCTCGCCGATGGCGCGCAACTGGTTGGCCGAGAGCTTCAGGTTGGTCCACTCGGCAACGTTGGCCGTCATGTCTGCCAGCAACTGGCCCTGGGCCGAGAACGTCAGGGTCTTGCCCTGCAGCGGATCGCCCGCCGCTTCGCCGGAGAGGCGCATGTCATCGAACTGGTAGCGCTTGAGCGCGCGGTCGAAGCGCAGCTTGCCGGTCAATTCGGTCTTGGTGCGCACCACTGGCTGGTTGGTGCTCAGGAATGCGGTCAGCTTGACCGGGATGTCAGTGGCGTTATGCACAGGCCCGGTGCTCAGCTGAATGCTTTCGGCGGTGAATTGCCGGGCTTTCTGCATGTCATTGAAATCGACCCGGGCGTTGTTCACGGTCAGGCTGTCAATGTCCAGTTTGAGCGGCTGCCAGGTTCGTTCCGGCTTGGCGGTATCGGCCGTGCTCTCGGGCGCCGGGGCGGGCGCAGGCTGGGCCGGATCGACCGGTTTGGGCGGCACCTTGCCGATGTCTTCCCAGTTGCCGTGGCCGTTTTCGTCACGGGTCAGGGTCAGGTTCAGGCCTTCGACCCGCACGTCACTCATCTGCACTTCCTTGCGCAGCAAGGGCAGCACGCGCACCGAGAGGCCGAGCATCGTGAGGTCGGCGAACGGTTTGGTCGGCTCGTTCAGCGTGGCGATGCTGGCGTCGTGCAGCTCAAGGCCCAGCCAGGGGAACAGGCTCCACCCGATGTCGCCGTTGAGGGTCAGCTCGACGTGCGCGCGGTCGCGGGCCAGTTTACGAATCTCGTCTTTGTAGTCGTTGGGATCAAACAGATGGGTCAAGGCAAAGCCGAGAGCCACGATGATCAGCAACAGCCCGAGAATGAATAGTCCCAGGATTTTGCCGAACGCTTTCATGGGCGAGTCCTTGTAATCGTGTCGTTCAAAATTTAGCCCGCGAGTATAGCGTTCTCACGCAGGCGCCGGGCCTTGATCGGCCTTGCGCGGTTGCAGGGGAATGTACGCAGAAAATCCGACAGCGGGGAAGTGCACTGATTCCGGCGCACTATGCTGTTACCTGCCGGTGATTCCACCCAATTGTAGAGGGCGGTCGGCTTGAGCGATGACGAACGGCATAAAAAAGGTAGTGGCTAATTGATTTATGTCACCTGTGCGGTGGTAATCTCTCGCCCGTCGCAGCGCCCGCTGCGTCGAATTGTCACGTAATGAGGCTTTCTGCCGATAAAACTCCCGATGCTTGCGGCGTCAAGAGGGGTGGTAGATGCATTGCCGGAGTTCTTGCGTGGCACAACTAAAAATGGGGGCAAAACAATGAGTTCAAATGCTGCTCTGGGTGCATCCAACGCCCAGCCTGCGTTCTTGTCCAAAGAACGTATCATTGCCAAAAGCGGGTTCAACCGCTGGATGGTTCCGCCGGCTGCGCTGGCAATTCACCTGTGTATCGGCATGGCCTACGGCTTCTCGGTGTTCTGGTTGCCGCTGTCCAAGGCAATTGGCATCAAGACGGCTGTCGCCTGCGCGCCGGACATGGGCTTCTTCGAGCAGATCTTCTCGTCCAGCTGTGACTGGCCGATCTCGATGCTCGGCTGGATCTACACCCTGTTCTTCATCTTCCTGGGCTGCTCGGCAGCGATCTGGGGTGGCTGGCTGGAACACGCAGGCCCGCGCAAGGCCGGTGTCGTCTCGGCACTGTGCTGGTGTGGCGGTCTGCTGATCTCGGCGCTGGGTGTCTATACCCACCAGATCTGGCTGATGTGGATCGGTTCGGGCGTGATCGGCGGTATCGGTCTGGGCCTGGGCTACATTTCGCCGGTCTCGACCCTGATCAAGTGGTTCCCGGATAAACGCGGGATGGCCACCGGTATGGCGATCATGGGCTTCGGCGGCGGCGCGATGGTGGGTGCTCCACTGGCGACCGCGCTGATGAGCCACTTCGCGACGCCTGAAAGCGTCGGCGTATGGCAGAGCTTCGTGGCCATGGCTGCGATCTACTTCGTCTTCATGATCGGCGGCGCCCTGCTGTACCGCGTTCCACCGACCGGCTGGAAGCCTGAAGGCTGGACCGCTCCGGCGAAGAAAGCCAACAACTCCATGGTCACCAGCCGTCACGTGCACGTGAGCGTGGCCTGGAAGACTCCGCAGTTCCGTCTGGTATGGCTGGTACTGTGCCTGAACGTTTCGGCGGGTATCGGCATCCTCGGCATGGCTTCGCCACTGTTGCAGGAAGTGTTCGGCGGCAAGCTGCTGGGCACCGATCAGGCTTTCGGTCAACTGGACGCCTCGCAACTGGCGGCCATCGCGGCCATCGCTGCGGGCTTCACCGGTCTGTTGAGCCTGTTCAACATCGGCGGCCGTTTCTTCTGGGCGTCGTTCTCCGACTACATCGGCCGCAAGACCACCTACTTCGTGTTCTTCGCGCTGGGCTTCCTGCTCTACGCCTCGGTACCGACCCTGAGCCACATCGGCAGCGTCGCGCTGTTCGTGGCGGCGTTCTGTGTGGTGCTGTCGATGTACGGCGGTGGTTTCGCAACCGTTCCGGCTTACCTGGCTGACCTGTTCGGTACGCAGATGGTTGGCGCGATCCACGGTCGCCTGCTGACTGCCTGGGCAGCCGCTGGCGTGCTGGGTCCGGTGCTGGTGAACTACCTGCGTGAGTATCAGCTGAGCCACGGCGTGGCCCGTGCCGATGCCTACGACATCACCCTGTACATCCTGGCCGGCCTGCTGGTGCTGGGTTTCATCTGCAACATGCTGGTGCGCCCGGTGGCGGACAAGTACTTCATGAGCGAAGAGCAATTGAAGGCTGAACAGGCCATCGGCCACGACGCAGGCGCTGACCACACCACTTCGCTGGAATGGAAAGCCGACGCTAGCACCAAGCCACTGGCCGTTCTGGCCTGGCTGGCAGTGGGCATCCCGCTGGCGTGGGGCGTGTGGATCACTCTGCAGAAGACTGCGGTGTTGTTCCACTAAGCCGGTGGTTTCGGCTTGCTTGCGGTGGCGGTTGCAAGATCGCTCCCGCCGGCAAGCCGTGCTGCTACGGGGTGGCTAACCCCTGACCTGTAGGAGCGCGCTTGCCCGCGACGGCGATGTCCCTGTGGCATCTGTGTTGACCGACACGCCGCCGTCGCGGGCAAGCGCGCTCCTACAGTCGTTTGTACAGACATGTATATCTTCGTAACGCGCGGATTCTCTCCGTCGCCCATAACACGCTTCGTGTTTCTGTTTCCCCTCCACACGCCTATAATGTCCGCCTTTTCGCCCAATGATTTTGCGGAGCTGGTGATGGCCGAACGTAAGGCGTTCGTCGAGCGCGACACCCTGGAGACCCAGGTCAAAGCCTCGATCAACCTGGATGGCACCGGAAAGGCCCGATTCAATATCGGTGTGCCTTTTCTTGAACACATGCTCGACCAGATCGCCCGTCACGGGTTGATCGACATCGAACTCGATTGCAAAGGCGACCTTGAAATCGACGACCACCACACCGTGGAAGACGTCGGTATCACGCTGGGCCAGGCGTTCAGCAAGGCCATCGGCGACAAGAAAGGCATCCGTCGCTACGGCCACGCCTATGTGCCGCTCGATGAAGCGCTGTCACGCGTGGTGATCGACTTCTCCGGCCGTCCGGGCCTGCAGATGCACGTGCCGTACACCCGCGCCACCGTGGGCGGCTTCGACGTGGACCTGTTCCAGGAGTTCTTCCAGGGCTTCGTCAACCACGCCAACGTCACCCTGCACATCGACAACCTGCGCGGCCACAACACCCACCACCAGATCGAAACCGTGTTCAAGGCGTTCGGTCGCGCGCTGCGCATGGCCGTCGAGCTCGATGACCGCATGGCAGGGCAAATGCCTTCGACCAAGGGCGTGCTGTAATGCAGACGGTTGCAGTTATCGACTACGGCATGGGTAACCTGCACTCGGTGGCCAAGGCCCTGGAGCACGTGGGCGCTGGCCGTGTGCTGATCACCAGCGACGCCGACGTGATCCGCGAAGCCGACCGCATCGTGTTTCCAGGTGTGGGCGCGATCCGCGATTGCATGGCTGAAATTCGCCGTCTGGGCTTCGATTCCCTGGTGCGCGAAGTCAGCCAGGACCGTCCGTTTCTCGGCATCTGCGTCGGCATGCAGGCGCTGATGGACCGCAGCGAAGAGAACGATGGCGTCGATTGCATCGGCCTGTTCCCGGGCCAGGTGCGTTTCTTCGGCAAGGATCTGCACGAAGACGGCCAGCACCTGAAAGTCCCGCACATGGGCTGGAACGAAGTGACACAGGCAGTGGATCACCCGCTGTGGCACGGCATTCCTGACAAGGCGCGGTTCTATTTCGTACATAGCTACTACATCGAATCGCCGAACCCTCGTCAGATCGTCGGACGTGGCCACTACGGTCGCGACTTCGCCGCCGCACTGGCCGACGGCTCGCGCTTCGCGGTGCAGTTCCACCCCGAGAAGAGCCATACCCATGGCCTGCAATTGCTGCAGAACTTCGCCGCGTGGGACGGTCGCTGGTAATGAGCAAGAAGAACAAGCCGCCGATCCTGACCCTCACTCCCGAACAGGAGAGCGAGGCGTGCCACAAGATCAAGCGGTTCATGGAGGATCGCTTCGAGCTGGACCTGGGTTCGTTCGAAGCGGCCGAAATCCTTGAATTGTTCACCCGCGAAATTGCCCCGCACTATTACAACCGAGCGATCTTCGATGTTCAGGCGCACTTGAAAGAGCGGTTCGAAAGCATCGAAAGCGACGTTTGGGCGCTCGAGAAAAATTAAAGGCAGCGACAAGCTTCAAGCTTAAAGCTGCAAGACTGATTTACGCGTGCCTGCTTGCAGCTTACGGCTTGCAGCTTGCAGCTCTTTTGACGAAGGAAAAAGCATGCTGATTATCCCCGCTATCGACCTTAAAGACGGTGCCTGCGTGCGCCTGCGCCAGGGCCGCATGGAAGATTCCACGGTGTTCTCCGATGACCCTGTCAGCATGGCTGCCAAGTGGGTCGACGGTGGCTGCCGCCGTCTGCATCTGGTCGATCTGAACGGCGCGTTCGAAGGTCAGCCGGTCAACGGTGAGGTGGTCACGGCCATCGCCAGGCGTTACCCGAACCTGCCGATCCAGATCGGCGGCGGCATTCGTTCGCTGGAAACCATCGAGCACTACGTCATGGCGGGCGTGAGCTACGTCATCATCGGCACCAAGGCGGTCAAGGAACCTGAGTTCGTCGCCGAAGCCTGCCGCGCATTCCCGGGCAAGGTCATCGTCGGCCTGGACGCCAAGGACGGTTTCGTTGCCACCGACGGCTGGGCTGAAGTCAGCTCGGTTCAGGTGATCGATCTGGCCAAGCGTTTCGAAGCCGACGGCGTCTCGGCCATCGTCTACACCGACATCGCCAAAGACGGCATGATGCAAGGCTGCAACGTGCCGTTCACCGCAGCCTTGGCAGCGGCGACCAGGATCCCGGTGATCGCTTCGGGCGGCATCCACAACCTGGGTGACATCAAGGCGCTGCTGGACGCCAAGGCACCGGGCATCATCGGCGCGATCACCGGCCGTGCGATCTACGAAGGCACGCTGGACGTCGCCGAAGCGCAGGCGTTCTGCGACCAGTACGCGGTCTGATTTGTAGGAGCGCGCTTGCCCGCGATGGCGGTGTGTCAGTCCCGGATGTGCGACTGATATTCCGTGGTCGCGGGCAAGCGCGCTCCTACAGGTGTTCCAAATTTCAGAGGTTGACCCCCAATGGCCCTCGCCAAACGTATTATTCCCTGCCTGGACGTCGACAACGGTCGCGTGGTCAAGGGTGTGAAGTTCGAGAATATCCGCGATGCCGGTGATCCGGTCGAGATCGCCCGTCGTTACGATGAGCAGGGTGCCGACGAGATTACCTTTCTCGACATCACCGCCAGCGTCGATGGCCGCGACACCACGCTGCACACCGTCGAGCGCATGGCCAGCCAGGTGTTCATCCCGCTGACCGTGGGTGGCGGCGTGCGTACCGTGCAGGACATCCGCAACCTGCTGAACGCCGGTGCCGACAAGGTCTCGATCAACACCGCAGCCGTGTTCAACCCCGAGTTCGTGGGTGAGGCGGCGGCGCGTTTCGGTTCGCAGTGCATCGTCGTGGCCATCGACGCCAAGAAGGTGTCCGGCCCTGGCGAAACCCCGCGCTGGGAAATCTTCACCCATGGCGGTCGCAAGCCGACCGGTCTGGATGCGGTGGAGTGGGCCAAGAAGATGGAAGGCCTGGGCGCTGGCGAGATCCTGCTGACCAGCATGGACCAGGATGGCATGAAGAACGGCTTCGACCTGGGCGTGACCCGCGCCATCAGCGACGCGCTGGGCATCCCGGTAATCGCCTCGGGTGGCGTGGGCAACCTGCAGCATCTGGCTGACGGCGTCATCGAAGGCCACGCCAGCGCTGTGCTGGCCGCGAGCATTTTCCACTTCGGCGAGTACACCGTTCCCGAGGCCAAGGCGTTCATGGCCAAACAAGGCATCGTGGTTCGCTGATACTGAGCTGAAACACAAAACCTGTGGGAGCGAGCTTGCTCGCGAAGGCGATGGTATGAGCAGTGGCTATGTGTCGTTCATACCGGCCTCTTCGCGAGCAAGCTCGCTCCCACAGGTTTAGTTGGTTCTGAAAGCGACCCCACCGACGCCCGACTGGACATTGCACCGTCTTGGCGGCACTCTCTTGCCGTCGTCAGGGTGGGGTGCCAGGGATATGTTCAAAGGTGTTGTTCTTGCGCTGATCAGCGTTGTTGCATTGCTCTCGGGCACCGTCAGGGCCCAGGACACGGCGCCCTATTCGATGGTGCTGCTGACCGAGAATTTCCCGCCTTACAACATGGCCGTCGACGGCAAGAATTTCGCCCAGGAAAGCAATATCCAGGGCATCGCTGTCGAGATCGTCCGCGAGACGTTCAAGCGTGCCGGCATTGCCTACAACATGACGCTGCGTTTTCCCTGGGAGCGAATCTACAAGCTCGCCCTGGAAAAGCCCGGTTATGGCGTGTTCGTCATGGCGCGAGTGGCCGAGCGAGAGAAGCTGTTCAAGTGGGTCGGCCCCATCGGCCCGGATGACTGGATCATGCTGGCGCGTGCCGACAGCCCGATTCAGCTCGAGTCCCTGGAACAGGCCCGCAAATACCGGATTGGCGCGTACAAGGGCGATGTCATCGCCGAGGAACTGGGGCGCCAGGGCATGAAGCCGCTCACCGTGCTCAGTGACAAGGACAACGCCAGAAGGCTAGTGGAAGGGCAGATCGACCTGTGGGCCACGGGTGATCCTGCCGGGCGTTATCTGGCGCGCCAGGAGGGCGTGACGGGGCTCAAGACGGTGTTGCGCTTCAACAGCGCGGAGTTGTTCCTGGCGCTGAACAAGGACACGCCCGACGAGGTGGTGCAGAAGCTGCAGACCGCGCTGGATGAGCTGCGCAAGGAAGGGGCAGTGGACACGATTCTCGGGAAGTATCTCTAAACCACGCTTTGTAGGAGCGCGCTTGCCCGCGACCGCAGTGGGGCAATGCACGTAGATGTTGCAGGCCCACCGCGGTCGCGGGCAAGCGCGCTCCTACAGCGGCTCTCGGTTTACCGATACACCCCATCCTTCCCATGCCCGGCCATTGCCTGATTGCCACGGATGCTGATCATGTGGCGCAGTTCGATCCATTCGATGCCTTGGGCCTTGAGCTTGGGCAGCTCGCGTTCCAGCACCTCCATCGTCACCGGATACGGATGGCCGATCATCACCGCTGAACCTTGCTTGTGGGCCAGTCGGATTGCGGTCTGCAACTGGCCGCTGATGGCTTCGGCGGTGCGTTCGTCGTCCAGGAACACATCCCTTGAAAGACTCGCCAGGCCGATTTTCTGCGCCTCTGCCGCCGCAACGGTCTTGGCGCTGGTGCGGCTGTCGACGAAGAACAGGTGACGGCGTTGCAGCTCGCCCACCAGCCAGGCCATCGCCACCGGCTCTGCGGTCATGCGGCTGCCTTCGTGGTTGTTGATGCCTGCCGCATACGGCACTTTCAGCAGCGCCGCATTGAGGCGCGACTCAAGCTCGGTCAGCGGCAGGTCCGGCCGCCAGGCGTAGGGCCCGGTAGCGGGGTCCATCGGCATGTGCAGCATGACCGTCCTGCCAGCCTTGTGGGCCTGACGGGCGAAGTCGGTGGCGTGCGGGGTGTCAGGCATGATCGCCAGCGTCACGGGGCCGGGCAGGGCCAGCACGCGGCTGTCCTTTTCCGGGCTCTGCCCCAGGTCGTCGATGATCAGGCTCAAATAGGCCCGCGCAGGCTTCTTATCGTCGGTGGAAGATTGGCCAGGTGCCGCATGGGCAGCACCTGTCAGCACAGCGAGGGCCCAGACGAGCCCGGTCAACCAGAAGCGCATATCAATTGCCGCGTGTCACACTCAATCCCTTGAGCAGGCTCAGGGCCTGGTTCAACTGGTAATCGTCGTCCTGCGGACGCGCCTTGCCAGCCTTGGATTTGGTGGTCGGTTTGTCCGCACCGCCGTTGCCGTTGCCCAGGTGGCCGAGCAGGTCGGCTTCCTTGTAGTTCTCGCCATCGGCTTCGGTGGTGAGCTTGCCACGTTTGACTTCGATGTCCGGGATGATGCCCTGGGCCTGGATCGAGCGGCCGTTCGGCGTGAAGTACAGCGCCGTGGTGATCTTCAGGGCGCGGTCGTTGGCCAGTGGCAGCACGGTCTGCACCGAGCCCTTGCCGAACGAGTCGGTGCCCATCAGGATGCCGCGTTTCTGGTCCTGCAGGGCGCCGGCAACGATCTCGGACGCCGAGGCACTGCCGCCGTTGATCAGCACCACCAGTGGCGCGCCTTCGCTGGCGTCGGCAGGGTCTGCCGAGAAGCGCAGTTCGGAATTGGCGATACGGCCCTTGGTGTAGACGATCAGGCCCTTGGTCAGGAAATGGTCGGCGACTTCGACTGCCGCCTGCAGCACCCCGCCCGGGTTGTTGCGCAAGTCCAGGATCAGGCCGTTCATCTTCTTGCCGTTGTCCTTGCGCAGCTTGGCCAGCGCCTTGCCCACTTCCTCGCCGGTTTTCACCTGGAACTGGGTGATGCGGATGTAGCCGTAGCCAGGCTCGAGCATCTGCGACTTCACGCTCTTGACCTGAATGGTCGCGCGGGCCAGCGTCACGTCGAACGGGTTGCCGCCGTCGCGCACCAGCGTCAGGGTGATCTTCTCGCCGATCTTGCCGCGCATCTTGTCGACCGCTTCCTGCATGGTCTGACCCTGGGTCGGCGCGCCGTTGATCTTGACGATCAGGTCGCCCGCCTCGATGCCGGCCTTGGAAGCCGGGGTGTCATCGATCGGCGAGACGACCTTGATGAAGCCGTCCTCGACGCCCACTTCGATGCCCAGGCCGCCGAATTCGCCACTGGTGCTTTCCTGCAGCTCCTGGAAGTCTTCCGGGCCCAGGTAGGCCGAGTGCGGGTCAAGGTTGCTGAGCATGCCCTTGATGGCGTTTTCCAGCAGGGTCTTGTCATCCACCGGCTCGACGTACGCGGCCTTGATCCGGTCCATCACCTCGGCGAAGGTACGCAGCTCGTCGAGCGGCAGCGGCGCCTTGAGGTTCGCGGCGTTGGCAGGCGCGGATGCAGCAGCGGCAGGCGTCGCAGCGGGGGCGGCACCGGCGGCCATGGCCTGCGGAGCACCGATAACCACGGCGATGGTCAGGGCCAGCGAGGTGAGGCGGGACGAAAACGGCATCTCTTACGAACTCCTGAGTGAGGCGTCGACTTATCCTTGAGTGCGACACCATTGGGCCGGATCACTTGGGCGACCCTGCTGACGAATAGCGAAATACAGCGCCGGAGTGTCCTGACCGCCACCACTGTTGCCCACAGTGGCGATCGCTTCCCCGGCTTTTACAACGTCCCCAGCTTCCTTCAACAGACTCTGGTTGTGACCGTACAGACTCAAATAACCGTTGCCGTGGTCGAGAATGACCAGAAGCCCGGCCCCACGCAACCAGTCGGCGAAGACCACGCGACCACCATGCACAGCGTGCACCTGGCTGCCGGCAGAGGCGCTGATCATCACGCCATCCCACTTGGTCCGCTCGTCATCGCCGCGGGTTTCCCCGAAGCGCGCCAACAATCGACCATCGACAGGCCAGGGAAGTTTTCCCTTTGCCGCTTCAAATGCGCCACCAAATGACTGACCGGCGCTGGAAACCAGTGCGCCGGGGGCCCTTGTCGGCTTGCGCGGCGCTTCATCGCTGTCATCCTTGCCACGGCTTTTGGCCAGGGCTTCCTGTTGCTCACGCTGGCGCTTCTCGGCTTCCTGCTGGGCCAGGAGCGCTTTCTGACGCGCCTCTTCGGCTTCGCGGGCCTGACGGGCCAGGGTTTCTTCGATGGTCTTGAGGACTTTAGTCAGGTCTGCCTGATCCTGCTGGCGGGCCTGCAGTTTCTGATCACGGGCCTTGTAGTCCTGGTTCAGCTTGGCCAGCGCCACCTGGCGCTCCTGGCGCACGGTGTCGAGCTGGGCTTTCTGGTCGTCCAGCGTGCTCTTCTGCACCAACAGCTGCGCCTGTTGCAGGTCGATGTCTTTTTCGACTTCGGCCAACTGGCGCAGGGTTTCGTTGAAGGTGCGCAATTGCGCAAGACGTGCCTGGCTCAGGTAATCGTAATAGGTGAGCGTGCGGGCGAATTTTTCGGGGTTCTGCTGGTTGAGCAGCAGTTTGAGGTATTCCTGGCGGCCATTCTGGTAGGCGGCGCGGGCCTGTATCGCAATCAGCCGTTGTTGTTCAACGCGTGCGCTCTGGAGTTTTTTTTTCTCCTGATCGAGCCTTTGCAGCTCGCTTTCACTCTTTTTTAGTTCCTTTTGCAGGGCCTCCACCTGCTTTTCCAGCTTGCCCATCTCGGTTTCAGTGGCCCGCAGATCCTTCTGGACCCCGGATTTTTCTTCCTGCAACTGGCCCAGGGCCTTTTTCAGCTCGGTGATGTCCTGACGCGTGGCATCGAGCTGTTTCTGGGTTTGTGCGCGCTCATCGTCGGCGAAGGCCGGATTGAGCAGACAAATCAAGGCAAGGGCGATCAGGGCGCGGAGCATGGGGTTGGGCGATACCAGGAGTGAAGACGGGCTTAGTATGCCCGCCGATGGCGGCAAAAAAAACGCTCCGGGAGCGCGGCTTTCAGACATTTCATACAAAAACCGGCCTGTACGCGATGACAGGCCGGTGATTTGCGTCTTACTTGGCGACCAGAATCGAGGTGCCGGTCATTTCTTTCGGAATGTCCAGGCCCATCAGGGTCAGCATGGTCGGTGCAACGTCAGCCAGAACACCGCCTTCGCGCACTTTGAGATCACGCTTGCCGACATAGACAAACGGCACCGGCTCAGTGGTGTGCGCGGTGTGCGCCTGGCCGGTGGTGTCGTCGGTCATCTGTTCGACGTTGCCGTGGTCAGCGGTGATCAGTGCTTCGCCGCCGACCTTCTCCAGGGCTTCGGTGATGCGGCCAACGCACACGTCCAGGCATTCAACGGCCTTGACCGCTGCTTCCATGATCCCGCTGTGGCCAACCATGTCGCCGTTGGCGTAGTTGACGACGATCACGTCATAACGCTGGTTTTCGATGGCGTCGACGATCTTGTCGGTGACTTCCGGCGCGCTCATTTCTGGCTGCAGGTCGTAGGTCGCGACTTTCGGCGAAGGAATCAGGATGCGCTCTTCGCCTTCGAACGGCTCTTCGCGGCCACCGGAGAAGAAGAACGTCACGTGGGCGTATTTTTCAGTTTCGGCGATGCGCAGCTGGGTCTTGCCGTTTTTCGCCAGGTACTCGCCCAGCACGTTCTCCAGGCTGCCAGCGGCGAAGGCCGACGGCGCTGGGATGTTGGCGGCGTACTGGGTCAGCATGACGTAGCCGGCCAGTTTTGGCTGGCGGGCGCGGGCGAAGTCCTTGAAATCGTCTTCGACGAAAACGCGGGTCAGTTCGCGGGCGCGGTCGGCGCGGAAGTTCATGAACACTACGGCGTCGCCGTCTTCGACCTTCACCTGGTCGCCGATGCTGGTGGCCTTGACGAATTCGTCGTTCTCGCCACGCTCGTAGGCAGCGTCCAGCGCGGCCTTGGTGGTGGCGGCCTGGAATTCGGACTTGCCGTCAACGATCAGGTTGTAGGCGGACTCGACGCGATCCCAGCGGTTGTCGCGGTCCATGGCGAAGTAACGACCAATGATGGTTGCAGTACGGCCCTTGCCCAGGCGCTTGTAGGCCGCTTCCATGGTTTCGAGGTACTGGTGCGCGCTGCGAGGCGGCGTGTCGCGGCCGTCGAGGAAGGCGTGCAGGTAGATCTTGTCGGCGCCACGCTTGACGGCCAGTTCGACCATGGCCACCAGGTGGTCTTCATGGCTGTGAACGCCACCATCGGACAGCAGGCCCATGATGTGCACGGCCTTGCCCGCACCCACGGCCTTGTCCACGGCAGCACAGATGGTCGGGTTCTCGAAGAACTCGCCGTCGCGGATCGCCTTGGTCACGCGGGTGAAGTCCTGATACACCACGCGGCCGGCACCCAGGTTCATGTGGCCGACTTCAGAGTTGCCCATCTGGCCGTCAGGCAGGCCGACGTCCATCCCGGAACCGGAGATCAGGCCGTTGGGCATGGTCTTGTACAGACGGTCGAACACCGGCATCTTCGCGGCGTAGACAGCGTTGCCTTCGTGGCTGTCGCTGTGACCGAAGCCGTCCAGGATGATCAGAACCAGAGGTTTAGGCGTGGTAGTCATGAATCCCACTCTTGGCTAAAAGGTGAAGGAGAAGAAAAGATCGACATTCTAGGGGCTGTTGCCGTCCCAGTGCGAGTGGCCGTGTTGAAAGGACAGCAGACCCGCCAGCGGGTTCAAATACCGCGACCGCCGTACGGGCTTTGGCCCACCTTGGGGGCTGTGTATACTGGCCGGCATTTTAACGCCCTGGAACCTAATGATGGTCGAGCACCTGATTGCATTTGCAACTAACCACTATCTGATCTCTGGCGCTTTCGTCATCCTGCTGGCACTGCTGATCGCCACCGAGCTGAGCAAGGGCGGCAAGAGCCTCTCCACTGGCGAGCTGACCGCGTTGGTCAACCGCGACGAAGCCGTGGTCATCGACGTGCGCGCCAAGAAGGAATACGCCACCGGCCACATCGTCGGTTCGCTGAACTTCCCGCAAGACAAGGTCATGACCCGTACCGCCGAGCTTGAGAAGTACAAGGCCAAGACGCTGATTATCGTCGATGCTGCCGGCCAGCACGCCGGTCACGTGGCGCGCGAGCTGCTCAAGGCCGGTTTCAAGGCTGCCAAGTTGTCGGGCGGCGTTTCGTCGTGGCGCGGCGACAACCTGCCGCTGGTGAAGTGACATGGCCAACGTCGTCGTCTACTCCAGCGATTATTGCCCTTACTGCTCGCGCGCCAAGTCGCTGCTGGCGAGCAAGAAAGTCGACTTCGAAGAGATCAAGGTCGACGGCAAGCCTCAGGTTCGTGCAGAAATGATCAAAAAGGCCGGACGCACGTCGGTGCCGCAGATCTGGATCGGTTCGGTCCATGTCGGCGGCTGCGACGACCTGTTCGCCCTGGAACGCGCTGGCAAGCTCGACGCCTTGTTGAGCGCCTGATTTCGAAACCTACAAGACCTTAAAAGAGAAGGATCTGAAATGACCGACGAAACCAACAACGGCGCCACTTCCAACGAAGAAGCTCCACAGTTTTCCCTGCAGCGCATCTACGTGCGTGACCTGTCCTTCGAAGCGCCGAAAAGCCCGGCGATCTTCCGTCAGGAGTGGACTCCAAGCGTCAGCCTGGACCTGAACACCCGTCAGAAGCAGCTCGAAGGTGATTTCTTCGAAGTGGTACTGACCCTGTCGGTTGAAGTGAAGAACGGCGAAGAAATCGCCTTCATCGCTGAAGTCCAGCAAGCCGGTATCTTCCTGATCAAGGGTCTGGACGCGGCTTCCATGAGCCACACCCTGGGCGCGTTCTGCCCGAACATCCTGTTCCCGTACGCTCGCGAGACTATCGACAGCCTGGTCGTCCGTGGTTCGTTCCCCGCGCTGATGCTGGCCCCGGTCAACTTCGACGCCCTGTACGCGCAAGAGCTGCAGCGCATGCAGGAAGCTGGCGAGACTCCGGCGCCGACTGTTCAGTAAGGTTTTGCTGGATGGATGAAAAAAGCGCCTGTGATGGGCGCTTTTTTTGGCTTGGGATTCTTACCTTGATGCCCTTCGGGCCTGGTCGCGGGCAAGCGCGCTCCTACATTTGTTGCAACGTGCCATGGTCTGATAGACCGCGTTGGTAGCCTTGGTGCCAGACCGCAGACCGCAGACCGCTTGAAGGCTGGCAACACGGTCTCTCAGATGCGGCACGTTGCAAAAAATGTAGGAGCGCGCTTGCCCGCGATAGCGCCCGCAGGGCATCCATGTAGCGATCTCACGCCTGACTATTTGAACCCCAACTGCCGCCAACCCTCATAAACCGCCACAGCCACCGTGTTGGACAGGTTCAAACTACGGCACCCTTCACGCATCGGCAGGCGCAGGCGTTGCTCGCTTGAGAGCGGATCGAGCACTTCAGGCGGCAGGCCGCGGCTTTCCGGGCCGAACAGGAAGGCGTCGCCTTCGGCGAAGGCCACATCGTGAAAAGGCTTCGAACCCTTTGTGGTAAAAGCGAACAGGCGCGGGTGGCCGATGCTTTCCAGGCAGCTGGCAAGGTCTGCGTGGCGGTGCAGTGTGGCGTATTCGTGGTAATCCAGGCCCGCGCGGCGCAGGCGCTTGTCATCGAGCTCGAAGCCCAGTGGCTCGATCAAATGCAGGCTGCAGCCGCTGTTGGCGCAGAGCCTGATGATATTGCCGGTATTCGGCGGAATTTCTGGTTGAAAAAGGATCACGTGAAACATGCACGGCTCCGAACAAAAGGACGGGATGCATTCTACCCCCATCGATGACCCGAGACCGAAGCTGTGGCGGCGGTTTTTGGGGTCTATCGCGATATTCGGCGTCATGGTGGGGCTGATGGTCGGTCGGCTGACCACCCCGGACCCCATTGCGCTGCAGCAGATCGAAGCACTGCCCGATGGC
This sequence comes from Pseudomonas sp. NPDC090203, assembly GCF_044746765.1. Classification (NCBI taxonomy): domain Bacteria; kingdom Pseudomonadati; phylum Pseudomonadota; class Gammaproteobacteria; order Pseudomonadales; family Pseudomonadaceae; genus Pseudomonas; species Pseudomonas sp. NPDC090203. The sequence continues at coordinate 346,428 of NZ_JBIVCV010000002.1, forward strand.
GTCGCGGTGTGGTTCAACCGTGAGCCGCAGTTGCATGGCGAGATGATCGATGGCGCGGTTGCGCTGCTGTTCAACGCCCAGGGCCAGGCGCAGCAAGGCGCGCTCAAGCTCAACGGCAAGGATGTGCGCTGGCGGGTACGTAAGAGTGATAAGGGATTGTTGCTGAACCTGCTGGCGGCCCGTCCGTTGCGCGGTGAGTGGCACGGCGCAACCCAGGACGGGCGCTGGAGACTCCAGGTGAGTCTCCGGGAGGAATAAAAGAGGGGATTCCCCGGCCTGCCTGTACCAAGGTCCCCAAAACTGGTGATGCTTAACCTATTGCAGCGTGCGTGCCAGTTTTGAGAAATCGTGACGAGGAATGTCGAAAATCATTCGCGAGGCCTTGAAACAGGGGCATTTGGGCCAGGTTTTCCGGGACTGGCCGCTTTCTGGTGTCGAACCGGGGTTCGGATCTGGCTATTTGTTGATCGGTTTTGCACGCTATTCGCGCATTTCTGGGGCCTTGGGGGCCAAAGTGATGCACGGCGCCGCATATACCCCGTAGCAGCACGGCTTGCCGGCGGGAGCGGTGGATCAGGCGACTTCTTCGTCACAGACACACCGCTCCCGCCGGCAAGCCGTGCTGCTACGGTAGCGTGGTGCTTCTAGAACGGCACATCCCCCAGAATCGTTGCGCGGTGCATCACCCGCCGCTGCGGCCGGTAGTCGTCCACGGCGTAATGCTGGGTGACGCGGTTGTCCCACATCGCCACGTCGTTTTCCTGCCAGCGCCAGCGGATGGTGAACTCCGGCCGTGTGGCGTGGGCGAACAGCAATTTCAGGATCGCCTCGCTTTCAGCCGGTTCCAGTTCGTTGATCCGGGTGGTGAAACCGTCGTTGACGAACAGCGCCTTGCGCCCGCTCACCGGGTGGGTGCGAATCACCGGGTGCGACAGCGGCGGGTTCTTGCGTCGGGTTTCCTCCCAGCGCGCCAGGTCCTCGGCGGTGCTGCCAAAGCGCTCCAGCGGGAAGGAGCGGGTGAAGTCGTGAGTCGCGGTCAAGCCGTCGAGCAGGTTTTGCAAGGGGCTCGACAGCGCCTCGAACGCGGCGATGCCACTGGCCCACAAGGTGTCGCCGCCGAACGCAGGCAACTGCTTGGCACTCAACACCGCGCCCATTGCCGGGGTCGGCAGGAAGGTCACGTCGGTGTGCCAGATGGCGTTGTCGCGCACGTCGGTCAGGGCGGTGTCGAGCACCATCACTTCCGGCTGCTCGGCCACGTTGGGGTAGATCGGGTGGACGTGCAGGTCGCCGAAGTTGGCGGCAAAGCGCGCCTGCTGGCGGGGCGTGACCGGCTGATCGCGAAAGAACAGCACCTGATAAGTCAGCAATGCCTGTTCGATGGCGTTGCGCTGTTCGGCGGTCAAGTCCCGGCTCAGGTCCACGCCGCTGATTTGCGCGCCCAATGCAGCGCTGATCGGGGTGATATGAAGGCTCATGATGATCTCTTGGTTCGGCGCCGATGTGCCGGCGTGGTCAGTGTTGTAAAGGGCGTCAGCTCAGTGGTTCTGCCCGTGCCAGGGCACCAGCTTGCGTTGCAGGGCGCGCAGGCCCATCTCCAGGGCAAAGGCGATCAGTGCGATGACCAGGATCCCCAGCACCACCACATCGGTGACCAGGAACTGCGCCGCTGACTGCACCATGAAGCCTAGGCCGCTGGTGGCGGCGATCAGTTCGGCGGCCACCAGGGTTGACCAGCCCACGCCCAGACCGATGCGCACGCCGGTCAGGATGTCGGGCAGGGCGCTGGGCAGGATCACGTGGCGAATCAATTGCCAGCGAGTGGCGCCCAACGATTGCGCGGCGCGAAGCTTGGCGCTGTCGACAGTGCGCACGCCTGTCGCGGTGGCGATGGCAATCGGCGCGAAGATCGCCAGATAAATCAGCAGCACCTTGGAGAATTCGCCGATACCGCACCAGATCACGATCAGCGGCAGGTAGGCCAGTGGCGGAATCGGGCGATAGAACTCGATCAGCGGATCGAAGATGCCGCGGGCGATGCGGTTGTGGCCGATGGCGATGCCCACCGGAATCGCCGTCAGCACCGCAGCGCCCAAGGCCAGGCCGATGCGTTGCAGGCTGGCGCCCAGATGCTGCCACAGGGTGGAATCCATGTAGCCTTTGGTCATCAACAGCCAGGCCTTTTCCAGCACGGCCGAGGGCGGCGGCAGAAACAGCGGCTCGACCCATTCGAAAGCGGTCACCAGCCACCAACTGCCCAGCAGGACAAGCAGCGTCAACACGCTGATGGCGCGAGTACTCAGGTTCAGGCGCTTTGACGCAACCTTGGCCGAGGTGGGCGTGGCGAGGGTTTCGCCCGCCTGGGTGGACTGAAACTGGCTCATGCGCGTTGCTCCACGGTGGCCTGGCGTTGGGAAAACACCCCAGCCAGCACGTGCTCGCGGGTTTCGATGAATTTCGGATCGGACTTGATCGCCCGCGCCGACTCGCCTGCGCCATAGCGCTGGCCGAAATCCAGTTTCAGGTGCTCGACGATCTGGCCCGGATTGGGCGCCAGCAGGATCAGGTCGGTGGCGAGGAAAACCGCTTCCTCGATGTCGTGAGTAATCAGGAACACCGGCTTGGCGCTGCGTTGCCAGACTTGCAGCAGCAACTCCTGCATCTGTTCCCGGGTGAAGGCGTCCAGCGCGCCAAAAGGCTCGTCCATCAGCAGCACTCGCGGATCGGCGGCCAGTGCACGGGCCAGGCCGACGCGCTGCTTTTGCCCGCCTGACAGTTGCCAGACGCGGCGCTTCTCGAAACCCGCAAGGTCAACCAGTGCCAGCATTTCCCGCGCCTTGGCTTCGCGCTGTGCTCGCGGTACACCTGCCAGCTCAAGGCCGAAGGCCACGTTGGCCAGCACGTCTTGCCAGGGCAGCAGGGCGTCGTCCTGAAACACCACGCCGCGCTCGGCACTCGGGCCTTTGACCGGAACGCCATCCAGGGTGATGCGCCCGGCACTGGGCTCGACGAAACCTGCGATCAGATTCAACAGCGAAGTCTTGCCGCTGCCCGAAGGACCCAGCGCGACCAGCAACTGCTGCGGGCCCAGGCTCAACGAAATATCCGACAGCACGGGGCTGGCCGCGCCGGGATACTGTGCGCTGATGCGCGCAAGGTTCAACAAGGCCATGGCAATGACTCCGGTCGGTTGATAGGCGGGATTCGGGTGTTCCCCGATATGTGTTCGGCTCGATCCCTGTAGGAGCGCGCTTGCCCGCGACGGCGATCTCAAGGACGCCCCCGCCGGCAAGCCCTGCTGCTACTGGGTAACGAACCTGGCGCTGACGTACGGGGTGTAGTCCGCCAGTACCGCATCGACCTTGCCCTGCTCCTTGAGGAAGGCGGCGGTCTTGCCGATGGCTTCGGTGGTCGGCGCGCCCAGTTCCTTCACTTGATCGCCGGCCAGCGGGTAGACGTTGCCCTGCAGCAGGCCCGGGATGTCGGCGGCCTTGGCGCCGGAGAGGGTCACCAGCTTGTCGACGTTCTTGCCGTTGGCGAGCCAGGCGGCGGGATCCTTGCGGTAGTCGGCGTAGGCATCAAGGGTGGTCTTGGCGAAGGCTTTGACCAGGTCAGGATGCTTGTCGGCGAAGTCCTTGCGCACGATCCAGGCATCGAAGGTCGGTGCGCCGAGCCTGGCCAGTTCGCCGGACGTAATCAGCACCTTGCCGGTTTCCTTGGCCACGCCCAGTGCCGGGTCCCAGACGTAGGTGGCGTCGATGTCGCCGCGCTGCCAGGCCGCTGCGATGGCAGGCGGCGCAAGGTTGAGGATGGTTACCTTGGACGGGTCGATGTTCCAGTGTTTCAACGCCGCCAGCAGGCTGTAGTGGCCGGTGGACACGAAAGGCACGGCGATCTTCTTGCCGATCAGATCCTGCGGGCTGTTGATCCCTGAGCCATTGCGCGCCACCAGCGCTTCGGCGGCGCCAATCTGGGTTGCGATCAGGAACGTCTCGACCGGCAGCTTGCGGGTGGCTGCGGCCGTCAGCGGGCTGGAGCCCAGGTAGCCGATCTGCACGTCGCCCGAAGCGATGGCGGTGATGACATCCGCGCCGTTGTCGAATTTGCGCCAGGCGATCTTCGAGCCGGTGGCTTTTTCATAGGCGCCGTCGGCCTGCGCGACTTTCGCCGGATCCACGGTGGTCTGGTAGGCGACGGTGAAGTCGGCCGCCTGGGCAATCAAGGCAGAGCCTGCCAGCGACAGGGCTGCGAGCAGACGAAGAGGGTTGGGCAGTTTCATGGTGGGGCTCCGAATCAAGGCAGACCGTGGCTGATGATGTGGAGCGTAAATGATCTAAGAAATGCGAAATAAATAACTTTTTTGCATGAGCTTAGAGATGAAAGGATGGTCGCGCAGGGCGCCTGTGCGGGGTGGTGCAGAAAATTACGACAGTAAGATGACCATTCATTGATCTGTCACATTTTCTAAATAAGATCTGCGCGCTTGCCCGAGGCGGGAGGGATCACGCCCACGCCATCCTGGATTTGAGTGGCGAATCAGCGTAGCCGGTTTTTGCCAGTTAACTGATGAGTTAATTCCACTTTCATCCAAAAAAGAGACGGACAGCAGGGTGACAACTGTAACAATCGGGTCTACCCATTTCTCAATTTCTTATTTTTCAGATAGTTACGTATTCGCTTCTCATCCTGTTTCACAACGAGACAGTGACTGAGCAGTCTGGTTCCGGTCGTACGATGTGCCGAAACCAATCGATCTGACGAACGGTTTAGAAATATTTTTTGGGAATTAGGTAAAGACGCCGATACACTCCGCAACGGACGGCTGAAACGGCTTGTGACATATAACTGTTTAGCATAAAAACAGACTCACAAAGTCTTTTTAGGTTTAAAGGATTTCCCTTACCTTGCAGCCAGCTGTTAGAGCGGTCTAGTCAATTAGTCTGAGGTCCATTGACTCACCGAGTCGGGTCCAGCGCTAATCGCGCATCCGCGGTCTTGAGCCAGTTGGCCATGACCAACGAACTACAAAAATTAGATTCAAGAGGAGCGAAACACAATGAAGAAGTCCACCCTGGCCTTGGCCGTATCTTTTGGTGTGATGGCCACTCAGGCTGGAGCAGCTGGTTTCCTGGAAGACAGCAAGGCAACCCTCAGTTCCCGTACCATGTATTTCGAAAACGACCTGCGTGAAGGCGTTCGTGCACAAGATCAGCGCGAAACCGCCGAAGGTCTGCTGTTCAACTTCATCTCCGGTTACACCCCGGGCACCGTCGGCTTCGGTCTGGACGTACAAGGCATGTACGGTATCCACCTGGGCGGCGGCATTGACCACCACACCAACACCACCGCGAACACCTTCTTCCCGACTGACACCGACGGTTCGTCCGTTGACAGCTGGTCGCGTCTGGGTGGCAACGTGAAAGCCAAGATCTCCAAGACCGAGCTGAAACTGGGTAACGCCCTGCAGCCGAACCTGCCGATCCTGGTTGCGAACGACGGTCGTCTGCTGCCACAAACCTTCGAAGGCGGCACCATCACTTCCAAGGAACTGGATGGCTGGACCTTCAACGCCGGTAAGCTGACCCACGCTGCTGGCCGTGCTTCAAGCAACTACGGCGGCCTGGCCGTTGCAGGCGGCACCGAAGACTCCAACAGCTTCACCTACGCCGGTGCTGACTGGAAAGTCACCAAAGACCTGACCCTGCAGGCTTACCACTCGCAGCTGGAAGACTACTACAAGCAGACTTTCCTGGGTCTGGTACACGTCTTCCCGATCGCTGACGACCAGTCGTTCAAGACTGACCTGCGCTACTTCGACAGCCGTTCCGACGGCAAGAACGGCGACGCTGGCTACCGCTTCAACAACAACGGTGGTTATGCCAAGAACGCTGGCGAAGTCGACAACAAAACCTGGTCGGCGATGTTCACTTACCAGTTGGGCGGCCATGCTCTGATGGTTGGTCACCAGGACGTGGGTGACGACGGCGGCTTCGTCTGGATGAACAACGGCAACATCACCAAAGACGGCACCGCAGCAACTCACGGTGAAGGCCTGGGTGGTTCGAGCTTCTACCTGTTCACCGACTCCATGATCGGTCAGTTCGCCCGTGCTGGTGAAACCACCAACTTCGGTCAGTACTCCTACGACTTCGCTCGTGTGGGTGTCCCTGGCCTGAAGGCTGCGATTGCCTACCTCAAAGGTACCAACATCAAGGCAACCAGCGGTGCAAACGTGGGTGACAGCTCCGAGTGGGAACGCGACATGCGTATCGACTACGTGTTCCAGGACGGTCCTCTGAAAGGCTTCGGCGCTACCCTGCGTCGTGCCAACTACCGTTCGAACTTCGACAACCACGGTACTGCTGCTCAGAACACCCGCATCTCCGATGCTGACCAGACTCGTCTGATCTTCAACTACACCTACGCTTTCAAATAAGCATTGGTCAGTTGAAAGAAACCCCGCTTCGGCGGGGTTTTTTATGCCCGAAAGATTTGACGCCATGGTTTTTCGGTCTTTTATTTTCAAAGGCCGCACAGGCACAGTAACCCGATAACTCACAGCCAAAGGAGCACGCTTGTATGGGACTGAAACTCGGCGACATCGCCCCGGACTTCGAACAGGATTCCAGCGAAGGGCGGATCAAATTCCACGAGTGGCTGGGCGGCAAGTGGGCGGTGCTGTTTTCGCACCCCGCCGATTTCACGCCAGTCTGCACCACCGAGCTGGGCTTTACCGCCAAACTCAAGGATGAATTCGAAAAGCGCAATGTGAAGGCCATTGCCCTGTCAGTGGACCCGGTCGACTCCCACATCAAGTGGATCGACGACATCAACACCACCCAGAACACCATCGTCAATTTCCCGATCCTGGCCGACGCCGACCGCAAGGTCTCCGAGCTGTACGACCTGATCCACCCCAACGCCAGCGAAACCCTGACCGTGCGCTCGTTGTTCGTGATCGACCCGAACAAGAAAGTGCGCCTGACCATCACCTACCCGGCCAGCACCGGCCGCAACTTCCACGAGATCCTGCGGGTGATCGATTCGCTGCAGTTGACCGACAACTACAAGGTCGCCACGCCTGCGAACTGGAAGGACGGTGAAGACGTCGTGATCGTGCCTTCGATCAAGGACGAGGCCGAGATCAAGGAACGCTTCCCCAAGGGCTACAAGGCCGTTACGCCGTACCTGCGCCTGACACCGCAGCCCAACCGCTGATCCATCCGTTTCAACCACGACATTCGGGCCGATTTATCGGCCCTTTTTTTGTCCGTGATTTCCAGGACACCACACTCCGTAGCAGCACGGCTTGCCGGCGGGGCGGTATGTCTGTGAAGAAGAAGTTGCCTGACACGCCGCCCCCGCCGGCAAGCCGTGCTGCTACGGTAACTTCGTATATTCAATCCAGTGCTAACCAAATGAATAAATATGATTTTAAAGAATAAAAAGCCCCTGTTAAGGTCTCTCCGTCCCGGCTAATACGCCGGCAATGAATCCCCATGACGCCTTACTCGTCCGCCATCGGCCAAGCAGGTGCAACCATAAATTGCTACAGCAAAGGAGCGTGCCATGAGCACAGTTATTTTGCGTCGAGGCCTGGTCGCTCTGTTTGCTGCGGCGGTGTCCTTCGGTGTCATCAGCCAGGCACAGGCCGATACCCTGCGCATCGGTTACCAGAAGTACGGCACGCTGGTGCTGCTCAAGGCCAAGGGGTCGCTTGAGAAGAAACTCGCAGACCAGGGCGTGCAAGTGCAATGGACCGAATTTCCCGGCGGCCCGCAACTGCTTGAAGGCCTGAATGTGGGCTCCATCGATTTCGGCGTGACCGGCGAAACTCCGCCTGTATTTGCCCAGGCCGCTGGCGCCGATCTGCTCTACGTGGCTTCCGAGCCGCCAGCGCCGACCAGCGAAGCGATTCTGGTGCCCAAGGATTCGCCCATTACCTCGGTCAAGGACCTCAAGGGCAAGAAAGTCGCCCTCAACAAAGGCTCCAACGTCCACTATCTGCTGGTGCGGGCCCTGGAAGAGGCCGGCCTCAAATACAGCGACATCCAGACCGTATTCCTGCCGCCCGCCGATGCCCGCGCCGCCTTCGAGCGTGGCAGCGTCGATGCCTGGGTGATCTGGGACCCGTACCAGGCCGCCGCCGAACAACAGTTGCAGGCCAAGACCCTGCGTGACGGCAAAGGCATCGTCGACAACAACCAGTTCTACCTGGCGACCAAACCCTACGCGCAACAGCATCCGAAAGTGATCCAGACGCTGATCGAAGAAGTGCGCGCCGTGGGCGAGTGGTCCAAGGCCAACCCGGATGAAGTCACCAAACAGGTTGCGCCGCTGCTGGGCCTGCCGGAAGACATCACCAGGACCTCGGTCAAGCGCCAGGGCTACGGGGCGCTGTTCATCACCCCTGAAACCATCGCCGCGCAACAGAAGATCGCCGACACCTTCTACCAACTGAAGTTGATCCCCAAACCGCTCAGCATCGCCGATGTGATCTGGACGCCACCCGCTGCCGTCGCGAAAGCGCAGTAAGCCCTGGCATTAAGAGGAGACAACTCCATGAGCGTGGAAAAAATCACTCACCGACTGGCGCCCTGGCTGCTCCCCGTCCTGTTGCTGGCCATCTGGCAACTGGCGGTGAGCGCCGGCTGGCTGTCAACGCGCATCCTGCCGGCGCCCAGCGCGGTGATTGAAGCTGGCGTGACCCTGGTGCGCAGCGGCGAGATCTGGACCCACCTGGCGATCAGCGGCTGGCGCGCAGCAATCGGCTTTGCCATCGGAGGCAGCATCGGCCTGACCCTGGGGTTCATCACCGGCCTGTCCAGATGGGGCGAGCGCCTGCTCGACAGCTCGGTGCAGATGATCCGCAATGTGCCGCACCTGGCGCTGATTCCTCTGGTGATCCTGTGGTTCGGCATCGACGAGAGCGCGAAGATTTTCCTGGTGGCCCTGGGAACCCTGTTCCCGATCTACCTGAACACCTACCACGGCATTCGCAACATCGATCCGGCCCTGGTGGAAATGTCCCGCAGCTACGGGCTGTCCGGTTTCTCGCTGTTCCGTCATGTGATCCTGCCGGGGGCGATGCCTTCGATCCTGGTCGGCGTGCGCTTTGCCCTGGGCTTCATGTGGCTGACGCTGATCGTCGCCGAAACCATCTCGGCAAGCTCGGGTATCGGTTATCTGGCGATGAACGCCCGCGAATTCCTGCAGACCGACGTGGTGGTACTGGCCATCGTTCTGTACGCCGTCCTCGGCAAACTGGCAGACCTCGCGGCGCGTGGTCTGGAGCGGGTCTGCCTGCGTTGGCACCCGGCGTATCAAGTGGCTAAGGGTGGTGCACGATGAGCAACCTTCAACAACCGGCAAACCTGCTGCGCGGCATTCCGCTGCAGGTCCGCAAGCTGAAGAAGACCTTCGGCTCGCGGGAAGTCCTCAAGGACATCGACCTGCACATTCCGGCCGGCCAGTTCGTGGCCGTGGTGGGTCGCAGCGGATGCGGCAAAAGTACTCTGTTGCGCTTGCTCGCAGGGCTGGACAAGCCCTCGGCGGGGCAACTGCTGGCAGGCACGGCGTCGCTGGCCGATGCGCGGGAAGACACCCGCCTGATGTTTCAGGAAGCGCGCCTGCTGCCGTGGAAAAAGATCATCGACAACGTAGGCCTGGGCCTCAGTGGCGACTGGCGCGGCAAGGCCCTGGAGGCGCTGGACGCCGTGGGCCTGGCCGAGCGCGCCGAGGAGTGGCCCGCTGCGCTGTCCGGTGGGCAGAAGCAGCGTGTGGCACTGGCCCGCGCATTGATCCACCAGCCGCGCCTGTTGCTGTTGGACGAGCCCCTCGGGGCGCTGGATGCCCTGACCCGTATCGAGATGCAGCAACTGATCGAGCGCCTGTGGCAGAAGCATGGCTTTACCGTGCTGCTGGTGACCCACGATGTCAGCGAAGCGGTGGCCATCGCCGACCGCGTGCTGCTGATCGAGGAGGGCCGCATTGGCCTGGACTTGCAGGTCGATCTGGCGCGCCCCAGAGCTCGTGGCTCCCATCGCCTGGCCACGCTGGAAACCGAAGTATTGAACCGCGTGCTGGCGCTTCCCGGCAGCCCGCCCGAACCTGAACCGACTTCACCCCTGCCCACGCAACTGCGCTGGGCCAACTGAATCCCGGCGCAATACTGCGCCCGGAACCGATCTCACAAAGGAAGCCATACCATGACAATCAAAGCCATCAACGTACGTAACCAGTTCAAAGGCACCATCAAGGAAATCGTTACCGGCGACGTACTGTCCGAAATCGACGTACAGACTGCATCGGGCATCGTCACTTCCGTCATCACCACGCGTTCCGTGAAGGAGCTTGAACTGGTGGTGGGCAGCGAAGTGATCGCCTTCGTGAAATCCACCGAGGTGTCGATCGCCAAGTTGTGATCGGTGCGTTGTGAACAACCCCGAAGGGTGCGAGCCCTTCGGGGTTTTTTCGTCTGGACCTGTAGGAGCGCGCTTGCCCGCGACGGCGGTGTGTCTGCGCCATTATCTGGGTCTGACACCCCGCCGTCGCGGGCAAGCGCGCTCCTACAGGTGCTGGGTTTTTTTCGGCAGGAAAGGCGGCAAATACAACCCCAGATACGCATCGAACACCCGCTGGCCTTCCTCGGCCATGCGCGGGGTGATGCTGTCGTGCAGTTGCACCGAGCGGGCGTATACGCGGTCAGCCAGCTCCAGTGCCAGGGCGAAGATCTCGACGTCGTCGGGCAGGGCTGGCAACTGGAAATGCCTGGCGAACAGCTCATGCATCAGGTTGCCCAGTTCCACGTCGTGCTGGCGGTCGGCCTGGGTGACTTCGGTCAGGCCGTGCTGGGCGAGGATCAACTGGCGGGCGGCGGCATCGATGCTGTAGATGTGCAGCATGCGTGTCTCGACCAGGCGCGAGAGGTCATGCCAGGTGCCGAGCTGGGCGTGATCGATGGGCTGTTGCAGGCTCTCCCGAAAGGCTGCGTGAACGTCTGCGGTCAGGGCCTCCAACAGCGCCGGGACGCTGGCGAAGAAGTGATAGACCGATGACGGCGGTATCTCCGCGCGTTCCGCCACGCTGTAGATCGACAGGCTCGCCACGCCATCGGACGCCAGCAGGGTGCGTGCAGCATCGAGGATCGAATCGATCCGCGCCTGACTGCGTGCACGGGGTTTGCGGGGTGTGGCGGGGCGGGTCATTGCTTGCTCTCTTGATCGGGGCCGCGAGCATTGTACGCGAGGTCGCCCGGCAGCATGCAGCCCCTGTAGGAGCGCGCTTGCCCGCGATGGCGGTGGATCAGGCGACATTGATGTGACAGGCCCACCGCCATCGCGGGCAAGCGCGCTCCTACACCGGCAAGCTCGGCGTCTAAAATAAAAAACGCCCCCAACCGCGACGGCTGGGGGCGTTCTTTTTATTTCACACAACCGTCACACGGTGTGCAGGTACCAGTTGTACTCAAGGTCGGAGATGGAATGTTCGAACTCTTCCAGCTCACTTTCCTTGCACGCGACGAAGATATCGATGTACTTCGGATCGATGTATTTCGCCATGATCTCGCTGTCGTCCAGCTCGCGCAGGGCATCGCGCAGGTTGTTCGGCAGGCTCTGCTCATGCTGCTCGTACGAGTTGCCTTCGACCGGCGCGGTCGGCTCGACCTTGTTGGTCAGGCCGTGGTGGATACCGGCCAGAACCGACGCCATCAGCAGGTACGGGTTGGCATCGGCGCCCGCGACGCGGTGTTCGATACGCACGGCATCGGCGGTACCGGTAGGCACGCGAACCGCGACCGTACGGTTGTCCAGCCCCCAGGTCGGCGAGTTGGGCACGTAGAACTGGGCACCGAACCGGCGATACGAGTTGACGTTCGGGCAAAGGAACGCCATCTGCGCCGGCAGGGTCTCGAGCACACCGCCGATCGCATGACGTAATGCGGCGTTCTGCTCGGGATCCTCGCTGGTGAAGATGTTTTTGCCATCGCGATCCAGGATCGAGATGTGAACGTGCAGTCCGTTGCCCGCCTGGCCTGGGTAAGGCTTGGCCATGAAGGTGGTATCCATTTCATGGTCGTAGGCGATGTTCTTGATCAGTCGCTTGAGCAGTACCGCGTAGTCGCAGGCTTTCAGCGCGTCGGCGGTGTGGTGCAGGTTCACTTCGAACTGCGCCGGGGCACTTTCCTTGACGATGGCGTCGGCAGGAATGCCTTGCTCCTTGGCACCTTCCAGGATGTCCTGGAGGCAGTCGACGTATTCGTCCAGGTCGTCGATCAGGTAGACCTGTGTCGAGTGCGGACGTTTGCCGGAGATCGGCGAGCGTGGCGGCTGTGGACGACCGTTCACGTTCTCCTGGTCGATCAGGTAGAACTCGAGCTCGAACGCCGCGCAAATGGTCAGGCCCAGTTCGTCGAACTTGGTCACCACCTGGCGCAGCACTTCACGTGGATCGGCGAAGAACGGCTCGCCTTCCAGCTCGTGCATGGTCATCAAAAGTTGTGCGGTAGGACGCTTCTGCCAAGGCTCGTTGCAGAGAGTGTCGGGGATTGGATAACAGATTCGGTCAGCGTCACCGATGTCCAGGCCAAGACCGGTGCTTTCCACCGTCGAGCCGTTGATATCCAGTGCGAAAAGAGAAGCTGGGAGGTTGATGCCTTTTTCGTAAACCTTATGAAGGCTGGTGCGTTCAATGCGCTTGCCGCGCACCACGCCATTCATATCTGCAATCAGAAGGTCAACGTATAGAACCTCAGGATGTTCCTTAAGGAACGCGTTCGCTTCGTTGAGCTGAACGGCACGCGGGGGTACCGACATGATGCAACACCTTTGTTGTTGAAAATATCAATCATCGAGCATTACGGGGTTCAGTCAATCCGAAAGCCCGATTGAAGTCAAGAGAGCCCTGTTTTGCCCTAAAACGGCGCCTCAAGGCCATTTTTGCCGCACTTTAGGGCAGAAAAAGGACGCTGGAGGTCTTGGGAACTGCGATCTTGAGCGGGGCGTGTTTTATTTTTTACGGGGCTGTTGTGTAAAAAAATGAACAAGGCTAAGCTCGTTTGCAACCCATAACAGCAATAATACCGGGGGTCACATGTCTCGCCTTCCGCTGATCGGCGTCACCGCCTGCACTCAGCAAATCGGCTCGCATGCCTATCACATCAGTGGCGACAAATACGTCCGCGCAGTTGCCGTCGCTGCCAAGGGCCTGCCGCTGATTCTGCCGTCGCTGGCAGAGCTGCTCGATCCTGCCGACATACTCTCGGCGGTCGATGGCTTGCTCTTCACCGGTTCTCCATCCAACGTCGAACCCTATCACTATAGTGGTCCTGCCAGCGCGCCGGGGACTGCTCATGATCCTGCACGCGACCACACCACCTTACCCCTTATTCGTGCCGCTGTGGCCGCCGGCGTGCCTGTGTTGGGCATTTGCCGCGGTTTTCAGGAGATGAATGTGGCGTTTGGTGGCAGTCTTCACCAGAAGGTTCACGAGACTGGAACGTTCATGGATCATCGTGAACCGGACAATGAACCCGTTGAAATTCAATATGCTCCGAGCCATCCGATGCACATCGAGGCCGGTGGCGTGTTGGCGGGTCTGGGGCTGGGTGAAGAAATTCGTGTCAATTCAATTCATGGACAGGGCATCGAGCGTCTCGCACCTGGTCTGCGAGTCGAGGCGAAAGCCCCGGATGGCTTGATCGAAGCGATCTCCGTTCCTGCGGGCGCGGCTTTTGCTTCATCTGACGTGTTTGCACTGGGCGTTCAATGGCACCCGGAGTGGCAGGTCACGCAGAACCCGGACTATCTTTCAATCCTGCAGGCATTTGGCGATGCCTGTCGAAAGCGTGCGATACAACGCGACGCGCAAGCGTCAAAGAACGCCTGATCGCCATGACGACGACCAGGAACTGAAACCCCTGAGGTATTTATGAGTACCAACCTCGACCAGCTCACCGATTGGTTGAAAGAACACAGGATTACCGAAGTCGAGTGCCTGATCGCCGACCTTACCGGTATCACCCGCGGCAAGATCGCTCCGACCAACAAGTTCATTGCCGAAAAGGGCATGCGCTTGCCGGAGAGCGTATTGCTGCAGACCGTGACCGGCGATTACGTCGAAGACGACATCTACTACGAGTTGCTGGACGCCGCAGACATCGACATGTTCTGCCGTCCTGACCAGAACGCGGTGTATCTGGTGCCCTGGGCCATCGAGCCTACCGCGCAGGTGATTCACGACACCTACGACAAGCAAGGCAACCCTATCGAGCTGTCGCCGCGCAACGTATTGAAGAAAGTGCTGCAGCTCTATGCAGACCGTGGCTGGAAGCCGATCGTGGCGCCGGAGATGGAGTTCTACCTGACCAAGCGCAGCGAAGACCCCGACTACCCGCTGCAGCCACCGGTTGGCCGTTCGGGCCGCCCGGAAACCGGTCGCCAGTCGTTCTCCATCGAGGCGGCCAACGAATTCGACCCGCTGTTCGAAGATGTCTACGACTGGTGCGAATTGCAGCACCTGGACCTGGACACACTGATTCACGAAGACGGCACCGCGCAGATGGAAATCAACTTCCGTCACGGCGATGCGCTGTCACTGGCCGACCAGATCCTGGTGTTCAAGCGCACCATGCGTGAAGCCGCGCTCAAGCACGACGTGGCCGCCACCTTCATGGCCAAGCCCATGACCGGCGAGCCTGGCAGTGCCATGCACCTGCACCAGAGCATCGTCGACATGGAGACCGGCAAGAACATCTTCTCCAATGAAGACGGGACCATGAGCCAGTTGTTCCTGCACCACATCGGTGGCTTGCAGAAGCTGATCCCCGAGCTGTTGCCGTTGTTCGCGCCGAACGTCAACTCGTTCCGCCGCTTCCTGCCCGATACCTCGGCGCCGGTGAACGTGGAGTGGGGCGAGGAGAACCGCACGGTCGGCCTGCGCGTACCGGATGCCGGCCCGCAGAACCGCCGCGTCGAGAACCGCCTGCCGGGCGCCGATGCCAACCCGTACCTGGCCATCGCCGCGAGCCTGCTGTGCGGCTATATCGGCATGGTCGAGGGTTTGAATCCGAGCGCGCCAGTCGTGGGCCGCGGTTATGAGCGCCGCAACCTGCGCCTGCCGCTGACCATCGAGGACGCGCTGGAGCGGATGGAAAACAGCAAGACCGTCGAGAAATACCTGGGCAAGACGTTTGTCACCGGCTATGTCGCGGTCAAGCGCGCCGAGCACGAAAACTTCAAGCGTGTGATCAGTTCGTGGGAGCGGGAATTCCTGCTCTTCGCCGTCTGAAGATCACAGGCGCCGCCCGGCCTTCGCGGGCCAGCGGCGCCGACACGCGATACACAGCTAATGGAGTGGTTCATGAGTTCCAACAACCCGCAGACCCGCGAATGGCAAGCCCTCAGCAGCGACCATCACCTGGCGCCATTCAGCGACTTCAAACAGCTTAAAGAGAAAGGCCCGCGCATCATCACCAACGCCAAGGGCGTTTATCTCTGGGACAGCGAAGGCAACAAGATCCTCGACGGCATGGCCGGCCTGTGGTGCGTGGCCGTGGGTTATGGCCGCGACGAACTGGCGGACGCCGCCAGCAAGCAGATGCGCGAGCTGCCTTATTACAACCTGTTCTTCCAGACCGCCCACCCGCCTGCATTGCAGTTGGCCAAGGCGATTGCCGACATCGCGCCTGAAGGCATGAACCACGTGTTCTTCACTGGTTCCGGCTCCGAAGGCAACGACACTGTGCTGCGCATGGTTCGTCACTACTGGGCGGTGAAGGGCAAGCCTTCGAAGAAAACCATCATCAGCCGCATGAACGGCTACCACGGCTCCACCGTGGCGGGCGCGAGCCTGGGTGGCATGACGTACATGCATGAGCAGGGCGATCTGCCGATTCCGGGCATCGTTCATATCCCGCAGCCTTACTGGTTCGGTGAAGGCGGCGACATGACCCCGGATGAGTTCGGCGTCTGGGCTGCCGAGCAACTGGAAAAGAAAATTCTCGAAGTCGGCGAAGACAACGTCGGTGCATTCATCGCCGAGCCGATCCAGGGTGCAGGCGGCGTGATCGTACCGCCTGCCACCTACTGGCCGAAGGTCAAAGAGATCCTGGCCAGGTACGACATCCTGTTCGTGGCCGATGAGGTGATCTGTGGTTTTGGCCGCACCGGTGAGTGGTTCGGTAGCGATTTCTTCGACCTCAAACCTGACCTGATGACCATCGCCAAAGGCCTGACCTCCGGCTACATCCCCATGGGCGGCGTCATCGTGCGCGATGAAGTGGTCAAGGTGCTGAACGAGGGCGGTGACTTCAACCACGGCTTCACCTACTCGGGGCACCCGGTGGCGGCAGCGGTGGGTCTGGAAAACATTCGCATCCTGCGCGACGAGAAGATCGTGGAGCGGGTC
Organism: Pseudomonas sp. NPDC090203; assembly: GCF_044746765.1. Taxonomy (NCBI): domain Bacteria; kingdom Pseudomonadati; phylum Pseudomonadota; class Gammaproteobacteria; order Pseudomonadales; family Pseudomonadaceae; genus Pseudomonas; species Pseudomonas sp. NPDC090203. Next base: position 362,835 of record NZ_JBIVCV010000002.1, read on the forward strand.
AAGTCGGAAACGGCACCATACTTGCAGAAGCGTTTGCGCGAGTTGAACGATCATCCGCTGGTGGGTGAGGTGCGTGGCGTCGGTTTGCTCGGGGCCATCGAGCTGGTCAAGGACAAGGCAACTCGCAAGCGTTACGAGGGTCTTGGTGTAGGCATGATCTGCCGCAACTTCTGCTTCAATAACGGGCTGATCATGCGGGCAGTGGGCGACACCATGATTATCTCGCCACCGCTGGTCATCAGCTTTGCCGAGATCGATGAGCTGGTGGAAAAGGCACGCAAATGCCTGGACCTGACTCTTGAGGCGCTTCAGAAGTGAAGTCCGAAACGGTCCACGTGTAGGAGCGCGCTTGCCCGCGACGGCGTCGGGTCATTCAACGTTTTGGATGGCTGACACACTGCGGTCGCGGGCAAGCGCGCTCCTACAGAGGTTCGATGTGTTGGCGTGCAGATGAAATCTTTGAAAGTTATGCAACATGGCGGGCAGGTGCGCTTGTAAGGCCGCCCAGGAAATTGCCAGACTAACGGTTGTTTTAGTCGCCGCTAACATAAAAACACTGGAGCTGTACGAATGAAGAAATTTGGCAAAACCCTCCTCGCGTTGTCCATGATGGGCGCAGTGGCTGCGGCCGCACACGCCGATGACAAAGTTCTGCACGTCTATAACTGGTCCGACTACATCGCACCGAACACCATTGCCGATTTCGAAAAAGAATCCGGCATCAAAGTGGTGTACGACGTCTTCGACAGCAACGAGACTCTGGAAGCCAAATTGCTGGCTGGCAAGTCGGGCTACGACATCGTTGTGCCATCCAACAACTTCCTGGCCAAGCAGATCAAGGCCGGTGTTTACCAGGAGCTGGACAAGTCCAAGCTGCCCAACTACAAAAACCTGGACCCTGCACTGTTGAAAGCCGTGTCCGTCAGCGACCCTGACAACAAGCACGCCTTCCCGTACATGTGGGGTTCGATCGGTATCGGCTATAACGCCGAGAAGGTCAAGGCTGCACTGGGCGCCGACGCCCCGGTCAACTCGTGGGACCTGCTGTTCAAGCCTGAAAACGCAGCCAAGCTGAAAGCCTGCGGCGTGAGCTTCCTGGATTCGCCGACCGAAATGCTGCCAGTGGCGCTGCATTACCTGGGCCTGCCAACCGACAGCCAGAAGAAAGAAGACATCGAGAAAGCTGAAGCGCTGTTCAAGAAGATTCGTCCTTCGGTCACCTATTTCCACTCCTCCAAGTACATCTCGGACCTGGCCAACGGCAACATCTGCGTAGCTGTGGGTTACTCGGGTGACGTGTATCAGGCCAAGGCCCGTGCTGAAGAAGCCGGTGGCAAGATCAAGGTCAGCTACAACATTCCGAAAGAAGGCGCTGGCAGCTTCTACGACATGGTCGCCATTCCAAAAGACGCAGAAAACGTCGACGGCGCCTACAAGTTCATGAACTTCCTGCTGCAACCGAAGGTGATGGCTGAAATCACCAACGCCGTTCACTTCCCGAACGGTAACAAGGCTGCGACCGAGTTCGTTGACAAGGAAATCACTTCCGACCCGGGTGTGTATCCACCTGCCGATGTCCTGGCCAAGTTGTACGCCATCGCCGACCTGCCGGCAGCGACTCAACGCCTGATGACCCGCAGCTGGACCAACATCAAGTCGGGCAAGTAAGCCTGATCGCATGTGCCGTGTAAGCGGCACATGCACCAACTGTAGGAGCGCGCTTGCCGGCGATTGCGGTGTATCAGACGCCAAAGATGTTGAATGAACCGACGCCGTCGCGGGCAAGCGCGCTCCTACAGGCGGGTGTAAGAAAAAATTCTTTTTGCGACAAGGGTTTATCGAAGGTAAGTTGCGCGCCGGATTTGTTTCAGGCGGCCACGGCTGCCCTCGGCACGGGCAACAGGCCCAACTACTGAAAAGGACTGCAAACGTGTCTATTTCTTTATTTTCCAAAGGCTTGCTGCTCGGAGCCGGCCTGACGCTCGCCGTCGGTGCTTACGCGGAATCCACTGTCCGCATTTATAACTGGTCCGATTACATCGGCACCACGACCCTGGCGGACTTCGAGTCCACCACCGGGATCAAGACCAAATACGACGTCTTCGACTCCAACGAAACCCTGGAAGGCAAGCTGCTGGCCGGTCACACCGGTTATGACGTGGTAGTGCCCTCCAACCACTTCCTTGGCAAGCAGATCAAGGCCGGTGCGTTCCAGAAGCTCGACAAGTCGCAACTCCCCAATTATTCCAACCTCGACCCCGAACTGATGAAGCGCCTGGAGAAGAACGATCCAGGTAACCAGTACGCCGTGCCGTATCTGTGGGGCACCAACGGCATTGGCTACAACGTCGACAAGATCAAGGAAGTGCTGGGCGTCGACACCATCGATTCGTGGGCCGTGCTGTTCGAACCCGAAAACATCAAGAAGCTGCAGAAGTGCGGCGTGGCCTTCCTCGATTCGGCAGACGAAATGATGCCCGCCGTGCTGAACTACATGGGCCTGAACCCCAACAGCACCGACGAGAAAGACTACAAGAAAGTTGAAGACAAGTTGCTCAAGGTCCGTCCTTACGTGACCTACTTCAACTCCTCCAAATACATCACTGATCTTGCCAACGGCGACATCTGCATCGCGGCCGGCTTCTCCGGCGACGTGTTCCAGGCCAAGGCCCGTGCCGAAGAAGCGGGCAAAGGCGTGAACATCGCCTATTCGATCCCCAAAGAGGGCGGCAACCTGTGGTTCGACATGCTGGCGATTCCGGCGGATGCCCCGGACGTCAAAGCCGCTCACGCATTCATCAACTACATCCTCAAGCCTGACGTGATCGCCAAGGTCAGCGACCAGGTGGGATACGCCAACCCGAACCCGGCTTCGGGCGAACTGATGGATCAGGAAATCCGTAACGACGAGGCGGTGTATCCACCGGCCGACGTGCAGAAGCGGCTGTACGTCAACTCCGAGTTGCCGCCGAAAATTCAGCGCGTCATGACGCGCAGCTGGACCAAGATCAAATCCGGTAAATAAGACCAGGCGCCCGGCCGTAGTGGCCGGGTGCAAAAACAGTTGGGAGTTTCACCCATGGCAGTTGCCTCCGGCGCCTACAAAAAAGCCCTTGAGGGTGGTCAGCAACCTAAACAGGTGCTGGTCAAAATCGATCGGGTCACCAAAAAGTTCGACGAGACGGTTGCTGTGGACGATGTGTCTCTGCAGATCAACAAAGGCGAGATTTTCGCCCTGCTTGGCGGTTCTGGTTCGGGCAAGTCCACGTTGCTGCGCATGCTGGCCGGTTTCGAGCGGCCGACCGAGGGGCGCATTTTCCTCGATGGCGTCGATATCACCGACATGCCTCCGTACGAACGTCCTATCAACATGATGTTCCAGTCCTACGCGCTGTTTCCACACATGACCGTGGCGCAGAACATCGCCTTCGGCCTGCAGCAGGACAAACTGCCCAAGGCCGAGATCGACGCCCGCGTGGCCGAGATGCTCAAGCTGGTGCAGATGACCCAGTACGCCAAGCGCAAGCCACACCAGCTTTCCGGTGGTCAGCGTCAGCGCGTGGCACTGGCCCGCTCGCTGGCCAAGAAGCCGAAGCTGCTGCTGCTCGATGAGCCCATGGGCGCACTGGACAAGAAACTGCGCTCGCAGATGCAACTGGAACTGGTGGAGATCATCGAGCGCGTCGGCGTGACTTGCGTGATGGTGACCCACGACCAGGAAGAGGCCATGACCATGGCCCAGCGCATCGCGATCATGCACCTGGGCTGGATCGCCCAGATCGGCAGCCCGGTGGACATCTACGAGACCCCGACCAGCCGCCTGGTCTGCGAATTCATCGGTAACGTCAACCTGTTCGACGGCGAAGTCATCGAGGACATGGAAGGCCACGCACTGATCCGCAGCCCCGAGCTTGAACGCAATATCTTCGTCGGCCACGGCATCAGCACCTCGGTGGAAGACAAGCAGATCACCTACGCGATTCGTCCGGAGAAACTGCTCATCACCACCGAGCAGCCGACCTACGAATACAACTGGTCGCGCGGCAAGGTCCACGACATCGCCTACCTGGGCGGTCACTCGGTGTTCTACGTGCAACTGGCCTGCGGCAAGCTGGTTCAGTCTTTCGTGGCCAACGCCGAACGCCGTGGCGCGCGTCCTACCTGGGACGATGAAGTCTACGTGTGGTGGGAAGACGACAGCGGCGTGGTACTGCGCTCATGAAAATCCGAAAACTCAAACGCACGCTGCAACGCATCACGCCCAATGGCCGTCAGGCGGTCATCGGGGTTCCATTCCTGTGGCTGTTCCTGTTCTTCGCGCTGCCGTTTCTGATCGTCATCAAGATCAGTTTCGCTGAAGCCGACGTCGCGATTCCGCCGTACACCGAGATCTTCTCCTACGCCGAGCAGAAGCTCGACATCGTGCTCAACTTCGCCAACTACTCGTTGCTGACCGGCGATGACCTGTACATCTCGGCGTACCTGGGCTCGTTGAAGATGGCCTTCTTCAGCACCTTGCTGTGCCTGCTGATCGGCTATCCGATGGCCTACGGCATTTCCATTGCCCGCAAGGAAATGCAGACCGTGCTGTTGCTGCTGATCATGATGCCGACCTGGACCGCGATCCTGATCCGCGTCTATGCCTGGATGGGTATCCTCAGCAACAATGGCCTGCTCAACGCCTTCCTGATGTGGCTGGGTGTGATCAGCGAGCCGTTGCAGATCCTCAACACCAACCTGGCGGTCTACATCGGCGTGGTCTATTCGTACCTGCCGTTCATGATCCTGCCGCTGTACGCCAACCTGGTGAAGCACGACCAGAGCCTGCTGGAAGCGGCATCGGACCTGGGTTCGAGCACCTTCAACAGCTTCTGGAAGATCACCGTGCCGCTGTCCAAGAACGGCATCATCGCCGGCTGCATGCTGGTGTTCATTCCGGTGGTGGGCGAGTTCGTCATCCCTGAATTGCTGGGCGGCCCCGAGACGCTGATGATCGGTAAAGTCCTGTGGCAAGAGTTCTTCAACAACCGCGACTGGCCGGTGGCGTCTTCGCTTGCGGTGGTGATGCTGTTGATCCTCATCGTGCCAATCATTCTGTTCAACCGTAGCCAGGCCAAAGAACTGGAGGGCAAAGCATGAGAAGCTTCCGATTCTCGAACCTGATGCTGGTGCTGGGCCTGATCTTCATCTACGCCCCGATGGTCATCCTGGTGATCTACTCGTTCAACGCCTCCAAGCTTGTGACGGTGTGGGGCGGCTGGTCGGTGAAGTGGTACGTGGGCCTGCTGGACAACACACAGTTGATGAGCGCGGTGATGCGCTCGCTGGAAATCGCCTGCTACACGTCCATCGCCGCAGTGGCCTTGGGCACCATGGCCGCCTTCGTGCTGACCCGTGTGACCCGCTTCAAGGGCCGCACGTTCTTCGGCGGGCTGGTGACGGCGCCCCTGGTCATGCCTGAGGTGATTACCGGCCTGTCGCTGTTGCTGCTGTTCGTGGCCATGGCGCAGATGATCGGCTGGCCGCAGGAGCGTGGCATCGTCACCATCTGGATCGCCCACACGACGTTCTGTGCGGCGTATGTGGCGGTGGTGGTGTCGGCCCGCCTGCGTGAGCTGGACATGTCCATCGAAGAGGCTGCGATGGACCTGGGGGCGCGTCCGTGGAAGGTGTTCTTCCTGATCACCATCCCGATGATCGCGCCATCGCTGGCAGCGGGCGGCATGATGTCGTTCGCGCTGTCGCTGGATGACCTGGTACTGGCCAGCTTCGTCTCCGGGCCTGGCTCGACGACCCTGCCGATGGAAGTGTTCTCGGCGGTGCGCCTGGGCGTGAAGCCTGAGATCAACGCCATTGCCAGTCTGATCCTGCTGGCGGTGTCGATCGCGACCTTCCTGGTATGGTTCTTCACCCGCCGCGCTGAAAACGCCCGCAAGCGTGCGATTCAGCAGGCGATTGAAGAAGCAGCGGCTGATGGCTGGAAACAGCCGGACGTACGCCGCGCGCCGGCGCCGGAAGCGGCTTGATCTGAAGTCAGGTTGGCCACCATCGCGTGGCCAACCCTGTAGGAGCGCGCTTGCCCGCGACTGCGGAGTGCCTGCCAGATCAATGTTGGCTGACACTCCGCCGTCGCGGGCAAGCGCGCTCCTACAGGGATGGTGGTGTGTCAGATGCTTGGATGTTGGCTGACACTCCGCCGTCGCGGGCAAGCGCGCTCCTACGGGGATGGTGGTGGGTCAGGTGCTTGGATGTTGGCTGACACTCCGCCTTCGCGAGCAAGCGCGCTCCTACAGGGGGGTGGTGTTATCGGGGCGGCACCAACCTCAACACCTCCCTGCTATTCCCCGCCACATCCCCCTCACTGAACCGTTCCGGTCTGTACTGCCCGGTGACGTAGGCCTGTGCCTGATCGGCGTAGTGCTTGTCGAACAGCACGCCGCTCTGGCCCACCGGGTTGATGCCCAGCGCATGGGCGGGGTCGGCGAAGTCGATCAGGCGGCGGGTCGAGGGGCCGTAGGTCACTGGCCACGGTGCCGTGGTGATGCTCGCTGAGAGGTTGTTCGGCACTTCATGGGTGCCGGGGGCGGCGAAGGGTCCGACGTTGAACAGCATGTCCAGCGGCGGCTGGCGGCCCAGCGGGTGTTCGTGGGTCAGGGTGTGCGCCTTGCCCCAGGTCCATTCCTCGGGATTGAGGCCGTACAGGGATTTGAGGTGGGAAACCGCCGCATGCCAGGCGACCTTGACCGTGTGGTCGCGGCTCTCCGGTTCATTGGAGTTGCGATTGTTCCACCACGGCGAGTGTTCGTCGGCGGCAAGCCTGGGCAGCGCCATGTCGATGACACGTGTTGAAATCAGCGTCGAGAACAACGCGTCGCCCAGTTCGTCGCGGAAGGTCTGGTCGCAGAGGTTGAACAGGAACTGGTTGAACAGCGTGGCACCGACCGAATCCACCGGATAGTCGCCCTTCCAGGCGGCCAGGCGTTCGAGCAGGTCATGCTCTTCGGGGTCGCTGACCACACGACGCAGTACCGGCAGCAAAGGCTTGAGAATCTGCTCGGCGTAGTCGGTCCGGGTCCCCAGTTGCAGCGCCTGGCTGTTGTCCAGATTCCACTTCACGCTGTTGTCGCTCAGTTGCTTGTCCAGCTGGCGACCGCGCTCGGCCAGGTTGTAGTAGCCGGGAATCTCGATCCCGAGGGGCGATACCGGCTGGAAGTTGGCCGAGACGATGTACCCGCGCGCCGGGTTTTCTTCCTGCGGGTTGGCGCTGAAAGGGTAGAAGCCGTTCTTGTCGGCCTGATCGGTGCTGCCGTCGAGGATGAACGCCGGGTTCACGCCCTCCGGCCTTCTGGGCAGTTGCGCGGCGGCCCACCAGCCGATGTCGCCGTGGGCGTTGGCGTAGACCACGTTCAGGCCCGGAGAATGAATCTTCTCGGCGGCGCTGCGCATCTTGTCCAGGGTGTCGGCGCGGTTGGCCTCATAGAAACCCTGCAGGATCGGGTTCTCGGATTCCAGGAATGACCACCACATGGCGACCGGCGTGTCGGCGTGCTCCTGAATGCCGCTGGCGGTCAGCACGTCATTGACGATCGGGCCGTGGGGCGACTGGCGCAGGGTGAAGCTGATCGGCGACTGGCCCTTGACCTTGATCTGATCGATGCGCGAGGTCATGTCGGCCCAGGCGCCTTGGTACCAGACCTGATTGGGGTTGTCAGGGTTGACCTTCTCGGCGATCAGATCGACGTCGTCGTTCTGGAACATGGTCAGGCTCCAGCCGAAATCCATGTTGTGGCCCAGCAGGGCGAAGGGGTTGAGCGCCTGGAAATGGCCGTACAACTCGAAGCCCGGGGCGGACAGCTGCGCCTCGTACCAGACCGCCGGCACCGAGAAGCGGATATGCGGGTCGCCGGCCAGCAGGGGTTTGCCGCTCTGGGTGCGGCTGCCCGACACCGCCCAGGCGTTGCTGCCTTCGAACTGCGGCAGGCCGGCATCTTCGAGGGCCTGCTGGCTGAGCAGGGCCAGGTCGCCCAGGCCTTTCCAGTCCTTGCTGGTCAGCGCGGGTGAGGGGTGCAGGGCGCCTTGGGGCTGCCAGTCCAGGTCGAGGGTTTTCAGGTAGTCGGCGCCCAGTTGATCGCGTACGTAAGTGAGCAAGGGCTCGGTACGAAAGGCGGCGGCGAAGCTGTAGGCCAGATACCCACCGATGCTCAGGGTGTCTTCTGCCGTGAACGGGCGCTTTTCGATGCCCAGCACGTCGAACTCGATGGGTTTGGGGTGAGTCGCCTGAAACTGGTTAACGCCGTCCAGATAGGCTTGCAGCGCCTTCCAAGCCGGTGTGTTCTTGTCCTGGCGGGCGACGTAGGCGTCAGCGTGCTCGCGGATACGCAGGCTGCGGAACAATTTGTCGGTGTTGACCAGTTTGGGCCCCAGCACCTCGGCCAGTTCACCACGGGCCAGGCGGCGCAGGATTTCCATCTGGAACAGCCGGTCCTGAGCGTGGACATAGCCCAGGGTGCGGTAGAGGTCATCCTGATTCTCGGCCTTGATGTGCGGCACACCGCGCTCGTCGTAACGCACGGTGACCGGCGCCTGGAGCTTTGGCAGGGCGATCTCGCCATCGCGTACCGGTTGCTTGCCGTGGATGTACCAGGCGCCGCTACCTGCAATCAGGACGACCACAAAGGCAATGACGGAAAGGCTGCGTTTCATGCAGAGGCTCTAAAGATCGTCGGGAAGGCGAAAGGCTACAGATTTGTCGCGGGGCTGTGTAGCAGCACTATGCGCCACAGCCTGTAGGAGCGCGCTTGGTCTGGGCCGCATCCGGACGATGGCGTCGTGTCAGTCGCCGTATGCGTTTCAGACAGGCCGCCATCGTCCGGATGCGGCCCAGACCAAGCGCGCTCCTACAAGTGTCGGGTTGTGTCAGGTGCTTATTGCATTAAGCTCAGCCCATGCCCATAAGAGTCTTGAACCATGCGGATTCCCTCCCTCGCCCTGACGCTGCTGCTGGCCCTGTCCTGCACCCAGGCCCTGGCCTTCACCGCGCCCAAGCCTGGTGACATCGTCGAGGTCAGCCTCGAGCAGGTCCATCCGACCCAGGCGGTCATTGGCTTCGATCAGGTGTATTACAAGCTCGAACGCTTCGCCAAGGATCGTCAGAAGCTCTTTGACGAAATCTGCGAGAGCAACGGCCAGGATGAAGCCAGGCGCGTCGATGAGGCTGCCGATCCGCTCAAGCCCGAGAGCTTCGCCTGCAAGGACGAGCCCAATGCCCATCCTCAGGACATGAAGACCGTGGTGGTCGGCCCCGGCGGGCAGTTCTACCTCACCGACGGGCACCACACCTTCAGCGCATTGTGGGAGCAACCCGGCGCCGGGCCGCAGATGAAAATGAAGGTGCGCATCACCGACGATTTCAGCGACAGCGCCGATATGCCGACCTTCTGGAAACGCATGCAGCAGGCGCACAAGGTCTGGCTCAAGGATGGCAACGGCCAGTCGCTGGCGCCCGATCAGTTGCCTGCCCATGTGGGTTTGAAGTCGATGCAGAACGACATCATGCGCAGCATCGTCTACTTCGTGCGCGGCGCGGCGTACGACAAACCAAAGGCGGGGGATGTGTCGCCGGAGTTTCTCGAATTCTATTGGGCAGACTGGCTGCGAGGGCGGCTGGTGCTGGCTGACTTCAATCTGAGCGAGCGCAGCGGCTACCACCGTGCGCTGGAGGCGGCGAGCGACCTGATGGTGGAGCCGCCGGTGAGCAAATCAATCGGCGGCGGCATGAGCGCGAAGCAGTTGGGGGGATTCAAGTCGGTCAAGCACAAGGCGCTGAGCAAGACGGCGAGTGAGAAGCTGCCCTACGTGATCGATTACAAAGACACCCATTGAGTCGCCCGTAGCAGCACGGCTTGCCGGCGGGGGCGGTGTGTCAGTCAACTCATCTGTGTCAGACCTACCGCCCCGCCGGCAAGCCGTGCTGCTACGGGGTTTCGGGGGCCCAGGGGCAGTAGCAGCCCACCGCCATGGTGTGCGTCGCACTGACCGGTCTGTCCTGCAGCAGCGCCTGAAGGATCGGCTCGATGAAGCTGTTCTTCGAGTTGCACACCAGCCCTTCGCTGTAGGGACCGAAGTAGGCGAGCCGGCCCTGGCGGTCCCAGATCGCAACAGCGGGGCTTGCGCTGATGCGTTCGGCGCCGGGCAGGCTGTTCAAGGGTTTGATCGCATCCAGTGTCGCAGGCAACTGGCCCTGGCTGCCGGGCTTGCGTACGGCGTAGAAATCGACGCCACCGGCCCCCGAGAATTGCGCCACCAGGTCACTCAGATGCTGCTGGTTGCCGACATTGCACGGGCAGGCCGGGTCCCAGAAATGCACGACGCGAATGCGGCCCGGCCCCGCCAGTTCAGGCGGCAGGCTCAGGACATCGCCTGCAAACAATGCCGTCTGGTCACTGAACGCTCGAACGTATCGGCCCTCAAACCACCCATAGGCCCACCACAGGGCTGCGGCACAGATGCAGGCGGCCAGCGCGATGAAAACGGTGCGACGTCGGGTGCGTGAGTGAGCAGTCATGGGGTGGCTTCGATTTGGGTGCCGTAGCTTGCCACGCCTTGGCGGACAGATGAAACTCGCAGCTACGATCACTCCTTGACCTCCATCTGCCTGATCTGGAATACCGATGTCCAACACGTTCGACCCCGACCGGCTGCGAGCCGGCCTCAAGCCCCTGGTGGAGAACCTCGCGCTCTCCGATGACGGGCAGGCCTACCAGCGGTTCTACAGCATGGCCGGGTTGGGCAGCGAAGGGCGGGTGAGCAGCCGGCTGGGGCGTTTCGAAGTCGGCGGATACGAAATCGTCACCCAGTTGTGGACACCTGAAAAGCCGGTCGCGACGCTGGTCCTGGTGCATGGCTTCTACGACCACATGGGCCTGTATCGCCATGTGATCGAGTGGGCGCTGGAGTTGGGCTATGCCGTGATCTCCTGCGACCTGCCGGGCCATGGCCTGTCCAGCGGAACGCGGGCGAGCATTACTGATTTCGCCGAATATCAGGTGGTGCTCGAGCGGTTGTTCGTCGAGGCAAAAGCCCTGGACTTGCCCCAGCCCTGGCACCTGTGCGGGCAGAGCACCGGTGGCGCGATTGTCATCGATCACCTGCTCAATCATGGAGACCAGAGCCCGATTCAAGGGCAGTCGATCCTGCTGGCGCCGCTGGTGCGGCCACGGGGCTGGACCTGGTCGAAGGTCAGCTATTACCTGCTGCGGGCGTTCGTCAAAGGCATCGACCGGCGCTTCAGCGAGAACACCAATGTGCCGACCTTCATGCCGTTCCTCATGGCGGACCCCTTGCAGCCCAGGCGTCTACCTACGGCCTGGGTCGGCGCGCTGGCCAAATGGATCGAACGCATCGAAAGCGCCCCGCGCAGCCCCCGCAGCCCGCTGATCGTGCAGGGCGAGTCGGACATGACCGTGGACTGGAACCACAACCTGGCGGTGCTCAAGGACAAGTTCGACCATCCGCAGATCTTCATGCTCCATGAAGCACGGCATCATCTGGCCAATGAGTTGCCGGAATTGCGGCTGCAGTTTTTCAGGTTCTTGACCCAGCGGATGGGGTGAGTCTCACCCCGACCAGGCTTGTAGGAGCGCGCTTGCCCGCGACGGCGGTGTGTCAGCGCCTCCAATGCCACAGTCCCACCGCCGTCGCGGGCAAGCGCGCTCCTACAGGAATTAGGGTGTCAGGAGCGGTTACTTTACCGGCTGCCCAACCGCCAAGCCCGCGCGAATCGCGGCCAGTGCGGCCTGGTAGTAGGCCTTGCCTTCGGCGGATTCGGCAAAGGTTGCGAACTCGTCCAGCTCGGCGTCGGACAGATCCCGATACACGTACAGCAGCGTGTTGCTCATGTCATTGGCGATCTGGCCCATCAGGCGTTGGCGCTGGCCGTCGAGCATGGCCTGAGTCGTGCCGCCGCCCATCAGGCCCGGAATCATCGAACTCAGGCTGTCAGCAGCCACGCCCGCAATCGCCAGGCTCACTTCGGCGCCTGCCTCCTTGGCCGGCAGGGCATTGGCCAGGTGGCCGATGATCAGCAGACGGTTGTCGTCGGCCTGCATGTGGGGCAGGCCCTGGGCGTTCTTTGCCAGTTGATCGGGGCGGGTGGCGGTCAGCTCGGCGTTGACGATCTTGCGTCCCAGCGGCGACTGGAAGAACTGCAGCGCCGGGTTGGGATCGGCCAGCGTCTGGCGCAGTTTCTGCTCGGCGCGCTGATCCATGGCCTGAGGGGCGAAACGCTGGTTGCTGTTGCTGACGAGGGCGTCGAACACGGCAGGCGGCAGGCTGTTCTTGTAGCGCTGCTGGGCGGCCTTGAGGGCATCGTTGAAGTGCGCGCGTTGATCCGGCCAACCAGCGATCTTGTAAAGCTGGTCATGGACGTCTGCCCAGACAGGCATGGTGCAGAACATCAACAGCAGGAAAAACAGACGGCGCATTAGTGACTCCTGTCGGCAAGCCGCTATTCTCGACGGCGCGGCGGGGATTTGTCGAGTTAACAGTTGCCAGACCCCAAGAAAACCGATGGGTTCGACGATCCTGCGTTTAAAGCGCCTGCCTGTTTATACACTGCGAAAAATATTCCTCGTCCAGCGGACCGCAGGAGCTGTTGGATTGCCCGGCGTATGGATACTATGCGCGGCATGTCCCTATCCCCTGATGATCCACTGCTGTTACGCATCGTCGACGACCTGGCCGAACGTGGCTGGTCGCAGCAGAACCTCTTTCTCACGCCGGACCTGACCCGCGAGCTGGCCCTTGAATGCCGCACGCGCGCGGTTCAGGGCGAGCTTGCGCCTGCTGCCGTGGGGCGCGGCGCGGCGCAGGAAGTGCGCGAGGGGATTCGCGGCGATCATATCCAGTGGATCGAGCCGGGGCAGGCCGCGCCCTGCGACCGCTATCTGGAACTGATGGACAGCCTGCGCCAGGCGCTCAATCGCGGGTTGTTCCTTGGCCTGGAAGAGTTTGAGTGCCACTTCGCGCTCTATCCGCCGGGGGCGTTCTACCGCAAGCATGTCGACCGTTTCCGGGACGATGACAAGCGCATGGTTTCGGCGGTGATCTACCTCAATGACGCCTGGCAGCCCGAGCATGGCGGGCAGTTGCGCATGTTCCCGAAAAACGCGCCCGAGTTCGACGTGCCGCCGCTGGGTGGCTGCCTGGTGGTGTTCATGTCCGGTGACATGCCCCACGAGGTGCTGCCTGCCTGTCACGAGCGCTTGTCGCTGACCGGCTGGTTCCGTCGGCGCGGCAACGAGCCGTTCGAGCTGTAAAAGATGAAATCTTCGACATAAATTCACTCTCCCGGCCGTCGCCGTGCCAGATCGGGCTAAGGTGAAGTCGTGAACCGGACGGGCTGGATCAAGGTCCGATTGTCGGCATCGATAAAAACGGGAGAGATCATGAAGACGCTATTTGCAAGAACTGCCCTGGCCGGCCTGCTGCTGGGCTCTGCATTCATGGTGCAGGCCGCCGATGTGCCGCGCACTGCATCGCCCGCCGGCGCCGAGGTGTACATCATCTCGCCCAAGGACGGCGCGACGGTCAATGGCACGTTCAAGGTGCAGTTCGGGCTCAAGGGCATGGGCGTCGCGCCGGCTGGCGTGGATGTGCCGGACACCGGGCACCATCACCTGCTGATCGACGTGAAGGACCAGCCGGACATGAACGCGCCGCTGCCCACCACCGACAACATCCGCCACTTCGGCAAGGGCCAGACCGAAACCGAGCTTAACCTCACCCCTGGCCAGCACACCTTGCAGCTGCTGGTGGGCGACAAGAGCCACATCCCGCTGAACCCGCCGGTGGAGTCGCAGAAGATCACCATTACCGTGAAATAACGGGCGCCCCCCTTGTAGGAGCGCGCTTGCCCGCGACAGCGGTGTGTCAGAGGACGTTGACGTGACGGGCACATCGCGGTCGCGGGCAAGCGCGCTCCTACAGCGTTTGGTGTTGGCAGGCACAAAAAAAAGGAGACCCGAAGGTCTCCTTTTTCATTGCAGCAAAAGGCTTAGAACAACACGCGGCTGCGGATGGTGCCTTTGATGTGCTGCAGTTTCTCTTGCGCCAGGTCCGAGTACTCGGCGTCGACGTCGATGACCACGTAACCGACTTTCTCGTTGGTCTGCAGGAACTGACCGGAGATGTTGATGCCGTTTTCCGCGAACACCTTGTTGATTTCCATCAGCACGCCCGGGATGTTTTCGTGGATGTGCAGCAGGCGGTGCTTGCCAGGGTGAGCCGGCAGGGCCACTTCAGGGAAGTTGACCGAAGACACGGAAGTGCCGTTGTCGCTGTACTTGACCAGCTTCTCGGCCACTTCCAGACCGATGTTGGCCTGGGCTTCGGCGGTGGAGCCGCCGATGTGCGGGGTCAGGATCACGTTGTCCAGGCCACGCAGCGGGCTTTCGAAGATGTCGTCGTTGGAGCGCGGCTCGACCGGGAACACGTCGATGGCGGCGCCGATCAGGTGCTTGTCCTTGATCGCGTCGGCCAAGGCGTCCAGGTCAACCACAGTGCCGCGAGCGGCGTTGATCAGGATCGCGCCTTTCTTCATGGCGCGGATTTCTTTCTCGCCGATCATCATCTGGGTGGACGGCAGTTCAGGCACGTGCAAGGACACGATGTCAGCCAGGCCCAGCAGCTCGGTCATGCTGGTGACCTGAGTGGCGTTACCCAGTGGCAGCTTGGTCAGCGGGTCGAAGAAGAACACCTGCATGCCCAGGCTCTCGGCCAGGACCGACAGCTGAGTACCGATCGAGCCGTAGCCGATGATGCCCAGTTTCTTGCCACGGATCTCGAAGGAGTTGGCCGCGCTCTTGATCCAGCCACCGCGATGGCAGGAAGCGTTCTTCTCAGGGATGCCGCGCAGCAGCAGGATGGCCTCGGCCAGTACCAGCTCGGCCACGGAGCGGGTGTTGGAGTACGGCGCGTTGAATACGGCGATACCACGCTCGCGGGCAGCGTCCAGGTCAACCTGGTTGGTGCCGATGCAGAAGCAGCCAACGGCGACCAGTTTCTTGGCGCAGTCGAACATTTCTTCGGTCAGTTGGGTGCGAGAGCGGATGCCGATGAAGTGGGCATCGGCGATCTTTTCCTTCAGCTCGGCTTCCGGCAGAGACTTGGTGTGGTACTCGATGCTGGTGTAACCGGCGGCCTTGAGGACGTCGACGGCGGATTGGTGGACGCCTTCGAGAAGAAGGAACTTGATCTTGCTCTTGTCGAGGGAAGTCTTGCTCATCTGCGTAAACCTGTGTCCCGGAGAAATTGGCAGGAAATGGACAGCGCAAGCTGCCTCGCGGCGCAATGGCGCCACCGAGAGTCGGCCTCAGGCACGTCTCTGCGGGGGCGGTATGCTAGCATATGTGCCCCGCTAAATACCCGTTCCTGCGACGTGAAGCGTTCTCAGGATAATCATGAATAATCCGAGAGTTCTGCTGATGACCGACGTTGCCGCGATGGAAGAACTGAAGGGTCTGGTCGAGCCTGGCAAGGTGCTGACCGACCCGCAATCCCTCGAAGCCTGGGGCAAGGACTGGACCCGGCAATTTGCCCCGGCGCCCAGTGCAATCGTGTTCCCCAAGACGGTCGAGCAGGTCCAGGCCATCGTGCGCTGGGCCAATGCGCACAAGGTCGCGCTGGTGCCCTCGGGTGGCCGGACCGGGCTTTCGGCAGCGGCGGTGGCGACCAACGGCGAGGTCGTGGTTTCCTTCGACTACATGAATCAGATTCTCGAACTCAACGCCACCGACCGCACCGTGCGTTGCCAGCCGGGCGTCATCACCAAGCAACTGCAAAACTTCGCCGAGGAGAACGGGCTGTATTACCCGGTGGACTTCGCTTCGTCAGGTTCCAGCCAGATTGGCGGCAACATCGGCACCAATGCCGGCGGGATCAAGGTCATTCGCTACGGCATGACCCGCAACTGGGTCGCGGGGCTGAAAGTCGTCACCGGCAAGGGCGACATCCTTGAGCTGAACAAGGACCTGACCAAGAACGCCACTGGCTACGACATGCGCCAGTTGTTCATCGGCGCCGAAGGCACCCTGGGGTTTGTGGTCGAGGCCACGATGCGCCTGGACCGCGAGCCGAAGAACCTGACCTGCATGGTGCTCGGCACCCCTGACTTCGATTCGATCATGCCGGTGCTGCACGCCTTCCACGGCAAGCTGGATCTGACAGCCTTTGAGTTCTTTTCCGACAAGGGCCTGGCCCGAATCATGGCCCGTGGCGACGTGCCCGAGCCTTTCGCCACCAAAACTCCGTTCTATGCGCTGCTGGAGTTCGAAGCCGTCAACGAGGACGTCTCCAACCAGGCGCTGGAAATCTTCGAGCATTGCGTGGAGCAGGGCTGGGTGATCGACGGGGTGATGAGCCAGAGCAAGCAGCAGTTGCAGAACCTGTGGAAGCTGCGCGAATACCTGTCCGAAACCATTTCCCACTGGACGCCCTACAAGAACGACATTTCCGTGACCGTCTCGAAAGTGCCGGCCTTCCTCAAGGAGATCGACGCCATCGTCAGCGAGCATTACCCGGATTTCGAAGTGGTCTGGTACGGCCACATCGGCGACGGCAACCTGCACCTGAACATCCTCAAGCCCGAGAACCTGGACAAGGCCGAGTTCTTCGCCACCTGTTCGAAGGTCAACAAGTGGGTGTTCGAGATCGTCGAGAAGTACAACGGCTCGATTTCCGCCGAGCATGGCGTGGGGCTGGTCAAGCGCGACTACCTTGAATACAGCCGCTCGCCGCTGGAAATCGACTACATGAAGGCGCTCAAGGCTGTCTTCGACCCCAACGGCATCATGAACCCGGGCAAGATCTTTGCGGTGTAAGCTGCACCCGCTGCCAAACGCACTCAGGAGCGCTCAATGAGCTACCAGCACAAATACATCGACGGGACCAAGGTCCATTTCCCCCTGGGCAAGGTGGTCTGCATCGGCCGCAACTACGCCGAACACGCCAAGGAGCTGGACAATCCGGTGCCGACCGAGCCTTTGCTGTTCATCAAGCCGGGCAGTTGCGTGGTGGAAATCGAGGGTGGTTTCAGCATTCCAGAGGACCGTGGATCGGTGCATTACGAGGCTGAAATCGTTGTGCTGATCGGCAAGTCCCTGAGCAAGAACCCGAGCCGCGAAGAAGTGCTGGATGCCATTTCCGGCTTCGCTCCGGGCCTGGACCTGACCCTGCGCGACGTGCAGTCCAAGCTCAAGGAAAAAGGCCTGCCGTGGGAAATCGCCAAGTCGTTCGACGGCGCGGCGGTGATTGCGCCGTTCGTGTCTGCCGATGCCTACCCGGACCTGACCGACATCGCGATTCGCCTGACCGTCAACGGCGAAGTACGCCAGGACGGCAACAGCAGCCAGATGCTCAACCCCATCGTGCCGATGATCCAGCACATGGCGTCGCAGTTCTCGCTGCAGGCGGGCGACCTGATCATGACCGGCACGCCGGCGGGCGTGGGGCCGTTCAACGTGGGCGACCAGATCGTGCTCGAGTTGCCGGGGCAAAGCCGTTTCGAAAGCGACGTGCGCTGATCTTCGCCGTTTCACTGAAAGGCCGCCTGTGAGAGATTGCAGGCGGCTTTTTTGTTTTCAGTAAGTGGATGTAACGAGAGCATCCGGATTGCCGTTTTTTTCACACGTGATCCGGATAATTCCTCGCCGACCGCAGCGCACCGACGCTGTGCCAATGGATTTTTCAGGATTGTCTCGATGACCGTTAACACCCTGCCACTGAACAAACCCAAGCGCACCCTGCGTTCCATAGGGGGCTGGTCGCTGATCGCCCTGGTGGTGATTCTCGTGGGCTTGTCTTACGCCTGGCACTGGGATGATCGCGGGTTGCTGTGGCTGCGCGAACAGACGGTCTCTTCTGCGCAAAAGGATGCGAGCATCTGGCTGCCGGATTATCGCGTGGTGATCGATGGCAAACCGCTGGCCGGGCTGGAAAAGGACGAGGCTTCGGACCTGGCCTATGACCCGTCCACCAAGACCCTGTACTCGGTCATGGGCAAGAACGCTTTCCTCGCGGAGCTGAGCGTGACCGGCGACGTGCTGCGCAAGATCCCGCTGGTGGGCTGGAGCAACCCCGAGGGCGTGGCGGTGCTGGGCAATGGCCTGCTGGCCATCGTCGACGAGCGTCAGCACCTGATGACCATGGTCACTGTGACGCCCGAGACCAAGAGCCTGAACATCGCCGATTTCCCCAAGTATGACCTGGGCCCGTCGGTTGACCAGAACAAGGCCTTCGAAGGCGTGGCCTGGGATGCGCGCAACCAGCAGATCCTGCTGGGCGAGGAGCGTCCGCCGGCACTGTTCAGCTGGAAATCCGACGGCAGCGCCGTGTTGAAAGGCGACAAGCAGAAGCTGCCTGACACCGGCAACCTCATCATGCGCAACCTCTCGGCGCTGCATGTCGATCAGAAGACTGGGCACCTCCTGGCGCTGTCGGCGGAGTCGCATCTGCTGCTGGAGCTGGACGAGAAGGGCAACAAGGTCAGCTTCATGAGCCTGATCCGCGGCCTCAACGGCCTGGACCGCACCATCCCCCGCGCCGAGGGCGTGACGATGGACGAGGAAGGCACCCTTTATATGGTCAGCGAGCCGAACCTGTTCTATTCGTTCAAGAAGAAGTGAGCTTTCCCCCCAATCCGGCCCGCCGCCGTCTTGTAGGAGCGGGGGGGGGGGGGGGGGGGGGGGGGGGGTGTGGGGGGGGGGGGGGGGGGAAAACCAACCCCGCCCCGCCGGCGCCCACCCCA
>NZ_JBIVCV010000002.1:381646-382873 GCF_044746765.1 Pseudomonas sp. NPDC090203
GTTTTTGTGGCGCGGGGGGGCCCCGTGTTGGGGGGGGGGGGGGCCCCCCCCCCCCCCCCCCCCCCCCCGGCGGGGCCCCCCCCCGCTCCTACAGAACTGTTTGGGTGCTGGGTTTTAAGTCTGGTTTCAGACTAGGGTGATATTAATGCGCCCCCATCTGAAACCGAGCTCCGTACATGCTTCGCCCGTCCCCTTTCAAAACGGTGCTGCTCACCTTGCTGGCCGTGCTTGCGCTGGCGTTGTCGTTCATCGTCGTGCGCGAATACCGCGTGGTCGAGCGGGTGTGGTTCAACTGGCATGTGTTCTGGCAGGCCAGTGATGCACAGGCGATGGGGCTTGATGACTATGAAGTGGTGATCGAAGCCCGAACCATCGAAGGCCTGGAAGACAACGTCTCGGCCCTGAGCTTCGACCCCGATCGCAACACCCTGTTTACCGTGACCAACAAAGACCCCGAGTTGGTCGAGCTGAATCTGGAAGGCCGTATTCTTCGGCGCATTCCCCTGACCGGGTTTGGCGATGCGGAAGCTGTGGAGTACATCAGCCCCGGCATTTATGTGATCAGCGATGAGCACAGCCAGCGGCTGATCAAGGTGCAAGTGGATGATGACACGCGGTTTCTCGATGCCGCCGACGCCGAGCAACTGACCCTGGGTATCAATGCCGGGGGCAACAGCGGTTTCGAGGGGCTTGCCTACGACAACAAGGGTAAGCGCCTGTTTGTCGCCAAGGAGCGCAAGCCGGTACAGATCCTTGAAGTGCGGGGCTTCCCGAATCCCGATGACAGCACCCCGAGTACTCTTGAAGTGACGTCGAGCAAACAGCGTGATGCCGGGTTGTTCGTGCGTGATCTTTCCAGCTTGCAGTTCGATGAAATCAGCGGCCACTTGCTGGCGCTGTCCGATGAGTCGCGGCAGATCCTGGAGCTGGACACCACGGGCCGGCCGGTGGGCAATGTGTCGTTGAGCAAAGGCAGCATGAGGCTGGGCAAGAGCGTGCCGCAGGCGGAGGGTATTGCGATGGGGGCAGACGGGACCTTGTATCTGGTCAGCGAGCCGAATCTGTTTTATTCGTTCAAGAAGCATTGAGGCCAATTCGCTGCAACCCTTGGCTCACCGCAATTTCTGACGCACCGCAAACCTGTAGGAGCGGGGGGGGCCCCCCCGGGGGGGGGGGTGGGGGGCAAAACTGTCATTAAACACCCCCGCGCGGGGCCGCCCCCGCCAC
>NZ_JBIVCV010000002.1:382883-600208 GCF_044746765.1 Pseudomonas sp. NPDC090203
CGCAATTTCTGACGCACCGCAAACCTGTAGGAGCGCGCTTGCCCGCGATTGCGGTGTGTCTGTGCCGAATACGTGACTGACACACCGCCGTCGCGGGCAAGCGCGCTCCTACGGGGCGATCAGCGAGTGAGGGTTTTCACGCCTTCTTGCGTACCCAGCAGCAACAGGTCCGCCGAGCGAGCGGCGAACAGGCCGTTGGTGACCACGCCGACGATGGCGTTGATCTGCGCTTCCACCGCTACCGGATCGGTGATGTTCATGTTGTGCACGTCGAGGATGATGTTGCCGTTGTCGGTGATGACGCCTTCGCGGTAGACCGGGTCGCCGCCCAGTTTCACCAACTGGCGTGCAACGTGGCTGCGGGCCATCGGGATAACTTCCACTGGCAGCGGGAACGCACCCAATACCGGCACCAGCTTGCTGCCGTCGGCGATGCAGATGAAGGTCTTGGCCACGGCCGCAACGATCTTCTCGCGGGTCAAGGCCGCGCCGCCGCCCTTGATCAGGTTCAGGTGCTCGTCGCTCTCGTCGGCGCCGTCGATGTAGAACTCCAGGTCGCTGACAGTGTTCAGCTCGTACACAGGAATACCGTGGCCCTTGAGGCGTGCAGCGGTGGCTTCGGAGCTGGCGACCGCGCCGTCGAACGCGCCCTTGTGCTGAGCCAGGGCGTCGATGAAGCAGTTGGCGGTGGAGCCGGTGCCGACGCCCACGATGCTTTTGTCGTCGAGTTTGGGAAGGATGAAATCGACGGCGGCCTGGGCAACGGCCTGTTTCAGTTGATCCTGGGTCATGCGGGGGCTCCAGTGGTAAAGAGCCTGTAGGAGCGCGCTTGCCCGCGACAGCGTCGTGTCAGCCGACACATTCATGTCAGGCAAAACGCATCGCGGGCAAGCGCGCTCCTACAGGGTAGCGATCTGTTGGGGGCGGGCATTATAGCGACATGCCGTGGTTAAAGCCTGACTCTTGGTGTGGTCGTCGGTCGGGGCGCGGGGTAGACTTCTTGGCCTTGCCCCTTTTCGCCAGTGATGCCCTCCCGATGCTCGAACAGTACGTCAAGAAAATCCTCACCTCCCGCGTCTACGACGTCGCCGTGGAAACCCCGCTGCAGGGCGCCCGCCAGTTGTCCGAGCGGCTCGGCAATCAGGTGTTGCTCAAGCGCGAAGACTTGCAACCGGTGTTCTCCTTCAAGATTCGCGGCGCCTACAACAAGCTGGCGCAGTTGAGCGCTGAGGAACTGTCCTGTGGCGTGGTCACGGCCTCGGCGGGCAATCATGCGCAGGGCCTGGCGCTGGCGGCGAAGAAACTGGGGATCAAGGCGACCATCGTCATGCCCAAGACTACCCCGGAGATCAAGGTCGAAGGCGTGCGCTCCCGTGGCGGAAAAGTGGTGCTGCACGGGGACTCTTTCCCTGAAGCCCTGGCGCATTCTCTGAAGCTGGTCGAGGAAAAGGGCTACGTCTATATCCACCCTTACGACGATCCGGACACCATCGCCGGCCAGGGTACGGTGGCCATGGAAATCCTGCGTCAGCACCCGGGCAAACTGGACGCGATCTTCGTGCCGGTGGGCGGCGGCGGGCTGATCGCGGGGATCGCGGCCTACGTGAAGTACCTGCGGCCCGAGATCAAGGTGATCGGCGTGGAGCCGGACGACTCCAACTGCCTGCAACAGGCCATGGCCTACGGCGAGCGCGTGGTGCTGCAGCAGGTCGGGCTGTTTGCCGATGGCGTCGCGGTGGCGCAGATCGGCCAGCACACCTTCGACATCTGCAAGGATTACGTCGACGAGGTGCTCACGGTCAGCACCGACGAAATCTGCGCCGCGATCAAGGACATCTACGACGATACCCGCTCGATCACCGAACCTGCCGGCGCCTTGGGTGCAGCCGGGATCAAGAAATACGTCGAGCAGTATGGCGTGACCGGGCAGACCCTGGTGGCCATCGAATCCGGCGCCAACGTCAACTTCGACCGCCTGCGCCACGTCGCCGAACGCGCCGAACTGGGCGAAGGCCGCGAAGCGATCATTGCCGTGACCATCCCCGAGCAGCCGGGCAGCTTCAAGGCCTTCTGCGAGGCCGTGGGCAAGCGCCAGATCACCGAATTCAACTACCGCTACCACACCGACCGCGAGGCGCACATCTTCGTCGGCGTGCAGACCCATCCCGAAAACGACCCGCGCAAGGCGCTGATCGCCAGCCTCACAGAGCAGGGCTTCCCGGTGCTGGACCTGACCGACAACGAACTGGCCAAGCTGCATTTGCGGCACATGGTGGGCGGGCATTCGGAACGGGTCAGCGATGAAGTGGTGCTGCGCTTCGAATTCCCGGAGCGGCCGGGAGCGCTGTTCAACTTCCTGAATAAGCTGGGCGGAAAATGGAATATCTCGATGTTCCACTACCGCAACCACGGCGCGGCGGATGGCCGGGTGGTCGCAGGCTTGGTGGTGCCGGAGGAGGAACGGCACCTGGTGCCCAAGGCGCTGGAGGAGATCGGGTACCCGTATTGGGATGAGACCAATAACCCGGCGTACAAGCTGTTCCTCGGCTGACTCGACGCAACCCATTGTAGGAGCGCGCTTGCCCGCGACAGCGTCGTGTCAGACGACATTGGTGTGACAGATACACCGCCGTCGCGGGCAAGCGCGCTCCTACAGGGCGAGAACCACGCCTCGCCGGCAAGCCGGACTGCTACGCTAAAAATGCTGCTCAACTAAGGACGCATACGCCATGGAACACTTCGCTGCACTGAAAATCCTGCACATGGCCAGCACCGCGCTGCTGTTCATCTGTGCGCTGGCGCTGATCGTCTGGATCGTTCGTGGGCGCAAGGCTGGTGATCTGACCGTGCAGAACCGTGCCATGCAGCGGCCCTGGGTGTTCGTCTGGCTGTTGATGGGCCTGTGCCTGCTGACCCTGCCGATTAGCGGCTGGTGGCTGGTGCACTACGCGGGCTGGTCGCTGGGGCAGATGTGGCTGCTGGCGGCCAGCATTCTGTATACCCTCGGCGCGCTGAGCTGGGCCTGGCTTGCGGTGCGGGTCAATCGACTGCGCAGGCCGGTGATTGTCGGCAATCCGAAATTCACCCTGGGGCTGGCTGTCTTCAGCGTCGTCTGTTTCGTCGCCATTGCCGGGCTCATGGGCGCCAAGCCGGTCTAACCTTTTCTGCGCAATTTTCGGACTCTACCGCCTCGATGAGTGCTTACCTGCTGCTCAAAACTCTGCACATCCTGTCATCCACCATTCTCTTCGGCCTCGGCGCAGGTTCTGCCTATTACGCCCTGCGGGCCTGGCGCACGGGCAAGGTCGAAGTCATCGCGGTGACCTTCAGGCATCTGGTCTTCGCTGACTGGGCCTTCACCACCACCACCGCGATTTTCCAGCCATTGAGTGGCCTGGGGTTGGTGTTGCTCGCGGGCTGGCCGCCCCATCAGAGCTGGCTGATGTGGAGTTTCGGGCTGTATGTGCTGGCGGGGATGTGCTGGCTGCCGGTGGTGTGGCTGCAGATCAGGGTGCGCAACATGGCGGATCGGGCGCTGGAGGAGGGTACGGCGATGCCGATGAAGGCGACTGTTTATATGCGCTGGTGGTTTGGCCTGGCGTGGCCTGCGTTCTTTTCCTTTATGGCCATCTTCTATCTGATGGTGGCCAAGCCGACGTGAGAGGTCAGCGGGCGATCATTGTCGTCTGGCCCACTGCCGTCGCGGGCAAGCGCGCTCCTACAGAGAAATGCGATCGGCTGTAGGAGCGCGCTTGCCCGCGAAGACGTAATCAATCGCGCAACGAAATCACCGGCCAGCCGCGGCGGTTTGCTTCGGCGCGCAGCTTCTCGTCAGGGTCCACCGCCACCGGGTTGGCGACTTGCTCCAGCAGCGGCAGGTCGTTCATCGAGTCGCTGTAGAAATAACTGTCGTCCAGATTGAAGCCGTTTTCCTCGATCCAGCGGTTCAGGCGCGTCACCTTGCCTTCGCGGAAGCACGGCACATCGGTGGTACGGCCGGTGTAGCGGCCATCGACCACTTCGCACTCGGTGGCCAGCAGGGTGTCGATCCCCAGGCGGGCAACCACGGGCGCGGTGACGAAACGGTTGGTCGCGGTGATCACCACCAGCTTGTCGCCTGCATCGCGGTGCTTGGCAATCAGGGCCATGGCCTTGGGCAGAATCAGCGGCTCGATGCAGTCACGCATGAAATCGTCATGCCATTCGTCGAGCTGTGCCATCTCGGTGCGGCCCAGAATCTCGAGGCTGAAATTCAGGTAGTCGGTCAGGTTCAGGGTGCCGGCCAGGTAGTCCTGGTAAAAGGCATCGTTGCGCGCTTTGTAGGCGGCTCCGTCGAGGATGCCGCGTTCGCACAGGTAGTCACCCCAGGCGTGATCACTGTCACCGCCCAAAAGGGTGTTGTCGAGGTCGAATAAAGCCAGGCGCATGGGTTACTCGCTGAAATGACTGGAAAAAGAGCACAAGAATACGAGGTTTTTTCGAGAGACTGCATCTATTAATGCGGTTGTCGCGATAAGCTGTCGCCGCCTCGTTGCTGCCTTCACGATCTTTGTGGAACAATGCGGCGACATGCGTTTGCGAGGTTGTAGCCGTGATCGACCCCGATGGTTTCCGCCCTAATGTCGGGATAATTCTGACAAATGATGCTGGCCAGGTCTTATGGGCTCGCCGTATTAACCAAGATGCCTGGCAGTTTCCGCAAGGGGGAATCAACCCTCAGGAGACGCCGGAAGACGCGCTCTATCGCGAATTGAACGAA
Organism: Pseudomonas sp. NPDC090203; assembly: GCF_044746765.1. Lineage (NCBI taxonomy): Bacteria > Pseudomonadati > Pseudomonadota > Gammaproteobacteria > Pseudomonadales > Pseudomonadaceae > Pseudomonas > Pseudomonas sp. NPDC090203. Next base: position 387,643 of record NZ_JBIVCV010000002.1, read on the forward strand.
GAAGTCGGGCTTGAACGGCACGATGTTGAAATTCTTGCCTGCACCCGGGGCTGGCTGCGCTATCGTCTGCCGCAGCGTCTGGTGCGTACCCACAGCCAGCCGCTGTGCATCGGCCAGAAGCAGAAATGGTTTCTCCTGCGCCTGATCTCCAACGAGCAGCGGGTGCGGATGGATTTGACCGGTAAACCGGAGTTCGATGGCTGGCGCTGGGTCAGCTATTGGTACCCGTTGGGCCAGGTGGTGACATTCAAGCGCGAAGTGTATCGCCGCGCACTCAAAGAGCTTGCCCCGCGCCTGTTGGCGCGCGACTGACACGGAGTTCGACCCCGAGCCATGCTCAATACGCTGCGCAAGATCGTCCAGGAAGTTAACTCCGCCAAGGATCTCAAGGCGGCGTTGGGGATTATTGTGTTACGCGTCAAAGAGGCCATGAGCAGCCAGGTCTGCTCGGTCTATTTGCTCGATCCCGAAACCAATCGTTTCGTGTTGATGGCCACCGAGGGCTTGAACAAGCGCTCCATCGGCAAGGTCAGCATGGCGCCCAATGAAGGTCTGGTCGGCCTGGTCGGTACGCGCGAAGAGCCGCTGAACCTGGAAAACGCCGCCGATCACCCTCGTTATCGCTACTTTGCCGAAACCGGCGAAGAACGTTTTGCCTCATTCCTCGGCGCGCCGATCATTCACCATCGGCGCGTAGTCGGCGTTCTGGTCATCCAGCAAAAGGAGCGTCGTCAGTTCGACGAGGGCGAAGAAGCCTTCCTGGTCACCATGAGCGCGCAATTGGCCGGGGTTATCGCCCACGCTGAAGCCACAGGTTCCATTCGCGGCCTGGGGCGTCAGGGCAAGGGTATCCAGGAAGCCAAGTTCGTCGGTGTGGCCGGTTCGCCCGGTGCGGCGGTGGGTACGGCGGTGGTCATGCTGCCCCCGGCCGACCTTGAAGTGGTGCCGGACAAGACCGTCACCGACATCGATGCCGAACTGAAGCTCTTCAAGAACGCCCTGGAAGGCGTTCGCAGCGATATGCGCACACTTTCGGCGAAGTTGGCTACCCAATTGCGCCCGGAAGAGCGTGCGCTGTTCGACGTCTACCTGATGATGCTCGACGATGCCTCGCTGGGCAGCGAAGTCACCAACGTCATCAAGACCGGGCAGTGGGCACAGGGCGCGCTGCGTTCGGTGGTCAACGAGCACGTCAGCCGCTTTGAATTGATGGACGACGATTACCTGCGCGAGCGCGCTTCGGACGTCAAGGACCTGGGCCGTCGCCTGCTGGCCTATCTGCAGGAAGAGCGCCAGCAGGCGCTGGTCTACCCCGACAACACCATTCTGGTCAGCGAAGAACTGACGCCGGCGATGCTCGGCGAGGTTCCGGAAGGCAAGCTGGTCGGCCTGGTGTCGGTACTGGGTTCGGGCAACTCCCACGTCGCGATCCTGGCCCGGGCCATGGGCATTCCGACCGTCATGGGTGCGGTGGATCTGCCGTATTCCAAGGTCGATGGCATCGATCTGATCGTCGACGGCTACCACGGCGAGGTCTACACCAACCCCAGCGAAGTCCTGCGCAAGCAGTATTCGGTGGTGGTCGAGGAAGAGCGCCAGCTGTCCCAGGGCCTGGATGCCCTGCGCGAGCTGCCGTGCGTGACGCTGGACGGGCACCGCATGCCGCTGTGGGTCAATACCGGGCTGCTGGCCGACGTGGCCCGCGCGCAGCAGCGTGGCGCCGAGGGCGTGGGGCTGTATCGCACCGAAGTGCCATTCATGATCAACCAGCGCTTCCCGAGCGAGAAGGAACAGCTGGCGATCTATCGCGAACAACTGGCCGCCTTCCATCCGCTGCCCGTGACCATGCGTACGCTGGACATCGGCGGTGACAAGGCGCTCTCGTACTTCCCGATCAAGGAAGACAACCCGTTCCTGGGCTGGCGCGGCATCCGCGTGACCCTCGATCACCCGGAAATCTTCCTGGTGCAGACCCGCGCGATGCTCAAGGCCAGCGAAGGCCTGAACAACTTGCGCATCCTGCTGCCGATGATCTCCGGCACCCATGAAACCGAAGAAGCCCTGCACCTGATCCACCGTGCCTGGGGTGAAGTGCGTGACGAAGGCACTGATGTGCCGATGCCGCCGGTGGGGGTGATGATCGAAATTCCTGCGGCGGTTTATCAGACCCGCGAGCTGGCGCGTCAGGTGGACTTTCTGTCGGTAGGCTCCAACGACCTGACCCAGTACCTGCTGGCCGTGGACCGCAACAACCCGCGTGTGGCCGACCTGTACGACTACCTGCACCCGGCGGTGCTGCAAGCGCTGCAAAACGTGGTGCGCGACGCCCATGCAGAAGGCAAGCCGGTGAGCATCTGCGGCGAGATGGCCGGTGATCCGGCGGCGGCGGTGCTGTTGATGGCGATGGGCTTCGACAGCCTGTCGATGAACGCCACCAACTTGCCGAAAGTGAAATGGATGCTGCGCCAGATCAACCTGAGTAAGGCCAAGGAGCTGCTGGAGCAGTTGATGAAGAACGACAATCCGCAGGTTATCAGCAGCTCGCTGCAGCTGGCGCTGAGGAATCTTGGCCTGTCGCGGATGATCAATCCTTCGCCAGTCAAAGGCCACTGACCGCGTCACCTTGTAGGAGCGCGCTTGCCCGCGACCGCGGTGTGTCTGTGACGAATGGGTTCGCTGACACACTGCAGTCGCGGGCAAGCGCGCTCCTACAGGGGGAATGCTGATCGTGCCCACGCTCTGCGTCAGCCTGGACGCAGAGCGTCCGGTGCAGCGTAACCACGCGGAGCGTGGGAACGATCGTTGGGGGCGTCAGATTTGTAGATCCACCTCGCCCAGTCTCCCGCCATACGGCCCGAAACTGCGCTCCACCATCCTGCGCCCGCCATCGGCCGAGACAATCAGCACGGTGCTCGCCCGTGTTCCGTAGTTAGGGCTGGCGATGAAGACACTGGACAGCAGCTTCTCCGTCGCATGGCCCACGCCGGTATTCGGCAGTTCGGCTTCACTGGCAGGCTCAGGGTCGGCGAGGAAGCTGAACAGCGCTTCCGGCTCCGGCGTATCCAGGTGCCCGGCCAGCGCCGCTCGGGCTCTGACCAGCTTGGGCCAAGGCGTATCGAGCCCGGCATTGGAAACCCCGTACACCCCCGCCTCCAGCCGCCGGGGCACTGGCTGCGCGGCGTTGAGAAAGTGCAGCTCCTGCCGATCGCCCACCAGCAGGTTGAAGCCGCCATATTCCGCCGCTCTTCCTGCGACCTCCCGCAGATAATCCTCAATCGACATCGATCCGCTCAAAAAATGAGCAACCAGCTCCCCCCGCGAGCGCCGTCCCAGCGGCTTGCCCGGATCGCGGATGTTGGTCAGCGCCGCAAACCGGCCCTCGGCACTGACCCCAAGCCAGGTGCCGCCTGCTTCCAGATCCCGCCCGGCATAGACGCCAGGGGCATGTTCCCACTGCGCCAGCGGCAAGGTGGGGCGGGCGTAAAACTCGTCGCGGTTAGCCGCTAGAATCAATGGCTGAGGGTGGGCAGGGCGCCAGGCGAAGACGATCAGGCACATGTGGCCTCCTTTTTTCGGTCACTTTACGCATACCCGCGATTGGCATCCATCGCTCACCGCTAGAGCGCGATGGCCTGCTCCGGTAACATGCCGCTCTGATTTTCGGAGAGTCCCATGGAATTTCTTCTGTATCTGGCCCTGGGCGCGTGCGCCGGGGTGCTGGCCGGACTGTTTGGCGTCGGCGGCGGCATCATCATCGTTCCGGTGCTGGTGTTCAGTTTCACCCTGCAAGGTTTCGACAGTTCGGTCCTGACGCACCTGGCCGTGGGCACCTCGCTTGCGACCATCGTCTTCACCTCGACGCTGTCGGTCCGCGCCCACCATCGCATGGGCGCGGTGCAGTGGGCGGTCTTTGGGTGGATGACCGTGGGGATCCTGATCGGCGCGGGGCTGGGTTCGCTCACCGCCAGCTACATTGCCGGGCCGAACCTGCAGAAGATCATCGGCGTGTTCGCCATTCTGGTCGCCATCCAGATGGCGCTGGACGTCAAACCCAAGGCCAGCCGTGGCGTGCCCGGCAAGGGCGGGCTGACCGCCGCAGGCGTGGTGATTGGCTGGGCGTCGGCGATTTTCGGCATCGGCGGCGGCTCGCTGACCGTGCCTTTTCTGACCTGGCGCAGTCTGACCATGCAGCAGGCCGTGGCGACCTCATCGGCCTGTGGCTTCCCCATCGCGGTGGCCAGTGCGATAAGTTTCATGATTCTTGGGTGGCACGATCCATTGTTGCCATCGCATAGTCTCGGTTTTGTTTACCTGCCAGCCCTGATTGGCATTGCGGTCACCAGCATGTTTTTCGCCCGTTTCGGCGCGAAGCTGGCCCACAAGCTGTCACCCAGGATGCTGAAACGACTGTTCGCCCTGTTGCTGGTGGTCGTGGGTACCAGTTTTCTGATTTGATTCGTCGCTCTGTGAGCACACCAACCTGAGGAGTCGCAATGCTGCCTTACCCGCAGATTGACCCGGTAGCCGTGGCCATCGGTCCGCTGCAAATTCACTGGTACGGCCTGATGTACCTGGTCGGCATCGGCAGTGCCTGGTTCCTGGCCTCGCGCCGCCTGAACAAGTTCGACCCGACATGGACCAAGGAAAAACTCTCGGACATGATCTTCTGGGTCGCCATGGGCGTGATCGTCGGCGGGCGGCTGGGCTACGTGCTGTTCTATGACCTGCCCAACTACATCGCCAACCCCCTGCTCATTTTCGAGGTATGGAAGGGCGGCATGGCGTTCCACGGCGGGTTCATCGGCGTGATGATCGCGACGTACTGGTTCGGCAAGCGCAACGGCAAGTCGTTCTTCCAGCTGATGGACTTCATCGCGCCGATGGTGCCGATCGGCCTGGGTGCCGGGCGCATCGGCAACTTCATCAATGGCGAGCTGTGGGGCAAGCCGACCGATCTGCCGTGGGCGATGGTCTTCCCGCCGTTCAGCGATCCTGCGCAGTTGCCGCGCCATCCGTCGCAGCTGTATCAGTTCGCGCTGGAAGGTGTGGCACTGTTCGCCATTCTTTACTTCTTCTCGCGCAAGCCACGCCCGACCATGGCCGTTTCCGGCATGTTCGCGCTGTTCTACGGCATTTTCCGCTTCGTCGTGGAGTTCGTTCGCGTGCCGGACGCCCAACTGGGTTACCTGGCCTGGGGCTGGGTCACCATGGGCCAGATCCTCAGCCTGCCGATGATCATCGGTGGCCTGGTGCTGATCTGGCTGGCCTACCACCGCGCGCCTGTTGCCGACAAGGCAGCCGTTTGATTTCGAATCGCCGGGCCCGTGCGCCCGGCCGGTTCACCGATACAGAGGGCCTTAGGGCATGAAGCAATACCTTGAGCTGTTACAGGACGTCATCGCCAACGGCACCCGCAAGGGCGACCGCACCGGCACTGGTACCACCGCGGTGTTTGGCCGTCAGATCCGCCACAACCTGGCCGATGGCTTCCCGTTGCTGACCACCAAGAAACTGCACTTCAAGAGCATCGCCAACGAGCTGATCTGGATGCTCAGTGGCAACACCAATACCAAGTGGCTGAACGAAAACGGCGTGACCATCTGGGACGAGTGGGCCACTGAAGAAGGCGACCTGGGCCCGGTCTACGGCGCGCAGTGGACCGGCTGGCCGACCAAGGATGGCGGCAAGATCAACCAGATCGACTACATGGTCGACTGCCTGAAGAACAACCCTAACAGCCGCCGCATCCTGTTTCACGGCTGGAACACCGAGTACCTGCCGGACGAGAAGCTCTCGCCCCAGGAAAACGTCAAGGCCGGGCGCCAGGCGCTTGCAGTCTGCCATTTGCTGTATCAGGCGTTCGTCGCTGACGGCAAGCTGTCGATGCAGTTGTACATTCGCAGCTCCGATGTATTCCTGGGCCTGCCGTACAACATCGCCGCGCTGGCGCTGTTGACCCACATGCTGGCGCAGCAGTGCGACCTGATCCCGCACGAGATCATCGTCAGCCTGGGTGACACCCACGCCTATTCGAACCACGAAGAGCAGATCGCCACGCAACTGACCCGCACGCCGAAGGCGCTGCCTCAGTTGAAGATCAACCGCCGCCCGGACAGCATCTACGATTACCGTTTCGAGGATTTCGAAATCGTCGGTTACGACGCCGACCCAAGCATCAAGGCGCCCGTCGCCGTCTGATTTGCATCGCCCGCTGTAGGAGCGCGCTTGCCCGCGAAGGCGGTGTGTCAGTGAATATGTTCGTCACCGACATACCCTTTCGCGGGCAAGCGCGCTCCTACGTTATTAGGCCCTCCCTAACCCCTCGCTATGTTCGAACCGGTTAAACCCTCAATAGCTGTTTCATATGTAGGGTTAATTGAAGTTCGTATTGTTGCAGTTACGTAATAAGTGTTTTGCACGGTTGTAAATAAAATGAACACGATAGATATTTTCAATCTATATATTGAGACTATTGAGTTTAATTTCATGGTTTGTTTGACATATAGTCGAGGTCTACCAATAAGTCTTTAGCCTGACACGCGTTTGGAAATAACCATCCATGACCACGACGAACTTCAGCACTGACACCTACTCCGACCACACCTCCGGTCTCTATCGCACCGCTGCACGGATCCTCAATGAAGCCGGTATCCAGATCAACGGATCTGCCCCTTCGGACATCCGCTTCAACGGCCCCGGGGTGATCGAAAGGGCGTTTGCGCAGGGGAATCTGGGGTTGGGCGAGGCCTACATGGACGGCCAGTGGGACAGCGAGCATCTGGATGAATTCTTTCATCGCCTGCTGAAAACCGGCATGACCGACGACGTGAAGCCACTTCGGCTGGTGTTCTACGCGCTCATGGCCAAGTTCATGAACCGGCAGAACATCAAGCGCTCCAAGACCGTGGGCGAGGTGCACTACGACCTGGGCAACGAGTTCTACTCGAAGATGCTCGACTCGCGCATGACCTACACCTGCGGCTATTGGGAAAACGCGACCACGCTGGAAGAGGCCCAGGCCGCCAAGCTGGACCTGATCTGCCGCAAACTGCAGCTAAAACCAGGCATGCGGGTGCTGGACATCGGCTGTGGCTGGGGCAGTTTCATGAGCTACGCCGCCGAGCATTACGGTGTCGAGGCCGTCGGGGTGAGTATCTCCAAAGAGCAGATTGCCTGGGCCAAAGAGCGCTACAAAGGCTTGCCCTTGGAGTTTCGTTTCCAGGACTACCGCGAACTGGATGAACAGTTCGATGCCATCGCCAGTGTGGGCATGTTCGAACACGTGGGCCGCAAGAACCACCGCGAATACATGGAACTGGCCCATCGCTGTTTGAAGCCTGGCGGGTTGTTCCTGTTGCATACCATCGGCAAGAACCAGCGCAACTCTTATCCTGACCCGTGGATCGACAAATATATATTCCCCAACGGCGACCTGCCCTCCATCGGCCAGATGGGCGATGCCATGGACGGGTTGTTTGTCGTGGAAGACTTGCACAACTTCGGTTCGGACTACGACAAGACACTGATGGCCTGGCACGACAACTTCATGAAGGCCTGGCCGCAGTTCGAGGCGCAACTGGGCAACCGCTTCTATCGTATGTGGCGTTATTACCTGTTGTCCTGCGCCGGTGCCTTCCGCGCCCGGGATATCCAGTTGTGGCAGTGGGTGTTGTCCAAAGGCGGCGTGCCGCACGGTTACCATCGCAGCCAGATTTGAAGTGCGTCATCCACTGTAGGAGCGCGCTTGCCCGCGACCGCGGTGTGTCAGCAAAGATATCCGTACCTGACACACCGCAATCGCGGGCAAGCGCGCTCCTACAGGCGTTTATCCGTTCGTCGTTCTTTGCTATCGATCAATCGATTTTCTATTAATCGTCTCTATCAACCCAGTGCGGACTCCCAATGAGCTTCCCGGCCCGCATTTGCTTATCGTTCTCCACATCGAACAAGACACGCGAACTGTGGAGAAACGATCATGAGCAACAAACTGACCACCGCATTCGGCGCCCCCGTAGCCGATAACCAGAATATCCAGACCGCAGGCCCTCATGGTCCGGCGTTGCTGCAAGACGTCTGGTTCCTGGAAAAACTGGCGCATTTCGACCGTGAAGTGATCCCGGAGCGCCGCATGCACGCCAAAGGCTCGGGCGCGTTCGGCACCTTCACCGTGACCCACGACATCACCCGCTTCACCCGCGCCAAGATCTTCTCGCAGGTCGGCAAGCAGACCGAAATGTTCGCCCGCTTCTCCACCGTGGCCGGTGAGCGCGGTGCAGCCGATGCCGAGCGCGACATTCGCGGCTTCGCCCTGAAGTTCTACACCGAAGAAGGCAACTGGGACCTGGTGGGCAATAACACGCCGGTGTTCTTCCTGCGTGACCCACTGAAATTCCCCGACCTGAACCACGCCGTGAAGCGCGACCCGCGCACCGGCATGCGCAGCGCGGAAAACAACTGGGACTTCTGGACCCAACTGCCCGAGTCGTTCCACCAGGTCACTATTGTGATGAGTGAACGCGGCATTCCGCGCAGCTTCCGCGAGATGCACGGTTTCGGCAGCCACACCTACAGCTTCCTTAACGCGCAACATGAGCGCTTCTGGGTCAAGTTTCACTTTGTGTCCCAGCAAGGCATCGCCAACCTGAGTGACGCCGAGGCGCAAGCGGTGGCCGGTGCGGATCGTGAATCCCACATGCGCGACCTCTACGACAACATCGAGCAGAACAACTTCCCGCGCTGGAAGCTGTTCGTGCAGATCATGCCGGAGAAGGAAGCGGGCTCGTACCACATCAACCCGTTCGACCTGACCAAAGTCTGGCCGAAGGCGGACTACCCGCTGATTGAGGTGGGGTACTTCGAGCTGAACCGCAATGCCGACAACCACTTTGCCGATGTCGAGCAGTCAGCGTTCGCGCCGTCCAACGTGGTGCCGGGTATCAGCTTCTCGCCGGACAAGATGCTGCAAGGCCGCCTGTTCTCCTACGGCGATGCCCAGCGCTACCGCTTGAGCGTCAACTACCACCAGATCCCGGTGAACTCGCCCAAGGCCGCGCTGCACGTGAACAGCTACCACCGCGATGGCCTGATGCGCATCGACGGCAACCGTGGCGGGATGACTTCCTACGAGCCCAACACCAAGGGCGCGTTCCAGGAGCAGCCTGATTTCCGCGAGCCGCCGCTGTCCATCGAAGGCGCGGCGGGGCACTGGAACCACCGTGTGGACGATGACTACTTCTCCCAGGCGGGTAACCTGTTCCGCAACATGAGCCCGAAAGAGCAACAGTCGCTGTTCGACAACACCGCACGCGCCCTGCGCGGCGTGTCGGCGCCGGTGATCGCGCTGCACATCAAGCACTGTGGCCTGGCGGACCCGGCATACGGCGCGGGCGTGACCGAGGCGGTGGAGCGTATACACCACGGTTGATCTCACGCTGAAACAAAAGGCCCCCACTCTGGCGACAGGGTGGGGGCTTTGTTATTCCTGACGCCGCACCCCTGTAGGAGCGCGCTTGCCCGCGACTGCGGTGTGTCAGATACGGATAGGTTAGCTGACACACCGCAGTCGCGGGCAAGCGCGCTCCTACAGGGATGTGGTGCCGGCCAGTCAATGCCCGTGGCTGCGGCCTACGTGGGAATGCTCGACTTCCGGCGTAACCACGCTGCCGCTGACTTCCAGCCGATCCAGAATCCCGCAATGATCCGGTGCCCCTTCGCTGCAACGCTGGCGCAGGTCGACCAACTGTGCCTGCAACGCCTGCAGGCTGACGATGCGGGCGCTGACGTGCTGGATGTGCTCGTCGATCAGCGAGTTGACGCTCTGGCACTGATCCTGGGGGCTGTCACGCAAGGTCAGCAGGCTGCGGATTTCGTCGAGGGTCATGTCCAGGCTGCGGCAGTTGCGGATGAAGGTCAGCCGCTCGACATGCTCCTGGGTGTAAAGCCGGTAGTTGCCCTCGCTGCGCGCAGGCTCGGACAACAGGCCCTCGCGCTCGTAATAGCGGATGGTTTCCACGGCGCAGTCAGTGAGTTTTGCCAGTTCGCCAATCTTGAAAGACGCTTTCATGAGGACCCATCCCGTTTTGTGGCTTGACCCTATAGTGGCTACAGGGTGTTCACTTGGCAACAAGCACACTTAGAGACTCGACTTATGAGTGACTCTGTACACAAGCATTCGCCAAACGATCACGCAGGCCATGACCATCACGGCCACGGCCATGCCTTCCATGACGCTGCACCGGGCAAGTTCACCCCCGTGGGCAAGCACGAGCATCACGCCCATTCCTGCTGCTCCCATAACAGCGCGCCAGCCAGTGTCACTGTCGGCACGGCCACTGAAGACGGGCGCCTGAGCCAGTTCCGCATCGAAGCCATGGACTGCCCCACCGAACAGACGCTCATCCAGAACAAGCTGGGCAAGATGGCGGGCATCCAGAAGCTGGAATTCAACCTGATCAACCGCGTGCTGGGCGTGTGGCACGAGCTGCCTTCTGCCGAGCCGATTCGCGAGGCCATCGGCACGCTGGGCATGCAGGCGGACCTGATCGAAGCGGGCGGCGATAGCGACAAAGCCGTTGCGCCTGCGGCGAAGAAAGCCTGGTGGCCGTTGGCGCTGTCCGGCGTCGCTGCGGTGGCGGCGGAGGTCATTCATTTCACCAATGCCGCGCCCAACTGGGTGGTAGCGCTGGTTGCCCTGGTGGCGATTGTCAGCTGCGGCCTGACCACCTACAAAAAGGGCTGGATCGCCCTGAAGAACTTCAACCTCAACATCAACGCGCTGATGAGCATCGCGGTGACTGGCGCCGTGCTGATCGGGCAGTGGCCGGAAGCGGCGATGGTGATGTTTCTGTTTACCGTGGCCGAGTTGATCGAGGCCCGCTCCCTGGACCGTGCTCGCAACGCGATCAGCGGCTTGATGCAACTGACTCCGCAGATGGTCACCGTGCAGCAGGACAGCCAGTGGGTCGAAGCCGAGGCCAAACAGATCGTGCTGGGCAGCGTGGTGCGGGTCAAGCCGGGCGAACGTATCGGGCTGGACGGCGAAGTGGTGGCCGGGCATTCGACCATCGACCAGGCGCCCATCACCGGCGAAAGCCTGCCGGTGGAGAAGAACATCGGTGACAAGGTGTTCGCCGGGACTATCAATCAGGCTGGCTCCCTGGAATACCGGGTGACCGCAGCGGCGAACGACTCGACGCTGGCGCGGATCATCCATGCAGTCGAAGCGGCGCAAGGTGCGCGGGCGCCGACCCAGCGCTTCGTCGACAGCTTCTCGAAGGTCTACACGCCCGCAGTGTTCGTTCTGGCCCTGGCGGTGGCCATCGTCCCGCCGCTGTTCATGGGCGCGGACTGGTTCGACTGGATCTATCGCGCGCTGGTGTTGCTGGTGGTGGCCTGCCCCTGTGCGCTGGTGATTTCCACGCCGGTGAGCATCGTCAGCGGCTTGGCTGCGGCGGCGCGCAAGGGGATTCTGGTCAAGGGCGGCGTCTATCTGGAAATGGGCCACAAGCTCGATTGTCTGGCGCTGGACAAGACGGGCACCATCACTCACGGCAAGCCGGTGCAGACCGACTACGTGCTGCTCGATGAGGCGTTTGGCGAGCGGGCCTTGGCCATCTCTGCAAGCCTTGCAGGGCGTTCCGATCACCCGGTTTCCCAGGCCATCGCCAAGGCGTTCGGGCCGGATGGGCATTTGCCGGTGGAAGCGTTCGAGGCGCTGGGCGGTCGGGGTGTGAAAGGCGAGATCGAAGGGCGCCTGTATCACCTGGGCAACCATCGGCTGGTGCACGAGGCCGGGCTGTGTTCGCCGGCACTTGAAGCGCGCCTTGAGGCGCTGGAGGCACAGGGCAAAACGGTGGTGTTGCTGTTCGATACGAGCGGTGCGCTGGCGTTGTTCGCCGTGGCCGATACGGTCAAGGAAACCAGCCGGGATGCCATCGCGCAGTTGCATGCTCTGGGGGTGAAAACCCTGATGCTGACCGGCGATAACCCGCACACGGCCAAGGCGATTGCCGCTCAGGTGGGCATCGATCAGGCGAAGGGTGATCTGCTGCCGACCGACAAGCTGCAGGCCATTGAAGCGCTGTACGCGCAGAACCATCGGGTGGGCATGGTCGGCGACGGTATCAACGACGCCCCGGCGCTGGCTCGGGCCGAGATCGGCTTCGCCATGGCGGCAGCGGGAACGGACACCGCCATCGAGACGGCTGACGTGGCGTTGATGGACGACGACTTGCGCAAGATCCCGGCGTTCATTCGCCTGTCTCGGGATACCGCCGCGGTGCTCAAGCAGAACATCGCCTTGGCGCTGGTCATCAAGGCGATCTTTCTGGTGGTGACCTTTGCAGGGATGGCGACCATGTGGATGGCGGTCTTCGCCGACATGGGCGTGAGTTTGCTGGTGGTGTTCAACGGGTTGCGGTTGCTTCGCAAATAGACGCCACAACCCTGTAGGAGCGCGCTTGCCCGCGACCGCAGTGTGTCAGTACACACATTCGTACCTGACGCACCGCAGTCGCGGGCAAGCGCGCTCCCACGAGAACCTTGCTTACTTGCCGTAAGTCTCGCGGCCCCAATCGATCATCTGCTGCAATAACTGCTTCAACACCACCCGCGTCGGGTCGGCCAGCTCAGGGCGGTAGTGGAAGGGCACGAACTCGTCCATGTAGTTGCTCTGCGCCAGCTCCAGCTGCACGGCGTGTATGTGTTCGGCCGGGTTGCCGTAGTGGCGGGTGATGTGGCCGCCCTTGAACCTGCCGTTGAGCACATGGCTGTAGTCCTTGGCGGCGGCGCAGGTGGCTTCCAGGCGTTTGGCCAGGGTTTCATCGCAGCTCGCGCCGTTGAAGGTGCCCAGGTTGAAGTCCGGCAGGCGGCCATCGAACAGGTGCGGAATGTGCCCGCGAATCGAGTGGGCGTCGAACAGCAGCGCGTAGCCGAACTCGTCGCGCAGGCGCTCCAGCTCATTGCGCAGGGTGTCATGGTACGGCGTCCAGATTTTCGCGAGATAAGTCGCGCGCTCTTCCTTGCTCGGCTCCTGGCCCGGCTTGAACAGCGGGTCGCCTTCGAACAGCGTCGAAGGGAACAGCCCGGTGGTCGCGCCGGCGTACAGCGGCTTGTCGTCGGAGGGACGGTTGAGGTCGATGACGAAGCGCGAGTATTCGGCGGCCAGTACGCTGGCACCCAGGTCGTGGGCGAAGTCATACAGGCGCGGGATGTGCCAGTCGGTGTCCGGCAGGCTGACTGCCTCGTCCACCAGGCCGTCGCGCACCACCGGCGTCAGGTTCAGCCCCGGATGCGGCATGCTGATGAGCAGCGGTACACGACCGCGAGTGAAACTCAGAACCTTATCCACAATGTTCTCCTGATTAGAAACGACTTTCCACGCCGTGACGCACGACGCGCTTGTCCAGATCCCCGCCCAGCCAATAGGCCAGGTCCGCCGGGCGTTCGATGTTCCAGGCCACGAAGTCGGCGACCTTGCCCACTTCCAGCGAGCCATGGGTGTCAGCCATGCCCATCGCCTGGGCGGCATGGATCGTGGCGCCGGCCAGGGCTTCTTCCGGCGTCATGCGGAACAGGGTGCAGGCCATGTTCAGCATCAGGCGCAGGGACAGGCCCGGCGAGGTGCCAGGGTTGAGGTCGGTGGCGATGGCGATCTTCACGCCGTGCTTGCGCAAGGCATCCATCGGCGGCAACTGGGTTTCGCGCAGGAAGTAGAACGCCCCCGGCAGCAGCACGGCGACGGTGCCCGAGGCGGCCATGGCGATGGCGTCTTCCTCGGTCATGAATTCCAGATGGTCGGCCGACAGCGCCTGATAGCGCGCCGCCAGGCTCGAGCCGTGCAGCGACGACAGTTGCTCGGCGTGCAGCTTGACCGGCAATCCCAGCTCGCCTGCGGTGATGAACACCTGCTCGACCTGCGCGGGGGAAAACGCCAGGTATTCGCAGAAGGCATCGACAGCGTCCACCAGATCTTCGGCTGCCAGCGCCGGCAGCATCTCGCTGCAGATGTGCGAGATGTAGGCGTCGGACTGATCCTTGTATTCCGGCGGCAGGGCGTGGGCGGCCAGGCAGGTGCTGCGCACGGTGACCGGGAGTTTCTCGCCCAGTTGCCGGGCGACGCGCAGCATCTTGCGCTCGTTGGCCAGGTCCAGGCCGTAGCCGGACTTGATCTCGACCGTGGTCACGCCGTCTTTCATCAGGTGCAGCAGACGGCGCTCGGCGCTGGCGTACAACTGTTCTTCGCTGGCTGCGCGGGTGGCGCGCACGGTGCTGGCGATACCGCCACCGGCGGCTGCGATTTCCGCGTAGCTCACGCCTTGCAGACGCTGCTCGAATTCACCGCTGCGGTTGCCGCCGAACACGGTGTGGGTGTGGCAGTCGATCAGGCCGGGGGTGACCCAGGCACCGGCCAGGTCCACCGATTGCACCTCGCCTTGCTCTGGCAACTCAGCACGCGGGCCGATCCAGGCGATATGCGCGCCGTCGGTGACGATGGCCGCGTCCTCGATGATCGAGTAAGAGCCGTTCGCCATGCTTGCTGCGTGACAGTTGTGCCAGAGCGTTTTCATCAGTGCCTCCACAAAACAGTTGTAATGCCCCGTAGCAGCGCGGCTTGCCGGCGGGAGCGGTGTGTCAGGCAATTTATCGTCGGCTGACACACCGCCCCGCCGGCAAGCCGTGCTGCTACGGGGCTGTGTTTATGACCCGATTCTGTCCGGGCTTGACCCAGACCCGGTATGCAACCACCAGCAACACGATCCACACCGCGCCGACCACCAGGGCCGCTTGCGTGTCCGGGAAGTAACCCAGCACGGCGAACACGAACACCATGAACGCGGTGGCGGCGATGGGCGCGGCGGGCCAGAACGGGACCGGGAATTTCAGTTGTGCGACTTCGTCCTTGCTCATCGAGCGGCGCATGGCGATCTGCGTCACCAGAATCATCAGCCACACCCAGACGGTGGCGAAGGTGGCGATGGACGCGATCAGCAGGAACACGTTTTCCGGAATCAGGTAGTTCAGCACCACGCCGACCAGCAGCGCGCCGCCCATCACCAGCACGGTCATCCACGGCACGCCTGCGCCGGAAAGCTGCGCGAAACCCTTGGGCGCCTGGCCTTGTCGCGCCAGGCCGTACATCATGCGGCCCGCGCCGAAGATGTCGCTGTTGATCGCCGAAACGGCTGCCGAGATCACCACGATGTTGAGGATGATCGCCGCAGACGGAATTCCCAGTTTTTCGAAAATCTGCACGAAGGGGCTGCCCTGGCTGCCGATTTCCTGCCACGGGTAGAGCGACATCAATACGAACAGCGTCAGCACGTAAAACAGCAGGATGCGCAGCGGCACCGCGTTGATCGCGCGGGGAATCACGCGCTCGGGGTCGCGCGCTTCGCCTGCGGCCACGCCAATGATTTCAATGCCGCCAAAGGCGAACATCACCACGGCCAGCGCCGCGACCAGGCCACTGACGCCGTTGGGCATGAAGCCGCCCTGGGTCCACAGGTTGCTCACGTGGCTGACGCTGTCGCCGGCCGATGAGCCGATGCCGAACAGCAGGATGCCGAAGCCTGCGAGGATCATGGCGATGATCGCGCCGACCTTGAGCAGCGACAGCCAGAATTCAGTCTCGCCAAACACTTTGACGCTGCACAGGTTGAGCGCGCCAATCACGAAAACGATGCCGAGCACCCAGATCCAGCGGGGCACTTCGGGGAACCAGAAACCCATGTAGATCCCGAACGCCGTGACGTCGGCCAGGCAGACGATGATCATTTCGAATGCGTAGGTCCAGCCCAGGACGAAACCTGCCATGGGGCCCAGGTATTGCGTGGCGTACTCGCTGAACGAGCCTGCCACAGGATTGCGTACGGCCATCTCGCCCAGGGCGCGCATGACCATGTACACCGCGGCGCCCGCGATGAGGTAGACCAGCAGCACGGCGGGGCCGGCCAGTTTGATGGCGGACGCCGAGCCATAGAACAGCCCGGTGCCGATCGCCGAGCCCAGCGCCATGAAGCGAATGTGCCGGGCGCTGAGCCCGCGTTTAAGATCTGTTGCGTTTTGCGGTTTCATCTCACGCTTTTCCTGGTAGTTCTTTTGCTGAAATGAAGAGCGCACGTCCCGTAGGAGCGCGCTTGCCCGCGACTGCGGTGTGTCATTTGCCTATCCGTCGGCTGACACACCGCTGTCGCGGGCAAGCGCGCTCCTACAAGAGGCTCGTGCCCAAATCCTCATTTCAATGACAGGCCGTCCCTGGCCTGTCCCGATCAGAAGCTCGGCAGCAGGTCAGCGGACACCAGTTCGCTCAGGCAATTGGATGCCAGAAGCGCGGTGGCGGCCTCGATGTCAGGGGCGAAGAAGCGGTCTTTCTCATAGAACGGAACCTTGCCACGCAAGGTCGTGCGAGCGATTTCCAGTTTTTCCGAGGTCTTCAGACCATTGCGCAGATCCAGACCCTGACACGCAGCCAGCCATTCTACAGCCAGAACGCCACGGGTGTTTTCCGCCATTTCCCACAGGCGCTTGCCGGCAGCCGGCGCCATGGACACATGGTCTTCCTGGTTGGCGGAGGTCGGCAGGCTGTCGACGCTGTGCGGATGGGACAGGGCCTTGTTCTCGCTCGCCAGCGCCGCAGCAGTCACCTGGGCGATCATGAAGCCGGAGTTGACGCCGCCGTTGGCCACCAGAAACGGCGGCAACTGGGACATGTGCTTGTCCATCATCAGCGAGATGCGGCGTTCGCTCAGCGAGCCGATTTCGGCGATGGCCAGGGCGATGTTGTCCGCGGCCATGGCCACAGGTTCGGCGTGGAAGTTGCCGCCGGAGATCACTTCGCCTTCGGCGGCGAACACCAGCGGGTTGTCCGACACGGCGTTGGCTTCGATGGCCAGCACTTCGGACGCCTGGCGCAGTTGAGTCAGGCAGGCGCCCATGACTTGTGGCTGGCAACGCAGGGAGTAGGGGTCCTGCACCTTGTCGCAGTCGCGGTGGGATTCGGACACCTGGCTGGCGTCGCCCAGCAGGTCGCGATAAGCAGCAGCGGAATCGATCTGCCCGCGCTGGCCGCGAGCGGCATGGATGCGCGCATCGAATGGCGAACGCGAGCCCAGCACCGCCTCGACGGTCAGGGCGCCGCAGCTCAAGGCACCGGCGAACAGATCTTCGCCTTCGAACAGGCCGCGCAGGGCATAGGCGGTGGACACCTGGGTGCCGTTGAGCAGCGCCAGACCTTCCTTGGCCGCCAGGGTCAGCGGTTTGAGGCCGGCCACAGCCAGTGCTTCCACGGCGTTGACCCACTGGCCCTTGTGCCGGGCCTTGCCTTCGCCCAGCAGCACCAGCGACATGTGCGCCAGCGGAGCCAGGTCGCCGGATGCGCCGACCGAACCCTTGAGCGGAATGTGTGGGTAGACCTCGGCGTTGATCAGCGCGATCAGGCCGTCGATGACCTGACGACGAATACCGGAGAAACCACGGCTCAGGCTGTTGACCTTGAGCACCATGATCAGGCGCACCAGCGCATCGCTGATCGGCTCGCCGACACCGGCGGCGTGGGACAGCACCAGCGAGCGCTGCAGGTTTTCCAGATCGGCGCTGGCGATGCGGGTCGATGCCAGCAGGCCGAAACCGGTGTTGATGCCGTAGGCGGTGCGGTTTTCGGCCAGGATCTGCTCGACGCAGGCCACGCTGTTTTCGATCTGCTGGTCGGCGCTGGCGTCCAGCGTCAGGGTCACGGGTTGCTGATAGATCGCGCGCAGTTGCGCCAGGGTCAACTGGCCGGGGATCAGGTTCAGCGGGGTCGCCTTTTGGGTATCGGTCACGATGCTGCTACTCCTTCGTTGATGGCTGTCGCGTGCCTTGAACCGGCTCCTGCCTGTTCCGCGCTTGTGGCGCTCGGACTGCGACTGTTGCTGTTATGGGTTGCCGCGTAATCGCGGCAGACCTGAAAGACGGTTTCCAGCGATTCTTCGTTCTTGAGCAGGGTCACGCTGCTGGCAATGTCGGGGGCTAGCCAGCGGTCTTCGTCATAGGCCGGCACGCGCTCGCGCAGCAGGCGCCACGCAGCTTCGGTGCCGACGCCGAAGCGCGGGCCCTTGAAGAATTCGAAGGCCTGGGCGGCCAGCAGGTACTCGATGGCGAGGATCTGCGTGACGTTCTCCAGCACCTTGTGCAGCTTGAGGGCGGCGCTGGTGCCCATGCTCAGGTGATCTTCCTGCAGGCCCGAGGTCACGTAGTTGTCGATGACCGCCGGCTGCGCCATCTGGCGATTTTCCGCGCACAGGGAGGCGGCGACGTACTGCACGATCATCATCCCGGAGTTGACCCCAGGCTGGCTGACCAGAAACGCCGGCAGGCCGCTGACCGTCGGGTTGATCAGGCGGTCCAGGCGGCGCTCGGCAATTGAACCCAGCTCGGCCATGGCAATCGCCAGCAGGTCGGCAGCCATCGCCACGGACTGGCCGTGGGGGTTGGCCTGGGACACCACGCGATACGCCTCGGGCGTGCCCAACAGCAGCGGGTTGTCGGTGGCCGAGTTGAGCTCGGTTTCGATCTGCCGCGTGGCGTGGGACAGCTGGTCGCGGGTGGCACCATGGACCTGCGGGATCGAGCGGATGCTCAAGGCGTCCTGGGTGCGAATGCCCTGGCTGTTGGCCAGCACTTCGCTGCCCGCCAAAAGCCCGCGCAGGTTCTTGCCCACCTGCTGCATGCCAGGATGCGGCTTGAGGGCGATGATGGTTTCGTCGAATGCGTCGAGCTGGCCGCGCAGACCCTCGAAGGTCATGGCACTGATGACGTCTGCCCACTGCATCAGGCGGTTCACGTCGGCGATGGCCAGGCAACCGAGGCCGGTCATGCACGGTGTGCCGTTGACCAGGCACAGCCCGTCCTTGGCACCCAGTTCAACTGGCGAGAGGCCTTCTTCGTTCAGCGCCTGCAAGGCCGACACCACCTGGCCGCGATAGCTGACCTGGCCGACGCCCAGCAGCGCGACGCCGACGTGGGCCATGTGGGTCAGGTAACCCACCGAGCCCTGGGACGGCACCTGCGGCGTGATGCGATGGTTGAGCAGGTCCAGCAGCGCCTGCACCACCTGACGGTGAATGCCGGACTTGCCCTGGGTGTAGTTGACGATGGCGGCGCAGGTGATGGCGCGAGTCTGTTCATCGGGCAGCACGGGGCCGACGCCGCAGGCATGGCTGAGCAGGGTGTTGCGCGAAAGGCGGCTCAACTGCTCGCGCTCCAGCGACACGTTGCACAGCGCGCCAAGCCCGGTGTTCACGCCATAGGCGCGTTCACCGCTGGTGACGATGCGCTGCACGATGGCCTGGGCGTTGTCGATGCGTGCCCAGGCGCCGTCCGACAGGGCCAGGTGTGCGCCATGACGGGCCACGGCGGTGATGTCCCGCCAGGTGACCGGTGCATCGCCGATGATGATCTGTTCTGCTCGCGACATGAGTGCTGCCGTCCTTAAAGGGTCGCCACGCGCCGCTGGACGAAACGATCGACGTATTCATCGGCGGGCTGGTAGAGGATTTCTTTCGGTGTTCCCACCTGGATCAGCTTGCCGTCCTTGAGGATGGCGATCCGGTTGCCGATGCGCACGGCTTCGTCCAGGTCGTGGGTGATGAACACGATGGTCTTGTGCAGGGTCGATTGCAGCTCCAGCAACTGGTCCTGCATCTCGGCGCGGATCAGCGGGTCGAGGGCGCTGAAGGCCTCGTCCATCAGGATGATGTCGGTGTCGGCTGCCAGCGCGCGGGCCAGGCCGACGCGCTGACGCATGCCGCCGGAGAGCTGGTGCGGGTATTTCTTCTCGTAGCCCTTCAGGCCCACGGTGGTGATCCAGTGCTGCGCGCGCTCGGCGCACTGGGCCTTGCTCTCGCCACGAATGGTCAGGCCGTAGGCGACGTTTTCGGTCACGGTCTTGTGGGGTAGCAGGCCGAAGCTCTGGAACACCATGCTGATCTTGCGGCGGCGGAAGTCGCGCAGGGCTTCGGTGTCATAGGCCAGGATGTTCTCGCCATCGACCAGGATCTCGCCGCTGGTGGGATCGATCAGGCGGTTGAAGTGGCGCACCAGGGTCGATTTGCCGGAACCGGACAGGCCCATGATGACGAAGATCTCGCCGCTGCCGATGGACAGCGACAGGTCGTTCACGCCGACCACGCAGCCGGTCTGCGACAGCACCTGATCCTTGCTCTGGCTCTGCTGAACCATGGCCAGCGCCTCTTTGGCGCGGCTGCCGAAGATCTTGTAGACGTTTTTGACGACAATCTTGTCGGCGGTTTTGATCGATTCGACGCTCATTATTTGTTCGCCTCATGCCGTGGACGGCCATAGGCCTGTGTGATGCGGTCGATCACGACCGCCAGGATGACGATGGCCAGACCCGCTTCCAGGCCACGACCGACGTTGAGGGTCTGAATGCCCACCAGCACGTCCTCGCCCAGACCGCGGGCGCCGATCATCGAGGCGATCACCACCATCGACAGGGCCATCATGGTGGTCTGGTTGATCCCGGCCATGATGCTTGGCAGGGCCAGCGGCAGTTGCACGCCGAACAGTTGCTGCCAGCGGTTGGCGCCAAAGGCGTTGATCGCCTCCATGACTTCGCCGTCAACCTGGCGGATGCCAAGGTCGGTCAGGCGAATCAGCGGCGGTGCGGCGTAGATGACGGTGGCGAAGATCGCCGGGACCTTGCCCAGGCCGAACAGCATCAGCACCGGAATCAGGTAAACGAAGCTGGGCATGGTCTGCATGATGTCCAGCAGCGGCATCAGCACCGAGCGCAGGCGGTTGCTGCGGGCCGACAGAATGCCCAGCGGCACGCCGATGATCACCGAAATGAAGGTGGCGACCAGCATCAGTGCCAGGGTCTGCATCAGTTTGTCCCACAGGCCGACGGCGCCGACCAGGAACAGCAAGCCGACGATCACGGCTGTGGTGGTGATCTTGCGGGTCGAGTGCCAGGCGATGCCACCGACGATGGCCAGCAACACCCACCACGGCGCCACGCGCAACAGGCCTTCGAGCTGGACGATGGCCCACAGCAGGGTGTCGGAAATGTGCCGGAACACATCGCCATAGTTGGTGACCAGTTTGTCGACCCAGTCGTTGACCCAGTTGGCGATGGAGAACGTGAAGCTTTCGGGGAACATAGGTTTATCTCGGTCCAGTAAGTGGTACGCGTCTGCTGCCGGATAGTGCGCTGTCACTGTAGGAGCGCGCTTGCCCGCGATTGCGTCGCGTCAGGCGCCCATTGTGTCGGATGGGCTGCCGTCGTCGCGGGCAAGCGCGCTCCTACAGATCGAGTCGCGAGTCAGAGAGAAGCATCAACCTTCTTGGCAGCATCTTCGCTGACCCATTGATGCCAGACTTCAGGGTGCTCCTTGAGGAACATCTTCGCCAGCTTCGGCGACTCGATGCGGTCCTTGGTCATGCGTGCCAGGTTCTGGTTCAGCAGGTCGATCGGGATATTGACCTTCTCCATCACGGCCACCAGCTCAGGCGCCTCGTCGTGGAAGGTCTTGGACAGGCCGACCTTGATGTCGATGGTCTTGTTCACGCCGGCTTTCTCTTCCAGGCGCACCATGTCGACCTGGCCCATCAGCGGGGTAGGCGACCAGTAGTAGGCCAGGATCGGCTCGCCACGCTTGTAGCTGGAGAGAATCGCGGCATCCAGCGCAGGGCCGGTGCCTGGGCGGAAGTTGGTGTACTTGTCTTCCAGACCGTAGCTTTTCAGCATCTCGGTGTTTTCAAGCTCGCAGGTCCAGCCAGCCGGGCAGTTGTAGAAGCGGCCCTTGCCTGGCTCTTCGGCGTCCTTGAACAGCGCCGGGTACTTGCCCAGGTCGGCGATGGACTTCAGGTCCGGTGCCTTGGCTTCCAGCTTGCGCTTGGCGTCGCCTTCGATCACGTAGCGCGGCACGTACCAGCCTTCGACTGCACCCTTGACCGGCGCCCCGACGCCGACCACTTTGCCGGCCTTCTCGGCCTTGTTCCACACCTCGCTGCGGCCTACCCATTCCTCGGAGAAGACCTGGATATCGTTGGTGCCCAGGGCGTTTTCCATGGTGATGGAGTTACCCGGAAGGCTGTCGGTCTTGCAGCCATAGCCCTTGTCCAGCACCACTTGCAGGATGTCGGTCAGCAGCATGGCGCTTTCCCAGTTCAGACCTGCGAACTTCACAGGCTTGCCGGATTCACACCAACCCGCGGCCTGACTGGCGCCACTGGCGAGCACGCCGACGGTTAGAAACGTGGAGAGCAGGGCCTTTTTCGTTTTCATTGTGTGACGCTCCGGGTATTGAAGGGGATGTTTTCTGGCACAGCTTGTTCGGTCGGCAGAATCAGCCGGTCGGCAATCTTGCCGGGCCACTTCTTCGCAGCCATGTAATACAGCGCGGCAGGCACCACCAGGCCGATGATCCATGAGACATCGGTGTCGTCCAGCGCTGCCACCAACGGGCCAGTGTAGAAGTGGGTGGAGATGAATGGCATCTGGATCAGCACGCCGATCACGTAGATACCGATGCCAATCCAGTTCCAGCGACCATAACGACCGTCAGGGTTGGACAGCGCGGGGATGTCATATCGTTCCTTGGTGATGCAGTAGAAATCCACCAGGTTGATCGCGCTCCACGGCGTGAAGAACGCCAGCAGGAACAGGATGAACGCCGAGAAGTCCTTGAGGAACGAGTCCTTGCCGGCCAATGCCAGTGCGGTGGCGATGCCGACCATGGCGAAAATGTAGGTCAGGCGCAGCGTGCTGGAAATGTGCCGGTTGCCCTTGAAGCCGCTGACGATGGTGGCAATCGACATGAAGCTGCCGTAGGCGTTGAGGGTGGTCACGGTGACCTTGCCGAAGGCGATGCTGAAGTACAACAGCGCGGCGACGATCCCGGTACCGCCCAGGCTTACGATGAACTGCACTTCGTGGTGGGCGAAGTTCTTGCCGGCCAGGGCGGCGGCGAATACGCCGAAGACCATCGACACCTGTGCGCCGATCACCGCACCCAGGCCCACGGCCCAGAAGGTGCTGCGGGCCGAGGTGCTGCGCGGCAGGTAGCGCGAGTAGTCCGCGACATACGGGCCGAACGCGATCTGCCACGACGCCGACAGGGAAATCGCCAGCAGAAAGCTGCTCAGCGAGAAGTGTTTGTTGCCCAGCAGCGCGCCGACATCGTTACCGGCCAGCAAAGCGCCGAACAGGTAGACGAAGGCGATCACGCCGATGATGCTGGCGACCCGGCCGATCATGTGGATGACCCGGTAGCCGAAGATGGTCAGGATCACGATGGCGGCGGCGAACAGCACGATGCCTTGCCAGTCGGGAATCTGAATCAGTTGAGCGACGGCTTGCCCGGCCAGCAACGAGCCGCTGGCGGAAAAACCGATGTACATCAGGCACACCAGCACCAACGGGATTACCGCCCCGTAGACGCCGAACTGCACCCGGCTGGAAATCATCTGCGGCAGGCCCAGCTTCGGCCCTTGCGCCGCGTGCAGCGCCATCACGCCGCCGCCCAGCAGTTGACCGACGAACAAGCCGATCAGCGACCAGAACACGTCACCGCCCAGCACCACGGCCAGGGCCCCGGTGACGATGGCAGTGATCTGCAGGTTGGCACCCAGCCACAGGGTGAATTGACTGAACAGACGACCATGTCTTTCCGCGTCAGGAATGTAGTCGATCGAACGCCTTTCGATCACCGAAGCATTTGCAACACGATCATCTGGAACAGCCATCTCAAACCTTCCCCTAAAGCGTGTGTTTCTGCTGAAAGCTCCCTGTAGGAGCGCGCTTGCCCGCGACAGCGTTGTGTCAGTCGCCCATTGTGTTGGATGGGCTGACGTCATCGCGGGCAAGCGCGCTCCTACAAGTGAGTGGCGCATCGTCCGTGGCGGCACGGCAAGCCGTGCTGCTACGGGTTGTGCCGCCTTACTTGTTGATCATCGGCAGGTTCAAACCCTGCTCTTTGGCGCAGTCGATGGCGATCTGGTAACCGGCATCGGCGTGGCGCATGACGCCGGTCGCAGGGTCGTTGTGCAGGACGCGGGCGATGCGTTCGGCGGCTTCGTCAGTACCGTCACAGACAATCACCATCCCCGAGTGCTGCGAGAAGCCCATGCCGACGCCGCCACCGTGGTGCAGCGAAACCCAGGTCGCGCCGCTCGCGGTGTTGAGCAGGGCGTTGAGCAGTGGCCAGTCGGACACGGCGTCCGAGCCGTCCTGCATCGATTCGGTTTCGCGGTTCGGGCTGGATACCGAACCCGAGTCCAGGTGGTCACGGCCGATCACCACCGGCGCCGACAGCTCGCCGCGACGGACCATTTCGTTGAACGCCAGACCCAGCTTGGCGCGCTGGCCCAGGCCGACCCAGCAGATACGTGCCGGCAGACCCTGGAAGCTGATGCGCTCGCGGGCCATGTCCAGCCAGTTGTGCAGGTGCGCGTCGTCCGGGATCAGTTCCTTGACCTTGGCGTCGGTCTTGTAGATGTCTTCAGCGTTGCCCGACAGCGCCGCCCAGCGGAACGGGCCGATGCCGCGGCAGAACAGCGGACGGATGTAGGCCGGTACGAAGCCTGGGAAGTCGAATGCGTTGCTCACGCCTTCTTCTTTGGCCATCTGACGGATGTTGTTGCCGTAATCGAAGGCCGGGATGCCTTGTTTCTGGAACGCCAGCATGGCCTCGACGTGCTCGGCCATCGACTGCTTGGCGGCCTTGACCACGGCAGCAGGCTCGGTGATGGCGCGGTCGCGGTACTGCTCCCAGGTCCAGCCTTTTGGCAGGTAGCCGTTGAGCGGGTCGTGGGCGCTGGTCTGGTCGGTGACCATGTCAGGGCGAACGCCACGACGGACCAGTTCCGGAAGGATTTCAGCGGCGTTGCCCAGCAGAGCGATGGAGATCGCCTTGCCTTCAGCGGTGTACTTGGCGATGCGCGCCAGTGCGTCGTCCAGGTCGGTTGCCTGCTCGTCGACGTAACGGCTTTTCAGGCGGAAGTCGATGCGGCTCTGCTGGCACTCGATGTTCAGCGAGCAGGCGCCGGCCAGGGTCGCGGCCAGTGGTTGCGCGCCACCCATGCCACCCAGGCCTGCGGTCAGTACCCAGCGGCCTTTCAGGTTGCCGTCATAGTGCTGGCGACCGGCTTCGACGAAGGTTTCGTAGGTGCCCTGGACGATGCCCTGGCTGCCGATGTAGATCCAGCTGCCGGCGGTCATCTGGCCGTACATGGCCAGGCCTTTGGCGTCCAGTTCGTTGAAGTGTTCCCAGTTGGCCCAGTGCGGCACCAGGTTGGAGTTGGCGATCAGCACGCGCGGGGCGTTGCTGTGGGTCTTGAACACGCCGACCGGCTTGCCGGATTGCACCAGCAGGGTCTCGTCTTCGTTCAGGTTGGTCAGGCTTTCGACGATCTTGTCGTAGCACTCCCAGTTACGTGCGGCGCGACCGATACCACCGTAGACCACCAGCTCGTTCGGGTTTTCCGCGACTTCCGGGTCCAGGTTGTTCATCAGCATCCGCAGCGGCGCTTCGGTCAGCCAGCTTTTGGCGGTGAGTGTGGTGCCACGGGCAGCGCGGATTTCCACATCGCGGCGTTTGGTCCATTGCTGAGCTGGGGTTTTGTTGTCAGTAGTCACGTAACGATCCTCGGTAGTCAATCCGGCCCAGGCACTGGGCTGACGGTGCCTGTGTCGAACAGGCGGAATATGGGTGTGGCAGATCAGGCGCCGTTGTCCATGAATCGAAACGGGGCACTGACATACTCTTGCATACTCATATTTACTTGTACATACAAGCATATGCAACCAAGGGGCCAACTCGTCGGGCAGACCGTGCAAAAGCTTTCGAGGCCTTGCGGGGTGGGGCTTGGGAAAATGTCGGGCTGGGCAGGAAGTGTTTCGAGAGGCGTTACACGGAGACGGGAATTGTTACTTTTGGGTGCGCGCGCCCCACGGCGGTGCAATTGGTAACAACTGCTGGAACTGGCCGGTGTGGGTCCACCGGCCATGGGGTCAGATTACCTTCACCGTGCGCCCGATGAACTGGATCGGCCCGCTCGGTTTGGCCGCAATCGGGCCGCCGGCATTTTCCAGCGTCAGCTCGAACACCTGATCGGGATGCAGCGCAGGCAAGTTGTTCAGCCTGACTTTCAACACTTCGCCCGGTTTCACCCGGCCCAGGGAGACGAGCCCGCGTTGATCGCCGGTGTCGGTCCAGAATTGCAGCAGCTTGTCTTCAGGAATTTGAGTGGCGCCCAGCGGAATGAGCTGCACCTCACGGGCATCGCTGATCTGGATCACCCAGCCGGGCGTTTTTTCTTCGGGGGTGGAAAGAAGCGCCACCCAGGACGGTTTGGCGGTCGGGGTCACCTGGGTGAGTAACTGAGTCCCGAAGAGGATCGCGGCAATGGAAGCGCAGATCGCCAGTTTGCGCCAGAAGCCGAGGCTGCTGTGCCAGCGTGCGCCCTTCTTGCGTTTGCCTCGTGGCGCGCGGGTCAGGCTGCCGAGCCGTTGCCACAAGGCAGGCGAGGGCTCCGGTGGTTCGGCTGCCACATCGGTCATGGCCAGCAGGCGCGCTTCCCAACCCTGAATGGCCCGGCGCAGTGCCGGGTCCTGAGTCATGCGTTGCTGCACCTCGGCCCGGCGTTCGGGCGAGAGCGTGCCCAATACGTACTCACCCGCCAGGATCTGCACGTCGTGTTCGGGTGTGATGTCTGATTTCTTGTTCATGCGCTGCATCCCCA
Organism: Pseudomonas sp. NPDC090203; assembly: GCF_044746765.1. Lineage (NCBI taxonomy): Bacteria > Pseudomonadati > Pseudomonadota > Gammaproteobacteria > Pseudomonadales > Pseudomonadaceae > Pseudomonas > Pseudomonas sp. NPDC090203. The sequence continues at coordinate 414,385 of NZ_JBIVCV010000002.1, forward strand.
GAGCGCGACCGCGCCGCGCTTGATCCGGGAACTCACTGGTAGCAATGGCGCCCGGTTTTTTGTCTCGTCTGGGGATGAGAATAGCTGGCCGTACAAGGATCAAACACTTGGATACGACGCACGGGAGGTCATTGGGCGGCGCGGTCAGCGTTGCGCCAATCGGCTACGCAACAACAACACCCCGGCGATGGCCGAAAGGATCGAACCCAGCAACACGCCGACCTTCACTTCGTCGATCAGATGCGGCGCGCCCGGGAAGGCCAGGTTGCCGATGAACAGGCTCATGGTGAAGCCGATGCCGCACAGCAGCGCCACGCCGTACATCTGCGTCCAGTTGCTGTTCTCGGGCAGCGTCGCCAGGCCCGAGCGGATCGCCAGGGCCGCAGCGAGGAACACCCCGACCTGCTTGCCGATGAACAGCCCGAGGGCGACGCCCAGCGGCACCGGATCCACCAGATTGCCCAGCGTGATGCCCGAGAGCGAGACGCCCGCGTTGGCAAAGCCGAACACCGGGACCACGGCGAAGGCCACCCAGTAGTGCATCTTTTCTTCGAGGAACAGCAGCGGCGACCGCGCCTCTTCCTGGCGGGTGCCCAGCGGAATGCACAGCGCCAGCGCCACGCCGGCCAGTGTTGCGTGTACCCCCGATTGCAATACGAAGAACCACAGCAACAAGCCCAGCACCAGGTACGGCAATAGGCGCTGAACGCCGCTGCGGTTGAGGATCACCAGCACTGCAAGGGTGGCGAAGGATGCGCCGAGCATCGGCAGGTTCAGGCCGGTGCTGTAGAACAGCGCGATGATGGTCACGGCGCCCAGGTCGTCAAGAATCGCCAATGCGGCGAGGAAGACTTTCAGCGAGGTTGGCACGCGCTTGCCCAGCAACGACAGCACGCCCAACGCGAAGGCGATGTCAGTGGCGGCCGGGATCGCCCAGCCACTGAGGGTTTCGGCATGACTTGAATTGATCGCGACATAGATCAATGCCGGCACCAGCATCCCGCCTGCTGCCGCGAAACCGGGCAGGGCGCGCTGACCCCAACTGGAAAGGCCGCCGGCCAGCACTTCGCGTTTGATTTCCAGTCCGACCATCAGGAAGAAGATCGCCATCAGCCCGTCGTTGATCCACAACTCGACCGACAAACCACCCCACACGCTGTGCAACGCCGCGAAGTAGAAGGGCGCCATAGGCGAGTTGGCAACGATGATCGCCGCCAACGCCGCCCCCATCAGCACGATGCCGCCAGCGGATTCCGAAGCGAGGAAACGGGTCAGGATGGCGAGGGCGCGCGGGGTTTCGGTGTTGGAGATGGGCGTTGTCATGCGCGTCCTTGTGAGCGTGGCAAAGGGCGCAAATTAACACAATTGCGTCGTCACGACGGTCGCCGGCGTACCGCTTGTAGGAGCGCGCTTGCCCGCGACGGCGGCGTGTCAGACACAAATACGCTCCTGACACACCGCGGTCGCGGGCAAGCGCGCTCCTACAGAGTCAGGCGGTGTGTCACACAAATACACGCGATCGCAGGTTGATACCACCGTAGCAGCCCGGCCGGGCTGCTACGGATCGAGTCAGACGGCGGTCAGTTCGATCACGCAACAGCGGCTCGCCCGTGGCGCATACAGCACCACTTCCAGCAACGACCCCTCGGCATTGTCCAGTTGCAGGCAATCATGGCGGTCCAGCAACTGCGGCGGGTGTTCAGCCACGTTGGCCGCCATCTGCTCAGCGGCGCTGAACACCAGAAACACATTGGCCGAACTGAAGAAGCGCTGCGGCTGCAACACATCGATCCACTGCAACCGGGCGCGGTAGCGGGCCGGGGAGTAGATCAGGTTGAAGTCGCGGATGGGACCGTCGAGCAGGGTGCACGACACCTGGCTGTCACCGCTGAACGCAAACGGATCGGAAGGCAGCAGCGCCTCACTGTCCTGGCCGTCGATGTTCAGCGTCATGCCCGCGCCCTGCAACACCGTGATGATCCGCAGATAGCCTTCGAACACGGAAAACCCACCGGACTCACCGATATCGGCAATCGACAGGCGCCAGCCGAAACCGTCCAGGCCTTCTCCCGCATCGCGGGTGATTTCCTCGGTGCTGCCGCCACCGTTCTTCCAGGGCATGCGTGGGTAATTGACGGCGCGCAGCAGAGTCAGTTGGGTCATTTAGTGAAACGTCCTTCCAGGCGATGGCGTGAGCCGGGGTGAATCAGGCGGGCGGCGGTCACGGGCTGACGGCCCGACCAGGTGCGGCGACGGATCAGCAGGCAGGGTTCGCCCTTTTCGATCTGCAGCAGCTTGCATTCGTCGTCTTCGGCAAGAATCGCCTCGACCACGTGCTCACCTTCGGTCAGCGGCGCCACCTGGTTGAGGTAGGCGTAGGGCGTCTGCTTGGTGAAATCCTGTTGTAAGTATTCCGGGGCGACCAGCGCGTTGACGAAGCGGTCCTCGATTTGCACGGGAAGGCCGTTCTCGAAATGCACGATCAGCGAATGAAACACCCGCTGGCCCTCGCGCATGTCCAGCGCCAGGGCGCGCTCGGAGCCTGCGGCCTCTTCGCAGAGGGTAATGACCTGGCAGGTGTGGGTGTGACCGCGAGCGGAAATTTCGTCGGCGATGTTGTGAACTTCAAACAGCGCGGATTGAGTCTTGGGCTCAGCGACGAATGTGCCTACACCTTGCATGCGCACCAAAAGGCCTTCTGCAGTCATTTCACGCAGGGCGCGATTGATGGTCATGCGGCTGAAGCCAAGCTGGGTCACCAGCTCGCTTTCGGACGGTACGCGGTGGTGTGGCGGCCAGGTACCGTTCTGGATCTGCTGGGTGATCATTTGCTTCACCCTGGCGTACAACGGCGCCGGACTTTCACCCATCTGGGCGGCCAGCGGAGAGGAGGCAGGCGGAGTCGGCACAGAAAAATCCTTGTTTTGACGTGATGAATCAAAGGTAACGAAGTACGAACAGGCACCACGCTAACCATTAATGCGGGTGCCGACAAGCGTGGAGCAGTTTACCGGGCAGGCAAACGTCTGTATATGTATAGACAATTTCACGCGAGGGGTGCGAGGTTATGTCCGTTTTTTTTGCCGAACGTGCGTTACTGCCTGCTGGCTGGGCCAACAACGTACGTTTTGAGGTCGGCGCCGATGGCCTGCTGACCAAAGTCCAGGCCGATGCCGAGCGTCAGGGCGCCGAACTGATGAACGGTCCGGTGGTGCCGGGCATGCCCAACTTGCACTCCCACGCATTCCAGCGGGCGATGGCGGGGCTGGCCGAAGTCGCGGGTAACCCGAACGACAGTTTCTGGACCTGGCGCGACCTGATGTACCGCCTGGTCGGGCAGATCAGCCCGCAGCAACTGGGCGTGATCGCCCGGCAGCTGTACATCGAGATGCTCAAGGGCGGGTTCACCTCGGTGGCCGAGTTCCACTATGTCCATCACGATACCAACGGCAAGCCCTACGCAAACCCGGCGGAGCTGGCGCTGCAGGTGAGCCAGGCCGCCAGTTCGGTCGGGATCGGCATGACCCTGCTGCCAGTGCTCTACACCCACTCGGGCTTTGGCGGGCTGGCGCCGAACGAAGGGCAGCGTCGGTTCATCAACAGCACCGAGAGTTACCTGGAACTGCAATCGCGCCTCAAGCCGCTTGTCGCCGCGCAACCGGCCCAGGCGCTGGGGCTGTGCCTGCATTCGCTGCGTGCCGTGACCCCGCAGCAGATCAGCGAAGTGCTGGCCGCTAGCGACAAGCAGTGCCCGGTGCACATCCACATTGCCGAACAGCAGAAGGAAGTGGACGACTGCCTGGCCTGGAGCGGCCTGCGTCCATTGCAGTGGCTTTACCAGAACGTCGATGTCGACGAGCGCTGGTGTCTTGTGCACGCGACTCACGCCGAACCCGATGAAGTCGCGGCCATGGCCAGGAGCCGCGCGGTGGCGGGCCTGTGCCTGACCACCGAGGCCAACCTGGGTGACGGCATCTTCCCAGCGGTGGATTACATCGCCCAGGGCGGACGCTGGGGGATCGGCTCGGACAGCCACGTTTCCTTGAGTGTCGTCGAAGAACTGCGCTGGCTGGAATACGGCCAGCGCCTGCGCGATGAGCGCCGCAACCGCCTGTATCGCGCCGATCAGCCGATGGTCGGCCGCACACTGTATGACGCCGCCTTGCTCGGCGGTGCTCAGGCCATGGGCCAGCCGATTGGTGCGCTGGAAGTTGGCAAACGCGCGGACTGGCTGGTGCTCGACGGCAACGATCCGTACCTGGCCACGGCCTCGGGGGATGCGATTCTCAACCGCTGGCTGTTTGCCGGCGGTGATCGTCAGGTGCGTGAAGTGATGGTCAACGGACGCTGGGTGATCCGTGAAGGGCGCCACGCCGACGAAGAACAAAGCCGCCAGGCGTTCGCGCAGGTTTTGCGCGAGTTGTTGGGTTAGCCCGATCTGTAGGAGCGCGCTTGCCCGCGACAGCGGTGTGTCAGGTATTACATCAGGTCTGACACACCGCCATCGCGGGCAAGCGCGCTCCTACAGCGAAGATCACTGCGGCGCAGTGATCTTCGAATCCTCCACCCGCCAGATCAGCCGGGTCGTGTCATACCCTTGCTGCTGGGCTTTCATCAGCATCTCATTGCGGATCGAATCGCTCACATGGGCGGTGCGCGACAGCAGCCACAGGTACTTGCGGTTCGGGTTGCCGACGATGGCCTGCTTGTAGTCGTCGCTGACGTACAGCACCCAATAGTTGCCCTTGGCAACGCCCGGCAGCAGGCGCGAGAACCAGTTGTCGAACACCACCCACAATTTGTCGGTCTTGCCCTCGACCTGAGGCGAGGCTGTGCCGGTGGCTTCCTCCCATTTGCCTTCGGTGGTGCGGCAGCGGTTGGTCACGCCGATGTTGCCATCAGGCTTGAGCTTGTAATGCGCTTCGGACTGCGCGCAGTTGCGCTGGAAGAACATCGGCATGCGCGCCAGCTCATACCAGGTGCCCTGATAGCGCTTGAGGTCCACGTGATCTTCGGTCCGTGGCGCCATCGACTCGCCTTGCGGGGTTTCCGCGCAGGCGCCCAGCCAGCACGTCGCCATCGTCAACGCGCCGACACACATCAAGCGGCGCAGGCTCATTTGAGCCCCTGACCCGAATACAGCACGACCTTGTCTGCGGCGTACTGCACGCTGATGAACGTCTTCTGGTCGCCCCAGGTGCAACTGGACATCCCCAGCGCGCCCGAGCATTCGGTCGGGCTACCCAGAAGCTGCTCGATTTCTGCCTTAGACATGCCCGCCGAGATTTTCGAATAGTTTTCCTGATTGATCTTGCTGCACGCGGCCAGCAACACGCAGAACGACAACAACGCGAGAGAGCGCAAAGACATGGATGAAGCTCCTGGATCGAAAGGGGGCTACGCCGCGGGGCGTGATACCGAAAGCTTAGAAGAGAAAAAGCCGAATCTGGTTCCGTGATGCCCACTGATAAACGCCGGCCCCGTAGCAGCACGGCTTGCCGGCGGGAGCGGTGTATCGGTCGAGAAGTGTCTGCCTGACACACCGCCGCGCCGGCAAGCCGTGCTGCTACGAAAGCTGTGCGTCGATCATCAAAACCGCGAGCCGGGCTTTCTCAGAAACGCCACTTCCTCCTGCGTCGATTCCCTTCCCAGCACCTCATTGCGATGAGGAAACCTGCCAAATTGCTCGATCACCACGCGGTGTTTCTTCGCGTAGTCCAGGGTCTGGGTCAGGTAGCCGCGTTCGCTTTCGGGCACAAGGGGTATCAGTGACGTGAAGCGGCGGATGGCTTCGTCCTGAGCCTGAAGGCTTTCGGTGTGTTCAAGCACGAGATAGATGAAGGTGCGTTGCAGCGGGGACAGCGCCAAGTCGTGTTCGCGCTTGAGGCCATCGCTGACCACTTGCCGGGCACGGTTGTCGCCGGAAAAGGATTGGGGGGTGTCGCGAAAGATCATGCGCGGCAGTTGGTCGAGCAACAGCACCAGTGCCAGCCAGCCCTGCGGGGAGTCGGTCCAGTCGGCCAACTCGCCTGCCAGTGCCTGATCCACCAGATCACCGAAGCGCAGTTGCGCGTCGGCGTCCTGGGATTGTTTCTTGCCGAACCAGAGCCCGTTCTTTTCCCTGGCGACCTCGCTCGGTGATTCGGCAGAGCCGAACCACCAGTGCAGCAGAGGCGACCAGGGCGTGCTCATCGGGCCTGTTACGCCTTGTGGTACGAGGTGGCGCGCTCGACTTCTTCCTTCGAACCCAGGAACACCGCGACACGCTGGTGCAGGCCTTCAGGCTGGATGTCGAGGATGCGCTGGTGGCCGTCGGTGGACGCGCCGCCGGCCTGTTCCACCAGGAACGACATCGGGTTGGCTTCGTACATCAGGCGCAGTTTGCCCGGCTTGGAAGGCTCGCGGGCGTCACGTGGGTACATGAACAGGCCGCCACGGGTCAGGATGCGGTGCACGTCGGCAACCATCGCCGCAACCCAGCGCATGTTGTAATTCTTCTTCAGCGGGCCTTCTTCGCCAGCCAGCAGCTCTTCGACGTAACGCTTGACCGGAGCTTCCCAGTGGCGCTGGTTGGACATGTTGATCGCGAATTCCTGGGTGGATTCCGGGATCTTGATGTCTTCGTGGCTGAGCACGAAGCTGCCCATTTCGCGGTCCAGGGTGAAGCCCTTGACGCCGTCGCCCAGGGTCAGCACCAGCATGGTCTGTGGGCCATAGATGGCGTAACCGGCAGCGACCTGCTGGGTGCCTGGCTGCAGGAAAGCCTTTTCGTTCAGGGCTTCGTTCTGGCTCAGGTACTCATTCGGGCAGCGCAGTACCGAGAAGATGGTGCCGACCGGGGCGTTGATGTCGATGTTCGACGAGCCGTCCAGCGGGTCGAATACCAGCAGGTACGCGCCTTTCGGGTATTTGCCCGGGATCTGGTAGGCGTTGTCCATTTCCTCGGACGCCATGCCGGCCAGGTGACCGCCCCATTCGTTGGCTTCCAGCAGGATTTCGTTGGACATCACGTCCAGCTTCTTCTGCACTTCGCCCTGGACGTTTTCAGTGCCCATGCTGCCCAGCACGCCACCCAGGGCGCCCTTGGATACGGCATGGCTGATTTCCTTGCACGCACGCGCCACCACTTCGATAAGGAAGCGCAGATCGGCAGGAGTGTTGTTGCTGCGGGTCTGCTCAATCAGATAGCGACTCAGGGTAACGCGGGACATGGATAGCTCCGAAGGTGGGGAAGAAAAAACGCGCACAGTTTAGCGCGAGTCAGGACTTAATACTGCCTGTCAGACCGACTTGGTAGTGAATGAGTTCACGGGCTACATGAGCGTAGGCGTTCATCAATGACAAGTTGAGGTCTATCTCGCGCATTTTTTTCACTGCGGGATCGGTTCAGCGCCGCTCCCGGGTTGTGTACGGGTTGCCTGATTTATTTTGTCCGGGCGCTGCGCAGCGTACTCAGCGCCATCGCGCCCAGCAGCAACACCCCCAGCACCAACACGGCCCACAGGCCAATGCGCTTCCAGTCCGGGCCGCTTGCCATCGGCAATGCGGGCGTGGTGGCCTTGGGCGGCGTCGCCAGTGTCGCGCTGCCCAGGGTGGCGAGTTTTTCGGGTGTCACGCCGGGGATCAGCGTCGACAGTGGCAGGTTCGCGCCCTTGATGGTCGCGTTGCCGATGGCCAGGCTGTAAGGCGCGGCGCCCCGAGCGAGGAACACCAACTGCGTGGCGCGCACGGCGAAGCTCAATTTCGGCGCGTCCTTGCCAAGACCGCCGCCGCGGTCGTCGACTTCCAGTTTGAGTTGTTGCACCACTTCGCCGGGCAGTTCCATCTCGTCCTGCACCACGTCCTGACCGTTCTGGGTCAGGCGATACAGCAAGCCGCTGTCGATCTGGCGCCACGGCGCATTGCTGTCGCGGCGCCCGAACAAGGTGGCAGGGGCAAGGCTGTTGGCCTGGGCAATCTCGACCTTCATGCGTTCAAGGGGCAGGGCCACCGGCAGTTGCCAGATGTACACGCCAGGCTTCTCGACGCTGCCAGCGATGGCCGGCGACCAGCTCAGCGGCAGCATGCCAGGGCGGGTGCTCACCACCTGCGCGGCGGTCAGGGTCGGAGCCGTTTGCGGGACGTTCCACAGCAGCCGCAAATAGCGGGCCGTGCGACCGGGAAGGGTGACGACGCGTTGCTCGACCAGCTCATCGGCGAACGAGAGCCGCGCCACCTGGCCTTCGCCCCAGCGCTTCCAGTGTTGCAGGTCGTCGCTGGCTTCGATGCTGAAGCGCTGGAAGCCTTCGCGCTCGGTGCTCCAGTCGATAATCAACTGGTCGAGCGGCGCGTTCAGCGCGCTGGTGTCGAGCAGCCAGCCGCGCAGGACTTCTTCGCCCGCCTCGATTTCGCCCTGCGGCTGAACCTCGACGAGGGTGCCGTTGGTGGTGCGCTGAACACGGATTTTCGGCTCTGCGTCCTTGGCGTCATCACTGTTGTAGAGCGGGAACCACTTCACCGCGACGGCGGTTTCATCCTCGGCGCGCTGGGGTTCGCCCAGGGTCAGGGCGTAAGGCTGGGCCTGGCCGTCGGCGTTGAACACACGCACATCGTCGAGCGTGCCCTGGCGAGCATTCAGTTGCGCGGCAAGGGGCAACTCAAGGCGATACCAGGGGCCCTCGCCGCTGAGGGTCAGGGGCGTGTGACTGGTGAAATCATCTGGCAGATCTTCGGCCTGAGCCAGGAATGCCGCGCACAGCAGAGCGCCGAAAACAGCGGCCTTGGCGATGGACTGACGACTCAACGACTGACTCCTGTACTTCATTGCGGTGCCGAATCCGTGGGTGCGGCGTCAGTTGAAGCCTGACTGCGTGTAGGGATTTTCGGCGGTAATGGGGCGAAATATCCCACTACCAGCAACAGAATGCCAACGCCGATAAACGAGACGATTCGCTCAAGGCCGCCGCGATTGCTCAGTTCGACAAAGAACAGCTTGGCGACCACGATGCCGATCAAGGCCGCGCCGACGATCCACATGTCGCGGCGCGAGCGAAGGTGTCCGCCGATCATCAGCGCCAGCGCCATCAGGGTCCAGACGATGGACAGCCCCGCCTGCACGCGCATCGATTCGAACAGCGCCTCGGTGTGCCACGCCACCCCGGCCCAATGGTGAGCGCTGCGCATGACCATCGCGGTGACCAGCGCAAATACCGAAGCCCCGGCTATCACCAGTGCGGTTTTGCGTGCGTACTCGGCGCTCACACCCAGTTGTGGCAACTGTTTGCGCGTCCAACTGAAGATGCCGGTCAGGGCGATCAGCAAGCCCAGTTCCAGCGGGTTTATCAGCGGAATATAGGGCAGCGGATCGGCGTTGCCGTCGCTGAACCCGTTGGCCAGCCAGAACCAGGCGAGCATCAATACTGCCAGCGGCGCGGCGGCCCACACGCGGTATTCGCGAGGGTAGGCATCTATCGGCCATGGCCATTTGCGCGGTGCCGTTATCGCCAACAGGTACAGGCTCGGCAGCAGCGCCCAGCCCAGCCAGCGCCAGGCGTTGTAGGACTCGGACAGCGTCAGCAGGCCGTAGCGCAATTGCAGCGACACCACGCCAAGGATCAGCCAGCAACCGAGTACGTGAGCGGCGCTGCGCAGACGCGGGATCAGCACGGCGTCCAGTTGCCTGAGCGACAGCAGGTGAGCGGCGAACACCGCAAGCCAGCCCAGCCAGCCCCAGTCGGCAGCCGGGTTATAATAGGGGTTGAACAGCATCAGCCCCAGCAGGGCGAAGCTGGCAGGTGTCAGCAGGACGCACAGTTGCGCAAGGCCTGGCCACTTCAGGCGCAGCGAGGCAAGAGTCCACAGGCCGACAGTCATGGCGCCCAGCAGCAATAGCGTCGGCACCTCCCGGGCGCCCGGCACGTAATGGGTGCTGACGCACAGCGCCACCGACCACCACACTGCACTCCAGATCAACAGCGCCGGCTGCAACACGCGCTCGCTGATGCCAAGGCGCAGCGTGCCGATTCGCTCGACAGTGAAGGCACTGACCAGGCCGGCCAGCGAGATAATCAGCGGCGTCCAGAAATCCCCGTGATTGAACCCTGGCGAATACCAGCGTCCCACGATGCCGATGAACGCAAAGCCTGCGCCCAATTGCAAAAGCAGTCCAAAAAAGCGTGCCAGCAGCCGGTTCTGGCGCATGCCGAGCCAGAACACCGCCGCGCCTTCGACCCCCCAGGCGACTGTTGTCCATTGCGCGCTCAGGCCCAGCGGAATCGCCAAAGTTGCGAACACCACGCCCAGTGACAGGCAGGTTTCCACCAGCAGTGCCGAGCGCTCCGATGCACGCCCGGCCAGAAGCCGCGCGATGCCCATATAAAGGAGGCCAAGCACCAGCGCACTGAATGCCGCGCCGAACTCGATGTGCCGGACCAGCGCGTATTGCAGGCCGAAGCCGGCAATGGGCGTGCCGAACAACAGGCTGCCATCTACGTAGTGGCTCTGCCGGGCCGACCAGCGCAGCATCGCCTCGCGGCTGTCGTCCTCGGGGCCGGTGGCGTGTTCCTGCAACTTGCGCCGGGCGAACAGCAGGCCGATGGCCAGGTACATCAGGAAGAACAGCACCAGGAACGGTTCAGTGCTCCAGAACAGCTCCGGCGTGTAGTCGTTCAGGCCCCAGGCGAAGCCGATACCGAACGTGCCGACGAAGCCGACCAGGTTCAGCGGGCGCCAGGCCTTGAACCAGGCAATTGCGAAAATGCCTGCGTTGAGCAGGGCGAAATAGCTGAAGAGTGCGACGTGGCTGCCTTCGCCGGTGGAGGTCAGCAGCGGCGCGGCGAAACCGCCAAGCGCCGCCACGCAGGCCAGCGCCAGGGAGTTTTGCGTCAGCGCCAGGATGGCCGAGAACACCGTGACCGCCACCAGCAAGCCGAACGCCATGCCCGGCGCCAGCAGGGTATGCACCTTCATCGCCGCGAACACCGTGAGGTACAGCACCGCCACACCGGTGCCCTGCAGCATCAGGGCGAAGGACTCATTGCGCCGCCGCAGCCACCAGCCCAGTCCCAGCAACGCCAGCGCAGCCGCCGCGACCCCGGCGTAGCGCGCCTCGATGGGCACGACCATGCCTTCGGTGGCGTAGCGCAGCAGAAAGGCTAAACCGAGGAACAGCAGCACTACGCCCACGCGCAGCACGGTATTGCCACCCAGCAGCCAGTTTTTCGCACGCAGCAGGGTGCTGTCGAACAGGTTGGGGGCGGCGGGAACGGGGGCCTTGGGGGTTGGGGTATGTGGAGGCTGGCGCCATTCGGAGTCGCCGGTGGTCTGGGCCGGTGCGGGCTCCAGGTCGGGCAGGTCCCAGAGCAGTTCGGGGCCGGTGTCGGCGACAGGCTGGATGTCGAGCGGGGCAGGAACGGGGGCTTCCGGCATCTGCACGGCCGCCGAATCCAGTTGGCTCAGGCGTCGTTCGATGGTTTGAAGCGCGTCGCGTGTCTTGGCCAGTTCGGCCTTTTGCACAGCCGCGTCGCGAGTGACAGAGGACAGGCGAAAGCTCAGGCCCAGCGCCAGCCCGATGACCGCACCCACGGCACCGCCCATCAGCGATTCATCAAGCACCGCACCAATGAAAAGCCCGGCCAGCAAAAGAATCCATTGCACGCGACGACATCCCTTCCCAGCCGTTGAACGGCGATGGTCAGGAGTATATCGGGCGCGGGAGAAGACGAAACATTTTGTATAAACGGCACTGTAGGAGCGCGCTTGCCCGCGACGGCGGTGTGTCAGGTTTACATCTGCATCTGACACACCGCAATCGCGGGCAAGCGCGCTCCCACAGGATGCTGGTCGGACACAAAACCGTAGCAGCACGGCTTGCCGGCGGGAGCGGTGTGCCTGTCACAGATGAGTTGACTGACACACCGCCGTCGCGGGCAAGCGCGCTCCTACAGTCGGGTGGCTATCGATCAATCCAGCGCCTGCCAGATATCGTTGGCGTACTCGCGAATGGTCCGGTCCGAGGAGAACCAGCCCATGCGCGCGGTGTTGAGCACCGCCGAACGCCACCATTCCTTGCTGTCGTGCCAGCGCGCTTCGACCCTGGCCTGAGCTGCCCAGTAAGACTCGAAGTCAGCGCAGACGAAGAACCGGTCGTAGTTGATCAACTGCTCGATCAACCCCACGTACCGGTACGGATCATCCGGGGAGAACACCCCGCCGCGAATCGCCTGCAGCACATCGTTCAGGCGCGCGGAGCTGGCAATGTCGTTATGGGCGTTGAATTCCCCTGCGTGCTTGCGCGCTTCGACTTCCTGCGCGGTCATGCCGAAGATGAACATGTGCTCAAGCCCGACCTGCTCGCTCATCTCCACGTTGGCGCCGTCCAGGGTGCCGATGGTCAGCGCGCCGTTGAGGCCGAACTTCATGTTACTGGTGCCGGACGCCTCCAGCCCCGCCGTGGAAATCTGCTCCGACAGGTCCGCCGCTGGAATAATGCTTTCGGCCAGACTGACGTTGTAGTTGGGCAGGAACACCACCTTGAGCCGCCCGCGCAGGGTCGGGTCGTTGTTCACGGTCCGGGCGATATCGTTGGTCAGCTTGATGATCAGCTTGGCCGAGTGATAACTGGCCGCCGCCTTGCCCGCGAAAATCTTCACCCGCGGCACCCAGTTGGTGCTCGGGTCAGCGCGCATGGCCTGATACAGCGCCACGGTGTGGAACAGGTTGAGCAACTGGCGCTTGTACTCGTGAATCCGTTTGACCTGCACATCGAACAGCGCTTCAGGGTTGAGCGTGATACCCATGCGTTCCTGAACGATGGCCGCCAGAGCCTTCTTGCTGTGCAGGCGCTGGGCGGCGAACTCTTTCTGAAAGGCGGGTTTGTCGGCCAGCGGTTCGAGTTTGAGCAAGCCGGTTTCGTGGTTGTCGAGCACCTGCTCGCCCAGTTCCTTGACCAGCATGGCGGTCAGCGTCGGGTTGGACTGGAACAGCCAGCGGCGGAAGGTGATGCCGTTGGTCTTGTTGTTGATGCGCTCGGGATAGAGCTTGTGCAGTTGCGCGAACACCGTCTTGCGCATCAGTTGGGTGTGCAGCGCCGATACGCCGTTGACGCTGTGGGAGCCCAGGAACGCCAGGTTACCCATGCGCACGCGGCGGCCGTTCTCTTCTTCGATCAGCGACACCGAGCGCAGCAGGCCGAACAGGTCCGGGTCGTCCTTGTGCTCCACGCGCACTTCGTCGATGTGCTGGGCGTTGATCATGTAGATGATCTGCATGTGGCGCGGCAGCATTCGCTCCATCAGGCCCACGGACCAGGTCTCCAGCGCCTCGGGCAGCAGGGTGTGGTTGGTGTACGCCAGGGTGCCGACGGTGATGCGCCAGGCTTCGTCCCACTCCACGTCGTACAGGTCGATCAGGATGCGCATCAGCTCGGCCACGGCAATCGAGGGGTGCGTGTCGTTCATCTGGATCGCCGCGTGTTCCGGCAGGCTGTTGATCTCGTAGCCCATGTTCTTGTGCCGGCGCAGCAGGTCTTGCAGCGAGGCCGAGACGAAGAAGTATTCCTGGCGCAGGCGCAGTTCCTGGCCGGCTTCGGTGCTGTCGTTGGGGTACAGCACGCGGGAAATACTCTCGGCGCGCACGACTTCCGCCACCGCACCCACGTGGTCGCCGGCGTTGAAGCGCTCCAGGTGCAGGTCTTCCACGGCCCGGGCACGCCACAGGCGCAGGGTGTTCACCGCCTTGCCGCGCCAGCCGACCACCGGGGTGTCATAGGCAATCGCCCGCACGGTTTCACCGGCGGTCCAGCTCTGGCGTGTTTCACCCGAGGCATCCAGCACCGGCGCACCGGTCACGTCGAGCACCGGCTGCACGCTGCCGCCAAAACCGATCTGGTAAATCACTTCCGGACGTTCGAATTCCCACGGGTTGCCGAAATCCAGCCAGTTCTCGGTCTGCTCCTGCTGCCAGCCATCGACGATGGCCTGACGGAACAGGCCGTGCTCGTAGCGAATGCCATAGCCGTGCCCAGCGATACCCAAGGTCGACATGCTTTCCATGAAGCAGGCCGCCAGACGCCCCAGGCCACCGTTGCCCAGCGCAGCATCGGGTTCGAGCGAGCGGATTCTTTCCAGATCGACGTTCAGGCCCTTGAGTGCTTCACGGGCGGTTTCCAGGATGCCGAGGTTGCTCAGGCTGTCGAACATCAGGCGTCCGATCAGGAACTCGAGTGAAAGGTAATAGACGCGTTTTCGTTCCTGGCGATAGATGTAGCGCGTGTGGTTCATCCAGCGCTCGGCCATCTTGTCGCGGGTGGCCAGGGCAATGGCCATGAACCAGTCATGGTCGAACGCATGGTCGGCGTCCTTGCCGACGGCATACTCGAGCTTGTTCAGCACAGCTTCACGAAAGGCTGCCACTTCAGCGTCACGAACGTTGGGTTCCGGAGACATCGGGTACGACCTCAAGTTGGTTGGACGATTAAATGGGGTTGATTGACTGTAGGGTGTGCTGCCGGTTATTTCCTGCGTATGACAGTAAATATCCGGTTGCACGACCCACGGTTCGACTCGGGTACGGCGCTCAGGTTCGCAGAGGATTCTCGTTGCCGGGCAATGCCTGAACGCTTGCATTGATCGTTCCAGTTTCGCTGAACGGTTGTAGGAGCGCACTTGCCCGCGATGGTGACAACAGGGTGTTACAGAATGGCCGCGTCATAAGTTCGTCGCGGGCAAGCGCGCTCCTACACTGATCGGTGCTCGTGTGCCTGTTCATCAAATCAGGGGTGACAGGCCGGCAGAAACAGGCAAGCATGCCGATTGACCGAATCGGGTTTATGATGCCCGACGGCAGATAGATAGAAGCCCCTGAATTGGACTTATGGAGCACCTATGCAGACTTTGTACCCGCAGATCAAACCCTATGCCCGGCACGATCTGGCAGTGGAAGAGCCGCATGTGCTGTATGTCGATGAAAGCGGTTCGCCCGAGGGTTTGCCGGTGGTGTTCATTCACGGCGGGCCGGGGGCGGGATGCGATGCGCAGAGCCGTCGCTATTTTGATCCGAACCTGTACCGCATCATTACTTTCGACCAGCGCGGCTGCGGCCGTTCCACGCCCCACGCCAATCTTGAAAACAACACCACCTGGCACCTGGTCGAAGACCTGGAGCGCATTCGCAAGCACTTAGGCATCGACAAATGGGTGCTGTTCGGCGGCTCGTGGGGCTCGACGCTGTCGCTGGCCTACGCCCAGACCCACCCCGACCGGGTGCATGCGCTGATCCTGCGCGGCATCTTTCTGTGCCGTCCCCAGGAGATCAAATGGTTCTATCAGGAAGGCGCGAGCCGTCTGTTCCCTGACTACTGGCAGGATTACCTGGCGCCGATCCCTCAGGACGAGCGCGGCGATCTGCTGACTGCGTTCCACAAGCGCCTGGTCGGCAGCGACCAGATCGCCCAGATGCACGCCGCCAAGGCCTGGTCCACCTGGGAGGGGCGCACCGCGACGCTGCGTCCGAATCCACTGGTGGTCGATCGCTTCTCCGAGCCTCAGCGCGCGCTGTCCATCGCCCGCATCGAGTGCCATTACTTCACCAACAATGCGTTCCTTGAAGAAAACCAGCTGATCCGCGACATGCCCAAGATCGCCCACCTGCCGGGGATCATCGTGCACGGCCGCTACGACGTGATCTGCCCGCTGGACAACGCCTGGGAGCTGCATCAGGCCTGGCCGAACAGCGAGTTGCAGGTGATTCGCGATGCCGGTCATGCGGCGTCCGAGCCGGGCATTACCGATGCACTGGTGCGCGCGGCGTCCCAGGTGGCGCGGCGTTTGCTCGATCTGCCGCCTGAAGAGGCCTGATAACGCCCATTTGTAGGAGCGCGCTTGCCCGCGACGGCTGACTGTCAGGTATACAAACGGTGTCTGGCACGACGCTATCGTCCGGATGCGGCCCAGACCAAGCGCGCTCCTACGGGCATCTGTTTGATGAAAGGAACGTTTGAATGAAAGGCTTACTGCAACGCGTCAGCAGTGCGCGCGTTGATGTTTCGGGCGTCACCGTCGGCGCCATCGACCAGGGTTTGCTGGTGCTGGTAGGCGTCGAGCCCCATGACACCCGTGCCAGCGCCGACAAATTGCTGCACAAGCTGCTTAACTATCGGGTGTTCAGCGACGCTGACGGCAAAATGAACCTGTCGTTGAGCGATGTGGGCGGCGGTTTGCTGCTGGTTTCACAGTTCACCCTGGCGGCCGATACCAAAAGCGGCATGCGCCCCAGCTTCTCGAAAGCGGCGCCACCGGCCCTTGGTGCTGAATTGTTTGACTATTTGCTGGAAAAGGCTAAAACCACGCACGAGAAGGTCGCCGCGGGCCAATTTGGTGCGGATATGCAGGTCCATTTGGTCAATGATGGCCCTGTGACATTTTTGCTGGATAGCTAAATCCGCGATTTTGCCCGGGGGACCCGAATTTATTAGGCAAAAAGCCATAAATACTTTGTTTCCCCTGATGCGTTGTAACGCAGGCTGCTAGATAATCGCGCGCTACAAAGATGGGTAAATGCCCGTCCAATCAGTACAAACGCAAACTGGTCCGACAACGTTTGGGGAATCATTGGCCCCTTTCGCAGTCGGAACAATGCTCGCCAACCCGGCATTTGATAGCTGGCCGTTGGTTTCTTCATCTGTTTTCGGCGAGGGTTGCTCGTGATTGTTAGTCCATGTAATGCACCAAAGACCTCTGGCAAGCGCCTGCGCAGCGCCTTGTTGGCCGGGTCGGCTTTGTTTTGTCTGTTCGGCGCCGGTCAGCTTTGGGCATTTGATCTGGACGACGTGGCGACAAAGGCCAAAGATCTGGCCGGGCAGAAGTTCGTCGCTCCGAAAAGCAACCTTCCAGCGGAATTCCGCGACATGAAGTTTGCCGACTACCAGAAAATCCGCTTCCTGCAGGACAAGGCCGAGTGGGCCGCCGACCGTACCCCCTTCAAGATTTCGTTCTATCACCAGGGCATGCACTTCGACACGCCGGTGAAGATCAACGAAGTGACCGCCACCACCGTCAATGAAATCAAGTACGACCCCAACCGTTTCGATTTCGGCGGCGTGAAGTTCGACCCTAAAGCGACCGAAAACCTCGGCTGGGCCGGCTTCCGCGTGACCTACCCGATCAACAAGGATGACAAGCAGGACGAAATCATGACCATGCTGGGCGCGAGCTACTTCCGCGTCATCGGCAAAGGTCAGGTCTACGGCCTGTCCGCTCGTGGCATGGCCATCGACACTGCGATGCCGTCGGGTGAAGAATTCCCGCGCTTCACCGAGTTCTGGATCGAGAAGCCGAACGCCGATGAAAACCACCTGGTGATCTTCGCGCTGCTCGACTCCCCGCGCGCTACTGGCGCCTACAAGCTGACCCTGCGTCCGGGCACCAACACCCTGGTCGACGTGCAGTCGCGCATGTTCCTGCGTGACAAGGTCGGCAAACTGGGCGTTGCGCCGCTGACCAGCATGTACCTGTTCGGCGCCAACCAGCCGTCGAAAGTCCTCAACTACCGTCGCGAGCTGCACGATTCCAGCGGCCTGTCGATCCAGGCAGCCAATGGCGAGTGGATCTGGCGTCCGCTGAACAACCCTAAACACCTGGCTGTCAGCAGCTTCTCGGTGGAAAACCCGCGTGGTTTCGGTCTGCTGCAACGCGGCCGCAACTTCAGCCATTACGAAGATCTGGATGACCGCTACGACAAGCGTCCAAGCGCCTGGATCGAGCCTAAAGGCGATTGGGGCAAGGGCACTGTAGACCTGGTCGAGATTCCGACCGCCGACGAAACCAACGACAACATCGTTGCCTTCTGGAAGCCTGAAACCCAGCCAGAGCCGGGCCAGTCCGTCGATTTCAACTATCGCCTGCACTGGACCATGGACGAAGACTCCATCCACTCGCCTGATCTGGGCTGGGTCAAGCAGACCCTGCGCTCGACCGGTGACGTGAAGCAGTCCAACCTGATCCGCCAGCCAGACGGCAGCGTGGCCTACCTGGTCGATTTCGTCGGCCCGACCCTGGCCAAACTGGGTGAAGACCCGGCCATCCGCAGCCAGGTCACCACTGACGACAACACCGACCTGGTGGAAAACAACCTGCGCTACAACCCTGTCACCAAAGGCTGGCGCCTGACGCTGCGCCTGAAGGTCAAGGACACCAGCAAGAACGTGGAACTGCGCGCTTACCTGCTGCGCGAGACCCCGGTCGAACCTGGCAAGGAACCTGCGCTGATTACTGCTGACAAATCAGACAAGAAGCCTGAGAAAAAAGCCGACGCCAAGGCCGCTGTCGCAGCTGCCGCGCCGAAGGATGAGAAGGCCGAAATCGTCAAGACCGACGCCGTGAAGGCCGGTGATGCCAAGGACCCGAAAGACGCCAAGGTCGCCAAGGCCGATGCGAAAGCGGACACCAAGGTAGACGCCAAGGCTGACAAGGCCGACGCCGCCAAGCCTGCGGATGCCGCCAAGGTAGCCGAAGCCAGGTCCGACGAAGCTTCGCGTCCTGAAGCCGCCCTGGGCGACGCCGCCAAGGCCAACAAAGGCAGTAAAGAAACCCAGCAGCCAGCTGCAGCGGCTGCATCCACCCAACAGGGCCCGGCCATGAATCAACAGATCCTGACCGAGACCTGGAGCTACCAGTTGCCAGCCGATGAGTAATTCACACGCGGTGCCAGGATCTTCGACAGAATCGCTCAGCGAGTACCTGGCACATCTACCGATGAGCGACGAGCAGCGGGCAGAACTTGCCAGCTGCACCTCGTTCGCCGAGTTGCATGAGCGCCTTTCGGCGCAAACCGTCACCGATCCTGCCGAGGCCGCCCAGGCTTCGGTGGGCCGTCGCCTGACGCTGACCACCGCTGACGAGCTGCACGAGGCTGAAATGCTCGCCGTGGACGCCAGCGGTCGCGTGTGCCTCAAGGCTGCGCCGCCGATCCGTCGCACCAAGGTCGTGCCTGAGCCGTGGCGCACCAACGTGCTGCACCGCGGCTGGCGTCGCCTGACCGGGAAAACCAACCCGCCCAAGCCGACCGAGGACGATCTGCCCCGTGACTTGCCCAAGTCGCGCTGGCGCACCGTCGGTTCGATCCGCCGTTACATCCTGCTGATCCTGATGCTGGGCCAGACCATCGTCGCCGGCTTCTACATGAAAGGCATCCTGCCGTACCAGGGCTGGTCGCTGGTCTCGTTCGACGAAATCAGCCACCAGACCCTGTGGCAGACCGCTGTCCAAGTGATGCCCTACGCACTGCAAACCAGCATTCTGTTGATGTTCGGGATTCTGTTCTGCTGGGTGTCGGCCGGTTTCTGGACCGCGCTGATGGGCTTCCTGGAGCTGCTGACCGGTCGCGACAAATACCGCATTTCCGGTGCGAGCGCCGGCAACGAGCCCATCGAAGCCGGTGCCCGCACCGCGCTGGTGATGCCGATCTGCAACGAAGACGTGCCTCGGGTGTTCGCAGGTCTGCGCGCCACCTTCGAATCCGTTGCGGCCACCGGTGATCTGGATCGCTTCGACTTCTTCGTGCTCAGCGACACCAACGAAACCGACATCGCCGTTGCCGAGCAACAGGCGTGGCTGGACGTGTGCCGCGAGACCAGTGGTTTCGGCAAGATCTTCTACCGTCGCCGCCGCCGTCGCGTGAAACGCAAGAGCGGCAACCTCGACGACTTCTGCCGTCGCTGGGGCGGTGACTACCGCTACATGGTCGTGCTGGACGCCGACTCCGTGATGAGCGGCGAGTGCCTGACCAGTCTGGTACGCCTGATGGAGGCCACGCCAGACGCCGGTATCATCCAGACCGCGCCGAAAGCCTCGGGCATGGACACCCTGTATGCGCGCATGCAGCAGTTCGCCACCCGCGTCTACGGCCCGCTGTTCACCGCCGGCCTGCACTTCTGGCAGCTGGGTGAATCCCACTACTGGGGTCACAACGCGATCATCCGGATGAAGCCGTTCATCGAGCACTGCGCCCTGGCGCCGTTGCCCGGTAAAGGCGCATTCGCCGGTGCGATCCTGTCCCACGACTTCGTTGAAGCAGCGCTGATGCGCCGTGCAGGCTGGGGCGTGTGGATTGCCTACGACTTGCCGGGCAGCTATGAAGAACTGCCGCCGAACCTCCTGGACGAACTCAAGCGTGACCGTCGCTGGTGCCACGGTAACCTGATGAACTTCCGCCTGTTCCTGGTCAAGGGTATGCACCCGGTTCACCGCGCGGTGTTCCTCACGGGCGTAATGTCGTACCTGTCGGCACCGTTGTGGTTCCTGTTCCTGGTGTTGTCGACGGCGCTTCTGGCGGTCAACACGCTGATGGAGCCGACCTACTTCCTGGAGCCTCGCCAGCTGTATCCGTTGTGGCCGCAGTGGCACCCGGAAAAAGCCGTCGCGCTGTTCTCGACCACCATCGTCCTGCTGTTCCTGCCCAAGCTGCTCAGTATCATTCTGATCTGGGCCAAGGGTGCGACCGGCTACGGTGGCCGGATCAAGGTCACCCTGTCGATGCTGATGGAGATGCTGTTCTCCATGCTGCTGGCGCCGGTGCGGATGATTTTCCACACCCGTTTCGTTCTGGCCGCGTTCCTGGGCTGGGCCGCGACCTGGAACTCGCCGCAACGTGACGACGACTCCACGCCGTGGAGCGAAGCCGTCAAGCGTCATGGTCCGCAGACCCTGCTGGGCTTTGCCTGGGCTGCGCTAGTGGCCTGGCTGAACCCGAGCTTCCTGTGGTGGCTGACGCCAATCGTTGGTTCGCTGATCCTGTCGATCCCGGTTTCGGTGATCTCCAGCCGCACCAACCTGGGTCTCAAAGCCCGCGACGAGAACCTGTTCCTGATTCCGGAAGAGCACACGCCGCCGCAAGAGCTGGTGTCTACCGATCAGTACACCCACGAAAACCGTTGGCATGCACTCAATGACGGCTTCGTGCGGGCAGTGGTCGATCCGCAGCAGAACGCCCTGGCGTGCGCGCTGGCAACGTCGCGTCACCGTCAGGCCGAGCCGATCGAGTGGATGCGTATCGAACGCGTGCGCCATGCCATCAAGGGCGGGCCTGAGCACCTGAGCAACCACGAGCGCCTGCAACTGCTGAGCGACCCGGTTGCCCTGGCGCGCCTGCACGAGTTGGTGTGGGCCGAAGGCAATGCCGCGTGGCTGGACGCCTGGCGGGCATCGGTGAAAGCCGATCCCCATGCGCCGCTGCTGCCACTGCAGCCGGCTACGCACCTGACTGCGCCATCGCTGGCCAATGCCTGAGTGATCCGCTGAAACAAGAACGCCGCCAGAGAGCAATCCCTGGCGGCGTTTTTGTTTATGAGCGATCTCACCCTGCGTCCTCGAACCTATGGACACATGACCCTGTAGGAGCGCGCTTGCCCGCGATGGCGGTGTGTCAGCCACCAAAATGTGTAATGACACACCGCCGTCGCGGGCAAGCGCGCTCCTACAGGATTACACCCGGAACCGACCCACCAGCTCCTGCAACTGCGCGCCGAGGCGGGCGAGTTCGGCGCTTGATGCTGCGGTCTGGTCACTGGCGGCGGCGGTCTGTTCGGAGATGTCCCGCACGTTGAGCACGCTGCGGTTGATCTGCTCGGCCACCACCGTCTGTTCCTCTCCCGCCGTGGCTATCTGCTGGTTCATGCTCTGAATCGTCGACACCGTACGGGTGATGCTCTCCAGCGAGCTACCCGCGCGGCGGCTGAGTTCCACGCTGCTGTCGGTGAGGTTGCGGCTGGCATCCAGCGTACTGACCACCTGTTGAGTGCCATTCTGCAGGGCGGCGATCAACACCTCGATTTCCTCGGTCGATTCCTGGGTGCGCTTGGCCAGGCCCCGCACTTCGTCGGCGACCACGGCAAAGCCGCGCCCGGCCTCACCGGCCCGCGCAGCCTCGATGGCGGCATTGAGTGCCAGCAGGTTGGTCTGCTGCGCCACGGACTTGATGACATCCAGCACGCCGCCGATCTTGTCGCTCTCCTGCTTCAGATCGCCCATGGCCCGGGTCGAGTTGTGCACCTCCACCGCCAGGCGCTCGATCTGGCCGATGGCATCGGCCACCACCCGGTCGCCTTCCCGTGCCTGGAGGTCGGCCTGGCGGGCAGCCTCGCTGGCTTCCTCGGCATTGCGCGCGACCTCCATGACCGTCGAGGTCATCTGATTCATGGCGGTGGCGACCTGATCGGTTTCGCTTTTCTGATTGTTGACCCCTGTGCTGGTCTGCTCGGTGACTGCAGACAACTGCGCGGCGGCGCTGGCGATTTGCGTCACGCCGTCGCCAATCCCGGAAATCAGCTTTCGCAGGCTCACAGTCATGTCTTGCATGCTGTGTTGCAGGCGGCCCATCTCGTCATGGCGCCTGATGTCGATGTCCACGCTCAAGTCGCCCTTGGCAATGCGCTGCGCGGCGTGCAGGGTCTGTTGCAGCGGAACGATGATCTGCCGCGTGATGAGCCACGCCGCCAGCAGCCCCAGTACGATCGCCAGCATGGCCACACTGATCAGCATCTGCCGCGACCGGTCTGCTTCGCCGTCCCTGCGCTGGGTTTGCAGGGTGCTGGTGTCGGCCGTGGAGGTGAGCAGGCTGTCGCCCATCGCTTCCATGGACTCATGGGCCGCTTCTGCCT
Organism: Pseudomonas sp. NPDC090203; assembly: GCF_044746765.1. Lineage (NCBI taxonomy): Bacteria > Pseudomonadati > Pseudomonadota > Gammaproteobacteria > Pseudomonadales > Pseudomonadaceae > Pseudomonas > Pseudomonas sp. NPDC090203. The sequence goes on from NZ_JBIVCV010000002.1 coordinate 437,015, forward strand.
TGATTTGCAATGCCTTGAGCTGGTTGAGCTGGTTGCGGTAGTCCTCGATCGCCTTGCGCGCAGTGTCCAGAATGGAGGCGCTGGTATTGGAGGGGCTTGAGACGATCTCCTGGATCTCCCCCAGCGCCCCCTCGGTGGCCTTGACGGCCGCCGCCTCGAACGTCTCCTGGCCGCTGTACAGGTAGGCCTGGGAGGCGGAAAGGGCCGCCTGCATGTACCGACGCAGTTGCAGGATATTGGTGAACTCGTCGAGCTTCTCTGTGTTGCCCTGTTCCTCGCTGACGGCCTTGAGCACATCGGCCTCGACCTGATCGACTGCGGTGATGACAGTTTCCGACAGGCTTTTCATCTGCATCCGTGAGTCATCCCGGCTCTGCAGCAACTGCCCCAGATTGGCGAACGTGCTGCCCAGGGAGCGTGCGTCTTCGCTCTGCTTGTTGAGCATCTGCAGCACGTCGGCGGGGTTGTCATCGTCCCGCAGGCCCTTGAGGTGCGCTTCGATTTCACTGATGCGCGCGGAAACCCGGCTTGCGCTCTCGGGCGTGTTTTCGATGCGAAAGATGATCCGCTCGGCCCGCAGGTCCTTGGTCAGGGCGCTGAGCTGGGCGATGGCGCTGAGGGATTCGGAGCGCACGATCATGGTGTCCAGCCCGAGCCAGCCGGTCACCGTGATCGCCAGTGTGAGTACCAGCACCAGGCCGAAACCCAGCGAGAGCTTGAGCTTGACGCTGCTGTTGGCCAGCGCCTGGTTGATTCCTTGCAGCATGATGCGTCTCCTGCGGATGTGCGATAAACGCGCATCGGCAGGGTGGCCGGGCTCATGACCTGAGGAGGGTGTAGGAGATTTCCGAAGCGATGAAGGGGGTGAGGCAGTTCACAAAAGCTTTCGTAGCAGCACGGCTTGCCGGCGGGAGCGGTGTGTCAATCAACCCATCTCTGACAGAAACGCCCTGTAGGAGCGCGCTTGCCCGCGACCACAGTGTGTCAGCCACCAAAATGTATAATGACACACCGCCTTCGCGGGCAAGCGCGCTCCTACAACGGAGGTCGTTAGATCCGGAACTTGCCTACCAGCCCTTGAAGGTGCGTACCCAGCCGCGCCAGCTCCACGCTCGACGCCGCCGTTTCTTCGCTGGCCGCCGAGGTCTGTTCAGACACGTCGCGCACGTTCAGCACGCTGCGGTTGATCTCTTCGGCGGTGGCGCTCTGCTGTTCGGCGGCCGCAGCGATCTGCTGGTTCATGGCCTGGATCGCCGACACGGTCTGGGTAATGCTTTCCAGCGAGCCACCGGCGCGGCGGGTGAGGTCCACGCTGCTGGCCGTCAGTTCGCGGCTGCTGTCCATGATCGACGCCACCTGTTGCGTGCCGTTCTGCAGGCCCAGGATCAGCTCTTCGATCTCCTCGGTGGATTTGTGCGTGCGCTGGGCTAGGCTGCGAACCTCGTCGGCCACCACCGCAAAGCCGCGACCGGCTTCGCCAGCGCGAGCAGCTTCGATGGCGGCGTTGAGCGCCAACAGGTTGGTCTGCTGGGCCACGGACTTGATGACGTCCAGCACGCTGCCGATCTTGTCGCTCTCGCGCTTGAGTTCGCCCATGGCCTCGGTGGAATGGGCCACCTCGCGAGCCAGGCGCTCGATCTGGGCGATGGCCTCGTTGACCACCTTGTCACCCTCTCGGGCCTGCTGATCGGCCGCCACGGCCGCCTCAGAGGCTTCCTCGGCGTTGCGCGCCACTTCCTGCACGGTTGCAGTCATCTGATGCATGGCGGTGGCGACCTGATCGGTCTCGACCTTCTGGCTGTTGACCCCGGCGCTGGTCTGTTCGGTCACCGCCGACAGTTCCTCGGCGGCACTGGCGATCTGGGTGACGCTGTCGCCGATGCCGCCGATCAACTCGCGCAGGCTCAGGGTCATGCGCTGCATGCCGCCTTGCAGCTGGCCCAGTTCGTCGCGGCGGTCGACCTTGAGGTTGTGCGTCAGGTCGCCGGATGCCACGCGGTCCACGGCAATCAGTGTCTGTTTCAACGGCAGGGTGATCTGGCGGGTGATGGCCCATGCGGCCAGCACGCCAAACAGCAGGGCGATCACGGTCGCGATGCCGAGCATCGACTGCGCCTGCTGGCTGTCGGCGTCGCGCTTGGCGTTCTGCGAGGCGGTCAGCTGGTCGCTGAGGTCGCGCAGTTGCTGGCCCAGCCCGGCCATTTTTTCCATGGCCTGACGGCTGACCTGCTGCGCATCGCGGTATTGCCCAACGGCCGCGCGATAGCCCTTGAGTGCCAGGTTGGCCTTTTGCAGTTGCGGGATGTACTGCGAAGAAACGTCGCCGGCCAGGGTGTTCACGCCGACGATGGCTTCGTCGATGGCGGCGTTGGCGTTCTTCTCGAAGTCAGGATTGCCGCTGAAGGTGTAGCCGCGCACCTGGAAGCGTGCTTGCTGGATCTGCTTGCTGACGCCCACCGCGCTGTTGAATTGCAGGATGTTGTCGTGCTGGATCAGCGCTTCCTCGATCTTGTTGACTTCCTCGACCGCGGCGTCCGCTGTCGCACCCAGGTTGGTGCGGCTGGCTTCACGTGCGGCGATGGCGCGGGTCATGTCGTCGAAGGCGCGACGGTAGTCGGCGGCGGCCTGGATCTGGCCGTCGAGGAGTTGCAGGTCGCCTGGGCTTACGATCTTGCCGCGAGCTTTCTTGAGGTAGCCGTCGAGCTTGTCCAGCGCGGTCATGACACCCGTCGCGGCTTCGGCGCTGTACTGGGCTTCGTAGCGCATGCGCGCGGTGCCCAGGTCCAGGGTCTGCTCGCTGATCTGCGAGATGTTCGCCAGCTTGTCGCCGCGCTCGATCAACGAGCCCAGGCTAGACCAGCCCGTGGCAGTAATGACCAGCGTCATCAACAGCACCAGGCCGAAGCCGATGGCGAGTTTGCGACTCACACTCACGTTCCCGAGACGTTGGGCAAACCAGCGATACATGTGGATTCCTTGCGCGTTGTTTTTATCGATGCCGGGTTATCGGCACACAAAATGTGAACTGCAACGCCATTGGGCGGAAATGGCGCAGGAGCCGTCTAGTTTGTCCGTAGCAGCACGGCTTGCCGGCGGGAGCGGTGTGTCTGTAACGGATGGGTTGACTGACACACCGCTCCCGCCGGCAAGCCGTGCTGCTACGAGATCAGAAGAGACGTGCGAGGAGGGCGGTGACGGCGGTTTCGACGCGCAGGATGCGCTCGCCCAGTTGCACCGGGTTCAGGCCCGATGCGCGCAGCAGTTCGACCTCGTAGGGAATCCAGCCGCCTTCGGGGCCAATGGCCAGGGTGACCGGCTGCTCGACCGCACGCGGGCATGGGGGAAAGTCGCCGGGATGGCCGACCAGGCCCAGCGTGCCTTCCACGATGGCTGGCAGCCGGTCCTCGACGAACGGCTTGAAGCGTTTCTCGATGACGATTTCCGGCAGCACGCTGTCCCGGGCCTGTTCAAGCCCCAGAATCAGGTTTTCGCGAATCGACGCAGGTGTGAGGAACGGGGTCTGCCAGAAGCTTTTCTCGACGCGATAGCTGTTGACCAGAATGACTCTGGGCACGCCCATGGTCGCCACGGTCTGGAAGACCCGGCGCAGCATCTTCGGGCGGGGCAGGGCCAGCACCAGCGTCAGTGGCAGTTTGGCCGGCGGCTCGCGGTCGAAGCTGACCGACAGTTCCGCCTCGCGGGGCTCCAGGCGCAGCAGCTCGGCACTGCCCAGCAGGCCACCCACGCGCCCGACCCGCAGGCTGTCGCCCACTTCTGAGCGATGCACCTCTTGCATGTGCTTGAGGCGCCGGTCGCGCAGGATCACCCGGTCGGCCGAAATGAAGTCGGCCTCTTCCAGCAACAGCAGGTTCACGGCTGGGTCGCTGGCGGCTGGTCTTGCTTGTCCTCGGCGTTCTCGTCGTCTTCGTGGTCACCGCGCTTGGTGACCATCGAGCTGCACAGCACGCCGATTTCGAACAGCAGCCACATGGGCACCGCCAGCAGCGTCTGGGAAAAGATGTCGGGCGGCGTGAGGATCATGCCGACCACGAAGCAACCGATCACCACATAGGGGCGAATCTTCTTCAGGTATTTGACGTCGACGATGCCGATCCACACCAGCAGCACCACGGCCACGGGAATCTCGAACGCCACGCCAAAGGCCAGGAACAGAGTCATGACGAAATCCAGGTAACTGGAAATGTCCGTCATCATCGACACGCCCTCGGGCGTCACGCTGGCGAAGAAGTGGAAAATCAGCGGAAACACCAGGAAATACGCAAAGGCCATCCCGGCGTAGAACAGAATGATGCTGGAAATCAGCAGCGGCACCGCCACGCGCTTTTCGTGCTTGTACAGGCCCGGCGCGATGAAGCCCCAGATCTGGTACAGGATCACCGGCATCGCCAGGAACAGCGCGACCATCATCGTCAGCTTGAACGGCGTCAGGAACGGCGAAGCCACGTCGGTGGCGATCATCGTTGCGCCTTCGGGCAGGAATTTGCGCAGCGGCGCCGAGACGAAGGTGTAGATCTTCTGCGTGAAGTAGAACAGCGCGCCGAAGATCACGAAGATCGCCAGCACACAACGCAGCAGGCGCGAACGCAGTTCAGTCAGGTGCGAGACCAGCGGCATCTGCTGGTCATTTTCCGGGATTTCGCTCATGGGGCTCGTGGTGGCTGTGTCGAATCGTTGGCGGAAGGTGTGCTCGGCACAGCGGCGGCAGGAGCAGGCGCGACAGGCGCGGGCGCCGTTGCAGGCGGCGAAACCGGTTCGACCACCACGGGCTCCGAGATCACCCCGGTGCTGACCGGGGCCGGTTCGGCAGCAGGCGCGGGGGCGTTTTGCGCCTCGGGTGTCGGCGCTGCATCCAGCGCTGAAGGCGCAGGCTCCGGCGCAGCTGCGCGGGCCTGGGGCTGCATGATTTTGCGCGCTTCTTCTTCCAGCGAAAGAATGTGCTCGTTGTGCAGTTGACGACGAATCTCGTCGGCACCGATTTCGCGCTCAACTTCCTGTTTGATCGCATTGAAGCTGCGTTTCAGACGCCCGACCCAAAGCCCGGCAGTGCGCGCGGCTCCCGGCAGGCGCTCGGGGCCCAGTACCAGCAGGGCAACGAGACCGACCAGCAGCAATTCAGAGAAGCTGATACCAAACATGCGTCAGGACCTAGTCTTTGCGGATGGGCTCTTCGACTTTCTGCGCAGTGCCGTCGATGGTGTGCGGCTGATGCAGCGGCTGGGTCGGCGGGGTTGGCTGCGCGGTCTGCTGGGGTTGCACAGGCGGCTGCTCAGGGCCTTTTTCGTCGTCGTTCATGGCCTTGCGAAAGCCCTTGATCGACTCGCCGACGTCAGTGCCCAGGTTCTTGAGTTTCTTGGTGCCGAAGACCAATACCACGACAACCAGGATGACGATCCAGTGTTTCCAGTCAAAAATGCCCATGACGCGTTCCTCACAAGGTATTCGGGGCCCCTTGGCCCTCGGTTTATTCAGCCGGGCGCGTTATTCAGTTGGGCGCGCCGCCTTTTCGGCGTGGCCCGATAACCCGAAACGGCGATCCAGTTCATCGAGTACGGCTTGTGGATGCTGGCCCAGTGCTGAAAGCATGACCATGCTATGGAACCACAAATCGGCTGTTTCGTAGATGACATCGCTGCAGTCACCGCTGACGGCGGCATCCTTGGCGGCAATGATGGTTTCGACCGACTCTTCGCCGACCTTCTCCAGAATCTTGTTCAGCCCCTTGTGATAGAGGCTGGCCACGTAGGATGAGTCCGCCGCCGCGCCCTTTCGCTCTTCGAGCACCTGAGCCAGGCGAGACAAGGTATCAGTCATGTTCAGTGTCCTGCGTGGTAAATGGCTTCGGGGTCCTTGAGCACCGGCTCGACGGTCTTCCAGCCGGCGTTGTCATAGACGCGATAGAAGCAGCTTTCGCGGCCGGTGTGGCAGGCGATGCCGCCGATCTGCTCGACCATCAGGATGATGACGTCGGCGTCGCAGTCCAGGCGCATTTCGTGCAGCTTCTGCACATGGCCCGATTCTTCGCCTTTGCGCCACAGTTTGCCACGGGAACGCGACCAGTAGATGGCGCGGTTTTCGGCGGCGGTCAGGCTCAGCGCTTCGCGGTTCATCCAGGCCATCATCAGGACACGCCCGGTTTTATGATCCTGGGCAATTGCCGGGACCAAACCGTCGCTGTCCCACTTGATCTCGTCCAGCCAGTCTTTCATCGTCGGCTCCGGCCGCTGTGTTGAAGGGGGTTAGTGTGCCAGCGGCAGGCGCTGCTGGCTATCGGCGAACAACCAGATAGAGCCCCGCGACCAGCATCAGCACCGAAGGCCAGGCGCTCATCGCGATCAACTCGCCACCTGATTGAGTATGGGCGGTTGCCAGCACTACGCCACCGGCCAGCAGGCACGCGCCCAGCAGCCGCAGGGCCCAGTGGTCGCCCTTGTGGCTGTAGGGCGGCGGCGGATCGGAGGTGTGCGGCTGGGACAGACGCTCCAGCAGATCGCGGGTCATGTTGGCCAGATGCGGGATCTGCTCAACTTGTGACTGCAAGTTTCCGATCAGTGTCTTGGGGCTGACGCGCTCGCGCATCCAGCGCTCCAGGAACGGCTGCGCGGTGCTCCACAGGTCCAGCTCGGGGTACAGCTGCCGGCCCAGGCCCTCGATGTTGAGCAGGGTTTTCTGCAACAGCACCAGTTGCGGCTGCACTTCCATGTTGAAGCGGCGGGCGGTCTGGAACAGGCGCATCAGCACCTGGCCGAAGGAAATATCCTTGAGCGGCTTCTCGAAGATCGGCTCGCACACGGTGCGGATCGCCGCTTCGAATTCGTTGAGCTTGGTTTCTGCCGGCACCCAGCCCGAATCGATGTGCAACTGCGCCACACGGCGATAGTCGCGCTTGAAGAAGGCAAACAGGTTGCGCGCCAAGTAATCCTGGTCCTCGGGTGTCAGGCTGCCGACGATGCCGCAGTCGATGGCGATGTACTGCGGATCCCAGGGTGCCACGGTGCTGACGAAGATGTTGCCGGGGTGCATGTCGGCGTGAAAGAAGCTGTCGCGGAACACCTGGGTGAAGAACAACTCCACGCCGCGCTCGGCGAGCTTTTTCATGTCGGTGCGCTGGTCGGCCAGGGTCGCGAGATCCGTGACCTGAACGCCGTAGATGCGCTCCATGACCAACACTTTCGGCCGGCACCAGTCCCAGTAGACCTGCGGCACGTAGAGCATGGTCGAGCCTTCGAAGTTGCGTCGCAGCTGGCTGGAGTTGGCCGCCTCGCGCAACAGATCGAGTTCGTCGTAGATGGTCTTTTCGTAGTCGGCGACCACGTCCACCGGGTGCAGCAGGCGGGCGTCGGCGGACAGGCGCTCGGCGATGCTGGCCAGGATGAACAGCCAAGCCAGGTCCGAACCGATGATCGGCTTGAGCCCCGGACGCACGACCTTGACCACCACTTCCTCGCCGGTCTTCAGGCGCGCGGCGTGTACCTGCGCCACCGAAGCCGAGGCCAGGGGCGCGACGTCGAAACGGCTGAACACGTCGCTGATCTTCGCCCCCAGCTGGGATTCGATCAGGGCGATGGCCTTCTCGGACTCGAACGGCGGCACGCGATCCTGCAGGAGCATCAGCTCGTCGGCGATGTCTTCGGGCAACAGGTCCCGGCGGGTCGAGAGCAACTGGCCGAACTTGATGAAGATCGGCCCCAGGTCCTGAAGTGCCAGGCGCAGGCGCGCGCCTCGGGTCAGTTCACTCTTGCGCCTGGGGAACCAGCGCCAGGGCAGTACGAAACGGACGGCGAGCAGCCACCAGGGCAGGGGCAGGGCGAACAGCAGGTCATCCAGGCGGTAGCGGATGACGACCCGCTGGATGCGAAACAGGCGGCGGACGGCAAGCAGGCTCATGCGTTATCGCTGGGTTTGAGAGATTGGGCCAGACGCTCGAAGCGGGCTTCGAGGCGTTCCAGGTCTTGTTTGGTCTGATCCAGTTCGGCGAAACGCGCTTCTGCCTCGCGCTTGCCGACCAGTGTGCGGGATTCTTCAGCCAGGTACTCGGCCAGGTTGTGGGAGAGGCTGGTGATCGTGTCGCGGGTCATGCGCGCACTCCTGCGCAGATGACCGCCGATCAACGGCGTGGCCACCGGGCCCAGCCAGCGTTGCAGCTCGTATTCCCAGTCCAGATCGAGATCCTGCAACACGCCCACCAGCTCCAGCAGTACGGCGCTTTCACCGTCCAGTTCGACTTCGGGGCTGTGCAGCACGGCATTCTTGTCGCGGCTCGTGGCAAGGCGCATCAGGCTGGCGGCCGGTGAGCGCAGGGTCACGTCGGCGCCGCCTTCCCAGGTCGAGGCCAGCATCAGGCCTTCGTCACTGGGCAGGATGTGCAGGTCGAACGCAGGGCTGGTGCATTGCACCGCGATGATCTTGCCACTCAGGCGATCCAGGCGTGGCAGCGCCGTGCTGTCCATTTGCAGCACACGATTGATGCCGTGCTCGGCGCTGGCGAGCAAGCCGCGGATCAGCATCAGGGCTTGATACCGCGATGCAGGGCGACGATGCCGGAGGTCATGTTGTGGTAGGTCACGCGGTCGAAACCGGCCTCTACCATCATCGACTTCAGGGTTTCCTGGTCCGGGTGCATGCGGATCGATTCGGCCAGGTAACGGTAGCTTTCCGAGTCATTGGTGATCAGCTTGCCGGCCAGCGGCATGAAGGCGAACGAGTAGGCGTCGTAGACCTTGGACATGACCTTGTTGGTCGGTTTGGAGAACTCCAGCACCAGCAGGCGGCCGCCCGGCTTGAGCACGCGCAGCATGGAGCGGATGGCGTCTTCCTTGTGCGTCACGTTGCGCAGGCCGAAGGCGATGGTCACGCAGTCGAAGTGGTTGTCCGGGAACGGCAGCTTTTCAGCGTCGGCCTGGACGAACTTGATGTTGCCGGCCACGCCGCGGTCGAGCAGGCGGTCGCGACCGACCTTGAGCATCGAGGCGTTGATGTCTGCCAGTACCACTTCGCCGGTAGGGCCGACCAGGTGGGAGAATTTCTTCGCGAGGTCGCCCGTGCCGCCTGCGATATCGAGTACGCGGTTGCCGGTACGAACGCCGGAAAGCTCGATGGTGAAGCGCTTCCAGAGGCGGTGCATGCCACCGGACAGCACGTCGTTCATCAGGTCGTACTTGGCTGCAACGGAGTGGAACACTTCGGCGACTTTCTCGGCCTTCTGGCTTTCGGCCACGGTTTTGTAACCGAAGTGGGTGGTGGGTTCGGCATCGCTGCCTTTGCGCGGATCGTTCATATCGCTGTCACCGGAATAAAGTGCGGCCATTCTAATCGTCGGGGCTGGCTTTGTCTTGACAAGGGTTAGGGTGAACAGTTTCTTCAAGGGATGGCACTGGTATAGTGGCCCGACGATTTACCTCGATGAAGGAGCCTGCCAATGGCCCGAATTACCGTGGAACGCCCGCACACGCTGGGCAAGGACAAGGCCCGCGAGAAGGCCGAATTGCTGGCCGAGAAGCTGGGCGAAAAATATGGCATCGAGCACAGCTGGAACGGCGACACCGTGTCGCTGGAAGGCAAGGGCGCCAAAGGCACGGTGCAGGTGGAAGAAGCGCTGGTGCGGGTCAACATCGAGCTGAATTTCTTCCTGTCGGCGATGAGCAGCACCATCGAGTCCGAAGTGGCGCGCCAGCTGGACAAGGCCCTGACCGCCTGACGCCCGCCCTTGTAGGAGCGCGCTTGCCCGCGATGGCGGTGTGTCAGGCGATGAATGGTTGAATTCACCGACCCCGTCGCGGGCAAGCGCGCTCCTACAGTTCATCTCTGTGCTCACTGGCTAGGGTGAGCATTCTAATTTTTCCCTCTACTTTGTGCCCATGCCCCAACTTCCTGCGGGCGGTTGCTCCCATCCCTTTCGAGTGTGAGGTGCGTCATGGTCAAAGTTGCCCTGAAGAAAAAAATCGCAAATGAAGAGGCCAAGACCTTTTCGGAAGTTCGTCTCTATGCACGCAAGATCTGGCTCGCGGGCCTGGGCGCCTACGTCAAGGCTGGCCAGGAAGGCAGCGAGTACGTCAAAGAGCTGATTCGCACCGGCGAGCAGACTGAAAAGAAAGCCAAGAAAGTCATCGACGAAAAGGTCGAGGCGGCCAACACCGAAATCGACGAAGTGACCGGTGAAGTGATCAAGGCCAAGGGCCGTGTGGAAGCGCAACTCGACAAGATCGAAAGCGCATTCGACCGCCGCGTGGCTAGCGCCTTGAATCGCATCGGTATTCCGTCTAAACATGATGTTGAGACACTCTCTGCTAAGCTCGATGAGCTGACGGCATTGCTCGAACGTGTCGCGCGTAAACAATAAGGAGAGCGGGATGGCTGGCAAAAAGAAAACCGATAAAGAAGGCAGCTCCTGGATTGGCGAGGTTGAAAAATACTCGCGCCAAATCTGGCTGGCTGGTTTAGGCGCTTACTCGAAGATCAGCAATGACGGCAGTAAGCTTTTCGAATCGTTGGTCAAGGACGGCGAGAAAGCCGAGAAGGAAACCAAGGCCACCGTTGGCAAGACCGTGGACACGGCCAAGACCACTACCAAATCCCGCGTCGGTGACGTGAAGGATCTGGCGCTGGGCAAATGGGGCGAGCTGGAGGGGGCTTTCGACAAGCGCCTGAACAGCGCGATCTCGCGTCTGGGCGTTCCCAGCCGCAACGAGGTCAAGGCACTGCACAGCAAGGTTGACCTGCTGACCAAGCAGATCGAGAAACTGACCGGCGCTTCGGTCACACCTGTCTCGAAAACCGCCGCTGCAAAACCTGCGGCTAAAACCACCGCCAAGCCATTGGCCAAAGCTGCGGCCAAGCCTGTTGCGAAAGCGGCAAGTACCGTTGCGAGCAAGACTGCAGCCGCCAAACCGGCAGTGGCCAAGGCTGCGGCCAAACCGGTAGCTGCGGCATCCAAGGCTGCTGCTTCGACTGCTGCCAAGGCCAAAGCCGTTGCAGCGAAACCTGCGGCCAAGCCTGCTGCGAAACCTGCCGCCAAACCGGCAGCGGCGGCCAAACCTGCAGCCGCGAAGAAACCGGCAGCGGCGAAAAAACCAGCCGCCGCCAAGCCAGCCGCCGCGAAACCGGCAGCAGCGCCTGCCTCGGCAGCACCGGCCAGCACCGCTTCAAGCGCACCGGCGCAGGCAGCTGCGGCCGCACCATCGTCGGCCAGCTCCACGGCGTCGACACCGTCCAGCCAATCCTGATCCCCGGCTGGTTATCCCGAAGCCCGATCTGTGCAAGCAGGTCGGGTTTTTTATTGCCTGTAGCAGCCGGGCTTGCCCGCGGGTCGATCTCACGGACGCCCCCGCCGGCAAGCCGTGCTGCTACGGGGCGTGGTGTATCGGAGTCGGGGTCAATCGTCGAGATAGTGCATCGCCAGCTTCTCTGATGCATGCCGGGCACCCGGTTTTAGGTGCGGCGCGACCAGCATCATGATCTGGTACACGACGACACGGGTTTCCCCTTCGCGGTCCAGAATGCGCTGGTAATCCAGCGAGAACAGCAAGGTCATGGTGATCTGCTCGACCAGTTGCCCCAACGCCTGGGTGTCACTGGTGACCTGGCCTTCGGCCTTCAGGCGGGCCAGCAGCGAGGCCAGGGTGCGCTTGATCGAGTTGAGCAGGTTGCGGATGCCACGGGCCAGCTTCGGCAGGCGTCCGGCCAGGTTCGACAGGTCCTGGAACAGAAAGCGGTAATGCGACAGGCGCTCGACGATCAGGTGCAGGAACAGCCAGTAGTCCTCGGCCTCGAGGCGAGCGTCGGCCGGTGGGTCGAGCAAGGGCGCGAGTTCGACCTGGAAGCGCTCGAACAGCTCCATCACCAACGGCTCCTTGCCGTGAAAGTGGTAGTAGAGATTGCCCGGGCTGATGTCCAGTTCGTTGGCGATTTCCAGTGTCGAGACGTTGGGTTCGCCCTGCAGGTTGAACAGCTGCAGGGCACATTCGAGTATGCGGTCGCGGGTCTTCATCCAGTCTTCTTAAGTCTATTGACGAACTGTAGGAGCGCGCTTGCCCGCGACCGGGCGTGTCAGACGACGTCGATGACACAGACCCAACGCCATCGCGGGCAAGCGCGCTCCTACGGGTGATATCAGCGCACGCGCACGTAGGTCCCCGGCGCTGCCTCCATCGGCGGGTAGTTCTGGTTGCCCAGTGCCGTCAGCGTCTCGCGTTGCGGCCCCGAGCGTTCCTGGATCCAGCTCAGCCAGGTCGGCCACCAGCTGCCCTCGGTGGTGGTCGCGTCGTAGTACCAGGCGCGAGGGTCGCCGCTGAGCTTGCCGTTCTCCACGAAGTTCGACTTGGGGTTGCCTGGCGGGTTGAGGATGCTTTGCACATGGCCGCTGTTGGAGAGCAGGAACCTGCGTTCGCCGCCCAGCAGCAGCGTCGAGCGATAGACCACATCCCAGGGGGTGATGTGGTCGTTGATGCCGGCCACGCTGAAGCTGTCCACCGTGACCTTCTGCAGGTCGATGGGCGTGCCGCACACCTCAAGGCCTCCGGCATGCGTCAGCGGGTTGTGCTTGAAGAAATCGAGCATGTCGCCATGCAGCGCGGCGGGCAGGCGGGTGGTGTCGTTGTTCCAGTAGAGGATGTCGAACGACGGCGGCGCCTTGCCCAGCAGGTAGTTGTTGACCCAGTAGGACCAGATCAGATCATTGGGTCGCATCCAGGCGAACACCTTGGCCATGTCGCGGCCATCCAGCACGCCGCGCTGGTAGGAGCGGCGCTTGGCGGCCTCAAGAGTCTGTTCGTCGATGAACAGCGTGGCGGGGCTCTCGATCTGGCTGTCCAGCAGGCTCACCAGATAGGTCGCGCTGGCCACCCGACGCATCTGCCGCTTGGCCTGCAAATGGCCCTGCAAGGCGGCGATGGTCAGGCCACCGGCGCAGGCTCCCATCAGGTTCACTTCGCGGGCGCCGGTGATCGCCCGGCACACGTTCATGGCTTCCTCGACGGCCTCCACGTAACTGGAGAGCCCCCACTCGCGATGCCGCACATCCGGGTTGCGCCAACTGATGATGAAGGTCTGCAAGCCGTTCTTGAGCGCGTACTGGACGAAGCTGTTGTGCGGGCTGAGGTCGAAAATGTAGAACTTGTTGATCTGCGGCGGCACGATCAGCAGGGGCCGCGCGTACTGCTTTTCGCTCATGGGCTTGTACTGGATCAGCTCCAGCAGCTCGTTGCGAAACACCACCGCGCCCGGCGTCACGGCCAGGGTGCGGCCGATCTCGAAGGCGTCCTTGGTGGTCTGGCTGGGCAGGCCGTTGTTGTGCAGGAAATCATCGAACATGTGGCTCAGGCCCTTCACCACGCTGCTGCCGCCTGAGTTGAACAGCTCTTTGACCGCCAGCGGGTTGAGCAGGCTGTTGGTCGGCGCCAGCGCGTCGTTGAGCAGTGCGAAGATGAACTGCGCGCGGGAGCGGTCGTCCTCGGGCAGGCCGCTGTCGGCGATCCAGTTGCGCACCTGGTGCTGCCAGCTCAGGTAGGCCTGCAGGCCGCGACGGTAAATCGGGTTGTGGGCCCAGGTCGGGTCGTTGAAGCGCGCATCCTGCGGGTGCAACTGATGAGGTGTTTCACCAAAAAGCACCTTGCCCAACTGGCCGCCAAGGGTCAGGGCGTGACGCGCCGTGTAGACCGGGCGCTTGAGGCCTTGCAACGCCACGCTGCGCAGGGTCGAGAACAGATCCCTGCCGCGCAGGCCGGTGATGGCGCTCTGCGCGTTGATGTAGGTCGCTGGCGTCGGGTAGGCATTCTTTGCCGGTTTTTCTCGCATGGATCAACACTCCTTCGTCAGGCCATGAACTAATGCAGGTAGCCTCAGTGAGATCGCCCAACAGGTGCGGGCTGAGGATGCATCACGGCACGCTGCCGCTCTTGCGCAAGAAACTTCATGATGATGGGCGCGACAGCTTCGGCCCGGGTGATCAGAAACAAGTGACCGTCGTCGATTATGTGTAGCTGGGCATTGGGGATACGCCAGGCCAGCAGTCGCATGTTAATCAGCGGAATCAGCGGATCGTCGTCCCCGGCGAGCACCAGCGTGGGCTGGCGGATCTTGTGCAGCCAATGAATGCTGGTCCAGCCCATGCCCGCGAACAGCTGCCAGTAGTAGCCCAGCTTTCCGGACGAGCGGACCTTGGCGGCGTGGTTGGCGGCCAGGTTCGGGTCGCGACGGAAGGCGCCGCCGTAGATGTCAGGAGCGATGCGAATCACGTGGGACGGCTGAATGTAGCGGCGCGGGCTTGCCATCATCCACAGCACTTTCGGCTTGCCCGGCACCATGACCGCGCCTGCGGCGGTGGCGGCCAGCACCAGCTTCTTGCAGCGCTCGGGGTAGTCGTAGGCGAACTGTTGGGCCAGGGCGCCGCCCCAGGATACGCCGATGGCGTTGACCTGGCCGTAGTCCAGATAATCGAGCATGCGCGCGGCGAGCTTGGCCAGGCCCGGGAAGCGATAGGGCCGCCTGGGCGTCGATGAGCCACCGACACCGGGGACGTCGAAGGCAATGACTTCCAGGTCCGGGTCCAGTGCATCAACGAATGGAAACACCAGTTCGAGGTTGGCGCCGATGCCGTTGAAAATCAGCAGCGGCGTCAGATGACTCTTGCCGGGTCGCACCGCAGTGCGGATGTTGTGACCATCCAGGTCGATGGTGCGAAATACAAACGGTTGCGGCATGCGCGAAGCCCTGTTGGTTAAACGCCGGTAATGCTGTCCTGCGCTTTCTCCGGTCCTGAAACCGCGTGGGCGGTTCCTGCGTATTCGATGCTTGCCGTCCTTTCAAAATCGACGCCTGTAGGAGCGCGCTTGCCCGCGATGGCGGTGTGTCAGCCACCACCGATGCCGGATGTGCCGATGCCGTCGCGGGCAAGCGCGCTCCTACAGGGCTTTGTGTGCGCGTCTTAACGCTCGTGCACGTACGTCCCCGGTGAAGCTTCCCCGGCCGGATAGGCCTTGTTACCCAGTGTAGCGGGGGATTTTTTCAGTTTGCCGGAGCGCTCCGCCTGCCATGCCTGCCAATGCAGCCACCAGGAATCGGTGTGCTTGGTGGCGTCTTCCTGCCAGCGGGTGGCGTCGTCCGGCAGCTCCGGGTTGGTCATGTATCGCGCCTTCGGGTTGCCCGGCGGGTTCAGGATGCTCTGAATGTGCCCGCTGTTGGACAGCACGAATTCGGTCTTGCCGCCAAACAGCCTGGCCGACTTGTAGCACGAGACCCACGGGGTGATGTGGTCGTTGGTGCCGGCAAGACAGAAGATGTCACTTTTGACCTGCTTGAGATCGATCGGCGTGCCGCAGACTTCCAGCGCGTCGGAGCGAATGAGCGGGTTGTTCTTGAACATCTCGATCAGGTCGCCGTGGAACGCTGCGGGCAGGCGCGTGGTGTCGTTGTTCCAGAACAGGATGTCGAACACCGGCGGCTCGTTGCCCAGCAGGTAGTTGTTGACCCAGTAATTCCAGATCAGGTCGTTGGGGCGCATCCAGGCGAAAACCTTGGCCATGTCCTTGCCTTCGAGCACGCCGGCCTGATACGAGTGGCGCTTGGCCGATTCCAGGGTCTGCTCGTCGACGAACAATGCGACCTGGGTGTCGAGCGTGGTGTCGAGCACGCTGACCAGCAGCGTCAGGGCGTTGACCTTCTGCTCCCCAAGGGCGGCGTAATGGCCCAGCAGCGCGGTGCAGGTGATGCCGCCGGAGCAGGCGCCCAGCATGTTCACGTCCTTGCTGCCGGTGATCTTGCACACCACATCCACCGCTTCCTTCACCGCATCGATGTAGGTCGACAGGCCCCACTCGCGCTGGGCCTTGGTCGGGTTGCGCCAACTGATGATGAAGGTCTGCACGTTGTTGCGCAGGCAGAAGCGGGCCAGGCTTTTGTCCGGGCTCAAATCGAAAACGTAGAATTTGTTGATCTGCGGTGGCACCACCAACAGCGGGCGCTCGTGCACCTGTTCGGTGATGGGCCTGTACTGGATCAGTTCCAGCACATCATTGCGGAACACCACCGCGCCTTCGGAAGTCCCCAGGTTCTTGCCGACTTCGAAGGCGTCCATGTTGACCTGGCTGGGCATGCCGCCGTTGTTCACCAGATCCTTGGCAAGGTGCGAGAGTCCATCGAGGATGCTCTTGCCGCCGGTTTCGAAGAAGCGTTTGACCGCTGCCGGGTTGGCAGCGCCGTTGGTGGGGGACATGGCTTCGGTCATCAGGTTGATCACGAAGTGACCGCGGCTGATGTCCTGTTCCGACAGGCTGCTGTCGCCGATCCAGTCGTGCAGTTCCTTGCGCCAGGCAAGGTAGGTCTGCAGGTAGCGACGGTAGAGCGGGTTCTGGCTCCAGGCAGGATCCACGAAACGACGGTCGTCGCTGTCGGGTGCCAGGGTGGACTTGCCCAGCAGGACGTTTTTCAGCTCCAGCCCGAAATGGGCCACGTGCTTGGCGCTGTGGATCGGTTGGCGTATTGCCTGGGTCAGTACCATGCGTGCCGTGGTGAGCAAATCCTTGCGCCGCAGGCCTATGACGGGGTTGAGCCCCAACGTGTGTTCAGAGGCTTGACGCGGCAGGTCATCATTACTCTTGTTACTCATCTACGACGCTCCATTGTCCTGAGACGAGCACCGGTGCGGCTGTGAACACGCGTCACAGACCAGAGCCGGTACTGCTCTCGGGTGACCGATGATTAACACAAACGGGTGTGACGATTACGCGACGATCGGAAGGATGCGTGGCAACGCCCTGGATCACACCTGCAGGCTTCTGCAAAAACTCCGATGCAGAGAACCTGCCAGAATCATTGGTTACGCGAGAATTCAAAAAATCGCAAGCAGGGGCAATCATTGACCGCTGCGCGGACCATTGAAACAAAAGGAATTAGAAAGTGCGTCCTAAAACGCCGGCCGGTCGCCCAGCCGCGGACTAGAGCATCAGCTTGATGACTTGCTCGGAAGGATCACGGGATTTGCCTGCCGCCTTGAGCTCTGCCAGATATTCGTCCCACAGCTGCGTTTGACGCAGCGACAGTTGCTCCAGGTATTCCCAAGTGAACAATCCGCTGTCATGACCGTCGTCGAAGGTCAATTTCAGTGCGTATTGCCCGGCCGGTTCGATCTTGGTGAGCCCGACACCCAGCTTGCCGAATTGCAGGATCGGATTGCCATGGCCCTGAACCTCGGCCGAAGGCGAATGCACCCGCAGAAATTCGGCAGGCAGGTGGTATTCCTCGTCGGGGCCGTATTTGAGCGAGAGGATCTTCGAAGCTTTGTGGAGCTGGATGGCGGAGGGAATTCGGGACATCGGATTTACGCCTGTTTCCGGTTTGGGGGCGTGCACATATTAAACGTAGCAGCACGGCTTGCCGGCGGGAGCGATCTTAAGGACGCCCCCGCCGGCAAGCCGTGCTGCTACAGGTGCGGTGTCTGCGCAACCATCAATGATGAGCGCAGACAGCACGGTCAGAGGATGTAGCGCGACAGGTCTTCGTCTTCCGCCAGTTCGCCCAGGTGGCTGTTGACGTATTCGGCGTCGATCTTGATCGTGGCGGTGTCCTGCGCGCTGCCCAGGTCGCCAGCGCTGAAGGACACCTCTTCCAGCAGACGCTCAAGCAAGGTGTGCAGGCGGCGGGCACCGATGTTCTCGGTCTTCTCGTTGACCTGCCAGGCGATCTCGGCCAGGCGCTTGATGCCCTCTGGCAGGAACTCGATGTTCAGGCCTTCGGTTTTCAGCAGCTCGCGATACTGCTCGGTCAGCGATGCGTGCGGCTCGCTCAGAATGCGTTCGAAGTCCTGCGGGCTCAGCGCCTTCAGTTCAACGCGGATCGGCAGACGGCCTTGCAGCTCAGGCACCAGGTCGCTCGGCTTGCTCAGGTGGAACGCACCGGAGGCGATGAACAGGATGTGGTCGGTCTTGACCATGCCCAGCTTAGTGTTGACGGTGCAGCCTTCGATCAGCGGCAGCAAGTCGCGCTGCACGCCTTCGCGGGAGACATCGGCGCCGCCGACATTGCCGCGCTTGGCGACCTTGTCGATCTCGTCGATGAACACGATGCCATGCTGTTCGACCGCTTCCAGCGCCTTGCCCTTGAGCTCTTCGTCGTTGACCAGGCGGCTGGCTTCTTCGTCGCGCACCATCTTGAGCGCGTCCTTGACCTTGAGCTTGCGGCTCTTGCGCTTGCCCTTGCCCATATTGGCGAACAGGCTTTGCAGCTGGTTGGTCATCTCTTCCATGCCAGGCGGCGCGGAAATGTCGACGCCGCCCATCTCGGCCACTTCGATCTCGATTTCCTTGTCGTCCAGCTGGCCTTCACGCAGGCGCTTGCGGAACAGCTGGCGGGTGTTGGAATCACTGCCCGACGAGGCTTCTTCGCTGAAACCGGTGCGGGCCGCAGGCAGCAGGGCGTCGAGGATGCGGTCTTCGGCGGCGTCTTCGGCGCGATGACGGACCTTGACCATTTCCTGTTCGCGCAGGAGCTTCAGCGCAGCGTCGGCCAGGTCGCGAATGATCGACTCGACGTCGCGGCCCACGTAGCCCACTTCGGTGAACTTGGTGGCTTCAACCTTGAGGAACGGCGCGTTGGCCAGCTTGGCCAGGCGACGGGCGATTTCGGTTTTACCGACGCCGGTCGGGCCGATCATCAGGATGTTCTTGGGCGTGACTTCAACGCGCAGCTCTTCGGGCAGCTGCATCCGGCGCCAGCGGTTGCGCAGCGCGATGGCGACGGCGCGCTTGGCATCGTCCTGGCCGATGATATGGCGATTGAGTTCGTGGACGATTTCACGGGGAGTCATGGACATGGCTTTCAACGGTCCTTGGGTCATGAAGGGCTGGCGGCGATGAATTGCCGCCAGCGTCGGGCCTCACTGAGCGAGGTCCTGTTCCTCGATGGTGATGTGGTGGTTGGTGAATACGCAGATGTCGCCAGCGATGTGCAGCGCCGTCTCGGCAATTTCCCGTGCCGACAGCTCAGTCTTGAGCAGCAGGGCGCGCGCGGCGGCCTGGGCGAATGCACCGCCCGAACCCATGGCGATCAGGCCGTCTTCGGGCTCAACGACGTCACCGTTGCCGGTAATGATGAGCGAGGCGTCCTTGTTGGCGACGGCCAGCATGGCTTCCAGACGGCTCAGGGAGCGGTCGGTACGCCAGTCTTTGGCAAGCTCGACAGCGGCGCGGACCAGATGGCCCTGGTGTTTTTCCAGCTGGGCTTCGAAACGCTCGAACAGGGTGAAGGCGTCGGCAGTGGCGCCAGCGAAACCGGCGATGACCTGGCCGTGATAAAGACGACGGACCTTTTTGGCATTGCCTTTCATGACGGTATTGCCCAGGGAAACCTGGCCGTCACCAGCCATGACGACTTTGCCTTGGCGGCGCACTGAAACGATGGTGGTCAAGGGGAGAGTCTCCACGCTGCGGGGCGAAAATGCCCTGATGGAAACTCATATGGGGGTGGGGAAGGGTATTTCAACCGTGGGGGATGAATGGCAGGTGCCGTAGCCCGCCATGATCGTACCCATGCTCCATTTGCGAACAACCTAAACACTGTAGGAGCGCGCTTGCCCGCGATGGCGTCGTGTCAAGCGATCAATTCGTAAATGACACACCGCAATCGCGGGCAAGCGCGCTCCTACAAAGGCCGGCGTGAAGTCACCGGGCCTGGCGTTGTTGCAACAAAAGGTTACTGAACCCGCCGCCAGCCAGCTGCTTCTGTGCGGTTGTCAGTTGTTCGCGGTTGCTGAACGGGCCCACGAGCACGCGGTACCAGGTCTCATCCTTCACCGTACCCGATTCCACCGTCGCGGCCTGGCCCAGCAGAATGATCTGCGCACGCACCTTTTCGGCGTCGGCCTGTTTGCGGAACGAGCCCGCCTGCAGGAAGAACGTGGTCACCGCAGCCGGCTTGGTCACAGGTGGCGCAGGCGGAGGCGTCAGGCCACTGAGGGCTGCCTGGGCGCGGGCCGTGTCGATCTTCGCGGCCTGTTCAGGCGTGACCGGCGTGGTCGGGGTGACCACCGCAGGCGGCGTCTTCTCCGGCACGGCCTCGTTCGGCACGATAACTTCCGACTCAGGCAGCAGCGTGTAGAAATCGTACTTGGGCTTGACCGGCGCAGTCGGGCTCGGCGGCGTCTTGTTCGCTTCCGCGATCTTCGCCGCCTTGGCTTCGGCCTTCACGCGCTTGATGTCATCGCCGCTGCCCGGCTCCAGTTTCATCAGGAACACGATGAAGGCACCGACCGACAGGCCGATCGCCAGCCACACCCATCCCGGAATCGGCTTCTTTGCGGGTGCCTCGTACCGGCTGGCGCCGCGCTTGGGAGCTGGTTTCTTTTTGACTGCCAACTTACATACGCTCCAGAGTTTCCAGACCCAGCAATTGCAGGCCTTGCTTGAGGGTGCGGCCAGTCAGGTGCGCAAGGCGCAGACGGCTCTGCTGTTGCTCGGGGTTTTCGGCGTTCAGGATCGGGCAGTTCTCGTAGAAGCTGGAGAACAGGCCCGCCAGATCGTACAGGTAGGCGCACAGGACGTGCGGTGTGCCTTTCTCGGCGACGTTGTTCACGGTCTCGCCAAACTGCGCCAGGCGCGCAGCCAGGTCCTGTTCATGCTCGGCCTCGAGGATGATCTGGCCCTTGCTCTCGTCGAACGCCTCGCCCAGCTTGCGGAACACGCCGGAAACGCGGGTGTAGGCGTACAGCAGGTAAGGCGCGGTGTTGCCTTCGAAGCTCAGCATCTGGTCGAAGTTGAAGCTGTAGTCGCTGGCGCGGTGCTTGGACAGGTCGGCGTATTTCACCGCGCTGATGCCCACGGCCTTGGCGATGGTGCGCAGTTCGTCTTCGGCGACTTCCGGGTTCTTCTCCTTGACCAGCACGTAGGCGCGCTCTTCGGCCTCGTCCAGCAGGTCCACCAGCTTGACGGTGCCGCCATCGCGGGTCTTGAACGGACGGCCATCGGCGCCGTTCATGGTGCCGAAGCCCATGTGCTCCATCTGCATGCCGTTGGTCACGAAACCGGCGCGACGGGCCACTTCGAACACCTGCTGGAAGTGCAGGGCCTGGCGTTGGTCAACGAAATACAGGGCGCGGTCGGCTTTCAGGACGTTGCTGCGGTAGCGCACGGCGGCAAGGTCAGTGGTGGCGTAGAGGTAACCGCCGCCTGCTTTCTGCACGATCACCGGCAGCGGGTCGCCGTCGGCGTTCTTGAATTCATCGAGGAACACGCACTGGGCGCCCTTGCTTTCCACCAGCAGGCCGGCCTTTTTCAGGTCGCTGACCACGTTGGCCAGGTCATCGTTGTAGGCGCTTTCGCCCATGACGTCGGCTGGGGTCAGTTTGACGTTCAGGCGCTCGTAGACTTCCTGGCAGTGCGACAGGGAGATGTCCTTGAAACGGGTCCACAGCGACAGGCACTCAGGGTCGCCAGCCTGCAGCTTGACCACCAGGCCACGGGCGCGCTCGGCGAACTCTTCGGACTCGTCGAAACGGCCCTTGGCTGCGCGGTAGAAGTTCTCCAGGTCCGACAGCTCGTCGCTGGTGGCCGGGGTTTCCTGCAGGTAGGCCAGCAGCATGCCGAACTGGGTGCCCCAGTCGCCCACGTGGTTCTGACGGATGACCGTGTCACCGAGGAATTCCAGCACGCTGGCTACGCCGTCGCCGATGATGGTCGAGCGCAGGTGGCCGACGTGCATCTCTTTGGCGAGGTTGGGGGCGGACAGGTCGACCACCACGCGCTGGGCCGGGCCGTTCTTGCGCACCGACAGGGTGGCGTCGGCCAGGGCTTCGTCCAGGCGCGAAGCCAGGGCCTGGGTGTTCTGGAAGAAATTGAGGAAGCCGGGACCGGCGATGTCGACCTTGCTGATCTGCTCGTCGGCAGGCAAGGCGGCGACGATCTTCTCGGCCAGGTCGCGCGGCTTCATGCCCGCAGGCTTGGCCAGCATCATGGCGATGTTGCTGGCGAAGTCGCCGTTTTTCTTGTCCTTGGCGTTTTCCACCTGAATCGCTGGCGTCAGGCCCTGCGGCAATACGCCTTCGGTGACGAGTTGGCTCAGGGCTTGTTGGATCAGCTGGCGAATGGTGTCTTTCATGAGGCTCTCTTTCGACCGCAAGCGCGGCAGCGCTTCGATGCGCGGGTGGAAAAACTGGGCATTATCCGTTGCCGGAGCCACCTTGCCAACCGCGGTGGATGCGCGGTTGTGTCCACAGTATCAATTGTAGGAGCGCGCTTGCCCGCGATTGCAGTGTGTCATTGGCGCATACACTGCCTGGCGCACCGCCATCGCGGGCAAGCGCGCTCCTACGGATTCGGTGGTGCCGTTAATACAAATCCACAGGATCCACATCCAGCGACCACCTGACCGCGCGCCCGCTGGGCATGTTCTCCAGTGCCAGCAGCCAGGTCGCCAACAGCTTGTGCAACGGCGCCCGGGCGTTGGCCTGTACCAGCAACTGGGCGCGATAACGCCCTGCGCGGCGTTCCATCGGAGCCGGAACAGGGCCCAACAGTTCAATTCCGCCGAGCGACATTTCCTTCAACAGGTGTTCCGCTTCCGTACAGGCCTCGTCCAGAAAGCCTTCCGCCTGCCCTGGTTTGTGGGCTTCTGCGCGCAGCAGCGCCAGGTGGGAAAACGGCGGCAGCCCGGCAGCGCGGCGTTCGCTCAGGGCCTGCTCGGCGAAGGCAAAGTAACCCTGTTCGGTGAGCTGGATCAGCAGCGGGTGTTCTGCAAGGTGCGTCTGGATAATCACCTTGCCGGGCTCTTCCGCCCGACCGGCGCGACCGGCCACCTGCACGATCAACTGCGCCATGCGCTCGCTGGCGCGGAAATCGCCGGAAAACAGCCCGCCGTCGGCGTCCAGGATCGACACCAGGGTCACTCGCGGAAAATGGTGGCCCTTGGCGAGCATCTGCGTGCCGACCAGAATGCACGGCTGGCCCTTCTGGATGGTGGCGAACAGCTGGTTCATCGCTTCCTTGCGCGAGGTGCTGTCACGGTCAACGCGCAACACCGGGTAATCAGGGAACAGAATCGCCAGCCGCTCCTCGGCGCGCTCGGTCCCAGCACCCACCGGGCGCAGATCGACCTTGCCGCACGCCGGGCAGTTTCGCGGAACCCGCTCGGCATGGCCGCAATGATGGCAGCGCAGCTCGCCGGAGCGCTGATGAACGGTCATCCGCGCATCGCACCGGTTGCATTCAGACAGCCAGCCGCAGTCGTGGCACAGCAGGGTCGGGGCGAACCCGCGACGGTTGAGGAACACCAGCACCTGCTGTCCTGCCGCAAGCGTCTGTGCGATGGCTTGCTGCATCGGGCCGGAAATGCCGCTGTCCAGCGGGCGGCTTTTTACATCCAGGCGCAGGAAACGTGGCTGTTGCGCACCGCCCGCGCGCTGATTCAGGCGTAGGAGGGCGTACCGCCCGGTGTGGGCATTGTGCAGGCTTTCCAGTGATGGCGTGGCCGAGCCCAGCACGATCGGGATGTCTTCCTGTCTCGCACGCACCAGTGCCAGGTCACGGGCGTGATAACGCAAGCCTTCCTGCTGTTTATAGGAGCCGTCGTGTTCTTCGTCGATGATGATCAGGCCGGGGTTCTTCATCGGCGTGAACAGCGCCGAGCGGGTGCCGATGATGATGTCGGCCTCGCCGTCCCGAGCCGCCAGCCAGGCGTCGAGGCGATCCCGGTCGTTGACTGCCGAATGCAGCAGGGCGATCCGCGCATTGAAGCGTTGTTCGAAGCGCGCCAGGGTTTGCGGGCCCAGGTTGATTTCCGGGATCAGCACCAGCGCCTGCTTGCCCGCTTCCAGGGTTTCGCGGATCAGTTGCAGATAGACCTCGGTCTTGCCGCTGCCGGTCACACCCGCCAGCAGTGAGGCGTGAAAGCTGCCGAAACCCGACCGAATCGCCTCGAACGCGGCGCGCTGCTCGGTATTCAGCGGCAGTTCGGGCTGGGCCAGCCAGTGTTCGTGGCGCTCGATGGGTGCATGGCCGCGCACTTCGACGGTCACCAGTTCCTTGGCCAGCAGCAGGTTCAGGCTGTCGCGGTTGAGCATCAGCTTGCTCAATAGCTGATGGGCGACGCCGTGGGGGTGCTGGGCGAGGGTCCTGAGTGCTTCTTTCTGTTTCGGCGCGCGAGCGATGCGCGGGTCATCGATGCTGGCCCCTTCGGCGATCTGCCAGAAACGATCCTGCCGCGCTTCGGCCGGTTCACCCTGACGCAACATCACCGGCAGCGCCCAACTCAGCGTGTCGCCCAGGCTGTGCTGGTAATATTGGGCGGTCCACAGGCACAACTTGAACAGCGCGGCGGGCAGCGGCGCTTCGCTGTCCAGCAGGGCGATGGCCGGTTTGAGCTTCTCGGCGGGCACTTCGCTGTGATCGGTGATCTCCACCAGAATGCCGATCATCTCCCGGCGGCCGAACGGCACCCGCAGGCGCATCCCGGGCTGCAAGGCGCTGCGCTGGACTCCGGCGGGGGCGCGGTAGTCGAACAGGCGGCGCAAGGGCGAGGGCAGGGCGAGGCGCAGAATGGCGTCGGGCACGCGGGGGATTTCCTGTTACGGAGTATGACCAGGGCGCGATCTTAGCAGACGACCGGGCTCAAGGTTCTCTTGCGTGATTTGCGATGTCTGGTAATATTCGCGGCCTAATTGCGTGCGGTATTCAACAATAGTGTTGGGTGGCGGCACGCCAGCCTGAGGAAATACCCATGAAAGCTGATATCCATCCAGTTTACGAAGCCGTTGACGCAACTTGCAGCTGTGGCAACGTCATCAAGACCCGTTCCACCCTGGCCAAGCCTCTGAGCCTGGACGTGTGCAACGAGTGCCACCCGTTCTACACCGGTAAGCAGAAGACTCTGGACGTTGGCGGCCGCGTCGACAAGTTCAAGTCGCGTTTCGGTGCGTTCGGCGCAACCAAAGCGAAGTAAGAGTGGTTACTCTGGATCGCTCCTCGAGCTGCTCCAGGCTACTCAAGAAGGCGTCCCTCGCGGGCGCCTTTTTTATGTCTGCGATTTGGCTCCCGTCTGCGCTGGCCCTGTGCCCGGCGCCTTCTTCCTTGCCATCGGCCCAAGTGCAACGGGTGGTGGACGGTGACACCTTGCGTCTGTCCGATGGTCGCAGCGTGCGCATGATTGGACTCAATGCGCCAGAAACTGGCAAAAAAGGTCAGTCGGCCGAGCCTTTTGCCGAAGCGGCCAAGCGTCGTTTGCAGGCGCTGGTCGATGAAAGTGACGGTCAGGTCAGCCTGCGTGTCGGTGAACAGGCCGCCGATCATTATGGCCGCACACTGGCCAACGTCTACGGCCGCAACGGCGCCAACATGGAAGCGCAACTGCTGGCCGAAGGGCTGGGCTATCTGGTCGCCGTTTCGCCCAATGTGGCGCTGGTGGATTGCCAAAAAGCGGCGGAGAACACCGCCCGCCAGGCGCGGCTGGGCCTGTGGCGCAATTCCCCGGTGCAGTCGGCGGCGCAGATCGACAAGGGCGGCTTTGCCGTGGTGTCGGGGCAGGTGGCGAGCGTTCAGCGTAATGGCGGCGGGGTGTGGATCGAGTTCTCGGACAACCTGGTGCTGCGCATTGCGCCCAAGCTGGTCGGTCAGTTCGATGTCGCATCCCTTGAGAAGCTCAAGGGGCGGCAGATCGAGGCGCGGGGCTGGGTGGTGGATCGCTCCCGTAGGGGTGGTTTGAAGCCGGGTGAAGCGCGGTGGATGATGCCGATCACTCATCCTGCAATGTTGAATACAAAATAATCTGAATTTTGTAGACATTTTACGTATCGATTGTCTCGACTGCGGCCCTTGTATTTCGCGGCTCTACGCTGAAAGTCGTAGATTCGGGCCCTTGACAGAGGTGACTTGCCAGTCTTGTTAGGACTTTCTGACTTGCGTATGCTCCTTCGTCCGTCTGTCCAACAGTAAAAAGCGGAATGCTCTCATGTCAGATTTAAAAACTGCCGCGCTCGACTATCACGCCAATCCTCGTCCGGGAAAACTGAGCGTAGAACTCACCAAAGCTACCGCGACAGCTCGCGATCTGTCCCTGGCCTACAGCCCGGGTGTAGCTGAGCCGGTCCGCGAAATCGGTCGCGACCCTGAGCTGGCGTACAAATACACCGGCAAGGGCAACCTGGTAGCGGTCATCTCCGATGGCACCGCGATTCTCGGCCTGGGTGACCTGGGCCCACTGGCTTCCAAGCCGGTCATGGAAGGCAAAGGCGTGCTGTTCAAGCGCTTCGCCGGCATCGACGTGTTCGACATCGAAGTCGATTCGGAAAGCCCGCAAGCCTTCATCGACACCGTCAAGCGCATCTCCATCACTTTCGGTGGCATCAACCTGGAAGACATCAAGGCACCTGAGTGCTTCGAGATCGAAAAGGCCCTGATCGAACAGTGCGACATCCCGGTTTTCCACGATGACCAGCACGGCACCGCGATCGTGACCGCCGCCGGCATGATCAACGCCCTGGAAATCGCTGGCAAAACCCTGGAAGAGGCGAAAATCGTCTGCCTGGGCGCCGGTGCTGCGGCCATCTCCTGCATGAAGTTGCTGGTGAGCATGGGCGCGAAGATCGAAAACATCTTCATGATCGACCGTAATGGCGTGGTCCATTCCGATCGTTCGGACCTGAACCAGTACAAGGCGCAGTTCGCTCATTCGACCGACAAGCGCACCCTGGCTGACGCGCTGGATGGCGCTGACGTGTTCGTTGGCCTGTCCGGCCCGAACCTGCTGAGCGCTGAAGGCCTGAAGTCCATGGCACCTAACCCGATCGTGTTCGCCTGCTCGAACCCTGATCCGGAAATCTCGCCAGAGCTGGCCCACGCCACTCGCAGCGACGTCATCATGGCCACGGGCCGTTCGGACTACCCGAACCAGGTCAACAACGTGCTGGGCTTCCCGTTCATCTTCCGCGGTGCCCTGGACGTTCGCGCCAAGCGCATCAACGAAGAAATGAAGATCGCTGCCGCCATCGCCCTGCGCGACCTGGCCAAGCTGCCGGTTCCTCAGGAAGTCTGCGACGCCTACGGCGGCATCAAGCTGGAATTCGGCCGTGAGTACATCATCCCGAAACCACTGGACGTGCGCCTGCTGGAAGTCGTTTCCGATGCCGTTGCCAAGGCAGCCATCGCAAGCGGCGTAGCGACCCAACCGTACCCGAAGCACTACCCGCTCAAGAGCGTGGATGAAGTCTTCAACGGCTAACGGCCTGCGGTAATAAAAAAGCCCTGCACATGTGCAGGGCTTTTTTGTTGGGGTCGAGCAGTCGTGGCGAGGCCCAATACGCCGTCGCGGGCAAGCGCGCTCCTACAGTTGTGCGCGGTAATCATGTAGGAGCGCGCTTGCCCGCGATGGCGTCAGTGAGGGCGCCCCCGCCGGCAAGCCGTGCTGCTACGGGGGTTCTCGCGTCTATCAGAACAGATCGATCGGCGCCGATTCATCCGCTGGCAGCGGGCTGCCCGGTGCAGGGCTGCCGTTGAGTTCGTTCACGCTTGGTGGTGTGTCTTCGCTCTTGAACAGCTCGAAGAACGCACCTGCCGTGCTTGGCGTGGCGGAGCGGCCGCTGACCGGGTCGATTCGCAGGCTGAGGATGCCATCAGGCTCGGCCTGCACGTGCGGCGGCTTGTCCTTGAGGGCGGCGCTCATGTAGTTCATCCAGATCGGCAGCGCGACGGTGCCGCCGAACTCGTGGCGGCCCAGGCTTTCGGGCTGGTCGAAACCGGTCCAGACCGTGGTCACGTAGTCGCCGTTGTAGCCGGAGAACCAGGCGTCTTTCGAATCGTTGGTGGTACCGGTCTTGCCCGCGATGTCCGGGCGGTTCATCGCCAGCGCACGGCGGCCTGTGCCGCGTTTGATGACGTCCTGCAGCATGCTGTTGAGGATGTAGGTGGTACGCCCGTCAACGATGCGCTCGGCCACGGCAGGCGCAGGTGGCGCGCCGTTGGTGTCCAGGGCGTTCGGTGCCGCATTGGTGGTCAGAGCTGGCGTTTCCGGCGCGGCGTAGGTCGAGGCGTCGCTCACGGCGGCTTCGTTGACCAGCTTGGGGTTCGGGTCGTTGGCCGGCACGGTTGGCGGGTTGGCCACGAACAGCGTCTTGCCCTCGCGGTCCTCGATCTTGTCGATCAGGTACGGGGTGATCTTGTAACCGCCGTTGGCAAAGGTGCTCCAGCCGCTGACGATTTCCATCGGCGTCAGGGTTGCGGTACCCAGGGCCAGCGACAGGTTCGGCGGCAGGTCCGCCTTGTTGAAGCCGAAACGGGTGATGTAGTTGATCGCCGTGTTGACCCCAAGGCTCTGCAGCAGGCGGATCGACACCAGGTTACGCGACTTGTACAGCGCTTCACGCAGGCGAATCGGGCCCAGGAAGGTGCCGGTGTCGTTCTTCGGACGCCAGACCTTGTCGATGGCTTCGTCGACGAACACGATCGGTGCATCGTTCACCAGGCTGGCTGCGGTGTAGCCGTTGTCCAGCGCAGCCGAGTAGAGGAACGGCTTGAAGCTCGAGCCCGGCTGGCGCTTGGCCTGCATGGCGCGGTTGTAGTTGCTCTGCTCGAAGGCAAAGCCACCGACCAGCGCACGAATCGCGCCGTTGTGCGGATCCAGCGACACCAGGGCACTCTGCGCCTGGGGAATCTGGCTGAACTTGAGCGAATTGTCATGCTGGCGCTGCACCCGCACCAGGTCACCGACATGGGCGACATCGGCAGGCTGCTTCGGATTGGCGCCGACGCTGTTGGTGTTCAGGAAGGGCTTGGCCCACTTCATGCTGTCCCAGGCGACGGTTTCTTCCTTCTCGCCGTTGCGGGTCAGGACGTGGATGCCGTTCTTGTCGACCTGGGTCACGATGGCCGGCTCAAGGCCGCTGATCGGACGCTGCTTGGTCAGCTCCTGCGTCCATCCGTCGCGGGTCAGGCCCGGGAAACGGCTTTCAGGGCCGCGATAGCCGTGGCGCTGGTCGTATTCGATCAGGCCATCCTGCACGGCCTTGCTGGCATCTTCCTGGCGATCGCTCGGAACGGTGGTGGTGACGCGGAAGCCTTCTGTGTAGGCTTCGCTGCCGTAGCGGCCGACCATCTCGGCGCGGGCCATTTCGGCGATGTACGGCGCGTTCACTTCAGGGCTCTGAACGTGATAGCTGGCGTTGATCGGTTCAGCCAGGGCGGTCTGGTAGGTGTTCTGGTCGATCTTGCCCAGTTTGAACATGCGCCCCAGAATCCAGTCGCGGCGCTCTTTGGCGCGCACCGGGTTGGCCAGTGGGTTGAATCGTGACGGTGCCTTCGGCAGACCGGCTATCATGGCCATCTGGGCAACACTGAGGTCACGGATCGATTTTCCGTAATAAACCTGTGCTGCAGCCTCGATACCATAGGCCCTGTTGCCCAGGTAGATCTTGTTGACGTAGAGCTCGAGAATCTCGTCCTTGGTAAGTTGGCGCTCGATTTGCAAGGCGAGAAGAATCTCGGTGGTCTTGCGTGAGAAGCTGCGCTCGCTGGTCAGGAAGTAGTTCTTGGCCACCTGCATGGTGATTGTCGAGCCGCCGGACTGGATGTGACCGCTCTTGACCAACTGGCTGGCGGCGCGCATAAGGCTGCTCGGGTCGACGCCGTAGTGATTGGCGAAGTTGTCGTCTTCAGCCGACAGCAGGGCGCTGATGAAATTGGGCGGAATTTCGGCGAAACGGATTGGAGAACGGCGCATTTCGCCGAACTCGGCAATGAGTTTGCCGTCGCTGCTGAACACTCGCAGCGGGATCTGCAGCTGGATGTTGCGCAGCGCATCGACCGAGGGCAGATTCGGCGACAGATAGAGAAAGGCGCCGCTCAGACCGAGCAGCAGCCCGCAGACGATAGCGACAATGGACCACCAGAAAAACTTCAGCAGGCGTATCAAGGCTTTTGGATTTCCAGAAAAAAGAATGGGTTAAGCGCAGGCATCAACAAATGAACACGCCTTGAAGCTTTGCTACACGAAAAAAACGCTGGGCATTATAAGCATTTTTCGTCGCCGAGCGTTATTTGCGCTACTGTCAAGGCTGCCGACAGTGGTGTTGGACAAAAAAATATCCGTAAGTGACGGAAACGCATAGGGAATCGGTTGTGTTCGAACTCTTCAGTAAGAAGGCCAATACCCTTCTAGGGATCGATATTAGCTCCACCTCGGTAAAACTCCTTGAACTGAGTCGTTCCGGTACCCGCTATAAGGTCGAGTCATACGCGGTCGAGCCACTGCCTGCCAACGCGGTGGTCGAGAAGAACATTGCCGAGCTCGAAGGGGTCGGCAATGCTTTGACGCGCGTGCTGGTAAAAGCCAAGAGCAACGTCAAGATAGCGGCGGTGGCGGTGGCCGGATCAGCGGTCATTACCAAGACCATCGAGATGGACGCCGGGCTTTCCGATGACGAGATGGAAAACCAGCTCAAGATCGAGGCCGACCAGTACATTCCCTATCCGTTGGAAGAAGTCGCCATCGATTTCGAAGTCCAGGGCTATTCGGCGCGCAACCCAGAGCGCGTCGAAGTGCTGCTGGCTGCCTGCCGCAAGGAAAACGTCGAGGTTCGCGAGGCCGCGCTGGCGCTGGCCGGCCTGACGCCGCGCGTGGTCGATGTCGAAGCCTACGCGCTGGAGCGTTCATTCGGCCTGCTGTCAGCCCAGTTGGGGCAGGATCACGAGCAACTGACGGTGGCGGTGATCGACATCGGCGCCACCATGACCACCCTCAGCGTGCTGCACAACGGCCGCATCATCTACACCCGCGAGCAACTGTTCGGCGGGCGCCAGCTCACCGAAGAGATCCAGCGCCGCTACGGCTTGTCCCAGGGCGAAGCCGGGCTTGCGAAAAAGCAGGGCGGGCTGCCCGACGACTACACCCTGGAAGTGCTGCAGCCGTTCAAGGACGCCGTGGTCCAGCAGGTGTCGCGCTCTTTGCAGTTCTTCTTTGCGGCCGGCCAGTACAACCGCGTCGACTACATCATGCTGGCGGGCGGCACGGCTTCGATCGCCGGGCTCGACCGCCTGATCCAGGAGCGTCTGGGCACGCCTGCCATGGTCGCCAACCCGTTCGCCGACATGGCCCTGAGCGCCAAGGTCAACGCCGGTGCGCTGGCCAGTGACGCCCCGGCGTTGATGATCGCGTGCGGTCTGGCGTTGAGGAGCTTCGACTAATGGCACGGATCAACTTACTCCCCTGGCGCGAACAGCAGCGCGAGGAGCGCAAGAAGCGCTTCCTGATTTCCCTGGCCGGCGTGCTGGTTGCCGGCATTGGTGCCATTTTTCTGGCTGATCAATATTTGAGCAGTGCCATCGATCACCAGAACGCCCGCAACCAGTTCATCAAGACCGAGATCGTCCAGCTCGACGCGCGCATCAAGGAGATCAGCGAACTGAAGGCGCGGCGCAAGCAATTGCTCGAGCGGATGAAGATCATCCAGGATCTGCAGGGCAACCGGCCGATCATCGGACGCATCTTCGATCAGCTCGCCCGCACCCTGCCGGACGGTGTGTACTTCAACGAAGTGAAAATGACCGACCAGTTGATCAGCATTTCCGGTGCCGCAGAGTCCAACAACCGGGTTTCTGACCTGTTGCGCAATCTGGATGCTTCCGACTGGATGGAGGCACCGAGCCTGACTGAGGTCAAGGCCAACAGCGCCGTGGGTTCGGCCGACCAGTCCAACTCGTTCCAGTTGACCGTGCGTCAGACGCAACCGCCTGTCGATCCAGCAGACGCCAAAGGTGCCAAGCCATGAATGTGAATGAATGGCTCGAAAGCCTGCGCAAGATCGATATCAACGACCTGGACCTCAACAACCTGGGCTCGTGGCCGTCGGCGGTGAAGACCATCGCTGGTGTCCTGTTGCTGGTGCTGGTGCTGGCCGGTGGTTACTTTTTCCACATCCAGGACCTGCAAACCCAACTGGATCAGGCCCGTAACGACGAGACGAGCCTGCGCGAGCAGTTCTCCAACAAGGCTTATCAGGCCGCCAACCTGCCGGCCTACAAGGCCCAGATGGTGGAGATGGAAAACACCTTCGGCGCGCTGCTGCGGCAATTGCCTGGCGATACCGAGGTGCCTGGCCTGCTGGAGGACATCACCCGCACCGGCCTTGGCAGCGGCCTTGAGTTCGAAGAGATCAAGCTGTTGCCCGAGGCGGCGCAGCAGTTCTACATCGAACTGCCTATCCAGATCACCGTGACCGGCACCTACCACGACCTGGCCACCTTCGTCAGCGGCGTGGCCAGCCTGCCGCGCATCGTGACCCTGCACGATTTCGAAATCAAACCGGTGGACGCCAAGTCCCCTGGAAAACTGCGCATGAGCATTCTCGCCAAGACCTATCGCTACAACGACAAGGGACTTCAGAACACTGACAACAAAGGACAGGCGAAATGAGGGCCGTGCATTGGTTGTGCATGGGCGTCACGCTGATGGCGCTGGCAGGTTGCGACGGTTCCGGCGAGTTCGATGACCTCAAGCAGTTCATGGCCCAGGTGCGGGCGCGTCCGGTCGGCAATATCGAGCCGATGCCCAAGTTTCGCCCGTACGAGGCATTCACCTATGCTGCGGCGAGCTTGCGCAGCCCGTTCCAGCCGCCGATCAAGGTCGACCTGGTGAACCGCCAGAAGGGTTCGCGCCTGGTCCAGCCGGATCCGACGCGCGTCAAGCAGTTCCTTGAAGGCTTCAATATCGACGGCTTCGAGATGGTCGGCACCCTGAGCAACGAAACGGGCACCTTCGCCCTGTTGCGTGGGGCCGGCGGCGTGCATCGGGTCAAGGTAGGCGACTACCTGGGACGCAACGACGGGCGAATCGTCGGCATCAGCGATTCGGCGGTGCAGGTGATTGAAATCGTGCCGGATGGAGAGGGGGCGTGGCTTGAGCGACCGCGTAGCATTTCCCTGAAAGAACGCTCATGAAGACGACAAGCAAGCGATACACCTTCGGATCTGCACAGTGGTGGAATGTGAACATGACTAGGATTCTTTCGATTATCGGCGTGTCGCTAGGGATGGCGATGCTTTCACCGATTCTCCAGGCGGCCAACCTCAAGACGCTCGATGTCGCCGCATTGCCGGGGGATCGGGTCGAATTGAAACTGTCCTTCGACGGTCCGGTGGCGGCCCCGCGCGGCTATACCACCGAGCAGCCGGCGCGCATTGCGCTGGACCTGCCGGGCGTGACCAGCCAGCTGCAGACCAAGAGCCGCGACCTGGGCTCGGGCAACGCCCACAGCGTGGTGGTGGTCGAGGCCAAGGATCGCACCCGTGTCATCATCAACCTCACCACCCTCGCGCCGTACAGTTCGCGGGTCGATGGCAACAACCTGTTCGTGGTCGTCGGCCAGGGCGCAGCGGCTGCCCAGGGCTCGCAACCCAGCACCGCCCAGGGCGCGCCGCGTGTGAGCACGCCGCCGTCGGCTCAATCCCAAGTCCAGGCCCAGGCCCAGGCCAAGCCCGCCCCGCGGTCCTACGCCCCGGGTCCGCGCTCGGTCAGGAACGTCGACTTCCAGCGCGGCGAGCTGGGTGAAGGCAACGTGGTCATCGAGTTGAGCGACCCGAGCATTGCCCCGGACATCCAGGAGCAGGGCGGCAAGATCCGCGTCGATTTCGCTCGCACCCAGCTGCCCGACCCGCTGCGCGTGCGGCTGGACGTCAAGGATTTCGCGACCCCGGTGCAATACGTCAATTCCAGCGTGACCGGCGACAAGACCAGCATTTCCATCGAGCCGTCCGGCGCCTTCGATTACTCGGCGTACCAGACCGACAACAAGCTGACCATCAGCGTCCGTCCGTTGACCAACGAAGACCTCGAACGTCGCAATGCGGAAAAACTGGTGTACACCGGCGAGAAGCTGTCGCTGAACTTCCAGGACATCGACGTGCGCTCGGTGCTGCAACTGATCGCCGACTTCACCAACCTCAACCTGGTGGCCAGTGACACCGTTCAGGGCGGCATCACCTTGCGCCTGCAGAACGTGCCGTGGGATCAGGCACTGGACCTGGTGCTCAAGACCAAGGGCCTGGACAAACGCAAGGTCGGCAACGTACTGCTGGTGGCGCCGGCCGACGAAATCGCCGCCCGCGAGCGTCAGGAACTGGAGTCGCTCAAGCAGATCTCGGAGCTTGCGCCATTGCGCCGCGAGCTGTTGCAGGTCAACTACGCCAAGGCTGCCGACATCGCCAAGCTGTTCCAGTCGGTGACCAGTAACGAGGCGAAGACCGACGAACGCGGCTCTATCACCGTCGATGAGCGGACCAACAACATCATTGCCTACCAGACCCAGGATCGCCTGGACGAACTGCGTCGCATCGTTTCCCAACTGGACATCCCGGTACGCCAGGTGATGATCGAGGCGCGCATCGTCGAGGCCAACGTCGATTACGACAAGTCCCTGGGCGTGCGTTGGGGCGGTTCCAGCAGCAAAGGCAACTTCACCACAGGTGGCAGCGGCACGGTGACCGGTGCTGGCAATACCAACGGCCCGTTCGTGGACCTGGGTGTCAGCGACCCGACATCCTCCATCGGCCTGGGTTTCCTGACCAACAACACGATCCTGGACCTCGAGCTCAGCGCCATGGAGAAGACCGGTAACGGCGAAGTGGTTTCCCAGCCCAAGGTCGTCACCTCGGACAAGGAAACCGCGAAAATCCTGAAAGGTACGGAAGTGCCGTATCAGGAAGCCAGTTCCAGCGGTGCGACGTCGGTATCCTTCAAAGAGGCTTCGCTGTCGCTCGAAGTGACGCCGCAGATCACCCCGGACAACCGGATCATCATGGAGGTCAAGGTCACCAAGGATGAGCCTGACTACGTGAATACCGTGCTGGGCGTGCCGCCGATCAAGAAGAACGAGGTCAACGCCAAGGTGCTGGTTTCCGACGGCGAAACCGTCGTGATCGGTGGCGTGTTCTCCAATACGCAGAATAAAGTCGTCGACAAGGTGCCATTTTTGGGCGATGTGCCGTATGTTGGCCGCCTTTTCCGTCGAGATGTGGTCACTCAAAGCAAATCCGAGCTTCTGGTGTTCCTCACTCCGCGTATCATGAACAACCAGGCGATTGCTGTGAGTCGTTGATTCTGTGCGAAATTTAATACTTGTGGGACCGATGGGGGCTGGCAAAAGCACCATCGGTCGCTTGCTGGCCAAAGAGCTCCGACTGCCCTTCAAGGATTCTGACAAGGAAATCGAGCTGCGTACGGGTGCCAATATCCCGTGGATCTTCGACAAGGAAGGTGAGGCGGGCTTTCGGGATCGCGAACAAGCCATGATTGAAGAGCTCTGCGCGTTTGACGGCGTGGTGCTGGCAACCGGTGGCGGCGCGGTCATGCGCGAAGAAAACCGCCGGGCGCTGCATGCCGGCGGGCGCGTGGTGTATCTGCATGCTTCGGTGGAACAGCAAGTGGGGCGCACGTCCCGTGATCGCAATCGGCCATTGTTGCGTACCGCAGACCCGGCCCGGGTGTTGCGCGACCTGCTGGCGATACGCGATCCGCTGTACCGGGAAATCGCCGACGTCATCATCGAGACCGACGAGCGGCCGCCCCGGATGGTCGTTCTTGACATCCTCGCGCTGTTGGCCGAGCTTCCTCCCCGTTAAAGCACAGACGGAAATGCGCTATCCTCGGCGACCATAAAAAGCAGGACCGCCCAGCGGTCTTGCGCCCAGGTCCTGTTGACGCTGTTGCGCACGGACCCTGGCATCCAATTGTTAGTACATTGTGGGGACACATGCAGACACTCAAGGTCGAGCTTGGCGAACGTAGCTACCCAATCCACATTGGCGAAGGCTTGCTGGATCGGCCTGAACTGCTAACGCCCTATATCGCCGGCAAGCAGGTAGCGATCGTTTCCAATGCCACGGTCGCGCCGCTGTACATGGCGCGCCTGACCCGGGCGCTGGCGGGCTTCAACGTGCTGCCGATCGTGCTGCCCGATGGCGAAGCCTTCAAGAACTGGGAAACCCTGCAAACCATCTTCGACGCCCTGCTGACCGCGCGCCATGACCGCCGCACCACCGTGATCGCCCTGGGCGGCGGTGTGATTGGGGACATGGCCGGTTTTGCCGCTGCCTGTTATCAGCGCGGAGTGGATTTCATCCAGGTTCCGACCACACTGCTTTCCCAGGTGGATTCTTCGGTGGGCGGCAAGACCGGCATCAACCATCCGCTGGGTAAGAACATGGTCGGTGCCTTCTACCAGCCCAACGCCGTGCTGATCGACACCACTTCGCTGAACACGCTGCCAGCGCGCGAGTTGTCGGCGGGGCTGGCCGAGGTCATCAAGTACGGGCTGATTTGCGACGAGCCGTTCCTGACCTGGCTCGAAGAGAACATGGACAAGCTGCGCGGCCTGGACCAGGCCACGCTGACCACGGCCATCGAACGCTCCTGTGCGGCCAAGGCTGCGGTGGTGGGTGCCGACGAGCGTGAATCCGGCGTGCGTGCAACCTTGAACCTGGGCCATACCTTCGGCCATGCCATTGAAACCCACATGGGCTACGGTGTCTGGCTGCATGGCGAAGCGGTTGCGGCGGGTACGGTCATGGCGCTGGAGATGTCGGCGCGCCTTGGCTGGATCAGCGAGCAGGAACGAGATCGTGGTATCCGTCTGTTTCAGCGCGCCGGCCTGCCGGTGGTTCCGCCTGAAGACATGACGCCTGAGCATTTCCTCGAGCACATGGCAGTTGATAAAAAAGTGATCGACGGTCGCCTGCGTCTGGTGCTGTTGCGCCGTATGGGCGAGGCAGTGGTGACTGACGAATATCCAAGAGAAGTACTACAGGCCACATTGGTTGCGGACTACCGCGCCTTGGTGGATCAGCTTAGAGGTTAATGATAAATCCATGACTAGTTTGCACGCCGATGAGGCCTTCCTCGGTCATTACCAGTTGAGTCATGACCCATTTGCCACGCGGGTCCCCGGCTTTAAATTCTTCCCGGCCCAGCGCAAGCCCGTGCTGGGGCAACTGCATCACCTGGCGCGCTACAGCGAGCTGCTGCTCCTGGTGACCGGCCCTCACGGCAGCGGCAAGACCCTGCTGCGCCAGGCGCTGGTCGCCAGCACCAACAAGCAGTCGGTGCAAAGCGTGGTGGTGTCGGCCCGCGGCGCAGGCGATGCCTCTGGGGTACTGCGTCAGGTGGCGCAAGCGCTCAACGTCGTGCAGCCGGAAATGCGTCCGATCCTTTCCCAGGTCGTGCAACTGGCCCTGACCGGCCAGGAAGTCTACATCCTGGTGGACGATGCCGAACAACTCGGCGAATCCGCACTCGAAGCGTTGTTGGAATTGGCAGCGGGCACGCCTGAAGGGCGTCCGCATGTCTTCCTGTTCGGCGAGGCCTCGATCATCGATCGTCTGGATCAGCTGTGCTCCGAGAGTGGCGTGGAGGGCGAACGCTTCCACGTGATCGAGCTGGCTCCGTACACCGAAGAAGAAACCCGTGAATATCTGGCCCAGCGCCTTGAAGGTGCAGGCCAGGGCATTGAAGTGTTCAGTGCCGAGCAGATTGCCGATATTCACGAACAGTCCAATGGATGGCCGGGCGCGATCAACCAGGTCGCGCGCGACTCGATGATCGAAGCCATGATCGCCAGCCGCTCTGCGGTCAAGCGTCCAAGTATGGGGTTCAAGATGTCCAAGAAATATGTGTTGGCTCTGGGTGGGGTAGTGGCTGCGGCCGTGCTGGCTGCGGTGCTGATTCCAGGTCGCGGCAACGCACCGACGGCGCCGGCCAATTCCCAGGCGCAACTGCCTCTGGGGCAGGGTCAGGCACCTGCGCAGCAGTCGAACAACGGTGGCCCGGCCATCGAGTTCGCCGGTAATTCGCAGCCGATGCCGCTACCGTTGGTCGGCAACTCGCAGCCTGTCATGCGCGGTCCCCTGGCCGAGGCAGCTGGCTCGGGCGAGGGTGATGGCGAAGACGGCGGCCCGGCTGCCAACCAGCCGCTGCAACCGCCAACCGTCACCACCACCGCACCGCCACAAGGCGCCACCGCAAGCCCTGCTCCGACCATGGCGCAAACGCCGGTTCCGACCCCGCGTCCGGCCCCGGCCGCGCCGGCTGCCAAACCTGCTCCAGCCCCGGCACCGGCCGCCAAGCCTGCGCCAGCGCCGACTCAGGTCGCGACCGCCAAGCCGGCAGCCAAGCCTGCCGAGAAGCCAGCAGCCGCCGCTGCAGCGCCTGCTGGCGGTGGCTGGTACTCGGGTCAGGCACCTGGCCATTACGTGGTCCAGATTCTTGGCACCAGCTCCGAAGCTACCGCTCAGAGCTACGTGAAAGAGCAAGGCGCCGAGTACCGCTACTTCAAGAAAACCCTGCAAGGCAAGCCGCTGTACGTGGTCACCTACGGCAGTTTTGCCGACCGCAACGCAGCGCTCTCCGCCATCAAGAACTTGCCAGCGAAGGTTCAGGCTGGTAAACCTTGGCCTCGTACTGTCGGCAGTATCCAACAGGAACTCGCCGCAGCTCGCTGATTAGTCAGCGACCCTACCCGGGTCGCTCTGTTGGCTCCCCCGAAAATCGCGCATGAGCGTGCTGCCAATGAGCAGCGCGCCTTGCGGTGTCTGCGTCTCAGGCACGCATTGAATTTCGGGCTCTCTTTAGTCAGACTCGCAACAAAGCTCTGGCTACCACGAGAATCGACTTAAAACCTTTCATAATTGCGACATGAATTTGCGACGTTTCGTCGTTAAATTTGTGGGGCTTTGTGTCGGTGTGTACAATGACCTCCCTTTTGCTCCCGCAAAGCTGGCGTACGTTCAGCGTGGACGGTAAATGGCTGAATTGAAAAGAAATTTGCCTCGTTAAGAGGCAGCCTGGTGAGAACGTGTCTATGAAAGCAGGTCTGTATCGTCCGGAAGAATTCAAGGATAACTGTGGTTTCGGCCTGATCGCCCATATGCAAGGCGAGCCCAGTCATCACCTGTTGCAGACGGCTATTGAAGCCCTGACCTGCATGACCCACCGTGGTGGGATCAACGCCGACGGCAAGACCGGTGACGGTTGCGGCCTGTTGATGCAAAAACCCGACATGTTCCTGCGCGCCGTGGCCACCGAGCACTTCGGTGTCGAGCTGCCGCGCCAGTACTGCGTGGGCATGGTGTTCCTCAATCAGGATGACGCCCGCGCCGAAGCTGCCCGCGAGAACATGAACCGCGAAATCCTCGCCGAAGGCCTGACCCTGATCGGCTGGCGCCAG
Organism: Pseudomonas sp. NPDC090203; assembly: GCF_044746765.1. Lineage (NCBI taxonomy): Bacteria > Pseudomonadati > Pseudomonadota > Gammaproteobacteria > Pseudomonadales > Pseudomonadaceae > Pseudomonas > Pseudomonas sp. NPDC090203. Next base: position 476,211 of record NZ_JBIVCV010000002.1, read on the forward strand.
GTGCCCATCGACACCAGCGTCCTGGGCCGTCTGGCGCTGGAGCGCCTGCCGAAGATCGAGCAGGTGTTCATCGGCGGTGAAGGCCTGAGCGATCAGGAATTCGCGATCAAGCTGTTCAGTGCCCGTCGCCGTTCGTCGGTTGCCAATGCCGCCGACACCGACCACTACATCTGCAGCTTCTCGCACAAGACCATCATCTATAAAGGCCTGATGATGCCGCGTGACCTCACGGCATTCTATCCAGACCTCAGCGACGAGCGCCTGCGTACCGCGATCTGCGTGTTCCACCAGCGCTTCTCGACCAACACCCTGCCGAAATGGCCGCTGGCCCAGCCTTTCCGCTTCCTCGCCCACAACGGCGAGATCAACACCATCACCGGTAACCGCAACTGGGCCCAGGCCCGTCGCACCAAGTTCACCAACGACTTGATGGACCTGGAGCAACTCGGCCCGCTGGTCAACCGCGTGGGCTCGGACTCCTCCAGCATGGACAACATGCTCGAGCTGATGGTCACCGGCGGCATCGACCTGTTCCGTGGCGTGCGCATGCTGGTGCCGCCTGCGTGGCAGAACGTCGAGACCATGGACCCGGATCTGCGCGCGTTCTATGAATTCAACTCCATGCACATGGAGCCGTGGGACGGCCCGGCCGGTATCGTGATGACCGAAGGTCGCCACGCGGTCTGCCTGCTCGACCGTAACGGTCTGCGTCCGGCGCGCTGGGTCACCACCAAGAACGGCTACATCACCCTGGCGTCGGAAATCGGCGTGTGGAACTACACCCCCGAAGACGTCATCGCCAAGGGCCGTGTGGGCCCAGGCCAGATCTTCGCCGTGGACACCGAAACCGGCCAGATCCTCGACACCGACGCCATCGACAGCCGTCTGAAGTCGCGGCACCCGTACAAGCAGTGGCTGCGCAAGAACGCGCTGCGCATCCAGGCGACCCTGGAAGACCATGACCACGGTTCGGCGTTCTACAACCCCGATCAGCTCAAGCAGTACATGAAGATGTTCCAGGTCACGTTCGAAGAGCGCGACCAGGTGCTGCGTCCGCTGGGCGAGCAAGGCCAGGAAGCCGTGGGCTCCATGGGTGACGACACGCCAATGGCCGTGCTGTCGCGTCGTGTGCGTACGCCGTACGACTACTTCCGCCAGCAGTTCGCGCAGGTCACCAACCCGCCGATCGACCCGCTGCGTGAAGCCATCGTCATGTCGCTGGAAGTCTGCCTGGGTGCCGAGCGCAACATCTTCCAGGAATCCCCTGAGCACGCTTCCCGCGTGATCCTCAGCTCGCCGGTCATCTCGCCTGCCAAGTGGCGCGCGCTGATGAACCTTGAGCGTGAAGGTTTCGACCGCGCCATCATCGACCTGAACTACGACGAAGCCACCGGCCTTGAAGCCGCACTGCGCAATGTTGTCGATCAGGCCGAAGAAGCGGTGCGCAGCGGCCGGACCCAGATCGTCCTGTCCGACCGCCACATCGCGCCGGGCAAGCTGCCGATCCACGCATCCCTGGCCACCGGCGCGGTGCACCACCGCCTGACCGAAAAAGGCCTGCGCTGCGACAGCAACATCCTGGTCGAAACCGCGACCGCCCGTGACCCGCATCACTTCGCCGTGCTGATCGGCTTCGGTGCGTCGGCGGTCTATCCGTTCCTGGCCTACGAAGTGTTGGGCGACCTGATCCGCACCGGCGAAGTGCTGGGCGATCTGTATGAAGTCTTCAAGAACTACCGCAAAGGCATCACCAAGGGCCTGCTCAAGATCCTGTCGAAGATGGGTATCTCGACCATCGGCTCGTACCGCGGTGCGCAACTGTTCGAGGCCATCGGCCTGTCCGAGGAAGTCTGCGACCTGAGCTTCCGTGGCGTGCCGAGCCGCATCAAGGGCGCGCGTTTCGTCGACCTCGAAGACGAGCAGAAGGCACTGGCCTCTGAAGCCTGGAGCCCGCGCAAGCCGATCCAGCAAGGCGGCCTGCTGAAGTTCGTCTACGGTGGCGAATACCACGCCTACAACCCTGACGTGGTCGCGACCCTGCAAGCCGCCGTGCAGCAGGGCGACTACGCCAAGTTCAAGGAATACACCGCGCTGGTGGACACCCGTCCGGTGTCGATGGTCCGCGACCTGTTCAAGGTCAAGGAACTGGAAACCCCGATGAGCCTGGACGAAGTCGAGCCGCTGGAAGCGATCCTCAAGCGCTTCGACTCGGCTGGCATCTCCCTGGGCGCGCTGTCGCCGGAAGCCCACGAAGCGCTGGCCGAGGCGATGAACCGCCTGGGCGCGCGCTCCAACTCCGGTGAGGGCGGTGAAGATCCTGCACGCTACGGCACCATCCGCAGCTCCAAGATCAAGCAGATCGCCACCGGTCGCTTCGGTGTGACGCCTGAGTATCTGGTCAACGCCGACGTGCTGCAGATCAAGGTCGCCCAGGGCGCCAAGCCGGGCGAGGGTGGTCAATTGCCAGGTGGCAAGGTCAACGGCCTGATCGCCAAGCTGCGCTACGCAGTGCCGGGTGTGACCCTGATCTCGCCGCCGCCGCACCACGACATCTACTCGATCGAAGACCTGTCGCAGCTGATTTTCGACCTCAAGCAGGTCAACCCGTCGGCACTGGTATCGGTCAAGCTGGTGGCCGAAGCAGGCGTCGGCACCATCGCCGCCGGTGTGGCCAAGGCTTACGCCGACCTGATCACCATTTCCGGCTATGACGGCGGCACCGGTGCATCGCCACTGTCGTCGATCAAATACGCGGGCGCCCCGTGGGAAATCGGCCTGGCCGAAACCCACCAGACCCTGCGCGGCAACGACCTGCGCGGCAAGGTCCGGGTACAGACCGACGGTGGTCTGAAAACCGGCCTGGACGTCATCAAGGCAGCCATCCTCGGCGCCGAGAGCTTCGGCTTCGGCACCGCGCCAATGATCGCCCTGGGCTGCAAATACCTGCGCATCTGCCACCTGAACAACTGCGCCACCGGCGTTGCGACCCAGAACGACAAGCTGCGCAAGGATCACTACATCGGCACCGTCGACATGGTGATCAACTTCTTCACCTACGTGGCCGAAGAAACCCGCGAGTGGCTGGCCAAACTGGGCGTGCGTTCGCTCGAAGAACTGATCGGCCGTACCGACCTGCTGGACATCCTGCCGGGCGAGACCGCCAAGCAGCAGCACCTGGACCTGACCCCTCTGTTGGGCAGCGACCACGTGCCTGCGGACAAACCACAGTTCTGTGGCGTCGAGCGCAACCCGCCATTCGACCAGGGCCTGCTGGCCGAGAAGATGGTCGAAATGGCCAAGGCGGCCATCGAGTCCAAGTCCGGTGGCGAGTACGAGCTGGAAATCTGTAACTGCGACCGTTCCATCGGCGCGCGTATTTCCGGTGAAATCGCCAAGCTGCATGGCAACCAGGGCATGAAAGACGCCCCGGTGACCTTCCGCTTCAAGGGCACCGCTGGCCAGAGCTTCGGCGTGTGGAACGCCGGTGGCCTGAACATGTACCTGGAAGGCGACGCCAACGACTACGTCGGCAAAGGCATGACCGCAGGCAAGCTGGTGATCGTGCCGCCAAAAGGCAGCCCATTCAAAACCCAGGACAGCGCCATCATCGGCAACACCTGCCTGTACGGCGCAACCGGCGGCAAGCTGTTCGCCGCTGGCACCGCAGGCGAGCGTTTCGGTGTGCGTAACTCTGGCGCCCACGCCGTAGTAGAAGGCACGGGCGACCACTGCTGCGAATACATGACCGGCGGTTTCATCTGCGTACTGGGCAAGACCGGCTACAACTTCGGTTCCGGCATGACCGGCGGTTTCGCCTACGTGCTCGACCAGGACAACACCTTCGTTGACCGGGTCAACCACGAACTGGTGGAAATCCAGCGCATCAGCGGCGAAGCGATGGAAGCCTATCGCAGCCACCTGGAGCGCGTGCTGGCCGAGTATGTGGCGGAAACCGACAGCGAGTGGGGCCGTAACCTCTGGGAAAACCTGGATGACTACCTGCGCCGCTTCTGGCTGGTCAAGCCCAAGGCCGCCAACCTCAAGTCCTTGCTGTCGAGTACACGCGCCAACCCGCAATAAATCCTGGCGGCAGCTTCAAGCGACAAGCTTCAAGCTGCAAGCCAAAGCGGTACGCGGTGTCGGAAATAAATTTGATCGCTTCAAGCTTATAGCTTGGGGCTTGCAGCTTGAGGCTGCTTCAAGAGGTTGAAGAGAATGGCTGAACGTCTCAGTAACGACTTCCAGTTCATCGATGTCGGGCGCAAAGATCCGAAGAAGAAACTGTTGCGTCAACGCAAGAAAGAGTTCGTGGAGATCTACGAACCCTTCAAACCCCAGCAGTCGGCCGACCAGGCCCACCGCTGCCTGGGTTGCGGTAACCCGTACTGTGAATGGAAATGCCCTGTGCATAACTTCATTCCCAACTGGCTCAAGCTGGTGTCGGAGGGCAACATCCTCGCCGCCGCCGAGCTGTCCCACCAGACCAACACCCTGCCGGAAGTCTGCGGCCGCGTGTGCCCGCAGGATCGTCTGTGCGAAGGTGCGTGCACCCTCAACGACGGCTTCGGCGCGGTGACCATCGGTTCGGTCGAGAAGTACATCACCGACACCGCATTCGCCATGGGCTGGCGTCCGGACATGTCCCGCGTTGTGCCGACCGGCAAGCGCGTGGCGATCATCGGTGCCGGCCCGGCGGGCCTGGGCTGCGCCGACGTGCTGGTGCGTGGCGGCGTGACACCGGTGGTGTTCGACAAGAACCCGGAAATCGGTGGTCTGCTGACCTTCGGTATTCCTGAGTTCAAGCTCGAGAAGAGCGTGCTGAGCAACCGCCGCGAAGTCTTCACCGGCATGGGTATCGAGTTCCGCCTCAATATCGAAGTCGGCAAGGACATCAGCGTCGAGCAACTGCTGACCGAGTTCGATGCCGTGTTCATGGGCATGGGCACCTACACCTACATGAAAGGTGGTTTCCCGGGCGAAGACCTGCCGGGCGTGCACGATGCGCTGGACTTCCTGATCGCCAACGTCAACCGCAACCTGGGCTTTGAAAAGTCGCCGGAAGATTTCGTCGACATGAAAGGCAAGAAGGTCGTGGTACTGGGCGGTGGCGACACCGCGATGGACTGCAACCGCACATCGATCCGTCAGGGCGCCAAGGCGGTGACCTGCGCCTATCGTCGCGACGAAGAAAACATGCCGGGTTCGCGCAAGGAAGTGAAGAACGCCAAGGAAGAAGGCGTGAAGTTCCTCTACAACCGCCAGCCAATCGCCATCGTCGGTGAAGACAAGGTTGAAGGCGTGAAGGTGGTCGAGACGCGTCTGGGTGAGCCCGATGCCCGCGGCCGCCGCAGCCCCGAGCCGATTCCGGGTTCCGAAGAGATCATCCCGGCCGATGCCGTGGTCATCGCGTTCGGCTTCCGCCCAAGCCCGGCGCCGTGGTTCGAGCAGTACGGCATCGAGATGGACAGCCAGGGCCGCGTCGTGGCGCCCGAGCAAGGCAAGTTCAAGCACCAGACCAGCAACCCGAAGATCTTCGCCGGCGGCGACATGGTCCGCGGTTCGGACCTGGTAGTGACCGCGATCTTCGAAGGCCGCAATGCGGCTGAAGGCATCCTGGACTACCTGGGCGTCTGATGGTTTTGTAGGAGCGCGCTTGCCCGCGATTACGGTGTATCAGACACCCTTTTTGTGTCTGGGTTAATGCATCGCGGGCAAGCGCGCTCCTACAGTTATCCGTTGCGGTTCTGCGACAAATCGCCCCCATAGACAAAAGGCACGGTACTTACCGTGCCTTTTGCGTTGGTGTCTGAGAAAATGCGCGCACTTTTTTAGCGGATTTCGCCATGACTGCCCTGAAGAACGACCGTTTCCTTCGCGCCCTGCTCAAGCAACCCGTAGACGTCACCCCCGTATGGATGATGCGTCAGGCCGGTCGCTACCTCCCGGAATACCGCGCCAGCCGCGCCAAGGCCGGGGATTTCATGAGCCTGTGCAAGAACCCGGAGTTCGCCTGCGAAGTCACGTTGCAGCCCCTTGAGCGCTATCCACTGGATGCCGCGATCCTGTTCTCTGACATTCTCACCGTTCCCGATGCCATGGGCCTTGGCCTGTACTTCGAGACCGGCGAAGGCCCGCGTTTCAAGAAAACCGTCACCACCCTGGCCGACATCGAAGCGCTGCCGATCCCGGATGCGCAGAAAGACCTGGGCTACGTGATGGACGCGGTCAGTACCATTCGCCGTGAACTCAACGGCCGCGTACCGCTGATCGGCTTCTCCGGCAGCCCCTGGACCCTGGCGACCTACATGGTCGAAGGCGGCTCCTCCAAGGATTTTCGCAAGTCCAAGGCCATGCTCTACGACAACCCGCAGGCCATGCACCTGCTGCTGGATAAACTGGCGCAATCGGTCACCTCTTACCTGAACGGCCAGATCCTGGCGGGTGCGCAAGCGGTGCAGATCTTCGACAGCTGGGGCGGCAGCCTCTCGGCGGCGGCGTACCAGGAATTCTCCCTGGCCTACATGCGCAAGATCGTCAGCGGCCTGATCCGCGAACACGACGGCCGCAAGGTCCCGGTGATCCTCTTCACCAAAGGCGGCGGCCTGTGGCTGGAAAGCATCGCCGACGCTGGCGCCGACGCACTGGGCCTGGACTGGACCTGCGACATCGGCGAAGCCCGCCGCCGCGTCGGCAACAAGGTCGCCCTGCAAGGCAACATGGACCCCACCGTGCTCTACGCCCGCCCGGAAGCCATCCGTCAGGAAGTCTCCAACATCCTGGCCAGCTACGGCAGCGGCACCGGCCACGTCTTCAACCTCGGCCACGGCATCACCCCCGAAGTGGACCCGGCCAATGCCGGTGCCTTCATCGAGGCTGTGCACGAGTTCTCGGCGAAGTATCACCAGTAAGCGCTAAAGCTCAGATGTGAAAACGCCCGGTCATTGCCGGGCGTTTTTGTGTCTGCGTGTTCCACGTCTGGGCGCTCAGGTGGTCGGTAACTTCGCTGTCAACATTTGGCGAATGTCCTCTCAAATTAGCGGGAAGCATTCCTACATCAAAAAAAAATCATGCGCATAGACTTGGTCAGGTCGTTCACGGACGGACGTTTAAGAATTCAGACAGGATGAATGAATGATGTCGAAGCTCACCATTGCGTCACTTGGAGTCACCTCTCTCGCCATTTTAGCTACGCTGGCATCGCCGCGATATGCCGCTGCCCACGGTTATCTGAATGACCCTCCTTCCCGGGCATTGCTCTGTCAGAAGGGACTCAACAAGGAGTGCGGGGGTGCACAGTACGAGCCGCAAAGCGTAGGTGAAACGGACAAGGGCTTTCCCGCCACGGGCGTGCCCGACGGCAAGATCGCCAGCGGCGCGATTTCCAGGTTTGCAGCGCTGGATGTCCAGTCCGCCACCCGCTGGCACAAGACCGAAATCAAGGATCGCAGCGTCGCCTTTGACTGGTATTACAAGGCGACTCACCCTGCTACCAAGTACGAATACTTCATCACCCAGAACGGCTGGAATCCCAACGCCGAACTGGCACGCAGCTCGTTCGCCCTTACCCCTTTCTGTGTCATCGATGCGGGTGGCCGCTTACCCACGGATCAGCCGCCGGGCAGCGAGGGGCCTGCCCGGGAGAAACACAGCTGTGAACTACCCTCGGATCGCAGCGGCCATCACGTCATCCTCGGTATCTGGACCGTCCATGACACGGGAGGCGCGTTTCATAACGTGCTCGATGTGAACATTGTCGCCGAGGCGGAGGCGCCGGATGGCTGGAGACCGGTGGGCAACATCACGCCTCGGGATGAATTGTGGGGCGGTGACAAGGTCAAGGTCCGGGCCATGACCGGTGAGGGCGAGAGCGCCGAGTTCAGCTCGCAGATCACCATCGCCAGCGCAGAAGACGGCAAGCCCGGGAACTGGTCATTCAACCTTGCGCGGCAACTCAATGAAGCGCACACACTGGTACGGGCAGGCGTGCGGGGCGAAGACGGCACCATCGCTCCTGTCAGGGGCGCCAACAACCTCTACGCCAAACAGGAAAGCGGCGTGAACCGGTATGAACTGCAGATGGATCTGGTGGAGGATGCCCAGGCCGAACTGAACATCCAGCCCGTCAGCCAGGACCTGGAGCTGGTCAAGGGACGAGCAACGCTGCCACTGGTCGTGACCGGCAACCGCAGCATGAACATCGAAGCCACGGTTTTCGACGCTTCACACAAACCTGTCGGTGCTGTCACCCGTGCGTTCGAACCTGGCAGCGCGACGCTCGACATTGCCTTGCTCAGCGAGCCGGGCCAGCACCAGATCAAGCTGACCGGGGTCACCCCAGACGGGCGTACCACGCGCCAGGCTCTGGAGAATCTCACCCTGACCGGCGAAGGTGGTGGCCAGGGATACGACGCGGTTTACCCGCAAGACATCGATACCTACACCGCCGGCACCACTGTCCTGCAGCCGGCCGACGGCAAGGTCTACGAGTGCCTGCCGTTCCCTGCATCGGGCTGGTGCAAGCAAAGCCCTCATCACTATGGTCCCGGAACAGGCTCCGACTGGCAGGATGCCTGGAAACTGAAGTAGGGATCGGCGGTTACGAGCAAGGCCCGGCGGTGTGACTAAGCCTGAATGTTCACCGCCAACGGCTTCACCTTCGTCAGCTTCAGCGCTGCGCCCAGGGCCACCAGCAGCAGGATGCCGATGAACACGCCGATCCCGTTCCAGCCCGCGTAGTGCCAGAACATGCCACCGCCGGTGCCGGCGACGCTGGAGCCGACGTAGTAGCTGAACAGGTACAGCGAGGAGGCCTGACCCTTTGCCTTGATGGCCCGGCGGCCGATCCAGCTGCTGGCCACGGAGTGGGCGCCGAAGAAGCCGAAGGTGAACATCAGCACGCCGATGACCACGACGGTCAACGGGGTGAACATCGTCAGCGCAAGGCCCGCCAGCATCAGCACGATCACCGCCCACAGCACGTTGCGACGGCCGAGTTTGTCGGCCAGGGCGCCGATTTTCGCCGAGCTGTAGATGCCCGACAGGTAGACCACCGAGAACAGCCCGACCACTGCCTGGCTGAGGTTGTAGGGATCAGCCAGCAGGCGGTAACCGATGTAGTTGAACAGTGTCACGAAGGCGCCCATCAGCAGGAAGCCTTCGAGGAACAGCCACGGCAGGCCGGCGTCGCGAAATTGCAGGACGAAACCTTCCAGCAGGCTGCGGGCATTGAGCGGGCGAGGACGGAAGTTGCGGGACGGCGGCAGGAATTTCCAGAACAGGCTGGCAGCGCCCAGGGCGATCAGGCCCATGATCATGAGTGAGGTGTGCCAACTGACGAAGTCGCTCAGCACCCCGGTGATCAAGCGTCCGCTCATGCCGCCGATGGCGTTGCCGCCGATGTACAGGCCCATGGCCAGGCCGATGTGCTGCGGGTGGATCTCCTCGCTGAGGTAGGTCATTCCCACGGCGGCCAGGCCGCTCAGCGAAAGCCCCACCAGCGCCCGTGTGAGCAAGATGCCTTCCCAGGTCGGCATGAAGGCGCTGGCGATGGTGAAAAATGCGGCGGAGAACAGCGCGAACACCATCACCGATTTGCGTCCGAGACGATCGGAAATCGGGCCGGTGATGAGCAGGCCGATGGCGAGCATGGCGGTGGCCACCGAGAGGATCAGGCTACTCTGGGCCGCATTGATCGAGAACTCGTGGGACAGCATCGGCATCATCGGCTGCACGCAGTAGAGCAGGGCAAAAGTCGCGAAGCCGCCGGCAAACAGCGCGAGCACGGTGCGCATGAAGGCCGGGGTGTCTTTTTCGATGTAGGTATCACCCAGCGGGATGGCGGCGTTGATCGAGTCAGGCGCGGACGCGGCGGGGGATGCAGCAGTATTCACGGAGAACCTCAGGGATGAAGCGGCGATGAGAAAAAGAATATAGCCAGCTAACGATTCCTTCCAATATATTGTTCGACCTGTTTGATAGGTTTCACGACCTAATAGGATTTCCATGGAATTACGACACCTGCGCTACTTCATCGCGGTGGCCGAAGAGCTGCATTTTGGCCGGGCTGCCGAGTCTCTCGGTATTTCGCAGCCACCGCTGAGCCAGCAGATTCAGGCGCTCGAACAGGAGTTAGGGGCACGGCTGTTCGAGCGAACCAACCGACGAGTGGAACTGAGCGAGGCAGGGCGGCTGTTTCTGGACGAAGCGCGTCTCGTGCTGGCGCAGGTGGAAAAAGCCTCGGACGTCGCCCGGCGCGCGCAGTTGGGTGAACTGGGCGAACTGAAGATCGGCTTTACCGCGTCGGCACCGTTCACCTCCAGCATTCCCCAGGCGATTTTTGCCTTTCGCCAGCGCTATCCTGCCGTGCATCTGGCGCTTCAGGAAATGAGCAGCAAGGAAGTGGCCGATAGGCTGGAGGAGGAGTCGATGCAGGTCGGCATCATGCGGCCATTGCCCCTGCCGGATTCACTGGTGGCGGTGGAATTGTTGCGTGAGCCGTTGGTGGCGATTCTGCGTTCGGATCATCCATTGGCCACGGGCAGCGACAATGGCCTGTACCTCAAGGAGCTGGCGAGCGAACCGTTCGTGTTCTTTCCGCGCAGCTACGGCAGTGGCCTGTATGCGCAGTTGCTGAGCTTGGCGCGAGAGGCGGGATTCAGCCCGTTGTTCACCCAGGAAGCGGGCGAGGCGATGACCATCATCGGCCTGGTGGCGGCTGGGCTGGGGGTGACGGTGCTGCCAGCGTCCTATCAGCGGATGCGTATCGAAGGGGTGGTCTACCGCACGTTGCTCGACCCCGAGGCGACATCGGCGGTATGGCTGGTGCAGCGCAAGGATCAGAAATCACCCATGGCCAAGGCGTTCGTAGAGCTGGTGACGCGCAAGGCGGGGTGAGGGCGCCCTACGTTATCGCGGTCATTTGGACGCCTTGCCCTGCAATGGGCTGACAATGTATTTCAACTCGCCACCCTCAAGCGTGAGCCGGAAAATGCCTTCGGAGGCGTAGTCGACCCGCCAGCGCTCATCCAGGGTGCGGCCATGGGGCAGCAGTTGCACGCCGGGGTAGTCGAAGCGCACTTCCTCTTCGGACGTCAGCGCGAACAGCACAGCCGCGAACAGCTCGCGGGCTTCAGGGTTGGGCGGCAAACCATCGGCCTTCCAGGTTTCTTCGTGCAATAGCTGGCGGGCTACCGGCATGCCCAGCGGGTCCGTGAGGGAAAAGCGCAGGCCGTGGCGTTCTTTCTGCGCCTGTAGGGTCCAGTCCTGACGCTGGCCGGCCTGTTCGCGCTGCACGTGCAGTTGAACCGGGAACTTGATATGCGGGATTTGTGCAGGCAGCGGGGCGTGGCTGGCGCAGGCGCTCAGAAACAACATGCAAGCCACCAGCAGAGCGCGAATCATGGGTGTCACCTTTGTAGAGTGTTCGCCGACAGGCTGATGCTGCCAGGCGGGGCCAGAGGTTTTTGCCAGCAGGCGCAGCCGACCCAGGGAGCCATTCCCGAGTGGCGGGCATTATCCTGATGCCAATGCGCAGAGGCAAACTCTGAAACAAATAGTGTGCTTACTTAAGATCTTTCCTACTGATACGGGGCAAAGGGATTACGATGCGTCGTGGCAGGCTTTGGAGCGGCTGGATCATATGTCCGCTCAGTCGTCAGATTTTTCCATGATGCTCGCCCGACTTATCTCAATTGCCTAAACTCGGGACCATTCATCGGATCGCTCGGCGGTCCTCCACAGCAAGACGGCAACAGGGAGTTAAGAAATGCGGCGTGTGGTGTTCAATCAGAAAGGCGGCGTTGGCAAGTCGAGCATCGCCTGCAATCTGGCGGCGGTCAGCGCCAACGAGGGGTATCGGACCCTCTTGATCGACCTGGACGCTCAGGCCAACTCGACGCACTACCTCACGGGTCTTACCGGGGAAGACATCCCCATGGGCATTGCCGAATTCTTCAAGCAAAGCCTGTCATCGGGGCCGTTCGCCAAGAAGAACCAGGTGGATATCTACGAAACCCCGTTCGACAACCTGCATGTGGTCACCGCGACTGCGGAGCTTGCCGACCTTCAGCCCAAGCTTGAGGCCAAGCACAAGATCAACAAGCTGCGAAAACTGCTGGATGAACTGGACGAGGACTACGACCGTATCTACCTGGATACGCCGCCAGCCTTGAACTTCTACGCGGTTTCGGCATTGATCGCTGCTGATCGAGTGTTGATTCCCTTCGACTGCGACACCTTTTCCCGTCAGGCGCTGTATGGCCTGCTCAAGGAAATCGAGGAGCTCAAGGAAGATCACAACGAGGATCTGGAGGTGGAAGGCATTATCGTCAACCAGTTCCAGGCTCGCGCCAGCTTGCCCCAGCAGATGCTCGACGAGCTGATCGCCGAAGGGCTGCCGGTGCTGCCGGTGTACCTCAACAGTTCGGTGAAGATGCGTGAGTCGCACCAGGCCAGCCTGCCGCTGATCCACCTGGACGCGCGGCACAAGCTGAGCCAGCAGTTCGTCGAGTTGCACCATCTGCTTGAGAGCAACACCGACCATTGATTGCGCCCATGTCGGCGGTGCGACAACACCGCCGACATGTGAACGGCGACTAGGCCGCCTTGCCTCCACGCATCGTCTTCATCAAGTGCCGGGCGTGGCTGCGGGCTTTTTCTGCCTGATCCCTGGGGATGTTGATCGCTGCCTGCATGTCTGCCTTGAGCTGGTCCTGGCTGGCGATCAGCCTGTGCTCGCCGAACGGGCAGCCACAGCACACCAGTTGATCGTGGGTGGCGATGGCCACCACCTGATCGATGAACGTCGGATTGCCTTGGGCGATGAAGCCGACCTGTCGGCAGGCGGCGCACCATACCGGGTCGCCGATGCGGGCCAGCCGGCGGTCCTCCCACGAAAGCGTCGCGGATGTCTGCAGCACAATGCCGCCTGTGGTGGTCGAGTCGCCTTCCCTGATTGCACATGTCATCGTTCGCAGCCTCGGATTAACCAGTGAGCTGCTAACCCTAGGCGCTGAAATCAGCCCGCGAAGGGCTGAAAAGCGCTTTCAGAAATGCCCTACCGCCAAAACAGGAAAGCACTGCAAGCCGTGCAGCAAAGGCTGTCAGATGCCCTGGCTTGCCAGCCAGGCGGTCAATTGAGGCAAGGGCATGGCACCGCTCTGACGCGCCACTTCGCGGCCATTCCTGAACAGGATCAGACTGGGAATCGAACGAATCCCCAATTGCGCTGACAGTTGCTGGTTGGCTTCGCTGTCCAGCTTGGCCAGGCGCACGCGCCCTTGCAGTTGAGCGGCGGCCTGTTCGAAGGTCGGCGCGAAGGATTTGCACGGCCCGCACCAGTCCGCCCACACGTCCACCAGCAATGGCAGGTCGCCCTTGATCTGGCTGGCGTAGTCGCCCTGGGTGAGGTTGAACGGCTTGCTCAGCAGCACCGGCTGTTTGCAGCGACCGCACTTGGGCGCATCGCCCAGACGGTCGGCAGGGATGCGATTCAGGCCGTTGCACTGAGGGCAGGGGATGACAAGGGGCTCGGACATGATGGTTACCGGAATAAGGGCGAATGAGCGGTAGATGGAGCCAGGGCGGCCGCATATCAAGTGTGGACCACGACTGTACCGCCAGCTTGCGCCGCTTCTGTTACTGGCTTGCTCGTGGCAATCGGCCTAGCCTGAGTTGCCAATAAAAACAGAGAGAACCTTATGCAAACCCTCGGTGTTCTGGGCGGAATGAGTTGGGAATCCACCGCGACGTATTACAAATGGCTCAACGAAGGCGTCCGCAATCGCTTGGGAGGCCTGCACTCGGCGCCGCTGCTGCTGCACTCGGTGGATTTCGCCGGCATCGCCGCGCTGCAGAAATCCGGCCAGTGGGACCTGGCAGGCGAACGACTGGCCGAGGCTTCCCGGGGTCTCGAACGCGCCGGTGCCGGCGCGATCCTGCTGGCGACGAACACCATGCATAAGGTGGCGGCAGCCATCGAGTCTGCCGTCGACATCCCCCTGCTGCACATCGGCGACGCCGTCGGCCAGGCGCTACAGGCCAGGGACGTCACCCGCGCCGCGCTACTGGGCACCCGCTTCACCATGCAGGAAGACTTCTACAAGCGCCGCCTGGCTGACCGCTTCGGCATCGAAACGCTGCTGCCCAGCCTCGACGCCATGGCCGAAATCGACCGCGTGATCTTCGCCGAACTGTGCCTGGGCCAATTCCACCAACCCGCCCGCGACTTCTACCTGGGCGTGCTAGAGCAACTGCGCGACCAGGGTGCCCAGGCCGCCATTCTGGGCTGCACCGAAATCGGCCTGCTGCTGGAAGGCGTGCAAAGCCCGCTGCCGCTGGTGGACAGCACTCAGGAGCATGTGGAGATGGGGTTGGGGTGGTTGTTGGGGAGTTGATTCAGCCAATTCCCACAAGGCTGGAATGACGTTTCGCATTGGATGGTCTTTCGCAGCTGATTAGGCTGGACGCTTATCCTCGCTCATCGCAAAGGCCGGTGTCGGGTGCTACTTTTGTAGCACTGTCAGGTGAGGCAATGGCTATGGTCGAAAAGAGAAAGACGATGACGATGAACTCCACTATTCGCAGGCAAGGCGGGGCGGCGGTAATGACCATTCCTCCTGCTTTTCTCAGACTACTGGATCTGGATATAGGGTCTCAGGTCGAACTGAGCGTTGAAGCGGGCGGACTGATCGCTAAGCCAGTCCCTCAGATGGTCAGGAAGCGCTACTCGGCTGCAGAGTTGTTGAAAGGTGCCGAGCATGTCGCCGAACTCAATAGCGAAACCGCCTGGGCAAGGGAAGGCGACCCGATCGGACGGGAAATCATTTAATGGTTCGTCGCAAGGCACCTTCTCAAGGCGATATCTATTGGATTGATCCGAATCCGGTGGCGGGTCGGGAAATGAAAGATCGACATCGATATATCGTCATCACCTCTCGGCAAATCAATGAGCTTGGGGTTTGCATGGCGGTTCCCGTAACAAGCGGTGGAGCATTTTCCCGCGAGGCTGGGCTTTGCGTGGTGATTTCAGGGCATGAGACCAATGGCGTAGCGGTTTGTAATCAGGTTCGAACCTTTGATATTGAGTATCGGGTACGAAACGGATCGGCCGGGTTCATCGAGAACCTCGATCGCGCGACAACTAATGAAGTCGTATCGAGAGTTTTGAGCGTGATTGATCTTCAGGATTAGCCATTAACCAGACGTTTGTGCCTCATTTCACATTTCGTTTAATTTTTTACCGTTTCACCCAAGCGTCAGCGGCAATCCGCGACGTTCACCATTTTTCAATTTATCACCCCTTCCCTCCAGAATCATTGCGCTTACCGCTAGCGTCTGCGGCGCTTTATCCGAAAGAGAGGCCCGTTTGCCCAGCTGGTCACCAACCAGCACCACGCCTAGCTTCCCGCGCTGAGGGGGCGTTTATCCGGACCTGATGCATCGGCCCCTGTCATCTCATTGCCAGGGAGTCGCCAATGATCAGTCAGATACAAGCCGCCGCCGCGACGGTTGTCGCCAGGATGTCAGGCACCGCCGTTACACCGCCTCAGGAGCAGGAGAGCAACCAGCTTGCTGTGGATAAAACCGCGAAACCGTCAACCGACAAGGCGAGTTTCTCGACGCTGGCCAATCAGTTGAACGAAAGCACCGCCCGTGCCGCGAAGCGTGAGGCGCAGATGACTCACGATGACCTGGGCAAGTACGGGGTCGGGCGGGTCAATGAGTTTCTGCAGGAGACCAAGACCGCCAACAGTTTTACCCGGGCGATGGAAGTGCCGAACACCAAGGATCCCGCACTGCTGGACCGCGCCCGCAAGGCCAGCGAGTTTGTGTCCAGAACCATCGCAGGTGACAAGCATGCGACGAGTCCCTTCGATAATCTGTCCCGTGAGCAGTTGAACGCGGTCGTGTACGACGACAGCGGCATGTTCACCCAGAATGAGCGGCGGGCGGCGTGGCATGTGGTGCAGAAGATGGACGACGCTTGGCAGAAGGTCGCGATTGCCGAGGGGACCATCGAGCAGGTGCGAACCGGCAAGGCGTCGAAGTTCTATCGGGAGGCGTTGAGTTATTACCAGTCCTTGCCGGCTATCGAGAAGGCGGTGGGGTATCCGAAAAATGCCGAAGCGGTTCTGCGTGACAGGATCAAAAACGACCCGACCTTACCCGGGCTGCCCGGCGTGCCGAGTCGTCAGGCGCCGGACCGCAAGCTGACGCTGTATGACATTCTCGCCGGAGTCGTTGACACCAAGCAGGAGAAATCCGGCCTGGTGAACTCCGCGTACAGCAAGAAATTCAGCCCGAGGACTTCCCCCGTGCCAGTGACCTGGACCGAGGCCTACATGAAAAAACGTGAAGCGAGGTCGGCCCAGGCTGCTGCCGTCGCGGGCGCAGCACCAGCGCAGAAGGCTCCTGACACCACGCCTGCGCCGGCTGCCCCAGGTCCGTAGCAGCCTGAACACAACCCCCCTAACACCGCCAAACCTGTAGGAGCGCGCTTGCCCGCGACGGTGTCGGTACAGACACTGCAGTGGCGCCTGCCCTGGCCCTGTCGCGGGCAAGCGCGCTCCTACGGGAATGGGTGTATGTCACCCGTAGCAGCACGGCTTGCCGGCGGGGACGATTTTGAGGGCGCTCCCGCCGGCAAGCCGTGCTGCTACGGTGGGCGTGTTGAACCAAATCCCCTAACACCGCAATACCTGTAGGAGCGCGCTTGCCCGCGACGGCGTCGGTACAGACACTGCAGCGGCGCCTGACCTGGCCCTGTCGCGGGCAAGCGCGCTCCTAAGGGGTTTGGTGTCGGTCATCCGTAGCGGCACGGCGTTTGGTGCTCACGACGAACAACTGATCTCCAGATGCTTGCCCCAATCCGGTGGCCGCTGTGCATAACTGTCCATTTCTGGCTGTTCTTCGAACGGGCGGGTCAGGACTTGATGCAGGCGGCGCACTTCGCTGTAGTCGCCTTGTTCGGCGGCTTCGATGGCGCGTTGGGCCAGGTAGTTGCGCAGCACGTAGAGCGGATTGACCGCGTGCATGCGGGTGCGGCGTTCGTCTTGGGTGGTCTGGGGTTCGCGGGCAATGCGTGCCAGGTAGGCTTGCCCCCAGGCATCGAAGCCCAGCATGTCGACGAAGTCATCGCGCAGGCGGCTGACGGCAACATCGGCGGACTCTTCACCTAGCCGGCGGAAGAACAGACTGTAATCCACGCCACTGTTCTGCATCAGTTGCAGCAGGCGGGCGATCAGGTCGGCGTCGTCGTCTTCGGCGGTGGTCAGACCCAGGCGGCGGCGCATCAGGTCCAGGTAGTGGGCCTGGTAAATCGGCAGAAACATCCCGAGTGCTTCGCGCAGCGGTTCGACCTCGACGAAAGGCGTCAGCGCCTGGGCCAGTGCGCTGAGGTTCCACTGGCCGATGGGCACCTGATTGCTGAAGGAGTAGCGGCCTTCGTGGTCGGAATGGTTGCAGACGAAATGCTGGTCGAAGTCGTCCAGAAACGCGAACGGGCCGAAGTCGAAGGTGATGCCCAGGATCGACATGTTGTCGGTGTTCATCACGCCGTGACAGAAGCCGTAGGTTTGCCATTTGGCGATCATTTCCGCCTGGCGCTCGACGATCACCCGGAACATCGCCAGATATGGCTCGGGCTGTTCCATGCACTCGGCGTAGTGCAGCGACAGCACGTGGTCGGCCAGTTCTTTGAGCTGCTCGTGCTGCTTGGTGTAGAAAAAGTATTCGAAGCTGCCAAAACGCACGTGGCTCTTGGCCAGGCGCAGAACCATGGCCGCGCGTTCCTGGGTTTCGCGCCACACCGGCGTACTGGAGCCGATCACGCAGGCGGCCCGGCTGGTGGCGATACCCAGCGCATGCAGCGCCTCGGAGGCCAGGAATTCGCGGATCGAAGAGCGCAATACGGCCCGGCCATCGCCCATGCGCGAATAGGGCGTTTGACCCGCACCCTTCAGATGCAGGTCCCAATGCTCGCCCGCTTCGTTGTACACCTCGCCCAGCAGCAGGCCTCGGCCATCGCCCAGGCGCGGATTGTAGGAGCCGAACTGGTGGCCGGAATAGACCATCGCCCGCGGATCCGCTTCGGCCCACAGCTTGTGGCCGCTGAACAGCTCGGCGAACACCGGCTCTTCGGCCTGGGCAGGGTCCAGGTCCAGCAGCGCCAGTGCCGCGTCGCTGGCGACCACCAGCCGCGGTTCGGCGATGGGCTCGGGCAGCACGGACGTGGAAAAACCGTCGCCCAGGCGGGCGAAGCGGTTATCGAAGGTCAGTTCGTCGAGGGCTTTCAAGGGACAGCTCCAGCAGAGTAGATGACTACTCTGCTGGAATTTGCCGGGTCAGTCGAGTTTGACTTCCGGCGGCTCGGGGGCATCCTTGGGCGCAGGCTTGATCTCGGCGGGCGCCGAAGCCGGTGCAACCAGCGGCGGGGCGATGGTCTTGTGCTCGGGTTCGACGGGCACCATCTTGTATTCCTGGCCCTGCATGTTCTTGAGGTAGACCTCCATCTGCCGGAACGAGATGTTGATCTTGTGCTTCTTGAACTCCTTGTTGATGAAGCGGTTGATCTCGTCCAGCACCGGGTTACGGTCGCCGAGGTCGTGCACGTGCATGCGCAGTTCGTGGTCCAGCGTGCTTTCGCCGAAGTTCAGGAAGTAGACGATCGGCTCCGGCTCCTTGAGCACCCGCGGGCTGTCATGGGCGGCCTGCAGCAGCAGAGTGCGCACCAGGTCCAGGTCCGAGCCGTAATCCACGCCCAGTTTCAGGGTCACGCGGGTGATGGTGTCGGTCAGCGACCAGTTGATGAGCTGTCCGGTGATGAACGTCTTGTTCGGGACGATGATGTCCTTGCGGTCGAAGTCGGTGATGGTGGTCGCACGGATGCGGATCTTGCTCACGGTGCCCGACAGGTTGCCAATGGTGATGGTGTCGCCGATCCGCACCGGACGCTCGAACAGGATCATGATGCCGGAGATGAAGTTGGCGAAGATTTCCTGCATGCCGAAACCCAGGCCGACCGACAGCGCCGCCACCAGCCACTGCAATTTGTCCCAGCTCACGCCCAGTGCCGACAGTGTGGAGACAAAGCCGACGCCCGCAATGATGTAGGAAAGCAGGGTAGTGGTCGCGTAGGAACTGCCCTGCTTTAGGTTCAGTTTCGACAGCACGAACACTTCCAGCAGGCCCGGCAGGTTACCCGCCAGCACGAAGGTGATGCCGATGATGACCAGCGCGCCGATCAGGTCGCCCAGGCTGATGGGCACCATGCTCATGTTGGCGCCGGTGCCGCTGGTGTATTCGTACAGGGTGATGTTGTCCAGGTACGAGAACACCGTGATCAGGTCGGCCCAGACCAGATACAGCGCACCGATGAAGCCGCCGATCAGCGCGAGGCGGATCAGGCGCAGCGACTGCTGGTTGACCTGCTCGATGTCAAGCGTCGGCTCTTCGACCAGCACTTCGCCCTCGCCGGCTTCCTTGGCCGCCTGGCGTTTGCTCAGCGCGCGGTTGTAGGCCAGACGGCGGGCCGCGACGCCCAGGCCGCGCACGAACGCCGCTTCGATGACCAGCCACAGCATCATCAGGTACAGGGTGTCGATCAGCCGGTCGCTGAGTTTCAGCGCGGTGTAGTAGTAGCCAAAGCACACCGCCAGGAACAGCGCGATGGGCAGCGCGGTAAACGCCAGGCCCACGGCGCGGCGGAACAGCGAGGCGTTCTGGTGCGTGGGGCTGGTCAGCAGCAGCTTGGCCAGCAGCCAGGTCATCATGGCGTAGCAGGTCAGGACCACGGCGATGCCGATCACATCGTCGGCCAGCGCGGAGGGCTCATGCTCGGCCACGGCCACCACGGTGACCAGCGCCAGTACCACCAGGCCCATGCGCCGGATCCAGCCACGCAGAAACTCGACCTGTGGCTTTTCCCAACGGAAGTGCAACTGCGCCACGCCGCCCGGCGCGAGGATACGGTAGGCGGTGTAGAACACCAGCCAGGCCAGGGAAATCTGCATCAGCGCCGCGCCCAGATTGACGTTCTGCTCCCGGGCGTCGATCTGCAGCGCCAGCGCGCACAAGGCCAGTGCCAGGGACAGGGGCATGGCCAGCAGGATGTTGATGAAGATCGCCAACGGCGTCTGCCACTGCCTGTCGCGCTTGAAATGGCCGATGTCACCATGCAGGCGATTGAGCTTGGCGTACAGCGCCTTGCGCTTCCACATCAAGGCGCCGATGACCAGCAACAGCGGCAGGAAGATCAGCGGGCGCTGGCTCAGGCCGTCGCCCAGTTCGCTGACGGTGGACGTCCACGGCAGCGTGGTGATCTGCTTCATCAGGCGTGGCTGCACCCGTTGGAACCACTCAAGGTCCAGCGGCTTGTTGCTGGGAATCCAGAACATCTGCTCGTCCAGGGTCTGGCGCAGGCTGGTGGCCGTGCTGACCAGTTGCTTCTGGTTGAGCTGCAGGGTGATGGACTCGTTGAGCAGGGCGCTCAGTTCGCGGTTCAGGCGTTCGAGCAGGTCGCTGCGGGTGGTGGCCAGGTCGAGCAAAGTCTTGCGCAGCGCCGGGGTCACGTCTTCGGGCTTCTGGGTGGCCAGCAGAGTGTCGACGTAGCTGGCCGGGTTGCTCATCTGCTCGCGCTGCTGGTTGACCTCGAACTGATACAGGCGAATGTCGGCGATTTCGTCCGCCAGACCGCTGTCGAGCTTGAGCTTGGGCAGCGCCTGTTTCTGTTTATAGAGAATCTTGGACAGCAGCAGGCTGCCGCTGAGCACGTTGATCTGCTCGTCCATCGCCGCGTCGGTCTGGGTGATGGCGTCCAGCTGGGTCTTGGTCTTGAGGTTCTGCTGAGTCAGTTCGTTGAGGCGGTCGGTGCCGCGCAGCAGGTAGTCCGAGAGCTTGAGGTTGGTCGCGCTTTCGGTCGCCAGCAGGCTGCTGCCGCCAGCTTTTTGTGCCTCGATGGACAACTGCGTCACGGTTTCCTGGGACTGTGCGCGGCGCTTGTCGTTGATCAGCGTTTGCAGGTCCTGGATTTCCTGATCCTGGCGGGCGACTTTTTCGGTCAACAGGTCACGTTGGCTGCCGCCCAGGTCCTGCAACTGGCTGTTGCCGGCCAGTTCCTGGCGACGCAGGGCGATCAGCGCGTTGATCGAGGCCAGTTCTGCATTGAGCTGGTTGCGCTGGTCGGCGCTGATGGCTTTGCTGCCATCCTTGCCTGACTTGAGAATGCCGCTGATGGTCTGCATGCGCGTCTGGCTGCTGCTGATTTCCGCCTGCGCACGCTCGGGGCGGGTCTGGGCGGTGATCGTCAGGCTGTTGGCGTCGTTCAGGGCTTTCTGCAGGTCGGCCTGCTGGGCGCTGCGCTGGCTGAGCAACTGCTCGAGGGCCGGCACGTCCATGTTGGCGTAGCGCTGGGCCACCGGTATCTGGCGGATGCCCTTGAGGCGTGTCAGTTCTTTCTGATTGTCTACCGTCTGTTTCGGCGCGTCGGCCAGCTGCTTCTTCAGGTCTTCGAGCTTGCGCTGGTTGTCCTTCTGGCTGGCCAGGAACGTGAGCGTCTGCTCCAGCACCTGTTGCAGGGCTTTCTGGTCATCGGGCGACAGCTTGCGGTCGGCGATCTTGTCCAGGCTCTGCTGAACGGCTTCGCTGGACGGTGGGGGCGTGTCGGCGGCGTGAGCCGGGACGTTGGACAGGCAAAGCCCCAGCAAGGCTGAGGCAAGAAAGGTACGCAGCGAGAACATAGACACCGGGTCGAACAATCAGGAAAGGGGAGCAGTTTAGAGGAACAACCCGGGACCCGGGCGGCTTCCTTCGGGGAATCTGACGCCCACTTTGAGGATCTTGTTCCCCTCCATCACTGCAACTGTCCAAATAGTTCCGTTCCATTCGATCTGGTCGCCGACGATTGGCTCGCCGCGATTCTTCTGAATGATGAACTGGCTCAGCGGCATATTCGAATCCAGGCCGTCGAGTTTCAGACCGTACAAAGCCGCGACAGCCCCGAGCTGAGCGTCTCCCTCGAGGACGAAGTCACCGAAGAAGCGCAGATCCAGACCACGCTGCGGTGCCTGGCTGAACAGCTTGCCCAGTGCCGGAAGGTCGTGTTCGTGGCCGATCACGCACAGCAGATCACCGGTCTCCAGCACCGTACTACCCGACGGATGGAGCAGTTGCTGGCCGCGAAACAGGGCGGCGATCCGGGTGCCTTCGGGCATTTTCAGCTCACGAAGGGCCGCGCCGATGCACCATTTCTCCGCACCGAGTCGATAAACGAACAGTTCCCACTCGCTGGTCACGTGGACTTCCAGCGCCGCGCGGGAGATCGGAGCAGGATCAGGCGGAACCGTCACCTTCAGCCACTTGGCCATCCACGGCAGGCTCGTGCCCTGCACCAGCAGGGACACCAGCACGATAAAGAACGCGAGGTTGAAGAACAGCTGCGCCTGAGGCAGCCCGGCCATCAGCGGGAACACCGCCAGAATGATCGGCACCGCGCCGCGCAGGCCGACCCAGGCGATAAAGGCTTTTTCGCGGCCATGGAACACCCGAAACGGCAGCAAGCCGGCGAGTACCGACAGCGGCCGCGCCACCAGAATCATCCACAGGGCCAGGCCCAGCGCAGGCACGGCAATCGGCAGCAGATCGTGAGGCGTGACCAACAGGCCCAGCACCAGGAACATGCCGATCTGCGCCAGCCACGCCATGCCGTCGAGCATGTGCAGGATGCCGTGGCGGCTGCGAATCGGCTTGTTGCCCAGCACCAGGCCGCAGAGGTAGACGGCCAGAAAGCCGCTGCCGTGAATGGCGTTGGTCAACGCGAAGACCGCCAGGCCCCCGGCGATCACCAGAATCGGATACAGGCCGTTGGCCAGGTTGATACGGTTGACCAGTTGCAGCATCAGCCAGCCGCCGCCCAGGCCCAGGATGCTGCCAATGCCGAATTCCTGAATCAGATGCCCCAGCAGGCTCCAGTGCAGGCCGGTCTGGCCGCTGGACAGCATGTCGATCAGCGTGACGGTGAGAAACACCGCCATCGGGTCATTGCTGCCGGATTCGATTTCAAGGCTGGCCGTGACCCGCTCGTTCAGGCCCTTGCCGCCGAGCAGCGAGAACACCGCCGCCGCGTCCGTGGAGCCAACGATGGCGCCGATCAAAAGGCCCTGGATGATGTTCAGGTCGAACAGCCAGGCTGCGATCATCCCGGTCAGCCCGGTGGTAATGAGCACGCCAACCGTCGCCAGCGACAGCGCAGGCCACAGCGCCACCCGGAAACTCGCCACCCGCGTGCGCAATCCGCCGTCGAGAAGGATCACCGCCAGTGCCAGGTTGCCGACCAGATAGGCCGTTGGGTAATTGTCGAAGATGATGCCGCCGCCATCGACACCGGCCGCCATGCCGACCGCCAGGATGATGACCAGAATCGGGATGCCCAGCCGCGATGACAGCGAACTGACCAGAATACTTGCGCCCACCAGCAACGCGCCGATCAGGAACAGGCTGTTGATGGTCGTGGCATCCAAGGGCGGTACTCCAGACAAAAGCAGAAATAAATGCAAAACGCGATACACATAAGCCGGTGACCGACCATGCAGTCCGCGTGCCAAGGGATTTAACCCGTTGAATCGGCTGGCTGTCAAAGCTTTGTCGACCGTCCCTTGGTTGTGGGGGCATAGGTGCGGTGCTCAGCGTCCGACAGCGGCAGTCAAAGTAAATAGTTACCGCATGTTGATCTGCACAAACTGATTACGTGCATGACTTTCTCCAACAAGGATGACAAGTCATGCAGTCCGATACTGGCATCAACCCAGCCCTGCCATTGCAGCCAATCGAAAACCGGGCCGGACAGCAGCTCCATCAGGACGCTGCAGCCTTCATGAAAAACTACCCCGATATTCGTGCGCTGGCGTATGAGGCTGCGCGCACGATCATCCATAAACACACCGGGCAAAGCCTGGACCCGACGACCCTGTACTGGCATCGCTTCAAGAGTGCGATGAACAGCGCTCGAGCCTTTACTGGCTGGCAGCACAGCGGTCGCCCCGATCAGTCGCTTACCCTGATCGAGCTGGTGATGCATCGCTTCGATGCCGCCGACCAGGAGGCCCCAGACGAGCTTGACCTCTACGGCGGGTTCTACACCGTTGGGCCGGATGAGCAGGTATACGACGAGCGCAACGAAGTTCCGATGCTGCCCAGCCAGGTACTGCAGGACTTCTGGAGGATGGATTTCGCCGCAGACTGCAGGCACCGAGTGGAGGTGTTCTGGCATCAGCACGCCGAGCGTTTCAGTCTGCTCGTCAAGACCCGGCTGCTGTCTTCAGCGGGACTGGCGCTCAGTCACCGGCAAATGACACCGCAAGACTTCCGAACGGTCTTGATGGCGGTCACCGGTGGTACGAATACCCACGTGACCAAGACGATGCTGCGGCCCGGCACGCGCCCTGCGGACGGGGTGTCGATCCGGCTGTTCGAGCTTGCTGGCACGCCTTCACGCAACACGCTGTGCATAAAGACCCGACAGGGGCGACGAATCCTGTACTGCCCCGACGAACAGCCGGCCTTTTTGTACTTCGACGATGATCTGGCCCTGACCCGATGGTTGAAGGCGCAGTTGGCCGACCCGACGACGAAGGCGGCGCTGGTGTCGCGTTTTGTACGGGATGAAGCGGGCCGGGCGTCATTTACGAAAATACTCAAAGGGCTGGGAGATCGGGCGCTGGGTCAGGAGCGCGTCGTGCCCACTGGATCGGCGGACGTGTTCTCGCAGCTGCGGGACCGTGCGCGTCAGGAAATGCGCGAAGACGTGCATCAACAATTGACCAGCAATGCCAGCCTGCGCAAGCAAATGTGGATCGGCTACCTGGGCGCGTTCATCCAGGTCCTTGGTGCATTTGCACCTATCGGCTGGCCCTTGGCCTTGAGCATGGTGGGGGCGGGGATTGCGAATGTCGGGCTGAACATTGACCAGGCAATCGATGGACGCACGCCGCGTTTACGCAAGGCGGGCGTGGTGGGTGCCATCGCCAATTCGATTTACCTACTCCTCAACCTGCCGTTGCTGACGGACCTGCGTCGGCCGGTTTTGGCGATTCCGGATGAGGTTGAGGATCAGGTTGTGTCGCTCGACAGCCTGGAAGGCGACGCCCTTCTGGAGGACGCCCCTGCTGCTCACCGTGACAGCCGCTATCGTGGCGTTCACGTGATGGATAACGGCGATACCTGGATCCGTCTGAATGGTCGATCCTTTCGGGTGCAGCACGTTGCGGACCTGAACCTCTGGTACATCGTCAGGCCGCAGGAGCCGTTTTCGTTTCGCGGCGCACAGATGGTGCGCCTGAATGACGCGGACCAATGGGAACTGGTCTCACCGCTAGGCTTGAAGGGCGGGATGGAAGGCACCGCGCATGCGGGGCAAGCTCGCGCCGTAGCTCGATCTTTCGAGACAGTCTCGTCGGATTTCTGGGACGTCCACATGCAGTTCAACCTGCCGCAAGAGCGTCGCTTGTCTGCACTGGGTAACCAGCGTCAGGCATCGGTGATCGATGTCTACGATGCCGAACACTGGCAAATAGTCTTTTCCGACACCGACGGCGAGAGCGCCGTGATTGATCGCAGCGGCGAGATACACCGAGTGTTCAGGGCCGGGAACGACTGGTATGGCGGAGTCATCTCGCAATACACCCAGGATGAAGACGCCTACAACATTTTCCTGCGCACCGGGACGGGTACGGGGCGGGATCAGATCGGCGCGCTCAGCCGTCTGCTGGAGGATCTTTCGGAGATCGCGCCCAACAACGATGTCGCGCTCTATCGAGGCGGCAGCGGTCAACGGGGAACGTCAGGCCGAGCCTTTCGCGACGGCAGGTTCAAGCCCGGCGATGTGCTGGTCAACACCGACATCACCTCGTTCAGTGAAAATCCGTACATCGCCCGGGTGTTTTCCAGCAGCCAAGGCGGCGCCGCCTCGGACACCTATCATGGCAGCATTACCTTCGATGACACCTCAGTGGTCTTCGAGCTTCCTGAACGGCAATACCTCACCGCCACGCCGATCAGTCCCTTTTCTGTCAGCCCTGAAGAAGTCGAATCGGTGTTCGTGCCCGGCAACTACTTTGAAATCCAGCGTATCCAGGAAGTGGCCGGCAACCGCTATCGCTTTGTAAATGTGCAGCTCAAACAGATCACTCCGGAACGAGTGGCGGGTACTGTCTATGACATGCGCACCGGCCTGCCTTTCAACCGGGCGCACTATGCCGCGAGACTAGGGCCCGACGCGAAGGGGCTGGTGGACAGGTTCTTTCCGCTCCAGCCATAGCGCAGGGTCAGAAACCGCTGTCCGGCATTGAGAGGCAGACATCGTCACGGGCTTGCAGAATCGCAAGCTCGTGGTGGCAGGCTGGCACTTCCCATGTCAGGAAGTAGCGCGCCGCTTGCAGCTTGCCCCGGTAGAAGTCGGCGTCGGTTTCGTTGCCTGCATTCAGACCCTCCTGAGCGCGAATCGCCTGCTCCAGCCAACGCCAGCCGATCACGGTATGGCCGAAGGCTTTTAGATACAGCGCCGAGTTGGCCAGTGTGCTCGTGACTTTGCCTTGGGCCAGGTCGGTCAGCAGTGCCAGCGTGACCACTTGCAGGTTGGCGACGATCTTTTCCAGCGGCTCACGCAACGAGTCGAGGTTCTGGTGCTGCTGCGCACGCTCACAGGTGGCTGCAATGAGACGCAGCAGTTGTTTGAGCCCGGCGCCGCCGTTCTGCGCCAGCTTGCGCCCCAGCAGGTCAAGCGACTGAATGCCGTGGGTGCCTTCGTGGATCGGGTTCAGGCGGTTGTCGCGGTAGTATTGCTCCACCGGGTATTCGCGGGTGTAGCCGTGGCCGCCGAGGATCTGGATCGCCAGCTCGTTGGCCTTGAGGCAAAACTCCGATGGCCAGGATTTGACGATGGGCGTGAGCAGGTCCAGCAGTTCATGAGCCTGGGTGCGCTGCTCCGGGGTCTCACCGGTTTGCGTGTCGTCGAACAGACGGGCGGCATACAGGCCCAGATCGAACCCACCTTCGACATAGGCTTTCTGGGTCAGCAGCATGCGTTTGACGTCGGCATGCTGGATGATCGAAACCTGCGCGCTTTCCGGGTTCTTGCTCTCGGGAAGCCGGCCTTGCGGACGCTCGCGGGCGTAGTCCAGCGAGTACAGGTAGCCGGCGTAACCCAGCATCACCGCACCCATGCCGACGCCGATGCGCGCCTCGTTCATCATCTGGAACATGTAGCTCAGGCCTTGGTGCGGCTTGCCGATCAGATATCCCGTGCAGTTGCCGTTGTCGCCGAAATTCAGCGCGGTGGACGTGGTGCCACGCCAGCCCATCTTGTGGAACAGCCCGGCCAGCAGCACATCGTTGCGCGGCCCCAGGCTGCCGTCGTCGTTGACCAGAAATTTCGGCACGATGAACAGCGAAATCCCCTTCACCCCGGCAGGCGCGTCCGGCAGCTTGGCCAGCACCAGATGGACGATGTTTTCCGACAGCGGATGGTCGCCGCCTGAGATAAAGATCTTGTTGCCCCGCAAGCGATAGCTGCCGTCTGCTGCGGGCTCGGCACGGGTGCGGATGTCCGACAGGGACGAGCCGGCGTGGGGCTCGGTCAGGGCCATGGTGCCATAGAACCGGCCCTCGATCATCGGCTGCAGGAAGCGACGCTTTTGCTCCTCGCTGCCGAAGTTCTCGATCAGGTTCGCCGCGCCCATGGTCAGAAACGGATAGGACGCAGAAGCCGCGTTGGCCGCCTGAAAGTGCGCAAAACAGGCCTGAGACAGCAGCGTCGGCAGCTGCATACCGCCGTCTTCGAAACCGCGAGCGGCATTGAGAAAACCCGCCTCGAGAAACGCATCCACCGCAGGTTTGACCTCAGGAATCAAAACCGCCTCGCCGTTCTCGTAGCGCGGCTCGTTTTCATCGTTCTTGCGGTTATGCGGGGCAAAGAACTTCTCGGCAATGGTCCGCGCCGTCGTGATCGCCGCGTCGAACGTCTCCCGACTGTGCTCGGCAAAACGCCCCCGCCGAGTCAGCGCCTCGGCGTCCAGCACCTCATACAGCTCGAAAGCCAGATTGCGGGAACTGAGCAGCATCTCGGACATGGCGGCGTACCTTTCATTGAAGTGCTGCCGAGTCTAGGAGGGTGAGAGTGGGGTGGGTAGCAAGATTGATTTGGGTGATGGGGGGGTAGAACGCAGGCCGCTCAAACACCGCCAAACCCGTAGGAGCGCGCTTGCCCGCGATTGCGTCAACACATGTATTGCAATGATGGCTGGCACGACGCCTTCGCGGGCAAGCCCGCTCCCACAGAGATCGTGGCCGATTGTCTATATGAGTATGGCTTGGAGGCGGGGGCGATTTTGAGTGCGCTGTCGCCGGCAAGCCGGACTGCTACGGTGGGTGGGGTTGGGCGCGAATGGTCGAAGCGCCGCAGGGTGTGTAGGAGCAGGGGGATCTGACCTGGCCCTGTCGCGGGCAAGCGCGCTCCTACAGAGGTTGGTTTCGGTCACCTGTAGCAGCACGGCTTGCCGGCGGGGGCGATTTGAGGGCGCTGTCGCCGGCAAGCCGGACTGCTGCGGTGGGTGGGGTTGGGCGCAAATGGTCGAACGTCCGCAGAACCTGTAGGAGTGAGCTTGCTCGCGATTGCGTCAACACATATTCCGCAATGGCGTCTGACCCAACGCAATCGCGGGCAAGCGCGCTCCCACAGCGATCGGGGCCGATTGTCTATCTGAGTATGGCTTGGAGGCGGGGGCGATTTTGAGGGTGGTCCCGCCGGCAAGCCGTGCTGCTACGGTGGGTGGGGTTGGGCGCAAATGGTCGAAGCGCCGCAGAGCGTGTAGGAGCGCGCTTGCCCGCGATTGCGTCGGGGCAGACAACGCAGGGGTATTTGACCTGGCCCTGTCGCGGGCAAGCGCGCTCCTACAGAGGTTGAGGTAGATGATCCGTAGCAGCACGGCTCGCCGGCGGGGGCGATTTTGAGGGTGGCCCCGCCGGCAAGCCGGACTGCTACGGTGGGTGGGGTTGGGCGCGAATGGTCGAAGCGCCGCAGGGTGTGTAGGAGCGCGCTTGCCGGCGATTGCGTCGGGGCGGACAACGCAGGGGACCTGACCTGGCCCTGTCGCGGGCAAGCGCGCTCCTACAGAGGTTGGTTTAGGTCACCTGTAGGAGCACGGCTCGCCGGCGGGGGCGATTTTGTGGGCGCTGTCGCCGGCAAGCCGGACTGCTACGGTGTTATTGCGTTTTATCGGGGGGGGTTAGCCAATCGTCATCAGGCTTGCGTTACCACCTGCTGCCGCGGTGTTTACGCTCAGCGCGCGTTCGATCACCAGGCGTTCCAGCGCGATGCTGGTTTCGCCTTTGGACAGGCCGTGCACACCCACGATGGCGCCGTTGCGTTGGGCGACTTGCTCGCAGATGACGCGCAACTGGTCGGAGTCGCCGTGGTGCAGTACGGCTTCGATCAGTACGTCGTCCTTGTTCCAGTCGCCTACCAGCTTGATCCGCGCCTGAACTTCTTTTGGCAGGCGTTTGAACAGCGGTTTGCTCAGCTCGTTGTCCGGCACGATGGCAGTGCTGCCAACCGCCAGGACCGCAGCCAGTTGCGTCAGCAAGTCGGCCTCATCTTCTGCCAGGCACAGCACGTGCTCGCGGGGCAAGATGCTGTAGCTGTTGCGCTCGCCGGTCGGGCCTGCCAGCTGGCGAGTGACGCCGCTTTGCGATTGCTCGGCGAACTGCGAGATCACCGCCTCCAGATCCGCCAGTTGCTGGCTCGCAGCCCAGGCTTGCAGGGCGGTCAGTGGCTTGAGCAGCACGTCGCGCATGCGGGTGTCCGGTGTAGTCCCGGCTTCACGCAGCGCGAAGGATTTCTGCACGGCATCGGCAGGGCGCGTCGACAGCAGACGATACAGGTACAGCGGGCCACCGGCTTTCGGGCCGGTCCCCGACAGGCCTTCGCCGCCGAACGGTTGCACCCCGACCACCGCACCCACGATGTTGCGGTTGACGTACATGTTGCCCGCGTTCACCGAGTCGATCACCTTGGCGATGGTCTCGTCGATGCGGGTGTGTACACCCAGGGTCAGGCCGTAGCCCGACGCATTGATCTGGGCGATCAACTGATCCAGTTCCTTGCGCTTGTAGCGCACCACGTGCAGGACCGGGCCGAAGATTTCACGCTGCAGCTCGTCGAAGCTTTCCAGCTCGATCAGGGTCGGCATCACGAAGGTGCCGCGCTTGATTTCGTCGCTGTCGGCGATGGCGACCTGGTAAACGTTACGGCCTTTGTCGCGCATGGCCTGAATGTGTTTCTCGATGCCTGCCTTGGCTTCGGCGTCGATCACCGGGCCGATGTCCACGGACAGGCGCTCAGGGTTACCCAGGCGGCTTTCGGCCATGGCGCCCTTGAGCATTTCGATGACACGGTCGGCGGAATCTTCCTGCAAGCACAGTACGCGCAGGGCTGAGCAGCGCTGACCGGCGCTGTCGAACGCCGAGGACACCACGTCGATGACCACTTGTTCGGTCAGCGCCGAGGAGTCGACGATCATTGCGTTCTGGCCACCAGTTTCGGCGATCAGCGGAATCGGACGGCCTTGAGAATCCAGGCGACCGGCGATGTTGCGTTGCAGTAGGCGGGCGACTTCGGTGGAGCCGGTGAACATCACGCCCTTGACGCGATCATCGCCGACCAGGCGCGCACCGACGGTCTCGCCACGGCCGGGCAACAGTTGCACCACGCCTTCGGGGATACCGGCTTCGAGCAGGAAACGCACGGCCTGGGCAGCGACGAGCGGGGTCTGTTCGGCAGGCTTGGCCAGGACCGGGTTGCCCGCAGCCAGTGCCGCAGCCACCTGGCCGCTAAAGATGGCCAGCGGGAAGTTCCACGGGCTGATGCACACCACAGGGCCCAGCGGGCGATGGGCGTCGTTGCTGAAATCGTTGCGCGCCTGCACGGCGTAGTAGCGCAGGAAGTCCACGGCTTCGCGCACTTCGGCGATGGCGTTGGCGTAGGTCTTGCCGGCTTCGCGGGCCAGCAGGCCCATCAGCGGCTGGATGTCGGCTTCCATCAGGTCGGCGGCACGCTCCAGGATCGCGGCGCGCTCTGCAGGCGGCGTGGCTTGCCAGATCGGACCGGCACTCAGTGCGCCGAGCAGGGCGTTGTCGACGTCTTCGATGCTGGCTTCCTGCACATGACCGACCACATCACGCAGGTCGGACGGGTTCAGCACCGGGGTTTCAGCGCCCGCACTGACCGGGTGCGCCAGCATCGGCAGGGCTTTCCAGTCGTTGTGGGCGGTGGCCAGCAGGGCCGAGGACAGCGACGCCAGACGGTGTTCGTTGGCCATATCGATGCCCGCCGAGTTGGCGCGCTCGCTGCCATACAGGTCACGCGGCAATGGAATGCGCGGATGCGGCAGGCCGAAACCGCCTTCCTGGGTGGCCATGCGCTCGATGCTGGACACCGGATCGGCCACCAGTTCCTGGATGGAGATCGACTGGTCGGCGATTCGGTTGACGAACGAGGTGTTGGCGCCGTTTTCCAGCAGGCGACGCACCAGGTAGGCCAACAGCGTTTCGTGGGTGCCGACCGGAGCGTACACACGGCACGGACGGTTCAGCTTGCCATCGGCGACTTTGCCTACAACCTGCTCGTACAAAGGCTCGCCCATGCCGTGGAGGCACTGGAATTCGTACTGGCCGGGGTAATAGTTCTGACCGGCAATGTGGTAGATAGCCGACAGCGTGTGGGCGTTGTGAGTCGCGAACTGCGGGTAGATGACTTCCGGCACCGACAGCAGTTTGCGAGCACAGGCGATGTAGGAAACGTCGGTGTACACCTTGCGGGTGTAGACCGGATAGCCCTCCAGGCCTTCGACCTGGGCGCGCTTGATCTCGCTGTCCCAGTAGGCGCCTTTCACCAGGCGAATCATCAGGCGGTGACGGCTGCGACGAGCCAGGTCGATGACGTAGTCGATCACGTACGGGCAGCGCTTCTGGTAGGCCTGGATCACGAAGCCGATGCCGTTCCAGCCCGCCAGTTGCGGTTCGAAACACAGGCGTTCGAGCAGGTCCAGCGACAGCTCCAGGCGGTCGGCCTCTTCGGCGTCGATGTTCAGGCCGATGTCGTACTGCTTGGCCAGCAGGGTCAGCGACAGCAGGCGTGGATACAGCTCTTCCATGACGCGCTCGTACTGGGCGCGGCTGTAGCGCGGGTGCAGTGCCGACAGCTTGATGGAAATGCCCGGACCTTCGTAGATCCCACGGCCGTGGGAGGCTTTGCCGATGGAGTGGATGGCTTGTTCGTACGAGGCCAGGTATTTCTGTGCGTCGTGCTCGGTCAGTGCGGCTTCGCCGAGCATGTCGTAGGAGTAGCGGAAACCTTTGGATTCAAACTTGCTGGCGTTGGCCAGGGCTTCGGCAATGGTTTCGCCGGTCACGAATTGCTCGCCCATCAGGCGCATGGCCATGTCGACGCCCTTGCGGATCATCGGCTCGCCGGACTTGCCGATGATGCGGCTCAGTGAAGAGGTCAGGCCCGCCTCGTTGTGGGTGCTGACCAGTTTGCCGGTCAGCAGCAGGCCCCAGGTGGCGGCGTTGACGAACAGCGATGGGCTGTTGCCCAGGTGCGGTTGCCAGTTGCCGGTGCTGATCTTGTCGCGGATCAGGGCATCGCGGGTGCCTTTGTCCGGGATGCGCAGCAGCGCTTCGGCCAGGCACATCAGCGCCACGCCTTCCTGGGACGACAATGAGAATTCCTGCAGCAGGCCCTGCACGATGCCGGCACGGCCACCGGCGCTCTTCTGGTTGCGCAGTTTTTCGGCAATGGAGGCGGCCAGTTTATGAGTGGCGTCGGCCATCGGCTGGGCCAGACGAGCCTGTTCCAGCAGCATCGGCACCACTTCGGGTTCCGGGCGGCGGTAGGCGGAAGTGATCGCGGCGCGCAGCACCGACTGCGGCAGGATGCTTTCGGCGAATTCGAGGAACGCCTGGTGGCCATTGTCGGCCGGCAGGTCGCCCTGATCGTCGGAATCCTTGCCGGTCAGGCCATTGAGGTCGTTGAGGGTTGCACCACTCTCGAGCTTTTCCAGGTAATTGAAGATTGCCTGCTTGATGAGCCAGTGCGGGGTCCTGTCAATGGACTGCGCAGCTGCCTTCAAACGCTCGCGGGTCGGGTCGTCGAGTTTGACGCCCAGAGTAGTGGTGGCCATTTCTTGTCCTCATAGGAGCCACTGTTCGCGTGGCTATCGTTGCCGCCAAGATTATCTGCGCATCGGACGGGGTGCAACCGGGTGCAACCTGTTTTTTCCGAATATTTCAGAAAGCGTCACGCATGCCCCGAAGTGGGGCGAAGGCCCCCAGTAATCAGGCGTTGCGGCGTGCTGCGGCGCTTTTCCGAAAGCCTAATAAAACCAGTTGGTTACATTTTTTGTCCATTCGGGTGCAACTGATTCTCATCTTCTGGTTGCGCCTGGGTTGCCATTCTGTCTAGCATGCGCGCCCTTGGTGCAACCCGTTGCCCCCTGCCATAAAAATATAAAGCATGGACACCCAATGAGCGTCAGTAACCCAACCCTGATCACCTTCGTGATCTACATCGCGGCAATGGTCCTGATCGGACTGATGGCCTATCGATCCACCAATAACCTCTCGGACTACATCCTCGGCGGCCGCAGCCTGGGCAGCGTCGTCACTGCGTTGTCGGCGGGTGCCTCCGACATGAGCGGCTGGCTGCTGATGGGCTTGCCCGGCGCAATCTACATGTCCGGCCTGTCGGAAAGCTGGATCGCCATCGGCCTGATCGTCGGTGCCTACCTGAACTGGCTGTTCGTGGCGGGGCGCCTGCGGGTGCAGACCGAGCATAACGGTGACGCGCTGACGCTGCCGGATTACTTTTCCAGCCGTTTCGAGGACAACAGCGGTCTGTTGCGGGTGATTTCGGCGATCGTGATCCTGGTGTTCTTCACCATCTACTGCGCTTCGGGCATCGTCGCAGGCGCGCGCCTGTTCGAAAGCACCTTTGGCATGTCCTACGAGTCGGCCCTGTGGGCGGGCGCTGCGGCGACCATTGCCTACACCTTCATCGGCGGTTTCCTGGCCGTAAGCTGGACGGATACCGTACAGGCCACCCTGATGATTTTCGCGCTGATTCTCACGCCGATCATCGTCCTGCTGGCCACCGGAGGCGTCGACACCACGTTCCTGGCCATCGAAGCGAAAGATCCGGCCAACTTCGACATGCTCAAGAACACCACCTTCATCGGCATCATTTCGCTGATGGGCTGGGGCCTGGGCTACTTCGGCCAGCCGCATATCCTGGCGCGCTTCATGGCGGCGGATTCGGTCAAGTCGATTGCCAACGCCCGCCGTATCTCCATGACCTGGATGATCCTGTGCCTGGGCGGCACTGTGGCGGTGGGCTTCTTCGGGATCGCCTACTTCTCGGCGCACCCGGACATGGCGGTTCCGGTAACCGAAAACCATGAGCGGGTGTTTATTGAGCTGGCGAAGATCCTGTTCAACCCGTGGATCGCTGGCGTATTGCTGTCAGCCATTCTGGCGGCGGTCATGAGTACCCTGAGCTGCCAGTTGCTGGTGTGCTCCAGTGCCCTGACCGAGGACTTCTACAAGGCCTTCCTGCGCAAAGGCGCTTCGCAGCTTGAGCTGGTCTGGGTGGGCCGGGCGATGGTGTTGCTGGTGGCGCTGATCGCCATTGCGCTGGCCGCCAACCCGGAAAACCGCGTGCTGGGCCTGGTGAGCTACGCCTGGGCTGGCTTCGGTGCAGCGTTCGGGCCGGTGGTGCTGATTTCCGTGATCTGGAAAGGCATGACCCGCAACGGTGCCCTGGCCGGGATTCTGGTGGGTGCGATCACGGTGGTGCTGTGGAAGCATTTCGAACTGCTGGGGCTGTACGAAATCATTCCGGGCTTCATCTTCGCCAGCATTGCCATCGTGGTGTTCAGCCTGATGGGCAAAGGGCCGACGCCGGGTATGCAGGCGCGATTCGAAGCGGCTGAGAAAGAGTACAAGGCGGCGTAAAAACCTGCCTATAAAGGATAGCCCGCGCTTCGCAAGGAGCGCGGGCTTTTTTCTTTGCTGTAGGAGCGCGCTTGCCCGCGATTACGGTGTGTCAGATATCCATGAGTGGCCTGACACACTGCCATCGCGGGCAAGCGCGCTCCTACGGGGCATGAGGTGTTTTCAGGTCTTGCGGTGGTCGATATCCAGGTTGAAAAACATCGTCTTTCCGCCTTCGCTGGTATACCCGGTGTTGTCCTGGGTGTACACGCCGGCTTTGAAATACAGCTGTTCTTTGCTCCAGGTCGCGCTGATGCGGTCGTACCAGGCCATGTTCCCTGCCTTGACGGTCAACAAGCCGGCCTTGTTCAGGTGGATTTCGTAATTGAAGGTTTCATTGAGGGGGATGCCCTCGGCCACGGTAAAAATCCGCGCTTTCTTGTCGGTGGGATGAAATCGCACCTTGGCCACAATGGCGCCGTCCTTGGTGGCGTCGCGGTACTGGTATTCGATCTTCAGCAGTGGCTGGGTGCTTTCGTAGACGTGAATCTGGCCGATCACCACGCGCCCCGAGGAGGGCACCTGCAGCACCTTGAGCTTGGCATTGAGGAAATTGTCGGCGTCGGTGTAGGACCAGTTGCGCAGGGTGCCGTCAGAGAAGGTTTCGCGAAGTTCCGTACGCGGGTAGATGGCGTTGGCAGTCTTGGCGCCGGTGACCGGAGCCCAGAAAGTGACGTTCGACGAGCCGGATTTGAAATATTTGTCGTCGTATCCCTGGACGAGCTTCTTCGTTTCGATGGTAGCGGGGGGCGAGCCCACTGGAATGCTCAGATTCCACGATCCCAGATCAATCATTGTGTATGCTGTCCGATATGTCTCATTGCCAGTAAACGTGTCTGGCGCAAGGGTTTCAGGGGTGCTCCTTATACGTATGGGGGCCTGCTTTGTTAATGTGATTCCGTCGAACGGATACAGTCAAAAGGCCGCTATTTCCTCGCTCTATCCGTTTGGGTGGGGCTGTTAGAGGAGATACCGTTAGTCGGCTTGTGTATTATTTAGAGATGGCATAACGGTGGCGCTGCTTCTCTTTTCCGCATTCGGGGCTAGAGTAAAGGCGATCCGATTCACGGGCGGAGCCCTTTCACCAGGCAGTAACGTGAAATGAGTAGCAGCATGGAATGCGTGCAACCACAGCCACCTAATGGCAAATCAGTCCTGTTGGTAGTCGATGACTACCCTGAAAACCTGGTCACGATGCGTGCGGTCCTGCAACGACAGGACTGGGAAATCGTCACGGCCAGTTCGGGTATGGAAGCCCTGGGGCTGCTTCTGGATGTCGATGTCGACATCGTCCTGCTCGACGTACAGATGCCCGAGATGGACGGCTTCGAAGTCGCGCGGCTGATGCGCGGCAGCCAGCGAACCCGGCTGACCCCGATCATCTTCCTGACCGCCAACGAGCAGTCTCGCGATGCCGTGCACAAGGGCTACGCCAGCGGCGCGGTGGACTACCTGTTCAAACCGTTCGACCCCAACGTCCTCAAGCCCAAGGTTCAGGCGCTGCTGGAGCATCAGCAGAATCGCCGCGCCCTGCAGAAACTCAGCCGTGAGCTTGAGTCGGCGCGGGCGTTCAACGCCTCGGTGCTGGCCAATGTGGCCGAGGGCATTCTGGTGGTCGGCGAAGATGGCAACATCAGTTTTGCCAACCCCGCGATCTGCCGGCTGCTGGGCATGACCGACGGCGAGCTGCGCGGCACCTCGCTGTGCGGCTACCTGCAAGAACCCTACGTCAGCGAATGGATGGACTCGGGGTTCTATCACCACTATCGCCGCGCCGACACTTATCGCGTGCACGACGCGATCCTGCGCACGCCGGAAGGCCGCCAGGTGCCGGTTGCGCTGTCCTGCGCGCCGTTGCCCGAAGAACAGAAAGCCATGGTGTTGAGCGTGCTCGACATGTCGGTGGTGCGCGACCTGTACCGCCAGCTCGAACATCAGGCCGTGACCGATTCGCTGACCGGGCTGCTCAATCGCCGTGGTTTCTACCAGACTGTCGAAGGCATGCTGTCGCGCAACGAGCACGCCGGAAAATACCTGGTGGTGCTCTATCTGGATCTGGACGGCTTCAAGCACGTCAATGATTCGCTGGGGCACGACGCCGGCGATCAGGTGCTGGTCTGGGTCGCTGAGCAGCTCAAGGAATGTCTGCGCCCCTACGACGTATTGGCGCGCATGGGTGGCGACGAGTTCGTGGTGGTCATCGACGGCCTGGACTTCCCCGAGCACGCGGCCAAGGTCGCGGAGAAACTCATCGAGCGCGTCTCGGCCCGGCGTCACGTCGACGGAATCGAGGCGACTCTTGGCGCCAGTATCGGTATTGCGGTGTATCCCGATTGCGGCACCAACCTGGATGGCCTGTTGCGCGCAGCCGACATCGCCATGTACGAGGCCAAACGGGCGGGGCGCCAGCAATATCGCTTCTATGACCAATACATGAACGGTCGCGCACGTTCGCGCCTGATGCTCGAAGAAAGTGTGCGCACGGCCATCGAGGGCAAGGATTTTTCCATCGTCTATCAGCCACAGATCAACGTGGTCACCGGCTGCACTCGCGGCTTCGAGGCGCTGTTGCGCTGGAATCACCCGGACGCCGGCGACGTGCCGTCGAGCCTGTTCATTCCGCTGCTGGAAGAGACACGTCTGATCAACAAGCTCGGCAGCTGGATTTTCGAGCAGGGGGCCGCGCAGCGCAAACGCTGGCAGGACGTGTTCCCCGATGATCTGGTCATGAGTGTCAGCGTAAGTCCTGCGCAGTTCAGCATGCCCAACCTGGCGGCGGAGCTTTCACGGGCCATTCACCTGCACGGCCTGAAGCCTCGGCAACTGGAGGTCGAGATCACCGAGCCGTCGCTGGTGCATAACCTGGTGCACAGCCGCAAACAGCTCCAGCAACTGCATGACATTGGCGTGCGGGTCTCGCTGGATGACTTCGGCGCGGGGGACAGCTCCCTGGCGCACTTGCGCAACCTGGATCTTGATACGCTCAAGCTCGACCGGCATTTCATCGGTGGCATGATGAGTTCGCCAAGGGACCTGGCGGTGGCGCGCAGCATTATCGACATGTGCCGCTTGCTCAATATCGAAGTGATAGCCGAGGGTGTCGAAACGCTGGAGCAGTATCAGTGGCTGGTCGCAAACGGTTGCCAGATCATCCAGGGCTTTTTGCTGGCGCACCCGCAGACGCCGGACGACGCGCTGCGTTTCGTCGAGCCGACCGTGCTGCCGGGCAAAGATCCGCTGCTTGGCCATGATTGAAGCGCTAGACTGGCGCCTTTTCCGTTTCCTGACCTCACCATGACCGTTACCGCCGTCACGCCACTCAAGTACCTGCAGGCCTATCCGGCGTCGCTGCAGGATCAGGTTCGCCAGTTGATCGCCCAGGACAAGCTGGGCGCCTACCTGCAACAGCGCTATCCCGGGCGGCATGACGTACAGAGCGACAAGGCGCTGTACGCCTACGCCCTGGCCCTCAAGCAGGAACACCTGCGCAATGCGCCGACCATCGACAAGGTGCTGTTCGACAACCGCCTGGACCTCACGCACCGCGCGCTGGGGCTGCACACCACCGTGTCGCGGGTGCAGGGCGGCAAGCTCAAGGCCAAGAAAGAAATCCGCGTGGCGTCCCTGTTCAAGGATGCGGCACCGGAGTTTCTGAAGATGATCGTGGTGCACGAGCTTGCGCACTTCAAAGAGAGCGAGCACAACAAGGCGTTCTACAAATTGTGTGAGTACATGCAGCCCGGGTATCACCAGCTGGAGTTCGACCTGCGGGTGTACCTGACGTGGCGGGATATGCAGAATTAGAATCCGCCGCTGACCTGTAGGAGTGAGCTTGCTCGCGATTGCGGTGTGTCAGTCGATAGTGCAGCGTCTGGTAAACCGTAATCGCGAGCAAGCTCACTCCTACAGGGGCTGTATAACGACAATGCACTCTTCATCCACAAGGACCTGACGATGGATGTCAGCAAGACCAAGAGCAGCTTCTACCGGCGCCTGTACGTGGCGTATCTGATCGACAGCGAAATCGCCAGCAGCGTGCCGGCCCTGACCGACGTCACCGGCATGCCGCGGCGCACCGCCCAGGACACCATCGCGGCGCTGGCGGATCTGGATATCGTCTGTGAATTCGAGCAACAGGACGGCGGGCGCAATCATGCCGGCAGCTACCGGATCCGCGACTGGGGCGCCATCGACCGGCAGTGGATCGACGCGAACCTCTCGCGGATCAAGGCGGTGCTGGGGTATCCCTGACTCAGTCCAGGTCGCGGCGCATGCCGATGTGCGGGATGCCGTCCTCGACGTACACCTCGCCTGCGGGGTTGAAGCCGTAACGGCTGTAATAGCCTTGCAGGTGGGCCTGCGCCGACAGGTAGATCGGCTGGTCGGGCCAGTTGCGTTCGGCATGTTCCAGCGCCTGCACCATCAGTTCATGGCCCATGCCCTTGTTGCGCATGGAAGGGGCAGTCACCACCCGGCCAATGGTCACGTCACCGTCCTGCTGGATCGGGTCGAGCAGGCGCAGGTACGCGACCAGTTCATCGCCTTGCCAGGCCATCAGGTGGCGGGTATCGCCCACCAGGTCCTGGCCGTCGACGTCCTGGTACCAACATTTCTGTTCCACCACGAACACCTGCGCGCGCAGCTGCAAAATGGCGTACAACTGCTCTTTGGTCAGGGCGGTGTGGTGTTTGCAAATCCAGTTGATAGACATGAAGCCGGCTCACGAAAAAAAGTCCATGCCGGATACTAAACGCTTAATGCGCCAACCCCAAATCCACAGTCTGCCTTGAACAGCCGTAGGAGCGCGCTTGCCCGCGATTGCAGTGGACCAGACAGCGCAATGTTGCATGAAATACCGCGGTCGCGGGCTACAGGAGCAGGGGAGTTGTAATTCTTGAACTGCCGCACAAAGTTCATGTTCTTGTGAGTTGTGAAATCGACCGAACAGGTCTTCAATGAAGGCCAGTTGCCATCCGTTGCCTGAAGGATTCTGAGCATGTCGCGTTTGGTGCGAGCCGTGGTGCTGCTGGGAATGCTGCTGATCGCCCATGGCGCGGCGGCGCAGACACTCCGCCTGGTGGGTGATGCATGGGCGCCTTACGCCGATGTGTCGCTGCTTAACGACGGCCTCTCCACCGACCTGATTCGCACCGCACTGGGCCGCGCCGGCTACACCACCGAGTATGAACAGGTGCCGTGGGCGCGGGCGATTCATGGGGTGGGCGAGGGCCGCTATGACGTGCTGATCAACGCCTGGTACAGCGAAGATCGCGAGCAGATCGGTGAGTTTTCACAGGAGTACCTCGTCAACCGCCTGCGTTTTCTCAAGCGCAAGGAATCGACCGTCGATTATCAGAACCTCACCCAACTGCACCCGTACTCCATCGCGGTGGTGCGCAGCTATGCTTACTCGCCTGCGTTCGATAACGACACCAATCTGAAGAAAGTGCCGGTGGCGAGCTTCTCGACGGCAGTTCGGATGCTGGCGGCGGGCAGGGTCGAATTGACCGTCGAGGACGAATACGCGGCCAAGGTGGCGCTGGGGCGCGAGCCCGCCGAAGTCCGTGACAACGTCGAATTCCTGCCACGCTCACTCAGCGAAAACGGGCTGTTCATCCTCGTCAGCCTGAAAACCCCTGGCCACGACAAGATCGTGGCCGACTTCGACAAGGCCATCGCCGCGATGAAGGCCGACGGCAGCTACGACAAGCTGCTCAAGCTGCACGGTCTGTAATCTGCGGTTCTTTGACCGGGTCTTTGATCAGGTGTGCAGCGAGGGTGCGCAGCGGCCCGAGCTGGCGGCAGATCAGCGCAAGCTGGGTCTGCACAAGGCGCTGACCTTCGTCGATCTCCTCGGGCATCTGCTCCAGATCCACCGCCAGCGCCTCTTCGGCGTCACTTTGTACGGCCACCGCTTCACGGCTGGCCAGGCTCTGGGCGATTTCGTCGATGCTCGACGCCAACTGCGCCCCGGCGCCTTCGATCAACTGCTCGCGCACCTCGTCCGGAAGCTCGGTGCCCCGATGCGCGCCCAGGCCTGACAGGTAGCTGAGCAGCGTGTGGGAAAGCACCAGGAAGCGAAAGCCGACATCGGCCTCTTTGCGGAAATGCCCGGGCTCCATCAGCATGTTGGCCAAGGTGGTCGACAGGGCGGCGTCCGCGTTGTGGGCGTTGCGCCGGGCCAGGCGATAGGCGAGGTCGTCGCTCTTGCCGCGGGCGTACTGCTGCATGATCTGACGCAGGTAAATGCTGTTGCAGGTGAGCGTGTTGGCCAGCACCTTGTTCAGGCGCCGGCCTTGCCAGTCCGGCAGGAACAGGAACACCGCGAGGCCTGCGATCAGGCTGCCCAGCAGGGTGTCCATCAGGCGTGGCAGGAACAGGCCGTAACTGTTGCCCACCTGGTTGAAGCAGAACAGGATCATCACCGTGATCGCCGCCGTGGACAGGGTGTAGCGCGTGGTGCGGTTGACGAAGAACACCACCCCGGCCAGCACCGCGCACATCGATTGCAGAATCGGTGAGGTGACCAGGTCGAACAGAATCCAGCCCGCCGTCAGGCCGATGGCCGTACCGATGATCCGCTGCCCCAGCTTGCGCCGAGTGGCGCCGTAGCTGGGCTGGCAGACGAATACCGTGGTCAGGATGATCCAGTAGCCTTGGGAGGGATGGATCAGGTGCAGCATGATGTAGCCGACCACCAGGGCCAGAGGCAGGCGCAAGGCGTGACGGAACAACAGGGACGTCGGCGTGAGCTGCAGCCGCAGGCGGGTCCAGACATCCTTGAGGTTGCGCGGCGAGCGGTCCAGCAGGCTGCTGTCGGTGGCATCGGCCAGGGCGTCGGGGTTGCTGGCGTCGCTGAGCAGGCGGTCAAGGGTGGCGAGATTGTTGGCCAGCGCCCGCAACGAACGCAGCAGGCCGCGCCAGGCCGGGTTGCTCTGAATGCGCAGGTGCTCCAGGGACGCACGCAAATCATCCAGCGCGTGCGCGAAGCTGTCGTCGTAGACGAAGGGCTGACGCAGCTGGATCGACACAGACAGATCACGGCAGGCATTGCCCTGCTGGCGCAGCAGACGCTGGCAGCGGAACAGCACGTCGCTGTGGAAAAACGCCTCGGCCAGCGAGTTGTAGGGGTAGTGCGACGAGCTGGCGCGCTCGTGAATGTCCTGGGCCAGGAAGTACAGCTTCAGGTAGCGGCTGACCTTGGACCCGGGGCGACCGCTGCCGACCCGGTTGAGGATGATTTCCTTGGTCACGTTGAGCGCGGCGACCACCTTGCCGTTCTGCTTGGCCAGCTCCAGGCGCCGGGCCTCGACGTCCAGCGTGCGGATGGGTTCGAACAGCTCGGACTTGAGCTTGAGATACAAGCCCAGTTCGCGGAACAGCCGGGCGAGCGCCTGTTGCACCGGCTGGTTGGAAAACAGCATCTGCCACAGCACCGAGAGCAGGCCATACCAGGCCGCGCCCGCCACCAGCAGCATGGGTTCGTGCCAGAAATCGGTCACCTCGCCGCCGCGCTGGTCCACGCCGATCATGGTGTAGACCGAGAGAATCAGAGTGGCGTAGGCGATGGCGCCGTAGCGTTCGCCCAGGGCGCCGAGCATGGTCAGGCAGAATGCCGCGAGGGCGAAGGCGCAAATGAAGATGACGGGGTAGGGGAACAGCAGCTCGACCGACAGCGCGGCGATACTGAAGCACACCAGGGTCACGGCCAGCGCGTTGAGACGGCCCTGCCAACTGTCGTCGGTCTCGGCCAGGGCGCTGGCGATAATCCCCAGGAACAGCGGGATGACCAGCGACATTTCGTTCTGGTACCAGCACAGGGCCATGCTGCCGGTGAGTGCGATGAATACCCGCACGCTGTAGGAAAACTTGTCCAGCGCCCAGAGGCGGCGGAAGGTGTTACGCCACGATTTCGATGCCATGTACGCCGACGGCCTGTTCGCTAGTCAATCTGCACAGAGATATGTACAGCGCCTGATGAGCGCTGTACATCTGCTTAGCAAAATTTATTCCGTGCCGCGATCCTCTGCGCACCGAAATCGTAGGAGCGCGCTTGCCCGCGACGGCGGCGTGTCAGCCAACCCATCTGTCACAGGCACACCGCAGTCGCGGGCAAGCGCGCTCCTACAGAGTTTCGCCGCTGAATCAGACGTACTGCGCCGCCGCGTACGCCGAGGCCCAGGCCCACTGGAAGTTGAAGCCGCCCAGGTGCCCGCTGACGTCCAGCACTTCGCCAATGAAATACAGCCCCGGCGATTTCAGCGATTCCATGGTCTTGGATGACACTTCACGGGTATCGATGCCGCCCAGCGTCACTTCGGCGGTGCGATAGCCTTCGGTACCGGCCGGAACCACCTGCCAGCTCGCCAGTTTTTCGGCGATGTCGGCCAGTTCCGCGTGGGTGTACTGCTTCATTGGCTTGGACACGAACCATTGCTCGGCAATCAGGTTGGCCATCTTCTTGGTGAAGATCTCGCCGAGCAGGGTTTTCAGTTCGCTGTTGGGGCGCTGGGCCTGTTGTTCGGTCAGCCAGGCGTGGGCATCGTGGTCGGGCATCAGGTTGATTTCAACTGCGTCACCGGGATTCCAGAACGAGGAAATCTGCAGGATCGCCGGGCCGCTCAGGCCGCGGTGGGTGAACAGGATGTTCTCGCGGAAGCTGATCTCGTTGCAGCTCACCAGGCAGTCCACCGAAGTGCCGGTCAGCTCGGTGCACAGCTCTTTCAACTGGTCGGTAATGGTGAACGGCACAAGCCCTGCTCGGGTGGGCAGCAGGGTGTGACCGAACTGCTTGCCAACCTGATAGCCGAATCCTGTGGCGCCCAGCGTCGGAATCGACAGCCCGCCAG
This sequence comes from Pseudomonas sp. NPDC090203, assembly GCF_044746765.1. Lineage (NCBI taxonomy): Bacteria > Pseudomonadati > Pseudomonadota > Gammaproteobacteria > Pseudomonadales > Pseudomonadaceae > Pseudomonas > Pseudomonas sp. NPDC090203. The sequence goes on from NZ_JBIVCV010000002.1 coordinate 520,154, forward strand.
TGGCGATCACCAGCGACTGGCAACTGATGTCGCCCAGGGTGGTTTGCAACAGGTAGCCGGCGTCGGTCTTCTCGATGGTCTGCACCGAGGTGTCCATGTGCAGCGCGACGCCTGCGTCATCGCACTCGCTGAGCAGCAGGCCGAGGATGTCGCTGGACTTGTTGTCGCAGAACAGCTGGCCGAGTTTCTTCTCGTGGTACGGCACGCCGTGCTTGGCCACCAGTTCGATGAAATCCCACTGGGTGTAGCGGGCCAGTGCCGATTTGCAGAAGTGCGGGTTCTGCGAGAGGAAGTTTGCAGGCTCGGTGTACATGTTGGTGAAGTTGCAGCGACCGCCACCGGACATGAGGATTTTCTTGCCCGGCTTGTTGGCGTGATCGATCAGCATCACCTTGCGGCCACGATTGGCGGCGGTGAAGGCGCACATCAAACCGGCGGCGCCGGCGCCGATGATCACAACGTCAGTAACGGGCAAAGCGGTGTCCTCGGGGTATGAAGGGTATTGAGGCTGGACGTGTAGGAGCGCGCTTGCCCGCGACGGGGCAGGTCAGACACATCGAGGGCGTCTGGCACTACGTCGTCGCGGGCAAGCGCGCTCCTACAAGGGAAGGGCGGCGTGCTTAGAGAATCCGCACCCGCAACGACTTGCCCTTGATCTTGCCGTTGTTCAGACGCTCCAGCGCCTGTTTGGCGATGCTGCGCTCCACGGCCACGTAGGCCTGGAAGTCGAAGATCGCGATCTTGCCGACCTGGGTGCCGGGGATGCCCGCTTCGCCGGTCAGCGCGCCGAGGATGTCGCCCGGACGCAGTTTGTCCTTGCGGCCCGAACCGATGCACAGGGTGGTCATCGGCGGGAGCAGCTTGCCGCCTTCCTTGCGCTTGAGGTCGTCGATCTGCTGCCAGTTCAGCGAGGCTTTCTGCAGTTCTTCGATGGCGCGGGCGCGTTGGCTTTCGCCGGGTGCGACGAGGCTGACGGCAATCCCGGTTTCGCCTGCGCGACCGGTACGGCCGACGCGGTGGATGTGGATTTCCGAGTCCCGGGCCAGCTCGACGTTGATCACCATGTCCAGCGCGTCGATGTCCAGACCTCGGGCGGCAACGTCAGTGGCGACCAGCACCGAAGTACTGCGGTTGGCGAACATCGCCAGCACCTGGTCGCGGTCACGCTGCTCCAGATCACCGTGCAGGCCGACAGCCGACATGCCCTTGGCGGTCAGGTGATCGACCACTTCCTGCACCTGCTGCTTGGTGAAGCAGAACGCCACGCAGGACTGCGGACGGAAGTGGTCGAGGACCTTGACCACCGCTTCCAGGCGCTGCTCCGGAGAGATTTCGTAGAAGATCTGCTCGATCTGGCTGTCGGCGTGCAGCGCTTCGACCTTCACGGTCTGCGGGTCACGCATGAACTTGGACGCCAGTTGCTTGATGCCCACCGGGTACGTTGCCGAGAACAGCAGGGTCTGACGGCGCTCTGGGGTCTGCTGGATGATGTCTTCGATGGCGTCGTAGAAGCCCATGTCGAGCATGCGGTCGGCTTCGTCCAGCACCAGGGTGTTGAGGCCGTCGAGCACCAGCGAGCCTTTGCGCAAATGCTGCTGGATGCGCCCCGGCGTGCCGACGATGATGTGCGCGCCATGCTCCAGCGAGCCGATCTGCGGGCCGAACGGCACGCCGCCGCACAGGGTCAGCACCTTGATGTTGTCTTCGGAACGGGCCAGACGGCGGATTTCCTTGGCGACCTGATCCGCCAGCTCGCGGGTCGGGCACAGCACCAGGGCCTGGCAGCCGAAGTAGCGCGGGTTGATCGGATTGAGCAGGCCGACACCAAAGGCTGCGGTCTTGCCCGAGCCGGTCTTGGCCTGGGCGATGAGGTCCATGCCCTTGAGCATCACCGGCAGGCTCTGCGCCTGAATCGGCGTCATCTGGGCATAACCAAGGGACTCCAGGTTAGCCAGCATGGCGGCGGAAAGGGGCAATGAGTTGAACGCGGTGTTAGTCACAAGGGTGGCCTGCAAAACAAAATGTCGCGCAGTGTATCAGGTCGCAGCCCCTGTCTTGGGGCCGCGGGCGATAAATGGTTGGACTGACAGTTCCGGCGATACTCCCGTAGGAGCGCGCTTGCCCGCGACGGCGGTATGTCAGGCACCGTGGGCATGTCTGACATACCGCCGTCGCGGGCAAGCGCGCTCCTACAAAAGCAACAGCATTACGCTTCGATCTCGGGCTCGGTCTGGGGCTTGCGTGGCGGGTTTTCCGGGGGCATGCGCGGTGACAGTTGCAGGAAGATCGACGCGGCCAGCATCGCCAGCACGCCCACGCAAAGGAAGGTCATCTGGAACGCACCGAGCACGCTGCTGACTTCGCCGGTGGCGACGTCATCGGTAAAGCCGCCCAGCAACGCCGCCGCGCAGGCGACGCCCAGGCTCAGGGACAACTGCGCAACCACCGACAGCAGGCTGTTGCCGCTGGCGGCGCTGGCATCGTCCAGGTCGATCAGAGTCACGGCGTTCATGGCCGAGAACTGCAGTGAGTTGACCCCGCCGAGGAACGCCAGGTGTATCAGCAGCACCCAGTAAGGCGTGTCGGCATCGATCAGCGCCATGCTGGCCAGCAGCGCGCCCAGCAGCAGGGTGTTGCCGGTGAGCACGATGCGATAGCCCAGGCGTTCGATGGCCCGGGTCGCCAGCGGTTTGGCGAACATGGCCGCCAATGCCAGCGGGATCATGCTCATCCCGGCATGGGACGGCGAATACCCCAGCGCCACCTGCAGCATCAGCGGCACCAGAAACGGCAACGCGCCGCTGCCCAGGCGGGCGAACAGGTTGCCCATGATGCCCACCGCGAAACTGCGGGTACGAAACAGCGAAGCGGAAAACAGCGGCGACTCCACGTGCCCTGCGCGCAGCCAGTAGGCCGCCAGGCACGCCATGCCGCCGAACAGCAGCATCACCACGCGCAAATGTGGCAGGTGCAGTTCGCCCAGGCCTTCGAGGGCGATAGTGATGAGCACCATCGACGCGCCGAACAGCGTGAAGCCGACCAGATCGAACGGCGTACGGCCGCCGCCCTGCAGGTCCGGGATGAACTTGCGCACGGCAAAGCAGCCGAGGATGCCGACCGGGATGTTGATCAGGAAGATCCAGTGCCAACTGAGGATTTCCACCAGCCAGCCGCCCACGGTGGGGCCCATCAGCGGGCCGAGCAGGGCAGGCATGGTGATGAAACTGAGGATACGCACCAGCTCGGTTCGCGGGTAGGCGCGCAGCACGATCAGCCTGCCGACCGGCATCATCAATGCGCCGCCCAGGCCCTGGACCACTCGCGCCGCGACCAGCATGCCGAGGGAATTGGCCGCCGCGCAAAGCAGCGAGCCGAAGCTGAACAAGAGGATGGCGCTGAAGAAAATCCGCTTGATCCCGAAACGGTCGGAGATCCAGCCCGAGGCCGGGATCAGCAGGGCGATGGTCAGCATGTAGGCGATGATGACTGACTGCATGCGCAGCGGGTCTTCGGACAGCGAACGGGCCATGGACGGCAGCGCGGTATTGAGGATGGTGCCGTCCAGGCTTTGCATGAAAAACGCGATGGCGATCACCCAGGGCATCCAGCGCAGGGTGCGGGCGTCCAGTTGCGGCGTCGAGGTCGGCATGTGAGTCCTGGGTCCTTGTGATTATATTTGGCGAACGCAGCCTTGTAGGAGCGCGCTTGCCCGCGATGGCGGTGTGTCAGATAACGCAATGTCGCATGACACAGCGCGGTCGCGGGCAATCGCGCTCCTACGGGTTCTACAACGTCAGCGTCAGCTTGCTGACCAGCGCCCCCGGCAGCAGGTTCGAGGCTGTCTGACGTTGACTGTAGGTACTCGTCGACAGGATGAGTTCCCTCTGCGTGGTCAATTGTTCCAGTGCGCTGCCCAGCAGGCTGTAGACGCTGTCGTCGAAACGCATGGTGCTGACCGGCGCCTTGATCTTGCCGTCTTCGACCCAGAACGTCGCGAAGCGGGTCATGCCGGTCATGCGCCCGGCGGTGCGGTCGGAGAAGTTCAGGTACCACAGGTTGCTGATGTACAGCCCCGTGCCCAACTCCTTGAGCACGTCGTCCAGTGCCAGCGAGCCACCGCTCATGCTCAGTGCGCTGGGCGATTCTCCCCAGCCGGCGCCGTTGGCGGCCAGGCCGTATTCGGCGGCGCTGCGCGAGTCCACCAGGCGATCACGGGCTGCGCCTTCGGCTACCAGCGCAAGGTCCGAGCGCGGGTAGCCCTCGCCGGAGAACGCAGGCGACAGCGAGCCGCTGACCTGTTCATCGATGCTCACCAGCGGGCTGAGCGCGGCCTGACCGTCGTACAGGCGCTGCAAGGGGCTGGTCTTGTCGGCCAGCGACTGCGCGGAGAAACCGCCCCAGCACAGCATGCCGGTGACTTCTTCCAGTGCAGCCGGGGCCAGGTAGGCGCGGTATTGGCCGGGTGCCAGGGTGCGGGCTGGCTGACCGAGAAAGGTCAGTTGCTCGCGGGCCAGGGCGAAGCGGCTGCTGAACGCGCCGTCATCCCACTGGTGGCCGGCGTAGTTGGCTTTCACCGCCTGGCCGTTTTCGTGGAACAGGCTCCAGTCGAAGTTGAAGCTGTTCGCCTGATGCCAGCCCAGCGCACCGCTCGAACTAGCGAAGCCGCGATAGATCGGCCCGGCGGCGTAGATGCCCACCAGATCCAGGCCTTCGCCCAGTTGCGCAATCTGCTCGACCACATGGGCGCTGTCAGGCAGCGGCAGGTCCTGCACGTTGCTGCTTTGCCAGGCGTCGTCGTTGAGCAGCAGCCAGGGATCGGCTGGCAGCAGCGGCAGGGTTTCGCGCAGTTGCTTGAGGGCATCGCTCAGGCGTTGGCGATCCACTTCGCTGTCGCCCGACAGTGTCAGGTTCAGGTCGGCGTGGCGGCCGTCTTCGATCAGCTTGAAATAGACACTGGCCTGCTGAACCTGCCCGGCCTGCCGCACCTTTGCGTGGTTGAAGCGGATGAAGTCCGATGCCTCGGCGTTGTAGCTGAGGGTGAAGCGTTGCGTGGCGCTGACCGCGCTGCGCAGCCAGTCAACCAGGCGGTGGAACTGATCTTGATGGGACATCAGGCGTCACCTCCGAAAACGTCGACACGGGAAAACACGCACGCAGGCGAGGCGTGCCCCACGCGGACCACCTGGTTGGGCTCGCCCTTGCCGCAGTTCGGCGTGCCAAGCACCTTGAAGGTGCTGGCATCGCCTACGGCGCTCAGGTTGCGCCAGAACTGCGCCGAGATGGCGCGGTAGTTCGGGTTTTTCACCACGCCCTTGAGTTCGCCATTTTCGATCAACTGGCCCCACTCGCAGCCGAACTGGAATTTGTTGCGGGCATCGTCAATCGACCAGGAACGGTTGGTGCTCATCAGAATGCCGTGTTCGATGCCGCCAATCAGTTGCTCCATCGACCGGTGACCCGGTTCGATGTTGAGGTTGGCCATGCGGTCGATCGGCGCGCGGTTCCAGCTGCAGGCGCGGCTGTTAGCGACGCCGTCCATGCCGCTGCGGTACTGCGACAGCGCACCGCCCAGCGGACGTTCGAGTACGCCGTCCCTGATCAGGAACTGCTTGCTGGCCTGGGTGCCGTCGTCGTCGAAAGCGTAACTGGCCAGTTGTTCGGGGATGTCCGGGTCGAAGGTCACGTTGAGCAGGTTCGAGCCGTATTGCAGGCTGCCGAAGTCGCTGGCCTTCACGAAACTGGTGCCCGCGTAGTTACGCTCGTCGCCCAGGATGCGGTCCAGTTCCAGCGGGTGGCCGATGGATTCGTGGATCTGCAGGATCATCTGGTCCGGGGTCAGCAGCAGGTCGCGGGCACCGGTCGGCGTGTTGGGCGCCATCAGCAGTTGCAGCGCCTGATCGGCCACGTTGGCCGCCGCGCCAATGATCCCGCAGGAGGTGATGACTTCCGCGCCACCTTGCTGGCCGAAGTTTTCCCGGCCCAGGCTGCGGGTCTGGCTGTCCTGGCCGTCGTAGGCGGTCACGCTCAATCCCGGGAACACGAAGCGCTGGGCCTGACGCAGTTCGGCACCGGCGCTGTTGAGGTAGATCTGCTCGACGTTTTCCAGCCCCAGGCTGACTTGCCAGTTCACCAGCCGCTCGTCCTTGGGCACCGCCGCCGACTCGCTGCCGAGCAGGGCATAGCAGTCGCCCAGGGAGGCGAAGGGGCTGTCCAGGTTAGGTGACAGGTAATCGGCGCGAGCGGTTGCCACCGGCTGCTCGCTCAGGTCGAGCAGTGCGTGGGGCGCCAGCATGCGCGCGAGGGTTTCGGCGCGTTCAAGGGCCGCTTGCAGGCCGCGCTGGGAGATGTCGTTGGTGGCGGCGTAGGCTTCGACCCCATTGACCCGCGCCGTCAGCATCGCGCCTTCATCGCTGCTAAGTTGCGGCGGTTCGGCGACGTTCTTGCGCACCGAGAGGTGCTGGCTGGTCTGTTTGACGTAACGCAGGGAGAAGAACTGTGCGCTGCTCTTCAACGCAGCGAACTGCTGCTTGAGCTGAGCGGAGAAATCGAACATGCGCGAAGGCTCCTGGCTGAATTCGGACGGGCAATGGGCAGAATCATAGCGCGGATACACCGACTAGCGCGGCCCTTGGTAACGCATCGTGGGGTGACGCGCAGCGCGGGAACGATCATCACTCTGTAGGAGCGCGCTTGCCCGCGACGGCGGTGGGTCAGACATCAAGACGGTGCCTGACACGACGCCATCGCGGGCAAGCGCGCTCCTACGGGCGGAGGTGTTTGCGGGATCAGCGATCGTTCTCGCCAACCTCACGCATCGGCTTGCCACGCGCTGGTGCATCGCCTGCCACGAAGTACTTCGCCGTGCTGCGCGGCAGTGGTTGGCGGCCACGGATCTTGTCGGCGATTTTCTCGGCCATCATGATCGTCGGTGCGTTGAGGTTGCCGGTGGTGATGATCGGCATGATCGACGCATCGACCACCCGCAGGTTCTGCAACCCGTGAACCCGGCCCTGACCATCGACCACTGCCATCTCATCGGTGCCCATCTTGCACGAGCACGAAGGGTGGAAGGCGGTCTCGGCGTGTTCGCGCACGAAGGCGTCGAGCTGCTCGTCGGTCTGCACGTCCAGGCCCGGGCTGATCTCGCGGCCACGGTACTGGTCCAGCGCGGGCTGGGCCATGATTTCGCGGGTCAGGCGAATGCCGTCGCGAAACTCCTGCCAGTCCTGCTCGGTGGCCATGTAGTTGAAGAGGATGCTCGGGTACTCGCGCGGGTTCTTCGACTTGAGCTGCACGCGACCACGGCTCGGCGAGCGCATGGAACCGACGTGGGCCTGGAAACCGTGTTCTTTCACGCCATTGCTGCCGTTGTAGTTAATCGCCACCGGCAGGAAGTGATACTGAATGTTCGGCCATTCGAACTCCTCGCGGGAACGAATGAACCCACCGGCCTCGAACTGGTTGCTTGCGCCGATGCCCTTGCCCAGGAACATCCACTTGGCGCCGATGGCCGGCTGGTTCCACCACAGCAGCGACGGATACAGCGACACCGGCTCCTTGCAGGCGTATTGCAGATACATCTCCAGGTGGTCTTGCAGGTTTTCACCTACGCCTGGGAGGTCGTGTACCAGCGGGATGTCCATCTTCTTCAGGAGATCGGCAGGGCCGACGCCAGAGCGTTGCAGGATCTGCGGCGAGGCGATGGCGCCGCTGCACAGCAGCACTTCCTTGCGGGCACGGGCCTCGATGCGGGTGTCACTGTCGCCCACCAGATAAGCCACGCCGACCGCGCGCTTGTTGTCGAACAGAATGCGGTCGGTCAGGGCGTGGGTGACGATGGTCAGCGTGTCACGCTGCTTGGCTTCATCCAGATAGCCGCGGGCGGTGCTGGCGCGACGGCCCGCTGGGGTGACGGTGCGGTCCATCGGGCCGAAGCCTTCCTGCTGGTAGCCGTTGAGATCGTCCGTGCGTGGGTAACCGGCCTGTACGCCGGCTTCGACCATCGCGTGAAACAGCGGATTGTTGCCCGCCTTGGGCGTGGTCACGCTGACCGGGCCTTCGCCGCCGTGGTAGTCGTTGGCGCCGATGTCGCGGGTTTCGGCCTTGCGGAAATACGGCAGGCAATCCAGGTAGGACCAGTCTTCAAGCCCTGGGTGTTTCGCCCAGCCGTCGTAGTCCATGGCGTTGCCGCGGATGTAGCACATGCCGTTGATCAGCGACGAGCCGCCCAGGCCCTTGCCCCGGCCACATTCCATGCGGCGGTTGTTCATGTGCGGCTCGGGCTCGGTTTCGTAAGCCCAGTTGTAGCGACGCCCCTGCAGCGGGAAGGCCAGTGCGGCGGGCATTTGCGTGCGGAAGTCAGCGCGGTAATCCGGACCGCCGGCTTCGAGCAACAGCACGGTGACGCCCGCGTCTTCGGTGAGACGGGCTGCCAGGGTGTTACCGGCCGAGCCGGCGCCGATGATGATGTAGTCGAATTCCTGAGGCATGAGATCCTCCGTTCAGAAAAGGGGTGGCGACTGTAGGAGCGCGCTTGCCCGCGACCGCGTCATGTCAGTCACCTCCATGTTGAAGGTGCTGACGTCGTCGCGGGCAAGCGCGCTCCTACAAGGGAGAGTGGGGCGGGTTAGAACACCGAGGCGTAATCGCCCAGCTCGACCTGTACCGATTTGATCCGCGTGTACTGCGCCAGCGAGCTGATGCCGTTTTCGCGGCCGACGCCCGACTGCTTGTAGCCACCGACCGGCATCTTGGCGTCGGACTCGCCCCAGGCGTTGATCCAGCAGATACCGGCTTCCAGTTGATGAATGACCCGGTGCGCGCGGTTGATGTCGCGGGTGACCAGGCCTGCTGCCAGGCCGAACTCGGTGTCGTTGGCGCGGCGGATCACTTCTTCTTCGGTGTCGTAGCTGAGGATGCTCATCACCGGGCCGAAGATTTCCTCTTTGACGATGGTCATCTCATCGGTGCAATCAGTGAACACGGTCGGTGCCACGAACGCGCCGTTGGCGAATTCGCCTTCGGTCAGACGATCACCGCCGATCAGCAGGCGCGCGCCTTCTTCCTTGCCCTTGGCGATGTAGCCCAGCACGCTTTCCATGTGGGCGAAGCTCACCAGCGGGCCGAAGTTGGTGTTGTCATCCTGCGGGTTGCCGACGCGGATGCGCTTGGTGCGCTCGACAATTTTCGCTTCGAACGCGGCCTTCAGTGCGCTCGGCACGAACACCCGGGTGCCGTTGGTGCAGACCTGACCGGAGCTGTAGAAGTTGGCCATCATGGCGATGTCGGCGGCGCGATCCAGATCGGCATCGTCGAAGATGATCAGCGGCGACTTGCCGCCCAGTTCCATGGTCACTTCCTTGAGCGACGAGCTCGAAGCGCTGGCCATGACTTTCTTGCCGGTGTCGGTGCCGCCGGTGAACGAGACTTTCTCGATGCGCGGGTGCTCGGTCAGCCAGGTGCCGACTTCGCGGCCGCTGCCGGTCAGCACGTTGAACACGCCGTCCGGCAGGCCGGCCTGGGTGTAGATTTCAGCGAGTTTCAGGGTCGTCAGCGAAGTGACTTCGCTTGGCTTGAAGATCATCGCGTTGCCTGCGGCCAGTGCCGGGGCGGATTTCCACAGGGCGATCTGGATCGGGTAGTTCCAGGCACCGATGCCCACGGTTACGCCCAGCGGCTCGCGGCGGGTGTAGACGAAGGAGGAGCTGCGCAGCGGAATCTGCTCGCCTTCGATGGCCGGCACCAGGCCTGCGTAGTATTCGAGCACGTCGGCACCGGTGACGATGTCCACGTATTTGGTTTCGGAAATCGCCTTGCCGGTGTCCAGGGTTTCCAGTTCGGCCAGTTCATCGTTGCGCTCACGCAGGATGTCGACGGCGCGACGCAGGACGCGGGAGCGTTCCATGGCGGTCATGGCGGCCCAGATTTTCTGGCCTTTTTCCGCACTCTCCACGGCGCGTTCGACGTCTGCCTTGCTGGCGCGCTGAACCTTGGCGAGGACTTCGCCGGTGGCCGGGTTGATGGCTTCAAAGGTTGCGTCGCTGCTGGCGTCGACGTAACCACCGTCAATGTAGAGTTTTTGCAATTCGAAACGGGCCATAGAGTCCTCGCAGTTGTCTGTAATGGGCGTTGATCCCGGGCGCCGGGCGCTGTCGGGATCGATGTTCGGCGGCCTGCCGTCTGTATCAGGAGCAGCGCGCCGCTTTTGCCAGTTGCATGTCCATGTATTCGTAGGCGATCTGTTGCGCCTGTTGGGTGTCGAAGCCGTCGCCTGACAGCGCGCCGCGCAGCCACAAACCGTCGATCAGCGCGGCCAGGCCGCGGGCTGCGGTGCGTGCCTGATCCAGCGGCAGTACGCGGCGGAACTGGCAGCACAGGTTCGAGTACAGGCGGTGATCGTTGATGCGCTGTAAACGATGCAGCGACGGCGAGTGCATGCTGGTGGCCCAGAAGGCCAGCCAGGTTTTCATTGCCGGGCCGTTGACCTGGCTTGCATCGAAGTTGCCCTCGATGATGACCATCAGGTGCGCCCTGGGGCTGTCATCGCCCAACGCCTGACGGCGTTCGGCGACATTGACGATCAGTGCATTCATCAGATGGCGCATGGTCGCTGCGATCAGGCCGTTCTTGTCCTGAAAGTAGTGACTGATGATGCCGTTGGAGACTCCCGCCAGCTTGGCGATCAGCGCGATGCTCGCGTCCCCCATCCCGACCTGATCGACCGCCGTGAGGGTGGCCTGGATCAGCTGTTGACGACGAATGGGTTGCATACCGACCTTGGGCATCTGTGAGTCTCCTTGGCTCGCCGGGTGATCGTGAACGACTGAAAAACGGCCTTCAGTCTAGTGCTTTTTAATTGAACGTTCAATCAACAAAAAATCATGGGCGTGCGGAAAAGCTGCTAACACCACCGATTTAAAGGTTGAAAACGGTCACCTGTAGGAGCGCGCTTGCCCGCGAATGCGTTGTGTCAGACACCTTCGTATTGAAGGTCTGACGCCGTCGCGGGCAAGCGCGCTCTTACAGGTATTGCGTTGAAGCCTGTGTTGCGATCAACCGTGGTTCTTGCCCAACAGCGCGTGATACAGCTCGCTGTCGCCAAGAATGCCGACCAGCTGGTTGTTCTCTTGCAGCACCAGCTTGTTGCCGGTGTGGTAACGGATCTGCAGGGCTTCGCGCATGCCGATGTTCGAGTGCACGACCGTCGGTTTGCGACCCAGGTTTTCCACCGCCTGGCCCGGTTCCCAGCTTTGCAGGTCAACGGGTGCGCCGTGCTGATGCAGGCCTTTGATGGTGTTGCCGTCGGCCAGATCGATCCACGAATCGTTGCCCGGGTCCAGGCACACCTGGGAGCCGTTGATGCGGGTGCAATCGTTGATCGGGCGCATCAGGCTGCGACCGCACAGCACGTTCAGCGGGTTGGTGTGGGCCACGAAGGTACGCACGTATTCGTCCGCCGGGTTGAGCACGATTTCTTCCGGCACACTGTACTGGATGATCCGGCCGTCCTTCATGATCGCGATCCGGGTACCGAGCTTGAGGGCTTCGTCCAGGTCGTGACTCACGAACACGATGGTCTTGCTGAGTTTCTTCTGCAGTGCCAGCAGTTCATCCTGCAGGCCCTGGCGAATCAGCGGGTCGAGTGCCGAGAAGGGTTCGTCCATCAGCAGGATGTCGGCGTCCATCGCCAGCGCACGGGCCAGGCCCACACGCTGCTGCATGCCGCCGGACAGCTCGTCGGGCTTCTTGTTGCGCCATTGGGTCAGGCCCACCAGTTCGAGTTTCTCGTCCACCAGCTGGCGACGTTCCTTCTCCGGGCGACCCTGCATTTCAAGGCCGAAGCTGATGTTCTCGCGAACGGTCAGCCAGGGCATCAGCGCGAACTTCTGGAACACCATGGCGATACGCTTGGTGCGCATCATTTTCAGCTCTGCCGGTGTGCAATTGGCGATGTTGATCTGCTTGCCTTCGTGCTCGACGAACAGCGATCCGCGGCTAACGGTGTTCAGGCCGTTGATGCAGCGCAGAAGGCTGGATTTGCCCGAGCCGGACAAGCCCATCAGTACGCAGATTTCACCCTTGTTGATTTCCAGGCTGGCTTTTTCCACGCCAACGATCTGGCCGGTTTTCTTCAGGATTTCTGGCCGCGCAAGGCCTTGATCCAACAGCTTGAGTGCCTCACGCGGGTCTTTGGAGAAGACAACGTCTACCTGGTCGAATTTGATGATGCTCATGCGTCAGCCCTCACTTTAGCGTCGGGTTGTTTGCAGATACGGTCGAGCATGATCGCCAGCAATACGATCGCCAGGCCCGCTTCGAAGCCCAGAGCGATATCAGCAGTGTTCAGTGCGTTGACCACGGGTTTACCCAGACCGTCGGCGCCAACCAGTGCTGCGATCACCACCATCGACAACGACAGCATGATGCACTGGGTGATACCGGCCGCGATGCTTGGCATGGCGTGGGGCAGTTCGATACGGGACAGCAGTTGACGACGGGAGCAGCCGAAGGCCTTGCCGGCGTCGAGCAGTTCTTGCGGGACATCGCAGATGCCCAGGTACGTGAGGCGGATGGGCGCGGCAATCGCGAACACCACAGTCGAGATCAGGCCTGGCACCACGCCCAGCCCGAAGAGGGTCAGGGTCGGAATCAGGTAAACGAAAGTCGGGACGGTCTGCATCAGGTCAAGGACCGGGCGGATCGCGGTGTAGAACCACGGCTTGTGCGCCGCGACGATGCCCAGCGGCACGCCGATGACCACGCACACCAGGGTGGCGAACAACACCTGGGCGAGGGTTTCCATGGTTTCCTGCCAGTAACCCAGGTTCAGGATCAACAGGAAGGAGGCCACGACGAAGGCAGTCAGGCCCCATTTGCGCTGAATGAAATGAGCAAGCAGAGCAATCAGGCCGATCAGGACGAAAGGATTGAACCAGGTCAGACCTGCGGTCAGCCCGTGGATCATGGCTTCCAGTGACGAAGCGATGGCGTCGAAGGTGCTGGCGCCGTGTTGGGTCAGCCATTCGACAAAGCCGGCGATGTACTGGCCTAAGGGGATTTTATGATCAGTCAGCATGATATCGATTGTCCGCGTGCGGGATGAAAAGAGGACAGCAGGCGGGCGCGAACCCGCCTGGGTGTCTGTTTACTTAGTCAGCTCGGCTTTAGCGGCTTCCAGGCCAGGTTTACCGTCCACTGTGGTGACACCCGCCAGCCAGGTGTCGAGGATTTGCGGGTTCTTCTTCAGCCAAGCCTTGGCGGCGGCTTCAGGTTTCATTTTGTCGTCGAGGATGTTGCCCATCAGAGAGCTTTCCATTGGCAAGGTGAAGGACAGATTCTTGAGCAGTTGGCCAACGTTCGGGCACTCTGTGGCGTAGCCTTTGCGTACGTTGGTGTAGACCGTGGCCTGGCCGAAGTTGGGGCCGAAGGAGTCGTCGCCGCCGGTCAGGTATTTGATCTTGAAGCGGGTGTTCATCGGGTGCGGTTCCCAGCCCAGGAACACGATGGCCTGATTGCGCTTGATGGCGCGGTCGACCTGCGCCAGCATCCCGGCTTCACTGGATTCGACGACCTTGAAGCCTGCATCCTTGAGGCCGAACTGGTTCTTGTCGATCACGCTTTGAATGGTGCGGTTGCCGTCGTTGCCGGGCTCGATGCCGTAGATCTGGCCTTTGAGCTCGTCCTTGAATTTGGCGATGTCAGCGAAGTCTTTCAGACCCTTGTTGTAGAGGTCTTCGGGAACGGCGAGGGTGTACTTGGCGTTTTCGAGGTTGGGACGGATGGTCTCGACGGTACCGGCATCGCGATAGGCCTTGATGTCGTTTTCCATCGTCGGCATCCAGTTGCCGAGGAACACGTCCATGTTCTTGCCATCGGCCAGCGACTTGTAGGTCACGGGCACGGAAATCATCGTGGTCTTGGTCTTGTAGCCCAGCGACTGGAGCACGGCGCTGGTCACGGCGGTCGTTGCGGTGATGTCGGTCCAGCCGACATCCGAGAAATTGACCATCTTGCATGCTGCCGGCTCTGCGGCCTGTGCCAGCATCGGCAGACTCAACGCGACGCCCAGCAACAGCTTTTGTGAACCTTTCATGGTTGGGACTCCTCAGGTGTTTTCTTCTCGTCATCAACCTTTTTGGCTGATGCGCTTTCTTGGTGTCGGCGAGTCAAAAGGGAAAACAGCTCTATCACTGCGTTGGCGATCGAGTCGCTAACGATCATGGAACAGCGAAAACCAAACGCCTACAGGGTGCGTCGTAACCAGTACAGAGGGAGTCGCATCCAGTGTGTGTGACGTCGCTTCCAGCTTTTTTCCCCGTTCGCCGGATGGTTTTCGAGTGGCTTTACGGCAAAAAGTGTCGAAAACAGTGACAGGTTTTGTGGGGGACGTGCTCCTGTGCGCCAGCGTCGGGGCGCGGCGTTTGTGGGCATGATTGAGTCGGTTGTAGACGCCGCCCCTCGCGATAAAAGGCTGATGATGCCCCTATCTCGACGGACCGCAGCTAGAAGCGTAGCAGCTCCGTCGCCGGCCGCCTGGCGCGCCGGAAACCCCCTGTTTTCGGAGGCTTGCGGTTAATGGCTATCAGCGTTTTCGACCTGTTCAAAATCGGTATCGGACCTTCCAGCTCACACACCGTCGGCCCCATGCGTGCCGCAGCACTGTTCGTGCAGACCCTGCGTGAGCGCGACCTGCTGGCGCAGGTCAATCGTGTCGAAGTGCGGCTGTATGGCTCGCTGTCGGCCACCGGCGTCGGGCACGGCAGCGACAAGGCTGTCGTCATGGGCCTGATGGGTGAGTGGCCGGACGCAATCGACCCGACCCAGATCGACCAGCGCATCGCCGAGCTGCGTGAAACCGACACCCTGAAACTCAGCGGCGATCACCGCGTGACGTTCATGTGGCAGCGCGACATGCTGCTGCTCGACGAAAACCTGCCGTATCACCCCAATGCCATGCGCCTGATTGCCTTCTCCACCGAAGGCGAGATTCATCGCGACACCTATTACTCGGTCGGCGGCGGTTTCGTCGTCGATGAAGCCCAGGCCGCCAGCGGCGTGCTGGATGCCGACACCACCGTGCTGCCTTATGACTTCTCCAGCGCCGACGAACTGCTGCGGTTGTGCAAGCAACACGGCTTGCGGGTGTCGGAACTGATGCTGGCCAACGAGAAGGTGTGGCGCAGCGAAGAGGAAATTCGCGCAGGCCTGATGCGCCTGTGGCGTGCGATGCAGGACTGCGTGGACCACGGCCTGAAACATGAAGGCACGCTGCCAGGCGGCTTGAACGTTCGACGCCGCGCGGCGCGTCTGCATCGCAGCCTTCAGGAACTGGGCAAGCCGAATGTCATCGGCTCGACGCTCAACGCCATGGAATGGGTCAACCTGTTCGCTCTGGCGGTCAACGAAGAGAACGCCGCCGGCGGGCGCATGGTCACTGCACCGACCAATGGCGCGGCGGGGATCATCCCGGCGGTGCTGCATTATTTCGTCAAGTTCAGTGATGAAGTCAGCGAAGCCAACGTGGTGGACTTCTTCCTTGGCGCGGCAGCCATCGGCATCCTGTGCAAGAAGAACGCCTCGATTTCCGGCGCCGAAGTGGGCTGCCAGGGTGAAGTCGGTTCGGCCTGTGCCATGGCTGCGGCCGGACTGGCTGACATTCTCGGCGCCACGCCTGCGCAATTGTGCAACGCCGCCGAGATTGGCCTGGAACACAACCTGGGCCTGACCTGCGACCCGGTCGCGGGGCTGGTGCAGGTGCCCTGCATCGAGCGCAACGCAATTGCGGCTGTGAAAGCTATCAACGCCGCCCAGATGGCCCTGCGTGGCGACGGCGAGCACTTCATCTCCCTGGACCGGGTGATCCGCACCATGCGCGACACCGGGGCCGACATGCACGACAAATACAAAGAAACGTCGCGCGGCGGGTTGGCGGTCAGCGCGGTGGAGTGTTGAGCGCCCTGTCTGCGCTTGAGCACCTGTAGCAGCACGGCTTGCCGGCGGGGGCGATCTTGCGGCCGCCCCCGCCGGCAAGCCGTGCTGCTACGGACGTAATCTTAGTCCTGCTCGCTTTTAGCTCACGGCCTAGAGCCTTCGCCACGTTTTGGCGCGTGAACCCTGTGGCATAGCGCAACGCCATGCCACACCTGTGTAAACCCCACGACCGCCCGTCACCCGTGCATAGGGTGACACTCTCCTGTTGGCAAATATTTCGGCGTGTCCCACAAGTGCTACCGATTTGCTCACCTCTCCAATGCCTGCGCGGCTTTTGAATCGATAGGTCGCTAACTGAACGGCCATGTCGCTCCCGAATAGACGCATCACGACGTCGCAAACGAGAGTAATTGAATGCTCATTCAACTTTAGGCATGGCATTTGCGTTGCAATAGCCATAGCTCTCCAGTGAGAGGGCAGAACAACAAGAGCCCTGATTGGGGCCATCAGCCGCTTTCGTGTGAGGAGATACTGTGATGACTTCGTTCAACTCCGGGGCCCAACCCCAGAACCGTGCGCCTCAATCCATCGGCTTCCTGCTGCTGGACAATTTCACACTGATCTCTCTCGCATCTGCGGTAGAGCCACTGCGCATGGCGAACCAGTTGTCCGGTCGCGAGCTGTATCGCTGGACCACCCTGAGCGTCGACGGTGGCCAGGTCTGGGCCAGCGACGGTCTGCAAATCACCCCGGATGCGGCCATGCACAAGGCACCGGTGTTGGACACCGTGATCGTCTGCGGCGGTGTCGGCATTCAACGCACCGTGACCCGTGAGCACGTGAGCTGGCTGCAAAGCCAGGCCCGTCAATCCCGCCGCCTGGGCGCTGTGTGCACCGGCAGTTGGGCGCTGGCGTGCGCAGGCCTGCTGGACGGTTTCGATTGCAGCGTGCACTGGGAATGCCTGGCAGCGATGCAGGAAGCTTTCCCTCGTGTGGCCATGAGCACCCGCCTGTTCACCCTGGACCGCAACCGTTTCACCAGCTCCGGTGGCACCGCGCCGCTGGACATGATGCTGCACCTGATCAGCCGCGATCACGGCCGTGAACTGTCCGCCGCCATCTCGGAAATGTTCGTGTACGAGCGCATCCGTAACGAACAGGATCACCAGCGCGTGCCGCTCAAGCACATGCTCGGCACCAACCAGCCAAAACTGCAGGAAATCGTCGCGCTGATGGAGGCCAACCTCGAAGAGCCGATCGACCTCGACGAACTGGCGGTCTATGTCTCGGTTTCCCGCAGGCAGCTCGAAAGGCTGTTCCAGAAGTACCTGCACTGCTCGCCGTCGCGCTACTACCTCAAGCTGCGCCTGATCCGCGCGCGTCAGTTGCTCAAGCAGACGCCGATGTCGATCATCGAAGTGGCGTCGGTCTGCGGCTTCGTGTCCACGCCGCACTTCTCCAAGTGCTACCGCGAATACTTCGGCATTCCGCCACGTGACGAGCGCGTAGGCTCCAACACCGCGCAACAGGTGGCGATGCTGCCGATTCCGCAGGCCATGGTGCTGGCGCCGCTCTCAGGCCCGCTGTCGGCGTTGAGCCAGGCGCGTAACGAGTCGACGTTTGCGAGTGTGAGGTTGTAAGAGAAGGGAAGCAGCGCCCTCTTGTAGGAGCGCGCTTGCCCGCGACAGCGAAGTGTCAGTCACCAACGATGTTGGACATGGCGACGCCGTCGCGGGCAAGCGCGCTCCTACAGGGGAGTCAGTGAGTCTTGCTTTTGTTGTAGGTCGCCAACGCCGGCAGCAACTGCTGGTCAATGGCCTGGCGCACGGCCGGAAGGATGGTCGCGCCGCCGCTCAGCAGTCTCTCCACCAGTTGGCGCAATGCTCGGGCGCGGTCGTCGTTCAGGCCGCAGACGGCCTGGGCGCAGGCTTGTTCGGCGGTGGCCCCTGATGGCATTTCAAAGCCGATGGATCTGAGTTGACCGAGAAGATCGTCCTGGTCGATCAGGTCTGCATGCATCATGAGGCTCGCTCCTTTTATTGGGGTTGGGCCGATTCTGGTAGCGCGCCGCACGCTCGGCAATACCTGCCGTCGGCAATGTCTGGGATGCACATCAGTGTGTCGGTTTTGGCTATGTAACCGTTTAGTTAACTGGGCATAATGGCCCCATTCATACTTGCGCGGGCCATGGTTTGGTCACCCTCTAGCCCACGCAACTCCCTCAACCCCGGTTTTGTAACGGCTTAACCGGGGATTTTTTTGCCCGGGTTTTTTGTCAGGCCCAAGGGGCATGAGCGGTCTGCGCAGGCGCGGCGGTTTTGTTAAACTGCCCGGCCTTCCAGGAGCCGCCATGAACTACCGTCACGCCTTCCACGCCGGCAACCACGCCGACGTCTTGAAACACATCGTCCTGACTCGCCTGATCGCACTGATGTCGCGCAAGGAGCAGCCGTTCGCCTACCTCGACACCCACGCAGGGCTGGGCCTGTACGACCTGCAGGGCGACCAGGCCACGCGCACCGGTGAGTGGATCGAAGGGATCGGCCGCCTGTGGGACGCTGAAGATGTGCCGGCCATGGCCCAGGGCTATCTGGATGTGCTGCGGCACATGAACCGCAAGACCGGCGAGCTGCGCTACTACCCGGGTTCCCCGGAGCTGGCCCGGCGCCTGACTCGCGAGCAGGACCGCGTGCTGCTCAACGAGAAGCACCCCGAAGACGGCGCGCTGCTCAAGGACAACATGAAATACGACAAGCGCGTGGCCGTGCACCTGGGCGAAGGCTGGCATGTGCCCCGTGCCTTGCTGCCGGTGCAGGAAAAGCGTGCCGTGATGTTGATCGACCCGCCGTTCGAGCAACTGGACGAGATGAAGCGCTGCTCGGTGGCGCTCAAGGAAACCATCGGCCGCATGCGCCAGACCGTCGCGGCGATCTGGTACCCGATCAAGGACCAGCGCGCGCTCAAGCGTTTCTATCAGGAACTGGCCGAAACCGGCGCGCCCAAGCTGCTGCGTGTGGAGCTGCTGGTGCATCCGGTGGATACGCCCAACACCCTGACCGGCTCGGGCCTGGCGATTGCCAACCCGCCGTGGGGGCTGGAAGAGGAGCTGCGCGAGTTGCTGCCGTGGCTGGCCAAGACATTGGCGCAGACCGGTGGTGACTGGCGGCTGGATTGGTTGATTGCCGAGGCTTGAGGCTGTGGCGGATTGGAGGGCGCTGTCGCCGGCAAGCCGGACTGCTACGGGGTCTTGGGCTGTTTGAAAGGGTTGGATTCACCCGGCTGGATCCGTAGGAGCGCGCTTGCCCGCGACAGCGCAGTGTCAGTCGCCAACGATGTTGGATATGCCGACGCCGTCGCGGGCAAGCGCGCTCCTACAGGATAATCAGGGATTCAGGCTCGGTGGCATGCACACGCCGGTGCCGCCGATGCCGCAATAACCCTGCGGGTTTTTCGCCAGGTATTGCTGGTGATACGCCTCGGCGAAGTACACGGTCGGTGCCTGGTCGATTTCGGTGGTGATGTCGCCCAGCCCGGCCTTGGTCAGTTCAGCCTGATACACCTGGGCGCTGGCCTTGGCCGCTTCCAGTTGCTCCGGCGTGGTGGCGTAGATCACCGAACGGTACTGAGTGCCGATGTCATTGCCCTGGCGCATGCCCTGGGTCGGGTTGTGCAGTTCCCAGAACATCGCCAGCAACTCTTCGTAACTGACTTTCGCAGGCTCGTACACCACCAGTACCACTTCGCTGTGGCCGGTCAGGCCGGAGCACACTTCTTCATAAGTCGGGTTCGGCGTGAAGCCGCCCGCGTAGCCGACGACTGTGCTGACAACGCCATCACGTTGCCAGAAACGACGCTCGGCGCCCCAGAAGCAACCCAGGCCGAAAATCGCGAATTCGACGTCTTCAAAGAAGGGGCCGAGCAGCGGGGTGTCGTTGACGAAGTGCTTCTCCGGCAAGGCCATCGGTGTTTCGCGGCCCGGCAAAGCCTGCTGGGCGTTAGGCAGTTCAGTTTTGTTCACAAGAATTTCCGAGCGCAAGACCATGGGGCAAATCCTCAAGGGGCAGGATGACCGACAGGGTTTGTCAGTGAAAAAGGTATATGGGGGCAGCGATGACAAATCAAAGAACGGCAGTGTGCCGCACATCGCCTGGGTGGGGAAGGGGCGTCAGGCCTGGGAGGCTTTCGGGTAGCGGCGCAGCTTGCTGATGAGCTCTTCGCCGGGAATCGGCTTGTCGAACAGGTAGCCCTGGCCCACGTCGCAACGGTGGCGGCGCAGGAATGCCAGTTGCTCGGCGGTCTCGATGCCTTCGGCGACCACCGTCAGCTTGAGGTTGTGCGCCATGGCGATGACCGCCGAGGTGATTTCCATGTCGTCCTGGTCATCCGGGATGTCGCGGATGAAGCTGCGGTCGATCTTGATCACGTCGATGGGGAATTTCTTCAGGTAGCTGAACGACGAGTAGCCGGTTCCGAAGTCATCCATGGCCAGGGTCAGGCCCAGGGTTTTCAGCGATTCGAGTTGCAGGCGCGTGTCTTCGGTCGCCTCCAGCAACAGGCCTTCGGTCAGTTCCAGTTCCAGCAGCGACGGGTCGAGCTGTTCTTCGCGCAGGATATTGGCCAGGGAGCTGACCAGCTCGGGGTCGGAGAACTGCTTGGGCGAGACGTTGATCGCCACGTGCAGCTTGCCGTAACCGGCGGCGGTCAGTTGCTTGCTCATGCGGCAAGACTGGCGCGCCACCCACTTGCCGATGGGGATGATCAGGCCGGTTTCTTCGGCGACGCTGATGAACTGGTCCGGGCGGATCATGCCCTTTTCCGGATGGTTCCAGCGCAGCAGCGCTTCCATGCCCAGCAAACGGCCCGTACGAAGGCACAGCTTAGGCTGATAGAAGACTTCCAGTTCGTTCTGGGTCAGGGCGCGGCGCAGGTTGTTCTCGACGAACAGCTTGTAGCTGGCCTCGGCGTTGAGCGCTTCGGTGAACACCTGTACCTGATGCTTGCCGTTGGCCTTGGCCTTGTGCAGCGCAAGGCCTGCGTTTTTCATCAGGGTCTGCGGATCGCGGCCGTGCAGGGGCGCGCAGGCCAGGCCCACGGAGCCAGTCACGCTGATCAACTGGTTATCGACGAACATCGGCTTGTCGAGGGTGGTCAGCACCTGGCTGGCAATGCGTTGGCCGTCTTCGGGGCCAGTGTCGTCCAGCAGCACGGCGAATTCGTTACTGGCGAAACGCGCCAGAATGCCGGTCGGGCTCAGGCTGTTGCGCAGGCGCCGGGCCAGGCTGATGAGCAGCTTGTCGCCGGTCTGGTGGCCGAGGCTGTCGTTGATGCGCTTGAAGTTGTCGATGTCGACCAGCAGCAGGCTGATGGGCGTTTCGATGTCCCGGGCAAAGTGCTCGTCCAGGGTGCGAATGAACGCCGGCCGGTTGCCCAGATTGGTCAGGTTGTCGGTGTACGCCAGGCGCTCGATCCGCTGCTGGGAGAGCTTGGCCTGGGTGATGTCTTCGTAGATACCGATGTAATGGGTCAGTTCGCGGTTGTCGCCGTAGACCTTGGAAATCGACAACTGGCCCCAGTAGGGCTCCAGGTTCTTGCGCCGGCTCTTGAATTCGCCCTGCCAGCTGTTGCTGGTCGCAAGGCTGGAGTTGGCATCGAGCAGCAGGGAGCTCAGATTTTCCAGCGCCGGCAATTCCGACAGGCGGTGGCCGTGGACTTCGTCGGCGCTGTACTGGGTAATCTCGGTGAAGCTTGGGTTGACGTATTCCACCACGCCGTCGCAATTGACCAGCAGAAAGGCGTTAGCGCTTTGCTCGACGGCCCGCTGGAACAGGTGCAGGGCGCTGGTGGCGGTACGGCGATTGTGGTTGTTGATCGCGTGGGCGAACTGGTCGGCCAGCTCACCGGCGAAGGCGATCTCGTCCGCCTGCCATTCCCGTGGCGTGCCGGTCTGTTCCAGGCACAACACCCCCACCACGTGGCCATCGATGCGCACGCTGGCGTCGAGGATGGCGTTGATGTCACGTGGCAGCAGACGTTCGGCCAGCTCCCGGGTACGCGGGTCCTGGGCCACGTCGTTGGCATCGATCGCGCGGCTGGTGTGCAGGGCGTCCAGGTAGCTGGGGAAATGGCTGATGTCGATCGGCGCGGGCTTGAGGTATTCGTCGGTCTCTCGCCGGTACTCGGCGATGGGCTCGAGAGTTTTGCCGTTGAGGTTCCAGATCGCCGCCCGTGCGATGTCGTAGATTTCGCAGGCGTTCTTGGTGATCAGCTCGGCGGCTTCCTGCAGCGAGTTGCTCGAACTGTAGCGGTGCCGCGCCAGGCGCAGGATCAGGCTCTGCTGGGCACGTACTCGCTCCAGATGCTGCAACTGCTCGTACTGGGCGCGCTGGTTCAACTCAAGCGCCATCTGCAGGCGCGAGTTCTGGATTTCCAGGTCAGGTGTGAAGCTCAGGCCACTGGCTTCGAACACATCGTCGACCACCATCAGGTAGCCGCGCAGCAGGTCGCGATTGTGCTGGCGATAGCCCTCACCGATTTCCATCAGCCCCAAGGGGCCACGGGCGGTGTGCAGGGTGTAGCGGATCACGTAATGGGAATTGCTGGCCAGTTGCTGCGCGATGGCGTCGTGCAACTGGTAGCGGGCCTCGGGCTCCATCAGGCTGGCGTAGGGCGCACCAATGAGGGCGCACAGCTCGATGGCGGGCATGTCGAACTGCTTTTCGCAACTTGGGTCCAGGTACAGCATGGCCCAGCTGGGTTCATTCAGCCGCTCGAAACGCAGCATGCCGAGCCGCGAGGGCACCGGCAATTGCGTCACGACCTCGGCTGCCGATCGGGCGGCAGCATCAGGTTGGCTTTTCATGAAGGAACTCGCTTTAAGAGTACGGTCGCGCGTGGGCAAGGAGCCCATCGTTAAATCGCGTGTCGCAAGGTTGCATCATGGCGAACGGGCTGACAAGTGAGCGCGATGGCTTAGTGCTATAAATCTGTCGGCAAATCGGGGATTAACTGAAGGTTATTGGTCGGATTTGTCGGGAAAGAGGTGTAAGTGGTTGTTTTTGGAGCTTCTGGTTATCGGCAGAGACGCCATTCTCTGTAGGAGCGCGCTTGCCCGCGACGGCGGGGTGTCAGTCGCCAACGATGTTGGATCGGCCGACGCGGTCGCGGGCAAGCGCGCTCCTACAAAAAAAAGCCAAAAAAAGCCCCGCCATATGAGCGGGGTTGAGGTACGAGCGTGGCAGCTCGAAAAACAGCGAAGGCCCGTCTCGCGAGAAACGGGCCTTGTACGGCTTACAGCAGGATGGTGCGGATGTCGGCCAGCAGGTCGCCCAGACGCTTGGTGAAGCGGGCAGCTGCGGCGCCGTTGATCACGCGGTGATCGTAGGACAGCGACAGCGGCAGCATCAGGCGTGGCTGGAAGGCCTTGCCGTCCCAGACCGGTTGCATGGTGGCCTTGGACACGCCCAGGATCGCGACTTCCGGCGCGTTGACGATCGGCGTAAAGCCGGTGCCGCCAATGTGACCCAGGCTCGAGATGGTGAAGCAGGCGCCTTGCATGTCGTTGGCCGACAGCTTCTTGGAGCGCGCTTTTTCAGCCAGCTCGGCCGCTTCGGCTGCCAGTTGCAGCAGGCTCTTCTGGTCGACGTTCTTGATGACCGGAACCAGCAGGCCGTCAGGAGTATCCACCGCGAAACCGATGTGGAAGTACTTCTTGCGAATCACAGCCTTGCCGCTTGGCGCCAGGGAGCTGTTGAAGTCCGGCAGTTCCTTGAGCAGGTGCGCGATGGACTTGAGCAGCAGTGGCAGCACGGTCAGCTTGACGCCGGCTTTCTCGGCGACGGCTTTCTGCGCAACGCGGAAAGCTTCCAGGTCGGTGATGTCGGCCTGGTCGAACTGGGTGACGTGCGGGATGTTCAGCCAGCTGCGATGCAGACCGGACGCGCCCAGTTGCATCAGGCGGGTCATCGGCACTTCTTCGATTTCGCCGAAACGGCTGAAGTCGACTTCCGGAATCGGCGGGATGCCCGCGCCGCCGGTAGCGCCGCCAGCAGCAGGCGCTTCCTTGGCCTTGGTCATCATGGCCTTGACGTACACCTGCACGTCTTCTTTCAGCACGCGGCCGTGAGGACCGGTAGCTGTGACTGCGCTCAGCTCGACGCCGAACTCGCGGGCCAGCTGACGAACAGCCGGGCCTGCGTGAACCTTGGCGCCGTTGTTGGCTGGCGCAGCGGCAGGAGCAGGTGCTGCTTCAGCTTTCGGCGCTGGAGCTGCAGCCGGTGCTGCGGCAGGTGCTTCAGCCTTGGCCGGAGCCGGGGCGGCAGCCTGAGCAGGTGCAGCGGCAGGCGCGGCGCCAGCCACTTTCAGTTTCAGGATCAGGTCGCCAGTGCCGACTTCGTCTTCGACCTTGACGCTGATGGCTTCGACCACGCCAGCGGCTGGAGACGGGATCTCCATCGAGGCTTTGTCGGATTCCAGGGTGATCAGCGATTGATCAGCTTCGATGCTGTCGCCCACCTTGACCAGCAGCTCGATGATGCGAGCCTTGCCCGACGAGCCGATGTCCGGCACGTGGATGTCTTGAACGGACGCAGCAGCAGCCGGGGCTGGAGCAGCGGCCGGGGCAGCAGCAGCTTCTGCAGGCTTTTCAGCAGCTGGTGCAGGTGCGGCAGCAGCAGGCTCGGCAGCAGCAGGAGCAGCGGCGGCTTCGCCTTCCACTTCCAGCTCCAGCAGTTCGTCGCCTTCTTTCAGACGGTCGCCCAGCTTCACTTTCAGCGCCTTGACGATACCGGCCTTCGGCGCCGGGATTTCCATGCTCGCCTTGTCCGACTCCAGGGTCAGCAGGCTCTGGTCGGCTTCGATGCGATCGCCAACCTTGACGAACAGCTCAATGACTTCACCGTCACCGCTGCCGATGTCGGGTACACGAATTAACTCACTCACAATGTCTCTCCTCAGGAGAACCTGTTCACTCGACTGCGCTGGTGCACCAGCAACGAAACAGCCGGAGATGCTCATTTACCGAAGTAAATTCCGCATCGGCGGCTGTTTCGCGCATGGCTTTCAGCGCTCTTCTCGATTTACGGCTCAGCAGTCCAGCGGGTTACGCTTCTCAGGATCGATGCCGAACTTGGTGATGGCTTCAGCCACGACCTTAGGTTCGATATCGCCACGATCAGCCAAGGCTTCCAGAGCGGCCAGCACCACGAAGTGACGATCGACTTCGAAGAAGTGACGCAGCTTCTTGCGGCTGTCCGAACGGCCGTAGCCGTCAGTGCCCAGGACCTTGTATTCCTTGGTAGGAACCCACTGACGGATCTGGTCAGCGAACAGTTTCATGTAGTCGGTCGACGCGATCACCGGACCCTTGCGGCCATTGAGGCACTCTTCAACGTAGCTCAATTGTGGCTTCTGGCCTGGCTTCAGGCGGTTGCTGCGCTCAACGGCCAGGCCGTTGCGACGCAGTTCGTTGAAGCTGGTGACACTCCACACATCGGCGCCGATGTTGAATTGCTCGCGCAGGATCTTCGCTGCTTCGCGCACTTCGTTGAGGATGGTGCCGGAGCCCATCAGCTGAACGTGGTGAGCCGCTTCGCGCTTGTCTTCCTCGAGCAGGTACATGCCCTTGATGATGCCTTGCTCTACACCGGCCGGCATTGCTGGCTGGTGGTAGTTCTCGTTCATCACGGTGATGTAGTAGTAGACGTTTTCCTGCAGCGTCATCATGCGATGCGTGCCTTCCTGCATGATCACTGCCAGCTCGTAGGCATAGGCAGGGTCATAGCTGCGCACGTTCGGGATGGTGCTGGCCAGAATGTGGCTGTGACCGTCTTCGTGTTGCAGGCCTTCACCGTTGAGCGTGGTACGCCCGGAGGTGCCGCCCAGCAGGAAGCCGCGGGTCTGGGCATCGCCAGCCGCCCAGGCCAGGTCGCCGATACGCTGGAAGCCGAACATCGAATAGAAGATGTAGACCGGCAGCATCGGGGTGTTGTAGTTGCTGTAGGCAGTACCCGCCGCGATGAACGAGGAGAACGCGCCTGCCTCGTTGAGGCCTTCCTGCAGGATCTGGCCGTCTTTCTCTTCGCGGTAGTACATGACCTGGTCGCGGTCGACTGGCTCGTACAGCTGGCCGACAGGCGAGTAGATACCCAACTGGCGGAACATGCCTTCCATACCGAAGGTACGGGCTTCGTCGGCGAGGATCGGAACGATGCGCTTGCCCAGTTCCTTGTCCTTGACCATCGAGGCCAGGATACGACCGAACGCCATGGTGGTGGAGATTTCGCGGTCGCCCGAGCCGTCCAGGACGGACTTGAGGGTATCCAGCGAAGGCGTCGGGATGCTGATGTTGCCGCGGTTACGCTGTGGCAGGGAGCCGCCCAGCTTCTCGCGGCACTTGCGCAGGTATTTCATTTCCGCGCTGTCTTCGGCCGGACGGTAGAACGGCAGCGATTCGAGTTCGGAATCGTTCAGCGGGATGTCGAAGCGATCGCGGAATTTCTTCAGCGACTCGATATCGACTTTCTTGGTGTTGTGCGCGGTGTTCTTCGCTTCGCCCGCACCGGTACCGTAACCCTTGATGGTCTTGGCCAGGATGACGGTAGGCTGGCCTTTGTGGTTGACCGCCTGGTGGTACGCTGCGTAGACCTTGTACGGGTCGTGGCCGCCACGGTTGAGTTTCCAGATCTCGTCGTCGGACAGGTTCTCGACGCGCTTGAGCAGCTCTGGATCGTCGCCGAAGAAGTGCTTGCGCACGTAGGCGCCGTCTTTGGCCTTGTAGTTCTGGTACTCGCCGTCGATGGCTTTGTCCATGCGGCGCTGCATGAGGCCGTCTTCGTCCTGGGCGAACAGTGGGTCCCACATGCGGCCCCAGATGACCTTGTTGACGTTCCAGGCGGCGCCACGGAACACGCCTTCCAGTTCCTGGATGATCTTGGCGTTGCCGCGAACCGGGCCGTCGAGGCGCTGCAGGTTGCAGTTGATGACGAAGATCAGGTTGTCCAGGTTCTCGCGGCCAGCCAGGGAGATGGCGCCCAGGGTTTCCGGCTCGTCACACTCGCCGTCACCGATGAAGCACCATACTTTCTGCTTGCCGGCCGGGATGAAGCCACGGTTTTCCAGGTACTTCATGAAGCGTGCCTGGTAGATCGCGGTGATCGGGCCCAGACCCATGGAAACGGTAGGGAACTGCCAGAAGTCCGGCATCAGGTGCGGGTGCGGGTACGAAGACAGACCGCCGCCGTCCACTTCCTGACGGAACTTGAGCATCTGCTCTTCGCTCAAGCGGCCTTCCAGGAAGGCGCGAGCGTAGATGCCTGGCGATGCGTGACCCTGGTAGTAGATCAGGTCGCCGCCGTGTTCTTCGGTCGGAGCCTGGAAGAAGTAGTTGAAGCCGATGTCGTACAGCGTCGCACTGGAGGCAAAGGTGGAGATGTGGCCGCCCAGATCGGGGTCTTGCATGTTGGCGCGCATCACCATCGCCAGGGCGTTCCAGCGAACGATCGAGCGAATGCGGCGTTCCATGAATAGGTCGCCTGGCATACGCGCTTCGCGGGTAACCGGGATAGTGTTGCGATATGGCGTGGTGATGGAGTACGGCAGCTGTGTACCACTACGTGTGGCCAGCTCACCCATACGGGTCATCAGATAGTGAGCACGGTCTTCGCCTTCTTTGTCGAGAACCGATTCCAGGGCGTCCAGCCATTCCTGGGTTTCGACGGGATCGAGGTCTTGCATGGCTTGCTCCAGGGCGGAAAGGCTTCCAGAATCGGTCGCCTGAGTTTGTTGCGACTGGCCTTGTGGGCAGACGGTATAAAAATTCTTGGATCGCCGGCGTTGTACCCGGCGTTGTGTAGTTTTACTACAAATCTTTGGCCGTTTCAGCTTTTCGACTTGTATATACAGTAGTAAAACTACAGCTGAACGATGTTTTCGCTCGTGTGAAGCTGTGAAACGAATCGCTGATTTTGGTTGAAACAACAAACAGATCAAGTGAAACGTTATGCTGACAACCAATAAATATCTTTAGTCAGCAATTTTTAACCTTTGTTCGACAGTCCAGCCTGTTATGTAGGTAAAACCACCACATCGGGTAGTCTTTTGAACGCCGATCAAGGATAGACCATGAGCCTTCCCTTGCTGGCTGACCTGCCGGCCATCCTGCTGCCGTTGGTCACACGGGCACAACAATCCTTTAGTGTCGCTCTTGAATCCATGACTGACTCGGATCAGGCGGCTTTCGCTGCCTGGCCCGTCGAGCGCCGTGGTGCGTTCGACCGCGTCTGTGCGGCCAGTGACTTTGTTGCCGAGCACATCATCCGTGATCCGCACATGTTGCTGGAGCTGGCCGAATCCGGCGAGCTGGAGCGCAGTTTCGCGCCCGGGGAGTTGCGTGGGCAGATCGCCGCGGCAGTGGATCTTGCCACCAGCGACGATGAGCTGGGGCGTAATCTACGTCGTCAACGCACGCGCCAGCAAGTGCGAATTATCTGGCGCGACCTGACCCGCCAGGCGGATCTGGTCGAAACCTGCCGTGACCTTTCCGACATGGCTGATGGCAGTATCGACCTTGCTTATAAATGGCTGTACGAGCGCCATTGCCAGCAATTCGGCACCCCGGCCGGGCGGCGCAGCGGCGAGCCGCAGCAGATGGTCATCCTCGGGATGGGCAAGCTGGGGGCGGTGGAGCTGAACCTGTCTTCGGACATCGACCTGATCTTCGCCTACCCCGAGGGCGGCGAAACCCAGGGCGTGAAGCGCCCGTTGGACAACCAGGAGTTCTTCATCCGCCTGGGCCAGCGGCTGATCAAGGCGCTGGATCCGGTCACGGTGGACGGGTTTGTGTTCCGCGTCGACATGCGCCTGCGCCCCTACGGCTCGTCCGGTGCGCTGGTGCTCAGCTTCAATGCGCTTGAGCAGTACTACCAGGATCAGGGCCGCGACTGGGAGCGCTACGCCATGATCAAGGCCCGGGTGGTCGGCGGCGACCAGGCCAAGGGCGCGGAACTGCTGGAAATGCTGCGACCGTTCGTCTATCGGCGTTATCTGGACTTCTCCGCCATCGAAGCCCTGCGCACCATGAAGCAGTTGATCCAGCAGGAAGTGCGGCGCAAGGGCATGGCCGCCAACATCAAGCTGGGTTCGGGCGGCATCCGTGAAGTGGAGTTCATCGCCCAGGCCTTCCAGTTGATCCACGGCGGCCGCGACCTGAGCCTGCAACAGCGTCCCTTGCTCAAAGTGCTGAAAACCCTCGAAGGGCAGGGCTACCTGCCGCCAGCGGTGGTGGGCGAGCTGCGCGAAGGTTATGAATTCCTGCGCTACACCGAGCACGCCATCCAGGCCATCGCCGACCGCCAGACCCAGATGCTGCCCGATGACCCGCAGGATCAGGCGCGGATTGCCCTGATCATGGGCTTTGTCGACTGGGACAGCTTCCATGAAAAGCTGATGTATTGGCGCGGCCGGGTGGACTGGCATTTCCGCCAGGTCATCGCCGACCCCGACGAAGAGGAAAATCCTCAGGACGGTGGCGAAGAGGTTGTCGGTGGCGAGTGGCTGCCGCTGTGGGAAGAATCCCAAAATGAAGAAAGCGCCTGCCGTCAGTTGCAGCAGGGCGGATTCGCCGACGCGCAAAAGGCGCTGAATCATCTGAACAACCTGCGCAACAGCTCGCAACTGCGCTCGATGCAGCGTCTGGGCCGTGAGCGGCTCGATGCCTTCATTCCCCGGTTATTGGCACAGGCGGTGGAGCATTCCGACCCTGACCTGGTGCTTGAGCGCGTGTTGCCACTGGTCGAAGCCGTGGCCCGGCGCTCGGCGTATCTGGTGCTGCTCACCGAAAACCCGGGTGCATTGCGCAGACTTTTGACCTTGTGCGCAGCCAGCCCGTGGATCGCCGAGCAGATCGCCCGCTTCCCGCTGTTGCTGGACGAATTGCTCAATGAAGGTCGCCTGTTCAGCCCACCCCAGGCGCTGGAACTGGGCGCCGAACTGCGCGAGCGTCTGACGCGCATTCCCGAGGATGATCTGGAACAGCAGATGGAAGCGCTGCGGCACTTCAAGCTGGCCCACAGCCTGCGGGTGGCGGCGTCCGAAATCACCGGCAGCCTGCCGTTGATGAAAGTCAGCGACTACCTGACCTGGCTGGCCGAGGCGATTCTGGAGCAGGTGCTGGCGCTGGCCTGGCGACACACCGTTGCACGCCACGGCGCGCCGCGGCGTCCGGACGGCACCCTGTGCGATCCGGGCTTTGTGATTGTCGGGTATGGCAAGGTCGGTGGCATCGAGCTGGGGCATGGTTCGGACCTGGACCTGGTGTTCGTCCACGATGGCGACCCCCAGGCCGAGACCGACGGTGCCAAGCCCATCGACGGCGCGCAGTTCTTCACCCGGTTGGGGCAGCGCATCATTCATCTGATCACCACTCAGACCAACTCCGGCCAGCTCTACGAGGTGGATATGCGCCTGCGGCCTTCGGGCGCTTCGGGCCTGCTGGTCAGTTCGCTGGGGGCCTTTGCGCGCTATCAGGAGAACGAGGCCTGGACCTGGGAGCATCAGGCGCTGGTGCGGGCGCGGGTGCTGGTGGGCAGCCAGGATGTGGGCCAGGGCTTCGAGAAAGTGCGCGCTGCCGTGCTGGGCCGCGAGCGGGACCCGGACACCCTGCGGGTGGAAGTCAGCGAGATGCGCGCCAAGATGCGCGACAACCTCGGCACCAAGGGTACGGCGGCCGGCAAAGGCCCGAATGCCTTCGACGCCACGTCGTCGTTCGACCTCAAGCAAGACGCCGGTGGTATCGTCGATATCGAATTTATGGTGCAATACGCGGCCCTAGCGTGGTCCAGAGAGCACCCCGAGCTGTCCCGTTACACCGATAACATCCGCATTCTGGAAGGTCTCGAGCAGGTCGGACTGATGCCCGCCGCCGATGCCAGCCTGCTGCGCGAGGTGTACAAGGCGTACCGTTCAGCCGCCCACAAGCAGGCCCTGCAGAAG
Source organism: Pseudomonas sp. NPDC090203 (assembly GCF_044746765.1). Taxonomy (NCBI): domain Bacteria; kingdom Pseudomonadati; phylum Pseudomonadota; class Gammaproteobacteria; order Pseudomonadales; family Pseudomonadaceae; genus Pseudomonas; species Pseudomonas sp. NPDC090203. Next base: position 551,069 of record NZ_JBIVCV010000002.1, read on the forward strand.
AATCCGGGGGTGGTCAGTGGCGATCAGTTCGCTGACGAGCGGCATGAGGTGATGCGGATCTGGGCGCAGTTGGGGTTGAGTTGACGCATCGGGCCTCGTCGCGGGCAAGCGCGCTCCTACAGTAGAACGCGGTATCTGTAGGAGCGCGCTTGCCCGCGACGGGGCCAAAGCAAGATCCGAACAATGTGGATCTATATAAAGCTATGACAGGGAGGCGTCAGGCTGTGTGGAAGCGTCACGCAGTCTGATAGGCCTCCCTGCTCGTTTCTGGTGGTTTTTGGATTGAGCATGAGAATTCTGATCGTAGGGCCCAGCTGGGTCGGTGACATGGTAATGGCGCAAACGCTGTTCCAGTGCCTGAAACAGCGTCACCCGCAGTGCGAAATCGATGTGCTGGCCCCCGAATGGAGCCGGCCGATCCTTGAGCGCATGCCAGAGGTGCGCAACGCCTTGAGCTTTCCGCTCGGCCACGGCGCGCTTGAACTGGCGACCCGCCGCAACATCGGCAAATCGCTCAAGGGCCAGTACGACCAGGCCATCCTGCTGCCCAACTCGCTGAAATCGGCGCTGGTGCCGTTCTTCGCGGGGATCCCCAAACGCACTGGCTGGCGCGGCGAGTTCCGCTACGGCCTGCTCAATGACGTGCGCACCCTGGACAAACAGCAGTACCCGTTGATGATCGAGCGCTTCATGGCCCTGGCCTATGACAAGGGCGCCGAGATTCCGCGTCCTTATCCCAAACCCAGCCTTCAGATCGAAACCGCCAGCCGCGATGCCGCCCTGGCCAAGTTCGGCCTGGCGCTGGATCGCCCGGTGCTGGCGCTGTGCCCAGGCGCTGAATTCGGCGAGTCCAAGCGCTGGCCGTCCGAGCACTACGCCAAGGTCGCCGAGGCGAAAATTCGCGAAGGCTGGCAGGTCTGGCTGTTCGGCTCCAAGAACGACTTCCCGGTGGGCGAGAGCATCCGTGACCGCTTGATTCCGGGCCTGCGCGAAGAGTCGGTGAACCTCAGCGGCGGCACTTCGCTGGCCGAAGCCATTGACCTGTTGTCCTGCGCCGATGCCGTGGTGTCCAACGACTCAGGGCTGATGCACGTGGCCGCCGCGCTGAACCGCCCGCTGGTGGCGGTCTACGGTTCGACGTCGCCGGGCTTTACCCCGCCGCTGGCCGACCACGTCGAGATCGTGCAACTGGGCATCGAGTGCAGCCCGTGCTTCGAACGCACCTGCCGGTTCGGCCACTACAACTGCCTGCGCCTGCTGGAGCCTGATTCGGTGATCAACGCGCTGGGCCAGTTGGGCGGCACGCCGGTCGAGGTTGCCTGACTTGCGGGTACTGCTGATCAAGACCTCGTCGCTGGGTGACGTGATTCATACCCTGCCTGCCCTGACCGATGCCGCGCGGGCGATCCCCGGCATCCAGTTCGACTGGGTGGTGGAAGAGGGCTTTGCCGAGATCCCGACCTGGCACCCGGCGGTGGCCGGGGTGGTGCCCGTGGCGATCCGTCGCTGGCGCAAGAACCTGTGGCAGACCTTCAAGAACGGCCAGTGGCGCCAGTTCAAACAGCGTCTGCGCGACACCCGATATGATCTGGTGATCGATGCCCAAGGCTTGCTGAAAAGCGCCTGGTTGACCCGCTACGTCAAGGCGCCGATTGCCGGGCTGGACAAGGATTCCGCCCGCGAGCCACTGGCCGCGCGGTTCTATGACCGGACCTATGCAGTCGCTCGCGGGCAGCATGCCGTTGAGCGCACCCGCCAGCTATTCGCCCAGGCGCTGGGCTATCAGGTGCCCCAGGGCGTGGGCGATTACGGCTTGGACCGCAGCCGTTTGCTGGATGCCGAACGCGCAGCGCCGTTCGTGCTGTTCCTGCACGGCACCACCTGGGCGACCAAGCATTGGCCCGAGCTGTATTGGCGTCAGTTGGCCGAGCGCATGATCGCCCAGGGCCTTGAAGTGCGCCTGCCCTGGGGCAACCCGGTGGAGAAGGCCCGCGCCGAGCGTATCGCCCAGGGCCTTGATAAAGCCCAGGTGCTCCCCAAATTGAACCTGGCCGGCGTCGCCAAAGTGCTGGCCAGTGCCCAGGGTTGCGTGGCGGTGGACACCGGGCTTGGCCATCTGGCCGCGGCGATGGACGTGCCGACCCTGTCGCTCTACGGCCCGACGAACCCGGGGTTGAGCGGCGCGTATGGCAAGTCCCAGGTTCACCTGGCAGGCGATTACCCGGCGTGCGCGCCGTGCCTGCAAAAGAAATGCACCTATCGGCCTGACGCTTCCGACCAGCGCCGGTTCGATACCGAACGCGAGTGGCCGCTGTGCTTCACTCGCCTTTCTCCCGAGCGCGTCGCGACCGAACTGGTTGCGCTGCTGCCGGCAAAGGAACATCCCTGATGCAACTGGCATTCGTGCTTTATAAATACTTTCCCTTCGGCGGCTTGCAGCGCGATTTCATGCGCATCGCCCTGGAGTGTCAGCAGCGCGGCCACTCGATCCGCGTCTACACCCTGATCTGGGAAGGTGACGTGCCGCCTGGCTTCGAGGTGCTGGTGGCGCCGGTCAAGGCGATCTTCAACCACCGCCGCAACGAAAAGCTCACCGACTGGATGAACGCCGACCTGGCCAGGCGCCCGGTTGACCGTCTGATCGGCTTCAACAAGATGCCTGGGCTGGACGTGTATTACGCCGCCGACGGCTGCTATGAAGACAAGGCGCAGAACCTGCGTCACGGCCTGTACAAGTACTGGGGCCGTTATCGCCACTTCGCCGACTACGAGCGCGCGGTGTTCGCCAAGGATGCGAAAACCGAAGTGCTGATGATTTCCGAAGTGCAGCAGCCGCTGTTCATCAAGCATTACGACACCCCGCTTTCGCGCTTCCATCTGCTGCCGCCGGGGATTTCCCAGGACCGTCGCGCGCCGGCCAATGCCGCCGAGATTCGTGCCGAGTTCCGTCGTGAGTTCAAGCTGGGCGACGATGACCTGCTGCTGGTGCAGATCGGCTCGGGCTTCAAGACCAAGGGCGTGGACCGCAGCCTCAAGGCGCTGGCGGCGTTACCCCAGGCGTTGCGCAAGCGCACTCGTCTGTTTGTCATCGGCCAGGACGACCCTAAGGTCTTCCAGCTGCAAAGCACCGCGCTGGGCCTGAGTGACAATGTGACCTTCATGAAGGGGCGCAGTGACATCCCGCGCTTCCTGCTGGGCGCCGATGTGCTGATTCACCCGGCCTACAACGAAAACACCGGTACCGTGCTGCTCGAAGCGCTGGTGGCCGGTTTGCCGGTGCTGGTGAGCGCAGTCTGCGGCTATGCCCATTACATCGCCGAAGCCGACAGCGGTCTGGTGCTCGACGAGCCGTTCGAACAGAACCAGCTCAACCAGTACCTGGCGCGCATGCTCACCGACGATGCCGCGCGTACGGCCTGGGGCCAGAACGGCCTGGCATTCGCCGACACGGCTGATCTTTACAGCATGCCGCAGCACGCTGCGGATGTGATTCTGGCGGAGCACAACGGATGAAACTGATCCTTGCTGAACCCTTCAAGTCGCTCTGGGCCGGGCGCGATGCGTTCGAAGCCGTGGAGCAGTTGCAGGGCGAGGTTTATCGCGAGCTGGAAAACCGCCGCACCCTGCGTACCGAAATCGACGGGCGTGGCTATTTCGTCAAGATCCATCGCGGCATCGGCTGGGGCGAAGTCGCCAAGAACCTGCTGACGGCCAAGCTGCCGGTGCTGGGTGCGGGCAAGGAATTCGAAGCGATCAACCGCCTCACCGAAGTCGGCGTGCCGACCATGACCTCCGTGGCCTACGGCGAGCGTGGCAGCAACCCGGCGGCGCAGCATTCGTTCATCGTCACCGAAGAGCTGGCGCCCACTGTCAGCATGGAAGACGTCAGCATCAATTGGGTCAAAGAGCCGCCCGAGCCGCGCATGAAGCGGGCCTATATTGCCGAAGTGGCGCGCCTGGTCGGCATGATGCACCGCGCCGGGGTCAACCACCGCGACTGCTACCTGTGCCACTTTCTGCTGCACACCGACACGCCGGTCACCCCTGGCAGCTTCAAGCTGTCTGTGATCGACCTGCACCGTGCCCAGACCCGCCCGGCGATCACCATGCGCTGGCGCAACAAGGACCTGGCCGCGCTGTATTTCTCGGCGCTGGACATCGGCCTGACCCGCCGCGACAAGCTGCGTTTTCTCAAGGGCTACTTCCAGCAGCCGCTGCGCAAGATCCTCGCCGAGGAGTCGGCGCTGCTGGTGTGGCTGGAGGCCAAGGCCGAGAAGCTGTATCAGCGCAAACTCCGCTACGGGGACGCGCTCTGATGGCGGGTTGGAACCTTGAACCTGAATACGCCGGGCTCGCCGAGGACTTCGGCTCGCTGGATGCGGTGTTTGCCTTGCAGGGCGAGCGCCTGACCCGTGACCCGCTGTCCGAGGTGATTCGCGTCGAGCGCGGTGGCGTGAATTACTACGTCAAGCGCTACGTCGCGGCGGGCAAGGGCCTGCGCCGCTATCTGGGGCGCCCTCGGGTCAAGTCCGAGTGGCAGAACCTCAAGCGCTTCGCCAAGTGGGGCATTCCCACTGCCGAAGTGGTGGCCTGGGGGCTGGAGCGCAATGGCGCGTCCTATGATCGCGGGGCTTTGATTACCCGTGAATTGCCACGCACCGAGGATTTGTCGGAAATTGCCCGGCATCACGATGAGCGTCTCAAGGACCGTTCGTGGGTCAACCGCATCAGTCAGCAGGTGGCTCGTTACACGCGCACCATGCACGACAATCACTTCACCCATAACGATCTGAAGTGGCGCAACCTGCTGGTGGACGATCAGTCCACGGTGTTCCTGATCGACTGCCCCAACGGGGCTTTCTGGGTCAGCTTCATGCTGCGCTACCGGATCACCAAGGACCTGGCGTGTCTGGACAAGGTGGCCAAATATCACCTGTCCGCCACCCAGCGCCTGCGTTTCTATCTGCAATACCGCGGGCGCGAGCGCCTGAATGACTCGGACAAGAAGCGCATTCGTCATATCGTCAGCTTTTTCGAGGGGCGCGAATGAGCCTGTTCATTGCCGACGCCGACCGTGCGCTGCTGGAGCGCCATGGCCTGGCGGATTTCGATTCACTGTGGGACGTCGAGCTCGATGCCGTCGATGAGCCCAACACCGGCCGTGGCGGCTGGAGCAGCGTGTTTCGTCTGGAGCTCGAGGGCTCGGGGTATTACCTCAAGCGCCAGAGCAACTACCTGACCCACACGCTGCATCATCCGTTCGGCGAGCCGTCGTTCTCCCGCGAATTTCGCAATATCAGCCTGTACCAGAAGCTCGGTATTCCGGCGCTGCATGCGGTGTTCTACGGCGAGAAAAAGGTCAACGGCGAGCGCCGCGCGATCCTGATGACCCGCGCCCTGGACGGCTGGACCGACCTGGATGCGCTGCTGACGCAGTGGGCCGAACTGTCCGCGACCCAGCGCCTGGCGATCCTCCAGGCCTGCGGCCAACTGGCGCGCACGCTGCACAAGGCCGGGCAGGTGCATGGCTGTTTCTATCCCAAGCACATTTTTCTCAAGGCCCGCGGCGGTGCATACCTGGCGCAACTGATCGACCTTGAGAAAACCCGCAAGTCGATCTTCGGCCAGCGTGACCGGGTCAAGGACATCGAGCCGCTGCTGCGCCGGGCGCCGATGTGGAACGAAGCCGAAATCCGCGAACTGCTCGCCGCTTATCTGCATGCGCCGAGTGACAGCGGGCTGGTGGATTCCTGGTGGCAGCGTCTGGCAAGGCGCGGCAGCCATAAACGCAGCGGCCGATAGACTGACGCCGCCGATCCGTAGCAGCACGGCTTGCCGGCGGGAGCGATCTTGCGGCCGCCCCCGCCGGCAAGCCGTGCTGCTACGGGGTAAATTGTGAATGGCCCGTAGTCACTTTCATGTTTGATCGAAGAGGACGCCGATGCGTTTGTCTGAACTGAAAAACGCCGGTCGTACGCCAGCGCTGCCGTTGAGCATCGAACTGGCCGATGCGGCGGGTCCTGCGCAGTTGCAACTGCTCAGCTTGCTGCGTGTACTGCCGGGGCAGCGTTACGTGGGCGCCGGTGTCTGGCGTGGTCGCCCGGTGCTGGCCAAACTGCTGGTGGGCAGCAAGGCGTCCCGGCATTTTCAGCGTGAGCGCGCCGGTGTGCAGTTGTTGGCCGAGCAAGGCCTGACCACGCCACTGCTGCTGGCCGAAGGGTTGCAGGAAGGCGAAGGTGGCTGGCTACTGTTCGAGTTTCTCGATCAGGCGCAAAGCCTGGGCGATGCCTGGAAGTCCGTCGAATCGTTGCCGCCCCTGGCTGACGAGCAACAGGCGGTGATTGGCGAGGCATTGGGCGCCGTTGCGCAGATGCACGCCAAGGGCCTGTGGCAGGAAGACCTGCACCTGGACAACCTGCTGCGCCATGACGGCAAGCTGTACCTGATCGACGGCGCCGGCATCCGGGCTGAAGCGGCAGGCAAGCCGCTGTCCCGGCAGAAGGTGCTGGAAAACCTCGGCGTGTTTTTCGCTCAGTTGCCCAAGTCACTTGAGCCCTTCACCGAAGAACTGCTGGTCTATTACCTGCTGGGCAACGGCGAGCATGCGCTGCCGGTCGAGGCCCTGCAAAAGCAGATCGACAAGGTCAGCAGCTGGCGCCTGAAGGATTTCCTGACCAAGGTTGGCCGCGACTGCAGCCTGTTCAGCGTGGCCGATGGCCCGTTCGCCCTGCGCGCCATTCGCCGTGAGGAAGAGCCCGCGATGCTGCCGGTGCTCGACCAGGCCGATGCGCTGATCGACGGCGGCCACCTGTACAAGACCGGCGGTGCCGCCAGCGTCGCCAAGGCCGACGTGGCCGGGCGTGAACTGGTCATCAAACGCTACAACATCAAGAATTTCGCTCACTGGCTCAAGCGTTTCTGGCGCCCCAGCCGTGCCTGGCACTCCTGGCGCGAAGGCAACCGCCTGATGTTTCTCGGTATCGCCACGCCCAGGCCGCTTGCGTTGCTGGAACAGCGATTCTTCTGGTTGCGGCGCAAGGCGTACCTGGTCACCGAGTACCTGCCGGGGCCGGACATCATCGAGCGCTTCGCGCCCTATGTCGCACAGGGCGATGCACCGGAAAGCGAGTTGCAGGCGCTCGACGAGCTGTTCGCGAGATTGCTGCGCGAGCGAATCAGCCATGGCGATCTGAAGGGGCATAACGTGTTCTGGCATCAGGACCGCTGGGCGCTGATCGATCTGGATGCGATGTGTCAGCACGGCTCCCAAAGCACTTTCGCTGCGGCCTTCGCCAGGGATCGCGCACGCTTCATGCGCAACTGGCCGGCGGACAGCGCGCTGCACCAATTGCTGGAACAGCGCCTGCCCAAGGCTCCTTGAGGGGTGGGTGGCCGCCCGTGAGGGTCGCCACCCTGGTGGGTTACTTGATGAGGGTCAGGTTCATGCCTTGCAGGGCCTGCACCAGTGCGTCGATGTCGTCATAGGGTTGCATATGCACGGCTGTCCAGGTCGGGCGGTCCAGGAAGAGCTTGCCAGCGTCGTCAATCTTCACTGGCGTGGTATGAATCGCCAGATCCCGTGAGCGGTGAACGATGAGCTGCACATCGCCCTGACGGTCCAGCATGAACATGCCAGGCAGCGGCAGTTTGCTCTGCGCCCTGACGAATGCGTCCACCGGTGCGGGAATGGGCGTTTCAATCACTTCGACTCGCACTTCGAAATCCCCCTTGATGAACTGCTCCTGAAGGCTCAGGTGAATTCCGACGTTCTCGCCGGCGTCCACGGAAACACCAGAAGGTGAACCGAGGGGCACATCGTTGACCCGCACGCCAATTGCAGCCTCCAGTTCGGCCAGACCCGGCACGGTGTCGGCGAACGTATTGCTGTGGCTGTTACCCACCAGCGCTACCCATTTGTGCGTCCCTACCGTTGCCTGGTGCTTGCGGATGGTGCGTGAGGCGAAGTAGCTGAACATTTCCTGGCGAGCGGTCGTTGTCGCGTTGCGCATCCCCTTGAGATGGTAGCTGGCCGCGCAATCGATGGCGCGCACCTCGATACCGTGCTCGCGGGCCTTCACCACCAGCCTCTCGAAGGTATACACCTTGGCCGGATCGGTCATATGGCCGGTGTCGAGTTTTTGCAGGGTTAGCAGCAGGTGCTTGTTCATCACGCCGGTCTCGGCGAAACGGTCGAGATCCAGTTGGTGCAGGTCGGTGAGCACGTGCTCCAGATACAGCGTCTGGACTTTCTGCTCAGCCAGCAGCGGCATGTTGTCGATGATGAGTTTCTTGCTGCCGATGGAACTGTGGTACTCGCCGATGACCATGCCGTCGGTTTGCTGATACAGGCGCTCGATGAAGGTCGGCGTGCTGATCTGCGGCTCGATGACTGGCATCGTCGGGCGAGGTGCCAGCTCGACGGTCAGGACCTGCCCGGCGTCTTCGCGAAGTTTGTCGCGCAAGGTGGCGAACTGGTCCTCGACGATGCGCAGGCGCTCATCGGTAGACATGTAGCGGGTGTCCATACCGCGGCGGTTGTAGAGCGTGAGCTCGTAAAGTGTGTCCCTGGAGGTCACCGGCATTTCGTACGCAGCGTCGGCCAGCGACAGTTGCAGTGGCGTTTGCGGACCCACGGGTACCCACTCCTGAGGCGCGATGCGCTGCCAGCCTGACATACCGTCCCAGCGCATGCCACCGTCGGTGATGCGGGTGTCTTGCACGGCGTGTTCCACCTGCACGAGGGTGGATTGCGGCGCTTCGGCCGATACTGACCGGGCGTAACCTATGGTGTAGTCACTGCGTATCAATCCGCCATCGGGCAGGGCCCGGTCGGCTTCACGGCGGATAAGCGTCGCGCTGTCGGCAGGCAGGTCGGCGATGTGGACGCTGATTGCGCCTTCCAGTTCTGCCACGCCCGGCACGTTATCCCGGGTGTTGGCAAACTTGTGCTCGAGCAGCGCGACCCAGCGCCGATCGGGATTGCTGGCGACATCATCGCTGATGACCCTGTGAGCGTAATAGTTGCTCATCTTCTGCGTCGCAGTGCTGTCATCGGCGGCGGCAGCGAGAGGCAGTGCGTCCACCGGGTAGCTCGTCGAAGCGCTCAGCGGGCGGATCTCGATGTTGTGACGGTGCGCCTGTTTGATGAGGTGGTAGTAGTCGAATTCCTGGCTGAGGTTGTCCAGCGCTCCATCGTTGATGGAGGCCAGGTGATTCCTGAGCTCATGGGATCCGGAGCGGAATTTGCTGCCCTTTGCGCGGTATTTGGCCAGCTTTTTCACATGTTTGTCAGTGAACAGATGCGGCAGGTAGATAACCTCCACGCGTTGCTCCACCAGTGTCTGCATGTGGCTGATCAGCAGGCGTTTGCTGGCAACGGACTTGGGCCCCTCACTGAGCACCAGGCCGTTGCTGTGGGTAAACAGGTTTTCCAGAAGGCTACCCACGGAGGTCGACGGTTCGACGGCAGGCAGCGTTGGCCGTGGCGCCAGCACGGGGGGTGTTGAGAAAAACGCCTGGGCATCGCGGTAGAGATTGCCTTTGAGTCTGGCGTAGACCTGGCGCATTTCTCCGTAATAGATCGCGAAAAACTCACCCAGTCCCAACCCCAGCGGATCGTCCTCGACTGTTTTCAGGATCACATCAAGATCACGCCGGACGTCGGCCGGCATTTCATACTCGACCCGACTGACGCCGGCTGCCTGATCGCCAGCGCTGTCCTGGGCCAATGCGCGATAGGTGCCATGCCTGCCGTTGACGCCACCGCGCAGCGCCGGGGCCTGGCGCAAATGCCACCCGCCTTGGTCGTTCAGGCTCACCGGCTGGCGACCGAAAAAGGCATAGGGGTTGGCAGGGTCGACGATGTACCAGCTGCGCAGATGAGTGTCGTAGTTGACTTGATAAACCAGGCCGTCCAGCTCGATGTAGGACTTGCCATTGATCCCCAGGCTGACACCTCGGGCGTGGCCTTCGGTGATCCGAGGCAAACCTTCCAGCGAGATGTCCACTACACGGTCAGCGTTGATCCCCCTCGGCCCCTGGGGGCGTGGCATAGCGGGGGCCTGGCCCAGAGGGTGCCATGCGCCGTTGTTATCCATAACCGCGTAGTGCCGGGTGGCATAGGCCTCGTCGGAACCGGAACCTAATGGTTTGTAGACCTCGACGTGGCGATTGACGTTGGGCCGGGTGACGTACGCCACTTCATCCTGAAGCTGGACCGGGAACAGTTCGTCATAGGTCGGCAGGCTCGAAGCGCGTTGCAGCGTGACGGGCAGGGGCGCCGCAGAGGGCTCGCTCGACAGTTTGCGCATGACGCCACCAAAGCCTTTCAAGCCGCTGGCAAGGTCGCCCATGGCACCCACGCTGTTTAAGACCGAAGCGATGACGTGCATGCCGGCCTCTTCGGGATTCGACCCCGTCAGCGCCTTGAGTGCACGCAGGCTGTCGCGCAGGGACAGGGCAATGCCGACCGCGAAGCTGGCAGGCGGAAAGGGCAGGGTCAGGACAGTGGCGATGACATCGATGCTGTTCCAGATCAGGCGTTCGAGCATGTCGCTGCGGCCGGTGGTGGTGTCGGCCACATCACGCAGCTTGCGCTCAAGGGGGCGGTCGAAGCACGCCCGGGCAAACTCCGGAATCGCGTCCTTGAGCAGCGGAGCCTTGGTGGCGTTGCCTTGTTTCATGTCATTGAGGAAGAACGACAGGATGCGGCGCGCGTCGACCCGGCAGCGGTCCTTGTAGTAATCGATCATCCCCGGCTGGGCGAGGGACTGCTCGAAGCTGCTGAACAGCCGGAATTCGTGCCCGTCAGGCGCTTGCGGGGTGTAGAGCAGGGCCGCCAGGTTGATGCTGGTCGGCAGCAGGGCGAAGCAACCTTGCACAGTCTCTACGTAGCTCAGGTCGGTGTCCGGGATCACCAGATGCTCGAACAGGTGCGTACGTGAGGCGATGAACGGCTTGTCGATATGAATCTGCAGCGGGTAGACCGGATGGCTTTCGCGGGTGGACGGTTCATCGTCGTGCAGGTTTTGCAGCGACGGCAGCAGCCATTGGTAGTGGGTTGCATCGATGTGCCCTTTGAGAACGCTGCGCAGCGCTGCGGCCTTCATCTGCAACTGGGTAATCAGGGTGCTGGCCTGGCGGCGATAAAGGTAGCCGGCAGAGACGGGATCGAGCAGGGTGCTCCTGATGTGCTCGATGTAGCCGTCGGCCAGCCACCGGCCGCGCACCGAGCCTGCAACGATGGCCGGCGTCAGGGGGCTGAGATCGACGCCTTCGGGGCCGCTGAACGTCGCCACGGTGTCGGCGGTGGGGGTGAGCGGGCCGATGGAGTCGTCGTAGCCGTCGCGGATCATCTGGGTGTAGGTCAGCGTCTCGCGTTCCGAGGTGATGATGATCTGGTCGGGGTCCACTGAGCCTGTCGGCGTGTTAAGCAGTCTGTTGATGCTCTCGCTGGCGCGCCGGTGCACGTAGGCCTCGAAGGCCTCGACATGGGTGTGGGGCTTGGCGGCGTAGTTATCGATTGCGCCTTTGACCGCATCCTCCAGAGCCACCAGTTCCTGGCGCTGGGCGTCGTCTGCCGTGATCAGCCAGTCCGGTGTGTGGGCTTCCTGATTGGAATGCATCACGCCGATCAGTTCATTGACCTGTGCCTGCAAAGCGCCGTCGTAGCTGTCCAGCGGGACGAGCTCGAGGAATTCCTTTTCGGGGAAGGGTTTGTTGCGCAGCGATTCAAGTGTCGCCTCCAGCGCCGGGCGGTTGGTAGCGGCCGCCTGTTGCAGCAGGTACTGACTCATGTCGGGGCTGGCTGTCCAGCCGACCAGTTCGTGCAGCAACTGTGTCTGGTTGTGGAAGCCATGGAACTGCTGCTTTGGCGAGTGGGAAGTGAACATGACCAGTCGTTCGAGATTGCCCTGGCTGTCGGCAATCCTGAACACCAGCATGCGCCCCATGATGTCAGTGCCGTTGATGCGGATCTGCTCGGCGGTCACCTGTCTTGCGCTTTTGCCGGCGGACGCCGTGAACTGCTCGATGTGCTCGAAATCCTCAGGGGTGATATGCCCCTGCAGTTTTGCAGCGAGGATCGACTCGCCCAGTTGCAGGCGCATCTGCTCGGCCAACAGTGTCTGGTTGGCTTGCTTCGCGTAGGCTGCACGCTGGTACTGGCCGAAGCTGACGCGCAGCTTGAGCTGGTTGATCAGGCGGGCGATGTAGGTCGGGGTCAGAGCGGGATGGCTGGCATCGGCCGGTGCATTGCCGATGCTCAGGGTGGTTCGCGTCAGAAATGCCGAGCCAGGCTGCTCATCGCCGGGATGCAGGCCATGCAGCGCCAGTTGCAGCAGGTTATTGCTGACGACGTAGTCCTCGCCAGTGACAGGCAGGGTGCGGTGGGTGCTGACGGTGATGGCCTCGGGTGCCAGGTCGTAGCCCAGGTCGCTGGCCAGGTGAGTGCGCAGGGTGACTTGCGCGTACTCAGTGGCTGAACCTGCGCCGTTCAGGGCGCCCGACAGGGCAAGTCGCGCCAGGTCGTAGCGCTCCATGCGGGCCATGTACGCTTTGCGGTCATCCAGGGAGGCCAGCTTGATCCAGTCCGGCAGGCTCTTGCTCAGTTCGCGCTCGTCGAGCACCTGCTGCCAGCGCACGAGCATGCCCGAGGGGCCGAACAGCCCGTCCATGGCCGCGGCGCTCTCGATCTGGCGGGCATGTAGAGCCGCATCGGCGAGCAGCCCTTCGCCGCACACGTAACGGACGTCCTTGCGCTGCTTGCTGGCCTGGCGGGCCAGCGCGTGACGATAGGGATCGACAGTGATGGCCTGCAGTTGCACGTCTGACAGGCTGAAGGCCTCAATGAACAGCTGGCTGTCCTCGATCACCGCCAGGGCGGCTTCCTGATGGCGTTGATCGGCATTCACCAGCAATGCCCAGCGCAGCACAGGGTTGTTGAGCCAGGCGACGACTTTTTCCAGCATGGCGTCTCGGGTCGCGAACTCGATCAGGCCGCTGCCTGGGAGTGCCAGCAGGGTCTTCCCGGATTCTGCACTCATGACCAGTGCACCCTTGATTTCGGCCTGGGTCTGGTCGTTGACTCTGATGTGCAGGGAATGGCTGTTTATCGAGTCTTGCGGCTGTTCCTGCCCGACCTTTTGCAAAGCGGGCAGGCACTGCGCGGCGTCCCGGCTCAATTCCCGTTCATGGGCCTTGAACGCGACTTCATCGCGAAAACTCCGGGCCAGGGAGGTGGCGAACCACCTGCGCCGCGGGCTGTTGAAGGCGCTGGGAGCGAGCCAGAATTCGTTGAGTTGCTGGAGGAACGCTTCGACCTGTGTTTCGATCTGGCCGGCGTCTTTCGCTTTCAAGGCATCGAGCAGCGCCTGGGGCGCCTTTGGCAGATTTGCGAGTTCGGTGGACAGTTCGGTTTGCCAGCGCTTGAGCGATTGCAGCGCGGCTGCGGCATCCTGCGGAGGGCTTAGCGTTATGACGTTGTCTGGATCAGATGTTTGCATGTTCGGTACTTCCTGACGGGCCCATTTGCCATGGGCATGTATGGCGCGGAACGGTCCGCGTGATTGGCCTCTAATCAATCACGTGCGCGTCATGTCAGTGCGGTACTTATGTATTGCCAGGCTGCGGGCGCAGGTTTTGTTCGCCCAGCGCCATATCGGTCTTCATTACGCTATAATCCCGCCCTTTAGCTGCCCGCCGCCGTTGTGCCGGGCACACTTATTGATCAGGCGCACGACGCCTGCCAGCAGACTTAAGAGGCTAGACCCTAGTGGCATTGACGATCCTTGGCCTGTCCGGCGCCCTTAGCCATGATCCTTCCGCGGCCCTGTACATCGACGGCAAACTGGTTGCCGCCGCCGAAGAAGAGCGCTTCGTGCGCGACAAGCACGCAAAGAACCGCATGCCGTACGAGTCGGCGAAGTTCTGCCTGGAGCAGGCCGGCATCAAGCCGTCCGATGTTGACGTAGTGGCCATTCCGTTCGCCCCGATCAGCCTGTTCGGCGAGGCACGCTGGCACTATGCCAAGCGTTACTGGTACGCCCCGGACCGTGCGCTGGACGCGATCCTGATGGGCAACCGCCGCTACAAGCGCTACCGTAACAAGATCGTCTGGTGCCTGGAGCAACTGGGCTTCGATCCGAAGAAGATCAAGATCGAGCCGGTCGAGCACCACCTGGCCCACGCTTCCAGCGCCTACCACTGCTCCGGTTTCAAAGAGAAGACCGCGATCCTGGGCATCGACGGCAAGGGTGAGTACGCCACCACGTTCTTCGGCTATGGCGAGAACGGCAAGATCCACAAGATCAAGGAATTCTACGATCCGGATTCGTTGGGTGGCCTGTACGGCGCGATCACCGAGTTCCTGGGTTTCGAAATGCTCGACGGCGAGTTCAAGGTCATGGGCATGGCGCCGTATGGCGACGCCAGCAAGTATGACTTCTCGCGTCTGGCCAGCTTCGAAAACGGCGAACTGGTCATCAACACCGAGTACGCCAACGTCATCGGCCTGCGCCGCTACAAAGAGAAGGGCAAGGGTTTCTACTTCTCGCCGAAGCTGATCGAGTGGCTGGGTCCCAAGCGCGAAGGCGACATCGCCGACGAGCCGTACATCCACTACGCGGCCAGCATGCAGGCGCTGTTCGAGAAGCTGGCCTTGCAGATGATGGATCACTACCTGGGTGACATCCTCAAGGAAACCGGCAAGATCGCCTTCGCTGGCGGCTGCGCGCTGAACGTCAAGCTGAACCAGAAGATCATCGCCCGTCCTGAGGTCAAGGAGCTGTTCGTGCAGCCGGCCTCCGGTGACGCCGGCACCGCAGTCGGTGCCGCGGCCTATGTTTCCCACGCTCGCGGCGTGCCGGTCGAGAAGATGGAACACGTCTACCTCGGCCCTTCGTACAGCAACGAAGACGTGATCGCGGCCTGCGCCCGTCACCCGAGCGCGCCGAAGTGGCGCAAGCTGGACAACATGCCCGAGCAGATCGCCAGGATCATGGTCGATGGCAACCCCGTGGCCTGGTTCCAGGGCCGCATGGAGTTCGGTCCGCGCGCACTGGGTGGTCGTTCGATCATCGGCTGCCCGAGCGTGGCTGGCGTGGCTGACCGCATCAACCATCAGATCAAGTTCCGCGAGCGCTGGAGGCCTTTCTGCCCGTCGATGCTCGACACCGTCGCACCGCAGATGATCAAGATCGATCACCCGGCGCCGTTCATGACCTTCACCTTCGAAGTGGCTGAAGAGTGGAAGACCCGCGTGCCGGAAGTCGTCCACGAAGACGGCACTTCCCGTGCCCAGGTGCTCAAGCGCGAATACAACCCGCGCTACTACGACATGATGAAAGCGCTGGAAAACCTGACCGGCAACGGCGTGTCGCTGAACACCTCGCTCAACCGTCGTGGCGAACCGATGATCTGCTCGCCGACCGACGCGCTGAACATGTTCTTCGGCTCGGACCTGCAATACCTGATCATGGAAGACATCCTGGTGGTCAAAGACGGCGCGGACACCTATGACACGCTCGGCTGAGCGTCATGTGCTGCAGTTCTGCCACGGCTATGACGGGCCGTTTCTCGACTGCGCCCGTCAATACGCCAGCCTGTTCGCGGGCAAGGGGTACCGTGTCACCACGGTATTCCTGACCGGCGCGGCTGACGCCGGTGTGGCGGACGGTTGCGCCTCGGACGAGGTGCTGTTCCTGGAGTACAGCTCCAAGGCCATTCGCGGCCTGAAGCTGGGCGCCATCCGCGATCTGCGCAAGATCGTCGCTTCGCGCAACTTCACCTTCTGCATCGCCCACCGCTTCAAGCCGATCTACATCGCGCTGCTCGGTACCCGCTTGCCCGTCATCGGCGTTCACCACGCCTTTGGCGACTACCAGCGTCGCAGCCGCAAACTGTTTGCCCATCTGTTCCGCCAGCGCTTGAGCCTGCTGGGCGTGTCCGACGCCGTGCGCGACGACATGCGCCAGTGCCTGCCCAAGTGGCCGACCGGGCGCATCCAGACGCTGTACAACCGCATCGACGTCGATCAACTGGCCAAGACCCAGTTGCCCCGCGAGCAGGCCCGGGAAGTGCTGGGGCTGCCGCAGGATGCCTGGATCGTCGGAAACGTCGGGCGTCTGCATCCGGACAAGGACCAGGCCACGCTGCTCGGCGGTTTTGCCCGGGCCCAGTCCAAACTGCCGGCCGACAGCCTGGTGGTGATCATGGGCAAGGGGCGTCTGGAGCAGGACCTCAAGGAGCAGGCCATGGAGCTGGCGATCGGTCGCCAGGTCATGCTGCTGGGCCAGGTGCCGGAGGCCAGCCGTTACTTCAAGGCGTTCGATGCCTTTGCCCTGAGCTCGGACCACGAACCGTTCGGCATGGTCCTGCTTGAAGCCATGGTCGCCGGCGTGCCGCTGATCGCCACCTCGGCGGGCGGCGCGAAAGAAGTGGTCGAGGGGGTCGGCATCCTGTTCCCGCTCGGCGATGCCGAGCATCTGGCCCAGGGCCTGGTGCACCTGTCGCGGCTCGATGCCGGACAGCGTCAGTCCTGCGCCGACATGATGCTGGAGCGTCTGCGCGAGCGGTTCTCCGATGAGGCCGTGCGCAAGGTGTTCTGGCGTCTGCCGCAAGTCACCGACCTGACTGCGGAGTCCTGATGTTCAATCGTTTTCAAGCCATTCGTGAACGCGGCTGGACGCAAATCGACGCGCCTGCTTATGCACAGGCCTGGCAACGTTTCGGCGGCAGCGTCGCGACTCACCCGCTGGTGGTCGAGCGTCTGGCGGCATTGGCCGATATCCCCGTGCGTTACCTGGGTTTTGAACAGGGTGGCGAGCTCAAAGCCGCGATCCCGACCTGGGGCCGCTCGCTGGCGCTGTCCAAGGACGTGCTCAAGAGCCACGGCAAGAAAGGCCTGTTCGACCTGGGCAATGCCGAGCTGATCCTGCCGGCGGCCGTCGATGCCCAGGCACCGCTGCGCCATCGCAGCCGCTATCTGTCGGAGTTGAATCAGGGGCGCTTCGCCGAGCTCAAGCCGCAGGCCGAGTCGTTGGCGATGGCCCGCACCCCGGAAGACCTGTCGAAGAAATTCCGCTACAACCAGCGCCGCGAACTGCGCCTTCTGGAAGAGGCGGGCGGAGTGGTGCGGCCAATCACCGATTTCTCAAGCGCCGACATCGCGCGCATGTACTGCGACCTGTTCCAGCGCCGCTGGGGCTTCGCGGCCACGGGTGCCGAGCGCATGGCCGAGGTGGTCGAACTGCTGCGCGAATTGCTGATCGGTTCGGTGATCTTCCTCAACGATGCGCCGATTGCCATTCAACTGATCTACCGCGTCGAAGCGCCGGAATGGGTCAGCATCGAATACATCAACGGTGGCGTTGACCCCGAAACCCGCGACTTCAGCCCCGGCAGCGTGTTGAGCTTTCTCAACACCCAAAGCGCCTGGGAAGATGCCCGGGCCCGTGGCAAGACGCTGCGTTTCTCCTTTGGTCGCGCCGATCGTGAGTACAAGGATCGTTGGTGCAACCCCGTGCCGGTGTTTCAGGTGTGAGCCGCAAACAGGAGCTGCTCAAGCGCCACCGCCGCAACAAGCGGGTGGCGTTGCTGCTGGCATTGGTCATTCTGGTGCTGGTCGGTGTTCTGGTCGCCTGGTGGTTGCCGCTGGTGCTGGCGATCCTGGGCTGGGTTGCCCACGAAGCCTGGTTCTCCGATCACCTGTTCTACTCGCCGGCTGACGATTACCAGTACCGGTTCGCCGAGAGCAACCTGGTGCCCGGCGTTCGGTTTGAAGGTGACCGGCTGTGCCTGGACCAGCCCCTGGCGCAGGATCCATCGCAGACCCTGGTTCTGGCCGTGCGCGTGAAAGCCACGCTGCTGGGGCGTTTCTTCGACCCTGCCATCGAGCTGACAGGCGACGGCGTGAGCGATAGCCAGGCTTTCGAGCGGGGCGTGAATGGCCTGCGTTATCTCAATCTCACAGGTCTGGCTGCGCAGGTGAGCGCCGGGGAGTTGCGCCTTCGGGGCCGCCGCTGTGTGATTCAAGGCACGCCGCAATTGTGGTCGTTCCAGCACGCTGACGCTCGCCGCCAGCGGGTGATGGTGATCGCACCCCATGCCGATGACGCTGAGCTGGCTGCGTTCGGCCTGTACAGCCAGGCTGACGAAAGCTGGATCGTCACGCTGACCGCCGGCGAAATCGAAGCCGAGCACTATCAGCAGATGGGCATGAACCGCGCGGATGCTGCGCGGATCAAGGGCCGCCTGCGTGCCTGGGACAGCATCACCGTGCCGCGCTGGGCGGGCGTTCCGGAGTCGCGCTGTGTGCAGCTGGGCTACTTCTGCCTGCAATTGCCGGCCATGCAGGTTGCGCCGGATCAGCCGATCGCCTCTCGTGAAGCCGAGCTGAGCGATACCCGGCTGTTTCGCCAATTCAACAGCATGACCCTGCCGGGTGACGCCGACGGTGCGCCTACGTGGAACAACCTGATCGCCGACCTGCGCGCCCTGTTGCTGCTGGCAAGGCCGGACGTGGTGGTGATGCCCCACGCCACCATCGACCCGCACCCGGACCACATCTGCTCGCAGGCAGCGGTGTTCGAGGCGTTGCAGGGCCTCGAATGGCAGCCGCAGACGGTCCTGGGTTACGCCAATCACCTGCACGACAATGACCGCTGGCCCATGGGCAATGCCTACAGCGGTGTCGCGCTGCCTCCGGTGTTCGATGCATCGGTGACGCTGGTGCCCTACAGTATCGAACTCGATGTTCAACAGCAGCGAGACAAGGCCATGGCCTTGGGTATGATGCATGACCTGCAACCATCGCCGCCGCTCAAGCGTCGCGTGCGAAGGTGGCTGCAGAAAGTCCTTGCGGGCCGACGCTGGCCTGCGGAAGGTGAAAACGAATTTTTCAGAAAAGCCGTGCGTCGCCACGAATTGTTCTGGCGCAGAGAGCTCTGATCGCCCTCGACTCCCTGGAGTCGAGCGGCCGGGCTGACAAAGATCCGGTGTTAAAAGGAAGCCCATGAAGGTTCTATTTCTGGTCCAGAAAGAGCAGCGCGCGATTCTGGATCGTCTCTATGAAGGGGTCGCCGCCAACTGCGAATGCGACCTGCGCTGGCTGAGCTCCGACGAGCAACGCCACCTGCGGCGCTATTTCCGCCAACACGTGGACGTGACGAAATACGACCGCATCGTGTTCTTCCTGCGCTTCAAGCAGGAGATCCGTCAGGCCAGCTTCATTCGCACCGTGCCCAATCTGGTGATCCTGGAGCACGACGCCTACCAGAATTACATCCCCTGCAAATACACCGGCAAGTTCAGCGCGCACTATCGCAAGCTGCCGTGGGTGCGGGTCTTGAGCTCGGGCTTCGTGGTCAGCGAGCGCTTGCGCCAGGAAGGTTTCGACGCGGTCTTCGTGCCCAAGGGCTACGACCAGACGCTGCTCAGCGACCAGGGCCGCGAGCGCGACATCGAGCTTGCGTTCGTTGGCAGCACCAACAGCGTTGCCTACAGTGGGCGCAAGGCGTTGCTCGATGAACTGGGCCAGGTCGAGAATCTGGTGGTCACGCGCACCAAATCCGGTGAGGAATATTGCGACACCCTGAACCGCATTCGCTTCTTCGTCAGTGCCGACGTCGGCATGGGCGAATACATGATCAAGAATTTCGAGGCGATGGCATGCGGATGCGTGCTCTTTGCCTATGATCAAGGCGATGCGGAAAATCGCGCGTTGGGCCTGCAGGACATGCAGAACGTGGTGTTCTACAGCGATATTCCACAGCTGCGGCAAAAGCTTGCGATACTTCGTAACGATACTGCACGCGCTGCACGTATTGCAGTCAATGGTCGCGATCTGGCAGTGTCGCAGTTCAGCTTCGCAGCTATCGGTGCACGGATCGTGCGCGAGCTCGAACCAGCGTTGCGTGAGCGGGCTCCATTGAGCTGGGTCGAGCGGGTGCGGGCGGTTTTAGGATTTTGACTGATTTCAAGGGATGACAGGCTGCTGATAGTCTGTGACGCAAGATTAAGCTGCTCTCCTGGGGGGCGCATTGGCTTTACCATTTATTGATTCAGTCTGCATGGATGTAGCGACCTACTCATCGGGACGTGGCGAAAAATGAGCCTCGTAAACGTGATGTGGTCGAGCGGCGCGCCGTTTTCTTCAGTCCATAAGGTTCACCAACAGATCGTCGCGCAGCTCGACCCCTCGACCGAAATCAAGACCTGGTTTCTCAAGGGGAGGCACAGCGAGTCCGCGCGCTCGACCGGTGAGGTCCGCGAGTGGGGTTTCACCTCGCGGCAACTGAAGGGGCGCCACATCTGGCGGCTCTACATGCCGATCCTGCACGCGCGCCTGCGCAAGGCCCTGTCCGACAGCCGCGCCGAAGTGGTGCTGCTCGACGGCCTTGGCGCGTCCCGGGTGTTGTTGCCCGTGCTCAAGAACATGCCCGGGCTTCGGGTGGTGGTGGTTTTTCATGGCGCCACGCGCTTCAGCGACGAGCAGAAAGCGCTCTACCAGCAATTTCCTGCGCAGCAACTGACGATGGCGGCTGTTTCGATGACGCTTGCCCAGTCCTTGAGGCAGTCTCTGGGCCTGCCCGTCGAGGTGCTGCGCAGTGCGCTGGATCCCGCGCTGTTTTCCCATGAGCTGCATGAGAGACAACAGGCTCGCCGCCTGATGGATCTGCCGGATGTCGACTCGCGGATTGTCGGGGCTATTGGCCGCCTCGTTCCGGACAAGGGTTTCGACTATCTGCTGGAGGCCTTCTCCCGTTCGTCTGGACGCCATCCGGACCTGAAGCTGGTGATCGTTGGGGAGGGGCCCGAGCGCAAGGCGCTCGAACACAAGATCAGGCAGCTGAACCTGCAGGGGAAAGTCTTCCTGCCCGGGCACAAACCCGGCCTCGCGCAGTTGTACCGCGGCTTCGACTGGGTGGTCATCCCCTCGCGGGAAGAGGGGCTGGGGCTGGTACTGCAGGAGGCGGTGATCGCCGGAGTACCAGTGCTGGCCAGTGATCTTGAAGTGTTTCGCGAGCAGTTGGGGGCGGCCGGCCATTACATCCCGGTTGACGACGTTTCGGCCTGGGCTGCGGCCATCGATCGATTTGCCGATCAGTCGGGCGATGCAATTTCCACATCACAGTATCGTGCGCTGGCCCCGGAGCAGGTGTGGCAGCAGTTCTGCACGAACTCCAGAGCGTTGTTGTCTCCTCTGCGCTGACCGTGCGGTCAGCCGTTCAGCAAGGCGCTCTGCAAATCCTGTAACGGAAAATGGTCGTCGAGCTTTTCCCGCGCGATGTACCGGGCGAAGTGCTGAAGGTTGCGTTTCTTCAGGTTCTCGGAAAGCGGCGCCTTGAAAAAACGCATGTCGGCCACGTCGATCAGGCCCAGCTTGTTATCGGGTGTGACGACAATATTGCCCAGATGCAGCGAGCGGAAATATATTCCTGAGCGGTGCAGGTCGCGGATCAGTCCGGTCAGCGCGGGGAGCGCCTGTGCCCAGCTGAACCCCGGCTTTTGCGCCAGGTGGCGCAGGGTTTCGCCCGGCAGCGGGCTGTAGAGCACGGCGGTCATCCCTGCCTGATCCAGGGTGTGATAGCTGACCACTTTCAGCGTCGGTACGCCCAGTTTTTCCAGCTGGCTGGCGTTATCGATGAAGCGCTTGGAGTAGGGGCGCAGCAGGGCGGACGAAAACCAGCGCTTGCGTCTGAAGAGTTTAAGGATATTGCCGTCCTGCAACCTGTACACTTTCGCGCCATAGCTGTCGGCTTCCAGTACTTGGGCGCCGATTATCAGTTGATTTAAGGCGGCTTCAGAGAGCCGAGAGCATTGCATCAGTAGACAGCCTTGTGGAAATTGCGAGCGGATTGACGGGCCATGATGCCCAAAAGTGAGCGTTTTAACCATTGCCGGGTCTGGCTGGTCGAAAAATTTTAAGGAGAAAAGATGCATTCAAATCGCTGGCTCCAGGCCTTGTTGTCGTTCGGTTTTCTCTGGTTTGTACTGGCTATTGCATTTGCTCCTGCCAACAAGATCTACCAGCAAGGGCTGGTGGCACTGGTATGGTTGCCGACCCTGGTGCTGGCCTGGCCTGCCCGCACACTGATCGGGGAATACTGGCGCGGGCAGCGTGTCATGTGCGTGCTATTACTGCTCTTGATGGCGTGGGCGACGATCAGTCTGTCCTGGAGCCAGGCCGATGATCTGAGCCGCGAGTTCAAGCGTACGTTGTACATCGCCGTCTTTATCCTGTTTTTTCCGATTCTGGCCGCGAGTTGCCCAGAGCGGATAATTCGCTTGCTGCAGTGGAGCGGTGCTGGCATGGCGCTGGCAGCGTTGGTGTCGCTGATCCAGTTCTTCGTGATTCGTCACAACCCCTGGTTTGCCCGGGCCGAAGGACTCGGCGAGCTGAGTCATCCGATTCTCGGCGCCTATGTCATTGGCGTCGTGGCGGTCTGGACGCTGCTCTTGCCGCCACGCGGGCGACTGATGCAGGTGGCGTGGGCGGCGGGGTTGCTGTTTTCGGCGGCGTTCGTGGTGATGTCCCAGAGCCGTGGAGCGGTTCTGGCGCTGGTGCTGACGATGGTGCTGCTGCCGGTCTGGTGGCGCGACCGGCGCGCTCTGATGATTTCAGCCGGTTTCATCATCGCGGCGCTGGCAGGTTTCTGGCTGATGGAAGCGTTGATGATGGCGCGCGGTTCTTCCTTCCGTCCCGAGATTTTCGCTGCGGCCATCAAGATGATCAGCCTGCATCCATGGGGCGGCCTGGGGCTCGGAAGTCCGTACAACGTTTTCGTGGCTGAGGGCCTGAAGTTCGACCACTCCCACAACCTGTTCACCCACACCGCCATCGAGCTGGGGCTGCCAGGGATGCTGTTGTGGGCGGGCATCTGGCTGACGGTGCTGTGGGAGTCGTGGCGAGCGCGGGATACCGATCTGGGCCGCTGCCTGGTCGGTGTCTGGGTGTTCTCGACCCTGGCCATGCAGTTCGACGCCGCCAGCCTGACCGGGTCGCCCCGGGCCGAATGGTTCATCAGCTGGTTGCCGATCGGCCTGGCCTGCGTTCTGGTATGGGCAAGGGCGCCGCGCCATGCTGTGGTAAAATCCCGCGTTCAATTCAACCAGTGAGCTTTACGATGAGTGACAAAGGGTCCGATAAAGGACAGAGCTCCAGTCTGAAGATCTATCTTCGACTGCTGAACTATGTGAAGCCCTACGTGGGCATTTTCCTGCTCAGCATCGTTGGCTTCGTTATCTTTGCCTCCACCCAGCCCATGCTGGCAGGCATTCTCAAGTACTTCGTCGATGGCCTGACCAACCCTGAAGCTGCGCTGTTCCCCAACACTCCTTACCTCAAGGACCTGCAGCTGCTGCAGGCCGTGCCGCTGCTGATCGTGCTGATCGCCGCATGGCAGGGGCTGGGCTCTTACCTGGGCAACTACTTCCTGGCCAAGGTTTCCCTGGGGCTGGTCCACGACCTGCGCGTGCAACTGTTCAACAAGCTGCTGGTGCTGCCCAACCGCTATTTCGACACCCACAACTCCGGGCACCTGATCTCGCGGATCACCTTCAACGTGACCATGGTCACCGGCGCTGCGACCGACGCGATCAAAGTGGTGATCCGTGAAGGCCTGACCATCGTCTTCCTGTTCCTTTACCTAGTGTGGATGAACTGGAAGCTGACCATCGTGATGCTGGCGATCCTGCCGCTGATCGCGGTCATGGTCGGCAGTTCGAGCAAGAAATTCCGCAAGCAGAGCAAGAAGATCCAGGTGGCGATGGGCGATGTGACCCACGTTGCCTCGGAAACCATCCAGGGCTATCGGGTGGTGCGCAGCTTCGGTGGCGAAAAGTACGAAGAAGAGCGTTTCGCCAACGCCAGCACCAGCAACACCGACAAACAACTGCGCATGACCAAGACCGGCGCGATCTACACGCCGATGCTGCAACTGGTCATCTATACCGCCATGGCGGTGCTGATGTTCCTGGTGCTGTGGCTGCGCGGGGATGCAACCGCAGGTGACCTGGTGGCCTACATCACCGCCGCCGGCCTGCTGCCCAAGCCGATTCGCCAGCTGTCGGAAGTCAGCTCGACCATCCAGAAGGGTGTCGCCGGTGCCGAGAGCATCTTCGAACAACTGGATGTGGAGCCTGAAGTCGATACCGGCACCGTGGAGCTGGATCGGGTCAAGGGCCATCTGGAAGTGCGCAACCTGAGCTTCACCTACCCGGAAACCGAGCGCGAGGTGCTGCACGACATCAGCTTCTCGGCGGCGCCCGGGCAGATGATCGCGCTGGTGGGCCGTTCAGGCAGTGGCAAGTCCACCCTGGCCAACCTGATTCCAAGGTTTTATCACCACAATGCCGGACAGATCCTGCTCGATGGCGTGGAGATCGAGGATTATCGCCTGCGTAACCTGCGCCGCCACGTGGCCCAGGTGAACCAGAACGTGACCCTGTTCAATGACAGCGTTGCCAACAACATCGCCTACGGTGACCTGGCCGGTGCGCCGCGCAGCGACATCGAAGCGGCGGCAGCCGATGCCTACGCCAAGGAGTTCGTCGAGCAACTGCCAGAAGGCTTCGATACCCAGGTCGGCGAGAACGGCGTACTGCTCTCCGGCGGTCAGCGCCAGCGCCTGGCGATTGCCCGCGCGCTGCTCAAGAACGCGCCATTGTTGATCCTCGACGAGGCGACTTCGGCGCTGGACACCGAGTCGGAGCGGCACATTCAGGCGGCGCTGGATCACGTCATGAAAGGCCGCACCACGTTGGTCATCGCTCACCGTCTGTCGACCATCGAGCGCGCCGACCTGATCCTTGTCATGGATCAGGGCCGTATCGTCGAGCGCGGCACCCATGCCCAGTTGCTGGCACAGAACGGCTACTACTCGCGCCTGCACGCCATGGGCCTGGATGAGCCCGCACCGGTCGGGGCGGTATAGCAGCAGATTTTCCGACGCATCACCTTTGACGCCTATCGCGAGCAAGCTCACTCCTACAGGATTTGCGCAAGACCTGTAGGAGTGAGCTTGCTGGCGATGGGGCCGGCACAGGCATCCTCACGTTCTGTTACGCCGACTTTTCCCCAAGGCCTCAAGCCTTTCCAAACCCTGTGCTAAGATTCCGGCCTTGTTCATTCTTAGTTACGGGTTGTTCGATGAAGTTGTCCATGCCGCGTTTCGATCAGGCACCAGTTCTGGTAGTGGGCGATGTCATGCTCGACCGCTATTGGCATGGCGGTACCTCCAGAATTTCCCCTGAGGCCCCGGTGCCGGTGGTCAAGGTCGACCAGATCGAAGATCGCCCGGGCGGCGCAGCCAACGTTGCGCTCAACATCGCAGCCCTGGGCGCCAAGGCCTCGCTGGTCGGCGTGACCGGTGAAGACGAAGCCGCCATCAGCCTGAACAACAGCCTCAAGGCCGCAGGCGTGACAGCCCGCTTCCAGCGCGTTGCCCACCAGCCGACCATCGTCAAGCTGCGGGTCATGAGCCGTCACCAGCAACTGCTGCGCATCGATTTCGAAGAACCCTTCGCGACCGACGCCATCGCCCTGAGCGAGGAAGTCGACTCCCTGCTGGACGGCGTCAAGGTGCTGGTGCTGTCCGACTACGGCAAGGGCGCGCTGAAAAACCATCAGGTGCTCATCAAGTCCGCCCGTGACCGTGGGATTCCCGTGGTCGCCGACCCTAAAGGCAAGGATTTCAGCATCTATCGCGGCGCCAGCCTGATTACCCCGAACCTCAGCGAATTCGAAGCCATCGTTGGCCATTGCGTCGACGAAGCCGAACTGGTGGCGAAGGGCGCGAAGCTGATGACCGATCTCGAACTGGGCGCGCTGCTGGTCACCCGTGGCGAACACGGCATGACCTTGCTGCGCCCCGACCAGCAGGCCCTGCACCTGCCGGCACGCGCCCGGGAAGTGTTCGACGTGACCGGCGCCGGTGACACCGTGATTTCCACCCTGGCCGCCGCCCTGGCCGCCGGTGAAGAGCTGCCCCACGCGGTGGCCCTGGCCAACCTGGCCGCCGGCATCGTGGTCGGCAAGCTGGGTACCGCTGCCATCAGCGCCCCTGAACTGCGTCGCGCCATCCAGCGTGCCGAAGGTTCGGAACGTGGGGTGCTGACCCTCGATCAACTGCTGCTGGCCGTCGAAGATGCGCGGGCCCACGGCGAGTCGATCGTGTTCACCAACGGCTGTTTCGACATCCTGCATGCCGGCCACGTGACCTATCTGGAACAGGCCAGCGCCCAGGGTGACCGGCTGATCGTCGCGGTCAACGACGACGCATCGGTGAGCCGCCTCAAGGGGCCGGGTCGTCCGATCAACAGCGTCGACCGGCGCATGGCGGTCCTCGCCGGGCTCGGCGCGGTGGACTGGGTGATCAGCTTCCCCGAGGGCACACCGGAAAACCTGCTGACCCACGTCAAGCCCGATGTGCTGGTCAAGGGCGGCGACTACAGCGTCGATCAGGTGGTAGGCGCGCCGATAGTCCAGGCCTACGGCGGCGAAGTGCGCGTACTGGGGTTGGTGGAGAACAGCTCGACCACCGCGATTGTCGAGAAGATCCGCGGGCAGTAACGCAAAACCACGTACCGCTGTAGGAGCGCGCTTGCCCGCGACGGCGGTGTGTCAGTCAACATTCATATATCTGACACACCGCCGTCGCGGGCAAGCGCGCTCCTACAGGCGGTGGCGAAGTTGAATACGCCCCGCCGGCAAGCCGATATCAGCGCGTGATCCAACCGCATTTCAGGTTTTATGCAGCGTCTTGCGCGCCATGCGCAGCAGCTGTTTGGCGCCCACCTTCAAGCGGCGCTTGATGCCCGGCATCTTCGCTTTCGCAGGCGTCAGCCCCTGCGCCATCAGCCAGTCCTTCCAGCGAATCCGCTCCTCACGCACTACCCAGCCTTCCTGCGCCGCGAAGCTTTCGGCCAGGTACAAACCACGGGTGCCCGCCGGTGACAGCTTGTCGTTCTTGAGCGTATACAGCTCAGGCAAGGGCACGCCATTTTCCAGCGGCATCAGGTAAAGGTCAGGCTTGCTGCGGTTGAGCCTCGCGACCAACTGGTCGTTCTCCAGCGTCTCATCGACGTGAAACAGGCTCAGCGGCCGAGCTTCGCGGGGCACTTCCAGGCGCATGTCGTAGATCAACTGCAGCGAAGCGGTCGGCAGGTGCACATAGGCGCGCGGGCGTTCGATCAAGGTCATGCTGCCGCAGCGCACGGGGCGCGCAGCACCGGACAACGGGCTCAGGCGAAAGGGCATGGCCTCGCGGTAGTGCAGGGCGGCGGCGTAGGGCGCAGGCAGCCAGGTGTCGTTGAAGCGCCCGCCGAGCCAGCCCTGGGGCGTCTCGATCAGGCATTCCTCGGCCACTTCCTGAATCGCCGTGTGCAGCGGCAGGTTCAGCTCGTGGGCCGGCACGTAACCGGAAATCAGCTTGAGCACCACATCGCCACGGTCCTGGCGTCGCTGGCGCACCAGCACCCAGTAATCGCGGTTCTGCCAGTTGAGGGTCAGGCGCACCGAGACCCCAAGGTTGGCCAGTTCAGTGGAGAACCGCTCGCTGTCCTGCACCTCGATCTTGCGACGACGTTGCAGCGTCTGGGAAAAATTCAGCGGCATCCCGACGCTCTGGTAACTCAGGCCTTCGGGAGTGGCTTCGACGAACAGCGGCAGGGTCTTGAAGTTGCTCGGGTTCTTGCGGATCAGCGTTCGCGGCATATCGGCTCCTTCTTGCGTTGGGGTCGGCCGCCCGTTCAGTTCTGACGGCGGATCACGGAGGCAGCGGTTGCCACGTTATGGGCCAGGTGCAGCGGGTTGATGGTCCCGACGATAGCACCGGTGACGCCAGGATGTGCGAACAGCAGTTCGAAACTGGCTTGCACAGGATCGACACCTGCGCCTGCGCAAACGTGCCCGCTGGCCAGCGCTTTTTTGATCAGAATGCCTTTGGCGTGAACAGCAGCGTAGTCCAGCACCGGCTTTTCGCCCTGTTCGTTGAGGTTGTAGGTGACCATGGCGCAGTCGCCATCCTGCAAGGCCAGCAGGCCGCCTTCGACAGTTTTGCCCGAGAAGCCGAAGCCGCGAATCTTGCCTTCGCGCTTGAGCTCGGCCAGCGTCTGGTACACCCCGCACTCATTGAGCACATGCAGGTCGTTGCCGTCCGAGTGCACCAGCACCAGGTCGATGAAGTCGGTTTCCAGGCGTTTGAGGCTGCGCTCCACAGACAGGCGCGTGTGCGCCGGGCTGAAGTCATGGCGGGACTGACCCGCCTCGAATTCTTCGCCGACCTTGCTGACGATGACCCAGTCCTGACGCTGGCCGCGCAGCAGCGGGCCCAGGCGTTCCTCGCTGCGGCCATAGGCGGGGGCGGTGTCGATCAGATTGATGCCCAGGTCCCGCGCCTGCTTGAGCAGCATCCGCGCTTCGTCGTCATCGGGGATGGTGAAGCCGTTGGGGTATTTGACGCCCTGGTCGCGGCCCAGCTTGACCGTACCCAGGCCGATAGGGGAGACGTCGATGCCCAGGCCGCCCAGCGGGCGATGCAGATCGTGCAGAGTCTTCATGGCAGCAGCACGTCCCACACAGGTTTGGCCAGCGCCGGCCGGGGCAGGTCTTTGCGCGCCGGTTGTGGAATCGGGTGGATGTCATCCCGCGACAGTGACGCCAATACCCGATCGGCGAAGTCCGGCGCCAGCGCCAGCTTGGTCGGCCAGCCCACCATCAGCCGGCCCTGGACGTCGAGGAAGGCATTGTCCGGGCGCACCAGGCCGCTTTGTTGAGGCTCGGCGCGGTCCACGCGCAAAGTTGCGAACTGCGCCTGGCTCAGGTCGATCCAGGGCAGCAGGTGAGTCAGTTCCTTTTTCGCCGCGGCAATCTGCTCGGCAGGCTCGCGGGCCACGCCCTCGGCTTCGGAGATTTCGCCGCCCAGGTACCACACCCACTGGCCATCGGCCGCTGGATGGGTGGTGACCGTGATGCGCGGCTTGGGACCGCCACCCAGGCAGTGGGCGTACAGCGGCTTGAGCGTCGGCCCTTTGACCATGACCATGTGCAACGGACGACGCTGCATGGCCGGATGGCTGACGTTCAGCGTCTTGAGCAGATCCGCCGTGCCGCCGCCGGCGCTGAGCACCACGCGCTGGGCGTGGATGTCGCGGCCATCGACACGCAGGCCGACCAGTTCGCCCTCGTGCAGCAGAGGCTCGATCTTCTCGCCCGCCAGCAGGCTGTCGCCGGCCAGTTCAGCCAGTTTCTCGATCAGGCTGGGAACGTCGATGACCAGCTCGGCCAGGCGGTAGACCTTGCCCTTGAAGCGCGGATCCTGCAGTGCAGGCGGAAGGTCCGTGCCCTTGACCTGATCGACCCGGCCACGCACCGCCTTGCTGGCGAAGAAACTGGTGAGATTGCCCGCCAGGGTGCCCGGCGACCACAGGTAATGCGCCTCGGACAGCAACCGCACGCCCGACAGGTTCAACTCGCCTTTGCCTGCGAGCGCCTCACGCCAGCGGCGGGGCATGTCGGCGATGGCTTCCGAAGCGCCGGACAGCGCGCCGTGCAGTGCATATTTGGCGCCGCCATGGATGATGCCCTGGGATTTGACCGTCTGCCCGCCGCCCAGGCTGGCGTTTTCCACAACGATTGTCGAGAAGCCCTGCCGACGCAGGCGAGCGTTGAGCCAGAGGCCGGCAACGCCTGCGCCGACAATCAGGACGTCAGTGGAAATTGCGGAAGACATGAACACCTCAAATGGCGAAACGAATTGCGCCATTATAGGGGAACAGGCTTTTGAGTAACCTGCTTAATGCCCTGCGGTTTTCGAGAACAGCTGAATCACCACCACCCCGGCGACGATCATCGCCATGCCGGCGATGGCAGGCAGGTCGAGTTTCTGACCGTAGATGATCAGCGCCGCGATGCTGACCATGACGATGCCCATGCCCGCCCAGACCGCGTAGGCCACGCCCACCGGGATGCTGCGCACCACCAGCGTCAGCATCCAGAACGCCACGGCGTAACCGACGATCACCAGCAGCAGCGGCAGTGGCGTGCTCAGGCCTTTGACGGCTTTCATCGAAACAGTGGCGATGACTTCGGCGCAGATGGCGATGGCGAGCAGGTAGTAGGCAGACATGATGAAAGTCCTCTTTGCAGATACGTCTTCAATGGCTGCCGATTCTAGCGATCGCTCAGATGGGGTAAAGTCATTACCTATCTCTGGGGCTGATAGGTTGCCGAGTCATGGAATGGAGCCTTGAACAAATCAGGCTGTTCGTCAGCGTCGCCGAGCAGCGTTCGTTTTCCGCCGTAGCGCGAGAATCCCGGCGGGCGCAGTCGGCGGTCAGCAGTGCGATTGCCATGCTGGAGACCGACCTGGGTGTGAGCCTGTTCGATCGCAGCAGCGGTCGCCAGCCGCGCCTGACTGAAGCGGGCAGCGCTTTGCTTGAAGAGGCGCGGGAACTGCTGCGCCAGTGCGAGCGGCTGGACGGTCGCGCCCTGGCGTTGATGCGCGGCCAGGAAGCACGGT
Source organism: Pseudomonas sp. NPDC090203 (assembly GCF_044746765.1). NCBI lineage: Bacteria > Pseudomonadati > Pseudomonadota > Gammaproteobacteria > Pseudomonadales > Pseudomonadaceae > Pseudomonas > Pseudomonas sp. NPDC090203. The sequence goes on from NZ_JBIVCV010000002.1 coordinate 581,587, forward strand.
TGCGCCTGGCCCATGACGAAGCCATGCCCTACCAGCCGGTCCTCGACAGCCTGGACGCGCTGGATCAACGCTTCCCCAGCGTGGAGGTGCAACTGGCCAGCGGCGCGCAGGGCGATGTGGCGCGCAAGCTGGTGGAGCGTCGGGCCGACCTGGGCCTGCTGTTTCATCACGACCAGATGCCCGAAGCCCTGGAGCGGCGGGTGCTGGGCAGTGTGGAAATGGTCACGGTCTGCGCTGTCGATCATCCCCTGGCGAGCGCGCCGGTGGTCACCCGCCAGCAGTTGGCGCGGCACCGGCAGTTGCTCATCGCGCCGCAACAGAGTGGCTATCCCGGCGGCGAGCAGTTGAGCCCGCAGGTATGGCGCGCGGACAGTTTCTACGTCATGGCCGAACTGCTGATGCGCGGCCTGGGCTGGGCCTGGCTGCCGCGCCACGTCGTGCAATACCCGGCCTATCAGAACCAGATGATCGAACTGAGCAGCGAATGGACGCCGCCTGCGCTGGTGGTGGAAATGGTCTGGCGCCGCGACGAACCCCTGGGGCCTGCCGCACGCTGGCTGGCCGAATGCTTCACCCATCATTTGAAGGCCATTGGCTGATAAACTCCGCGCCCATGAATAGAACTCTCTACACATTGCTGTTTCATCTTGGCCTGCCGATGATTGCCCTGCGCCTGTGGCTGCGGGCCCGCAAGGCCCCTGCTTATGCACAACGTATCGGTGAACGGTTCGCTCGCGGGCTGCCGCCCATGCAGAAGGGCGGCATCTGGGTGCATGCCGTGTCGGTGGGCGAGAGCATCGCTGCCGCGCCGATGATCCGCGCGCTGCTGGCACGTTATCCACAGCTGCCGATCACCATCACCTGCATGACGCCCACCGGGTCCGAACGCATCCAGTCGATGTTCGCCAACGAGCCGCGCATTCAGCATTGCTACCTCCCATATGATTTTCCGTGGGCGGCGGGGCGTTTTCTCGATCATATCCAGCCCAGGGTCGGCGTGATCATGGAGACCGAGCTGTGGCCCAACCATATTCATCAATGTGCGATGCGGGGTATTCCAACAGTTCTGGCCAACGCGCGTCTGTCGGAGCGTTCGGCGCGGGGTTACGGAAAGTTCGCCAGCCTGACGCGGCCGATGCTCGCCGAGATGAGCCTGATCGCCGTGCAGACCGAAACTGAAGCCCAGCGTTTTCGTGACTTGGGTGCTCGCCCTGAGTGCGTAACCGTCACCGGTTCGATCAAGTTCGACCTGACCATCGACCCGCAATTGCTGGCGCGTGCGGCGCAGCAACGAGCGGATTGGCAAACCACCGGGCGGCCGGTGTGGATTGCTGCCAGTACCCATGCCGGAGAGGATGAAGTGGTTCTCGCGGCCCACCGCGAGGTGCTGAAAAAGCATTCCGAAGCCTTGCTGATCCTGGTGCCGCGTCACCCCGAGCGCTTCAACAGCGTGTTCGAGTTGAGCCGCCAGGAGGGTTTTGCCAGTGTCCGTCGCTCGACCGCCGAGCCGGTCACCCGTGAAACCTCGGTGCTGGTGGGCGACACCATGGGCGAGTTGCTGTTTCTCTATGCGCTGGCTGACATCGCCTTCGTCGGTGGCAGCCTGGTGCCCAACGGCGGGCACAACCTGCTGGAGCCTGCGGCGCTGGACAAGCCGGTATTGAGCGGCCCGCACCTGTTCAACTTCCTCGAAATCGCCGCGATGCTGCGCAGTGCCGGGGCGTTGGAGGAGGTGAGCGATGCGGCGGGATTGGCAGCGGTGGTGCAGCGGTTGATCGAGGGGCCTGAGCAGGCGAAAGCCATGGCCGATGCGGGATTGGCGGTGATGAAGGCCAATCAGGGCGCGTTGCAGAAGTTGCTGGACGGGATTGGTCGGTTGATCTGATTCCGGAGCAGCACGGCTTTTTCAAAGACGCGACCGTTGTAGGAGCGCGCTTGCCCGCGACCGCGTTCGGTCAGGCGCCATCAATGTCACGGGCCGACGTCATCGCGGGCAAGCGCGCTCCTACGGGGGAATCTACCGCTCTGAAGGACGCTCGAAATTCTTCGCCGCTTCCCTCGCCAGATCCGGCGGCAGGAAGTCCTTGTCCGGGTTGTAATCGGGTTTGAGGAAGCGCGACAAATCCTGCAAGTCCCCCGGGCTCAGCGTGCCGGCCGCTTGCTTGAGGCGCAGGTTGTCGAGGATGTAGTCGTAGCGGGTGTTGTTGTAGTCACGCACCGATGCGTACAACTGACGCTGCGCATCGAGCACGTCGACGATGTTGCGCGTGCCCACCTGATAGCCGATTTCCGTGGCTTCCAGCGCGCTCTGGTTGGAAATGATCGACTGTTTGCGCGCCTGCACCTGTTCCACGTCGGTGTTCACGGCACGGTGCAGGTTGCGGGTGTTCTCCACCACCTGGCGGCGCAGGCCCTCGCGCTGTTGTTCTGTCTGGCCCAGGCGAGCGTAGGCTTCGCGCACTTGCGAACTGGTCAGGCCGCCGCTGTAGATCGGGATGTTCACCTGCAGGCCGATGGTGCGTTGCTCGACGCTGCCGTGGAAGTCCTGCCCGGTGTAGTTCGGGTTGGTGAAGCCCAGCGGGTCGTTGTCGCCTTTCTGGTACTGGGCGACGGCATCGACGGTGGGGGCGTGTCCGGCCTTGCGCTGGCGCAGGGTTTCTTCGGCGGCGCTGACGGCGTAGTTGCTGGCCAGCAGGTTGAGGTTCTGTTGTGAGGCGGTGTCGACCCAGGATTTCGCATCGTTGGGCGACGGCGCCAGCACCGGCAGGGTGTGGACGATGCCTTCGATGGAGTTGTATTCGCGATTGGTCAGGGTCACCAGCGCTTGGAACGCATCGTCCACCTGACGCTTGGCAACGATCCGCGCCGCCCGGGCGGTATCGTAGCTGGCCTGGGCCTGAAGCACGTCGGTCTTGTCGGAAAGCCCGACGTCGAAGCGCTCGTTGGCCTGATCCAGCTGCCGCTTGAACGCGGCTTCTTCGGCCTTGGTCGAGGCCAGGTTGTCCTGGGCGCGCAGCACCGAGAAATAATCCTCGGCGCTTTGCAGAATCAGGTTCTGCTCGGTCGCGGACAATTGCAGGATGGCCTGCTCGTTGACGTCCTTGGCGGCCTTGAGCTGGAACCAACGGTCGGCGCGGAAGATCGGCTGGCTCAGGGTGGCGCGGTAGACCGTGCCGCTGCGGTTGATGACCGCAGAAGGTTCGTCGATCTTGGTGCGGGTGTTGTTGATGTCGGCACCGCCGGAAATGTTCGGCAACAGACCGGCGCGGGCCTGGGGCACGATCTCTTTCTGCGCATCGTAGCTGGCGCGGGCGGCGGCGAGGTCGGCGTTGTTGTTCACAGCTTCCTGGTAGACGCTGACCAGACCGGTCTTGGTCGGCAGTGGCAAATCCGCTGCTGTGGCCATCGCGTTGGATGCGCATGAAACGGCAATGGCCAGTGAGAGTTTGCGCAGCATAGACATTCCCTAGTAATTCAGCTGTGTGAAGACGTGGCCGCAAGATCGCTTTGCGCCGGTTGCGAGTGTAGTTCCACAAGATCGCGACAACAATCCGACAGATGCGCCATTTAACGAGCGTTTGAATTCCGCGCTTGGCGTTTGCCGGGTGTGGCGTCTAGACTGACGCCGTTCTTGTCGGGGTGCCTTGCTATGAGGCTGAGATCGGATAATCCGGATCCCGTTGAACCTGATCAGGTTAGCGCCTGCGTAGGGAACAAGATTTCTCGTCTCCCGGCGAGTCCTCTTGAGTATCGTCCGGGGTCTTTTTTGTTCATTTTTTGAACAGTCCTCGTTTTTCGATTCTCGGCATCCGTATTCTCACAGGGTGCATCCGTCCGTTCGATTCAGGCTCAAGCTCCGACAATCCATGCGCTGCACCATGATGTCCGGAGAGCCTGTTGATGAGTACAAAACTAAAAAACGCCAATCTGAGTGAATCCGCCCAGGTCGATTCGGGGTCGGTGCAGCCGTTCACCCGCTCGCAGAAAATCTATGTCCAGGGTTCGCGCTCGGACATCCGCGTACCGATGCGTGAAATCAGCCTGGATGTTACCCCCACAGACTTCGGTGGCGAGATCAACGCGCCGGTCTGCGTGTACGACACCTCGGGCCCTTACACCGATCCCAACGTCATCATCGACGTGCGCAAAGGCCTGGGCGACGTGCGCTCGGCCTGGATCGACGACCGTGGCGACACCGAACGCCTGGGCGGCCTGAGTTCCGACTTCGGCCAACAACGCCTGGCCGATGCCGAACTGACCAAACTGCGCTTCGCCCACGTGCGCAACCCGCGCCGCGCCAAGGCCGGCGCCAATGTCAGCCAGATGCACTATGCGCGTCAGGGCATCATCACCGCCGAGATGGAATACGTCGCCATCCGCGAAAACATGAAGCTGCAGGAGGCCCGCGCTGCCGGCCTGCTGAAGCAGCAACACGCCGGCCACAGCTTCGGCGCCAGCATTCCCAACGAGATCACCCCTGAGTTCGTGCGCGAGGAAATCGCCCGCGGCCGCGCCATCATTCCGGCCAACATCAACCACGTCGAACTGGAACCGATGATCATCGGCCGCAACTTCCTGGTGAAAATCAACGGCAACATCGGCAACAGCGCGCTGGGCTCGTCCATCGAAGAAGAAGTGGCGAAACTGACCTGGGGCATTCGCTGGGGTTCGGACACGGTCATGGACCTGTCCACCGGCAAGCACATCCACGAAACCCGCGAGTGGATCATTCGCAACTCGCCTGTGCCCATCGGCACCGTGCCGATCTATCAGGCCTTGGAAAAAGTCAATGGCGTTGCCGAGGACCTGACCTGGGAGCTGTTCCGCGACACGCTGATCGAGCAGGCGGAGCAGGGCGTCGACTACTTCACCATTCACGCTGGTGTGTTGCTGCGCTACGTGCCGCTGACCGCCAAGCGCGTCACCGGGATCGTCTCCCGTGGCGGTTCGATCATGGCCAAGTGGTGCCTGGCGCATCACAAGGAAAACTTCCTCTACACCCACTTCGACGAAATCTGCGAAATCATGAAGGCCTACGACGTCAGCTTCTCGCTGGGCGATGGCCTGCGTCCGGGGTCGATTGCCGACGCCAACGACGAAGCGCAGTTCGGCGAGCTGGAAACCCTCGGCGAGCTGACCAAGATCGCCTGGAAACACGACGTGCAATGCATGATCGAAGGCCCGGGCCATGTGCCGATGCAGCTCATCAAGGAGAACATGGACAAGCAGCTGGAGTGCTGCGACGAGGCGCCGTTCTACACCCTCGGCCCGCTGACCACCGACATTGCGCCGGGTTACGACCACATCACCTCGGGCATTGGCGCGGCGATGATCGGCTGGTTCGGCTGCGCGATGCTCTGCTACGTCACGCCCAAGGAGCACCTGGGCCTGCCGAACAAGGACGACGTCAAAACCGGGATCATTACCTACAAGATCGCCGCCCATGCAGCCGACCTCGCCAAGGGCCATCCGGGCGCGCAGATTCGCGACAACGCCCTGAGCAAGGCGCGTTTCGAATTCCGTTGGGAAGACCAGTTCAACCTCGGCCTGGACCCGGACACCGCGCGTTCGTACCACGACGAAACCCTGCCGAAGGATTCGGCCAAGGTCGCGCATTTCTGCTCCATGTGCGGGCCGAAGTTCTGCTCGATGAAGATCACCCAGGAAGTCCGTGAGTACGCGGCCAACCAGAAGATCGAAGCGGTGGACCTGTCTGTGGCCGAAGGCATGCGCGAGCAGGCCGAGCGGTTCAAGCAGGAAGGCAGCCAGTTGTACAAGAAGGTCTGACACCACACCCGCCCTTCTGTAGGAGCGCGCTTGCCCGCGACGGCGGTGGGTCTGACACCTGATGTTTCTGACCCAACGCCATCGCGGGCAAGCGCGCTCCTACAGGGGGCTTTGCGCATGAATCCAATAACAATGCTCCTCCGAGATAACAACGTGAACACACCCGGCACCTACTCCCCCGACATCCCCGTCCCCGCTGCCAAGCGGGTGTTCGGCGGTCGGGATCTGTTTTCCCTGTGGTTTTCCCTGGGCGTGGGCCTGATGGTCCTGCAAACCGGCGCATTGCTTGCACCGGGGCTGGGGCTGTCCGGCTCGATGCTGGCCATCTTCCTCGGCACCCTGGTGGGCGTTCTGCTGCTGGCCGCCGTTGGCGTGATCGGCAGCGACACCGGGCTGTCGTCCATGGCCGCCCTCAAGCTGAGCCTTGGCACCAAGGGCGCGGCGTTGCCGGCCATCCTCAATCTGCTGCAACTGGTGGGTTGGGGTTCGTTCGAAATCATCGTCATGCGCGACGCGGCCACGCTGCTGAGCGCTGGCGCCTTTGCCGAAGGCAGCCTGTGGACAAGCCCGCTGCTCTGGACGCTACTGTTCGGCGGCCTGGCCACCTTGCTTGCCGTCAGCGGCCCGCTGACCTTCGTGCGGCAGATCCTGCGCAAGTGGGGCATCTGGCTGCTGCTGGCCGCTTGCGCCTGGCTGACCTGGAACCTGCTGAGCAAGGCTGATCTGGCGGCGCTGTGGGCCCGGGCCGGAGATGGCTCGATGCCGTTTGCCGTAGGTTTCGACATTGCCATCGCCATGCCGCTGTCCTGGCTGCCGCTGATCGCCGACTACTCACGCTTCGGCAAGCGCGCTACCGGCGTGTTTGGCGGCACGGTGCTGGGTTTCTTCATCGGCAATTTCTGGCTGATGACCCTGGGCGTTGCCTACACCCTGGCCTTCGCCCCAAGCGGCGAAGCCAATGCGCTGCTGCTGGCGCTGGCCGGTGCTGGAATGGGCATTCCGCTGCTGCTGATTCTGCTGGACGAGTCGGAAAACGCCTTTGCCGACATCCATTCGGCAGCGGTTTCCAGCGGGATTCTGGTGAAGATCAAGGTCGAGCATCTGGCGCTGGCCATCGGCGTCATCTGCACGCTGATCGCCTGCCTCGCGCCGCTGGCGCAGTACCAGAACTTCCTCTTGCTGATCGGCTCGGTGTTCGCGCCGCTGTTTGGCGTGGTACTGGTGGATCACTTCATCCTGCGTCGTCGCAGCCATGGCGCCGCGACTGAGGGTTTACGCTGGATGACGCTGCTGGCCTGGCTGGGCGGGATTTCCACCTATCACCTGCTGGCCAATCTCTACCCGGACATCGGCGCAACACTGCCAGCGCTGATCGTCGCTGGCGTGTTGCAACTGATCCTGGGCAAGGCGATCAGCTCCGGCCGGGGAACAGTTCCGGCTTGATGATGCCGTTGAGCTGAGGGTAAGGAATCTTCAGCTCGATGTGGCCCATGGCGTACGGGGCGATGGTGGTGACCGGATATTTCAGGATCACTGCACCGTACGTCAGGGCGATGTTTGAAGTTCGCTTGAATGGCCACATCTTCTGGAACTCGGTGTCCTTGTCCAGCTTGGTGCTGACCTGCCAGGCCTGGTGCGCCATTTCAGCCTTCGCCCAGAACGCTGCTTCCTGGCCTGGCACCAGCATGTCGGCCAGCGTCAGTACGCGCTGTTGCTGGCGCGAATAGTTGATGAACGCGCGGCCCGGATTGCCGTGGGCGCCGCCGGTGTCCAGGTAGCTGGACAGCTCGACCACCACGATTCCGTCATGCTGCTCACGTACCTTGGCCTGCAAATAGCTGCTGTAGCGCGCCGGCGCCGTGGCCAGGAACTGTTCCTGATACGCCTTGAGGGTCGGCGGCACCGGGCCGTCGGTGTCGCTGCGGGTCAGTTGCAGCAGGGTGCGCTGCACGATGGCATCGAGCTTGGCTTCGTCCGGGAAATGCACGGTATCGATATTGACCAGCGGGCAATCGCTGGCGGTGCAGCCGGGTTTGACCAGCTCCGAGGCGTCACGCTGAACGGTCAGCGGACTGCGCATGTTGGGTTGGAACAGGCTCTGGCAGGCGCCCAGAACCAGGGCCAGGCAGGCCATCGAAATGATCTTCAGAAACGACATGGTGATCCTTGACGTTGACATAAAGGGCCATCACTTGGGTGCAACGGCAACAGGCTTCGACTGCGTCTGGCGCAATCAGTTCGCCACTGGGCGGATTAGAGTGCCTTTCGGTTGCCGTCGTCTACCTTTACAGCCGGATTTGCGCGTCTGAACGCCCGGCAAGGGCTGCATCCGGCGCGTCAGCACGTTAGGATGGGGCCATGAACTGAGCGCCTTGCAGTGAGAAACCTATGACCGATACCGCGAAATCGACGCCCACAAAGCATGAAATCACCCGGCGCGAAACCTGCTTCAAGGGTTTCTACCAACTGGACCGTCTGCACCTGCGCCATGAGCTGTTCGACGGTGGCATGGGCCCGGAAATCTCCCGCGAACTGTTCGTGCGCCACGATGCCGTGTGTGTCTTGCCATATGACGCCAAACGCGATGAAGTGGTGTTGATCGAGCAGTTCCGGGTGGGTGTGATCGGCAAGCACCCCAACCCCTGGCTGATCGAAATGGTCGCGGGCCTGATCGACAAAAAAGAGCAGCCTGAAGAGGTTGCTCACCGCGAAGGAGAGGAGGAAGCTGGGCTTGTCTTCAACGCGTTGTGGCCGATCACCAAATACTTTCCGTCGCCCGGCGGCAGCAATGAATTCGTTCACCTGTACCTGGGCAAATGCGACAGTGAGGGGGCGGGCGGCGTCCACGGGCTTGAAGAAGAGGCCGAAGACATCCGTGTGTCGGTCTGGTCGTTCGACGACGCGATGCAAGCCGTAAAAGACGGACGCATCGTCAACGCTGCAACTATCATCGCAATACAGTGGCTGGCGCTCAATCGCGCCGAAATCAGGGGGCTGTGGTCGTGAATCTTTTGCGCGAGCGCTACCGTGTCGACCTTGCCGGGCTGCAGGCAGCCTGCGAGGCGAACTACGCGCGCTTGATGCGTCTTTTACCCGAGATGCGCAACGAACAACGCTCCCGCCGGGTGGCCGTCACCCAGGGCGATCAGATGCTGGGCGTGCTGTCGGTCGAAGTCGTGCAGAACTGCCCGTACACCTCGACGCTGCTGGTGCGTCAGGAACACAGCCTGCCGTGGCTGCCGGTGCCTGTCCTGGAAGTGCAGGTGTACCACGATGCGCGCATGGCCGAAGTCATCGGCGCCCAGCACGCGCGGCGTTTCCGCGGCATCTACCCGTACCCCAACGCCGACATGCACCAGCCCGACGAAAAGGCCCAGCTCAACATCTTCCTCGGCGAATGGCTGAGCCACTGCCTGGCCTGCGGACACGAGTTCGAAGCGGTTCGCTGAGCATTCCTTATCCGCACTTCTCTCTCGTAGCAGCACGGCTTGCCGGCGGGAGCGGTGTGTCAGTCAACCCATCTGTCCCTGACACACCGCCCCCGCCGGCAAGCCGTGCTGCTACGGGGCGGTGTACAACCAAAGCTCTTGATCTTGATCTTGATCTTCTTACGCGATGGTACAGGCGCCACCGAACGCGACGTCAAGGCGCCAGGCCGAACGGAGGTGTCGCGTAGTGGGTTGAGCGGCAGGAAGCCGCGAAAGCCGTGCAGGCCATGGATGGCCCATCACGGCGGACCCACGGAGCGGCGCCGGAGTGAGGGAACCGGGACGAAGTCGCGGCCCAGCCTGTCGCAAATGGTTTGGCTACTTTGCCGAAACAAAGTAGCGCGCCGTAAAGGCGCAAAGGTGATTCCGAGTCGACATCGCGAACGGATATGCTCACCAGAATCTGGACCACTACCACTGGGGGCAGATCCGTTATCGAGTGCACTGGACCTGAGGGTTTCGCCCCTTACGGGCGACCTACTTTCTTTCGGGAAAGTAGGCAAACCATTTGCTCCTGGCTGGGGTCCTTCGGACTTCCCTCGACTCCGGCGTCGTTCCGGGGGCACGCCATGATGGGCCATCCATGGCCCGCACGGCTTTCGCGGCTTCCTGCCGCTCATCCCCCTCCACGACACCTGCGCTCGGCCTGGCGCCTTTACGTCGCGTTCGGCGTCGCCTGCACCATCGCGCACAAAGATCAAAATCAAAATCCAAAGCACCCCACCGCCCTGTAGCAGTCCGGCTTGCCGGCGAGGCGCCCTCAAGATCGCTGTCGTCGGCAAGCCGGACTGCTACGGGGCCGATTACACCCATGCGCCGTGCTCTGTCTTGCACAAATGAGAACTGCAACCCTGTTTCCGGGTTTGCCGTTGCTCCAATCAAACACCATAATCCGGCCATACCCGCTCAAGGAGATGGCCTTTGCCGAGCGCATCCTCACATTCGTCCTCTGTATTGTTGGTGCAACTGTCCGACAGCCATTTGTTTGCCGAAGCGGACGGCGCGCTGCTGGGCATGACCACGCGCGACAGCCTCACGGCGGTCGTGGACCGGGTGCTGGCCGAGCAGCCGCAGATCGATCTGGTGCTGGCCACCGGCGATCTGTCCCAGGACGGCACGGTGGAGTCGTATCAGGCGTTTCGCCAGGCGAGCGAGCGGCTGGATGCGCCCAAGCGCTGGTTGCCGGGCAACCACGATGAACTGAAGGAGATGGCGATTGCCGCGCAGCAGAGCGACGTGCTCGACCCCGTTGTCGATATCGGCAACTGGCGGGTGACGATGCTGGATTCCGCCGTGCCGGGTTCTGTGCCCGGTTATCTGGAAGACAGGCAACTGCAACTGCTGGCCCAGGCCCTGAGCGAGGCGCCGCAACGCCATCATTTGATCTGTCTGCATCATCATCCGGTGCCCATTGGCGCGGCGTGGATGGAGCCCATCGGTCTTCGCAACCCGGATGCCCTGTTCTCGGTACTGGAACGTTTTCCCCAGGCCCGTGCTTTGCTCTGGGGCCACGTGCATCAGGAATTCGACCAGATGCGCGATGGGCTGCGCCTGATGGCTTCGCCCTCGACCTGCATTCAATTCGCGCCGAACAGCGAAGACTTCGCCCTCGACGCGAAGGCTCCGGGGTATCGCTGGCTGCGGCTGTTCGACGACGGGCAGATTGAAACCGGTGTGTCGCGCATCGATCCGGACCTGTTCGAGGTCGATCTGAGTGGCGCCGGGTATTGAAGGAAACATCCTGAATTCGCCACACACCGCCAACAAACGAGTGTTCACGCCGTTGTCCCTGTAAACTGCGTGGCTTTGCCGTGTGAGGCAGCCCCAGGCGGCCCCTTGAATCGCAGCTTACGGAGACGATCCCGTGAACCCGCAACATTCGACTCTGCTTTATATTCACGGCCTGAACAGCTCGGCGATGTCGAAAAAGGCCACGCAACTGGCCTCCCTCATGCGAACGCTGGGGCTTGGCGAGCAATTGCGCGTGCCGGAGTTGCACCATCACCCGCGCCAGGCCATCGCCCAGCTCGAGGCGGCCATCGAGGAACTAGGCGGTCGGCCATTACTGGTCGGCAGCTCGCTCGGCGGCTACTATGCGACTCACCTTGCCGAGCGGCATGGTCTGAAGGCGGTGCTGATCAACCCCGCGGTCAATCCGCACCAGTTGTTCGACGGCTTCCTGGGCACGCAACAGAACCTGTACACCGGCGAAACCTGGGAGCTGACCCACGATCACGTGGCTGCGCTGGCTGAGATAGAAGTGCCGGCGCCGCAGGACCCCCAGCGTATCCAGGTGTGGCTGCAGACGGGTGACGAAACGCTGGACTACCGCCGCGCCCAGGCCTTCTACCGGGCGTGCGCGCTGCGCATCGAGGCCGGTGGCGATCACAGTTTCCAGGGGTTTGCCGATAAACTGCCCACCCTGTTGAGCTTTGCCGGGTTTGCCCCGGAACTGCTCCAGGCCATCGATCTGTCGTCGTTGTGAATGTGCGACCGATCAAAGCCTTTGCTGCAACAAATATGTAGAACACGCTTGGAACAATAGCGTCACTCCGAAATTTCATGAACGACTTGATGACGAGACCCCATGGCCAATCCCAGCGCTAGCTCTTATAACGCAGACGCCATCGAAGTCCTCTCGGGCCTCGACCCGGTCCGCAAGCGGCCGGGCATGTACACCGACACCACGCGGCCGAACCACCTCGCCCAGGAAGTCATCGACAACAGCGTCGACGAAGCACTGGCCGGACACGCCAGATCGGTGCAGGTCATCCTGCACGCCGACAACTCCCTGGAAGTCGCCGACGATGGCCGCGGCATGCCGGTGGACATTCACCCGGAAGAGGGCGTCTCGGGCGTCGAACTGATCCTCACCAAGCTGCACGCGGGCGGCAAGTTCTCCAACAAGAACTACCAGTTCTCCGGCGGCCTGCACGGCGTGGGGATTTCCGTGGTCAACGCGCTCTCGACCCAGGTGCGGGTGCGGGTCAAGCGTGACGGCAACGAATACGAAATGTCCTTTGCCGACGGCTTCAAGGCCAGCGAACTGGCAGTCGTGGGCACGGTCGGCAAGCGCAATACCGGCACCAGCGTCTATTTCGCCCCGGACCCCAAGTATTTCGACAGCCCCAAATTCTCGGTCAGCCGCCTCAAGCATGTGCTCAAGGCCAAGGCCGTGCTGTGCCCGGGCCTGACCGTCAGCTTTGAAGACAAAGGCACCGGCGAGAAGGTCGAGTGGCATTACGAAGATGGCCTGCGCTCCTACCTGCAGGACTCGGTCAGTGACTTCCTGCGCCTGCCTGAAGAGCCCTTCTGCGGCGTGTTTGCCGGCAACAAGGAGGCGGTGGACTGGGCGCTGCTGTGGCTGCCCGAGGGTGGCGACAGCGTTCAGGAAAGCTACGTCAACCTGATCCCGACCGCCCAGGGTGGCACCCACGTCAACGGCCTGCGTCAGGGACTGCTGGATGCGATGCGCGAGTTCTGCGAATTCCGCAACCTGCTGCCACGGGGCGTGAAGCTGGCCCCCGAAGACGTCTGGGAACGCATCGCCTTCGTGCTGTCGATGAAGATGCAGGAGCCGCAATTCTCCGGCCAGACCAAGGAGCGCCTGTCGTCTCGCGAAGCGGCGGCATTCGTCTCCGGTGTGGTCAAGGACGCCTTCAGCCTGTGGCTCAACGCGCACCCTGAAATGGGCATGCAATTGGCCGAGCTTGCGATCAACAACGCCGGTCGTCGCCTGAAGGCCAGCAAGAAGGTCGAGCGCAAGCGCATCACCCAAGGGCCGGCGCTGCCGGGCAAGCTGGCGGACTGCGCCGGTCAGGACCCGATGCGCGCCGAGCTGTTTCTGGTCGAGGGTGACTCGGCCGGTGGTTCGGCCAAGCAGGCGCGGGACAAGGAATTCCAGGCCATCCTGCCGTTGCGCGGCAAGATCCTGAACACCTGGGAAGTCGATGGCGGCGAAGTGCTTGCCAGCCAGGAAGTGCACAACATCGCCGTGGCCATCGGGGTCGATCCGGGCGCGGCTGACATGAGCCAGTTGCGCTACGGCAAGATCTGCATCCTGGCCGACGCCGACTCCGACGGCCTGCACATCGCAACCCTGCTGTGTGCGTTGTTCGTCCAGCACTTCCGCCCGCTGGTCGAGGCCGGTCACGTCTACGTGGCCATGCCGCCGCTGTACCGCATCGACCTGGGCAAGGACATCTACTACGCCCTGGACGAAGCCGAACGTGATGGCATTCTCGACCGCCTGGTGGCCGAGAAGAAGCGCGGCAAGCCACAGGTCACCCGATTCAAAGGCCTTGGCGAGATGAATCCGCCACAGTTGCGTGAGACCACCATGGACCCGAACACCCGGCGCCTGGTGCAACTGACGCTGGACGACATCGAAGCCACGTCGCAGATGATGGACATGTTGCTGGCGAAAAAACGCGCGGGCGACCGCAAGGCGTGGCTTGAATCCAAAGGCAACCTGGCCGAGGTGATGGTTTGAGGCGAGGCTGGCTGGCCGCCCTGTTGCTGGCCGCCGCTCCCGCGTTCGCCGCGCCGCTGCCGGAGCTCAAGCTGTTGTCCGAGCATCCGGTGGACGACATGGTGGGCGGCAATCTCTCGGGGCTGGCCTCGTGCGATGGCGTGCTGTGGACGGTTTCCGACCGCGACGACACGCTGCTGTACCGTCTCGACACTTCGGCGACGGTGTGGAAGGCGCGGGCGCAGGTCCTCGAGATTCCGCCCATTCCCGACAGCGGCCTGTCAGCGACCCTGCGCGGCATGGCCAAGGCTTCGGCGCTGGTGCGTGGCGGCGATCTGGATTTCGAGGGCGTGAGCTGTGACGCTGCCGGCAACCGTTATCTGGTCAGCGAGGCCTATGCCACGGTGCTGAAAGTGCCCGTGGACGGCGCGCCGACCTGGCTCGACCTGCCCAGGGCGCTGGTCGAGGAGGCGCAGTCGGCGGGAATGCTGCAGCACTTCAACGCCATTTTCGAAGGCATCGCGATCAACCCTGCCGGCGACCGGCTGTGGCTGGCCGCCGAGCGCGAGAAGCGCGGGCTGCTGACTGCGAAATTGGGTAATGACGGCTGGGAATGTGATGCCAGTTGCATCCTCAAGGTCGAGTCCGGCAACGACATCCTGCCGCCTGAACTGGGCGGTAAATCGGTCGCCAAGGATTTCTCCGACATCTCGCTGTACAAGGGCAAGCTGTACACCCTGGAGCGGGCGGCGTACCGGATCTGTCGGCGTACCCTGGAAACCGGGCAACTGGAAACCTGCTGGTCCTTCGCCAAGGAGGGATTGAAACCCAACCGGCTCTACGATCAGAAATACGGCCTGACCGAGGCGCTGATCGTTGACGACAAGGGCGCCTGGGTCGGGACTGACAACAACTTCGGTGCTCGCGCCGATGGCGAAAAACGCCCCATTGTCTGGCGCTTTGCGGCGCCTGAGGGTGGCTGGAGCGCCAGGCCTTGACCCAGGCACCTCCCGGCAAGCGCGCCGGGCGCCTGATGCTGATCATCGTCTGGGCCGCAGCGCTGTTCCTGGCGACGCGGTTTTTCGGCGAGTGGGAGCAGCGTCAGGAAAACCCGAACAGCAGCGTCAGTTCGTCGCACGGTGACGGTTACGTCGAGGTGCAACTGGTGAGCAATCGCGAGGGGCATTTCGTCATGACGGGGCAGATCAATGCCCGCCCGGTGCAGTTCATGCTCGACACCGGTGCGACCAACGTCGCGATCCCGCAAGCGGTGGCAGACGCATTACGCCTGGAGCGTGGTGCCCGGGTCGAGGTGAGCACGGCCAATGGCCGCACCGAGGCGTTCCGGGCCACGCTGAACAGGCTGCAGATCGGCGATATCGTCCTGGACAACGTGCGCGCCCTGGTGGTGCCCGGTCTGGACGGCGATCAGGTGCTGCTGGGTATGAGCGCCATCAAACAACTCGAATTCACCCAGCGCGGCGGCACCTTGCTGCTGCGCCAGACGACAAAATGATGAGGCCCGCATGAGCGACTCCCTTGACCTCAGCCTGGACGGCGTAGAACGCCGCTCGCTGGCTGACTTCACCGAACAGGCCTATCTGAACTACTCCATGTACGTGATCATGGACCGTGCCCTGCCGCACATCGGCGACGGCCTGAAGCCTGTACAGCGGCGTATTGTCTACGCCATGAGCGAGTTGGGCCTGGACGCCGACGCCAAGCACAAGAAGTCGGCGCGTACCGTCGGCGACGTGCTCGGCAAGTTCCACCCCCACGGCGACTCGGCCTGTTACGAAGCCATGGTGCTGATGGCGCAGTCCTTCAGCTATCGCTACACGCTGGTCGATGGCCAAGGCAACTGGGGTGCGCCGGACGATCCCAAGTCGTTCGCGGCCATGCGCTACACCGAAGCGCGTCTGTCCCGTTACTCCGAAGTGCTGCTGACCGAGCTGGGGCAGGGCACGGCGGACTGGGTGCCGAACTTCGACGGCACGCTGGATGAACCGGCCGTGTTGCCAGCACGTTTGCCGAATATCCTGCTCAATGGCACCACCGGCATCGCGGTCGGCATGGCGACCGACGTGCCGCCGCATAACCTGCGTGAAGTCGCGTCAGCCTGTGTGCGCCTGCTGGACGAGCCCAAGGCCACCATCGAGCAGCTGTGCGAGCACGTTCAAGGCCCGGATTACCCGACCGAAGCGGAAATCATCACGCCGCGTCATGACCTGCTGAAAATCTACGAAAGCGGCCGTGGCTCGGTGCGCATGCGCGCCGTGTATCGCGTCGAAGACGGCGACATCGTGGTCACTGCGCTGCCTCATCAGGTGTCCGGGGCCAAGGTGCTGGAGCAGATCGCCGCGCAGATGCAGGCCAAGAAACTGCCGATGGTCGCCGACCTGCGTGACGAATCGGACCACGAGAACCCGTGCCGCATCGTCATCATCCCGCGCTCCAACCGCGTCGATCCCGAAGAGCTGATGCAGCATCTGTTCGCCACCACTGAGCTGGAATCCAGCTACCGGGTGAACATCAACATCATCGGCCTGGACGGCAAGCCGCAACTGAAAAACCTCAAGGCACTGCTGAGCGAATGGCTGCAGTTCCGTATCACCACGGTGCGTCGTCGCCTGCAGTTCCGCCTGGACAAGGTCGAGAAGCGCCTGCACCTGTTGGAAGGCTTGCTCACTGCGTACCTGAACCTGGACGAAGTGATCCACATCATCCGTACCGCCGAGCACCCGAAGGCCGAGCTGATCGCGCGTTTCGAGCTGTCGGAGATCCAGGCCGACTACATCCTCGACACCCGTCTGCGTCAGTTGGCGCGCCTGGAAGAGATGAAGCTGCGTGGCGAGCAGGACGAGTTGCTCAAGGAGCAGGCCAAACTGCTGGCCCTGCTGGGTAGCGAAGCCAAGCTGCGCAAACTGGTGCGTACCGAGTTGCTCAAGGATGCGGAAACCTATGGCGATGATCGCCGCTCGCCTATCGTCGAGCGCGCCGAAGCCAAGGCGCTGTCCGAAAACGAACTGATGCCGACCGAACCTGTGACGGTCGTGCTGTCGGAAAAAGGCTGGGTGCGCTGCGCCAAGGGCCATGACATCGACGCCACTGGTCTTTCCTACAAGGCGGGCGACGGCTTCAAGGCTGCGGCCAACGGTCGCTCCAACCAGTTTGCGGTGTTCATCGACTCCACCGGCCGCAGCTATTCGCTGGCGGCCCATACATTGCCGTCGGCCCGTGGGCAGGGTGATCCGCTGACCGGACGCCTGACGCCACCGCCAGCCGCAACCTTCGAGTGCGTATTGCTGCCGGACGACGATGCGCTGTACGTCATCGCTTCCGACGCCGGTTACGGTTTCGTGGTCAAGGGCGAAGACTTGCAGGCCAAGAACAAGGCGGGCAAGGGGCTGGTGAGCCTCCCGGCGGGCGCCAAGGTGATCCTGCCGCGCCTGGTGCCGGACCGTGAGCAGAACTGGCTTGCGGCGGTGACCACCGAAGGCCGCCTGCTGGTGTTCAAGATCAGCGACCTGCCGCAACTGGGCAAGGGCAAGGGCAACAAGATCATCGGTATTCCGGGCGATCGCGTGGCCAGCCGCGAAGAATACGTGACTGACCTTGCGGTCATTCCTGATGGCGCCACCCTGGTGCTCCAGGCAGGCAAGCGCACGCTGTCTCTGAAACCCGACGATCTTGAGCATTACAAAGGGGAGCGGGGCAGACGTGGCAATAAGCTACCACGCGGATTCCAGCGAGTTGATGCATTGTTAGTGGAAAGCGCTACGTAAACGGCCGTTTTCAGCGATCGATCTTCGTATTGTCACCAAGATCGACGCAGAATCGCTGGAGTCATCGGGCATATTCACGGATGATATGACGTCCTTTGGCGCCAGCGTGGCTGAGTGCCTTTATGTTCTCTGAGTATTTGACATTGTGGGCCCGTCGTGTGGTGCCCACTTGGACGGAATGATGAATTTTCTACGCGTTCCTTTTGTTCTGTTGTTAACCGGCGTTCTGGGTTTGGCCGGGTGCAGTGTTCATCAGCCTACTTCGCTCTATCAATTGGACAGCGGCGAACCAGGCCAGCCAAAACAAAGTGCCGGCGTGGCTGTTGTGCTCGGGCCGGTTTCCGTTGCTGATTACCTGCAACGGGAAACATTACTTCAGCGTCAGCCCGATGGCAGCCTGACTGCCTCGAAGGATGGCCGCTGGGCCGGCAGTCTGTCTGCCGACATCGACCAACTGCTGCTGCGCCAACTGGCGTGGAAGCTCGACAGCCAGCGCGTGGTGATGGCGCCGGCTGCGGCCAATTTCACGCCTGACGTGCAGGTGGTGCTGTCGATCACCCGTCTGGACTCCGGCGAGAACCAGCCTGCGGTGCTCGATGCCCAATGGCGTCTGCTGGACCGTCGCGGCACCGTGCGTGACAGCAAGCTGGTGCACCTGGAAGAGCCGCATGCCGGCACTTCCGCTGCTCAGGTCAAGGCTCAGGGCGTGCTGTTGCAGCGTCTGGCCGAGCAGTTGAGTGCTGCGGTCAAGCCGGTGGCTGCGCAGCCATTGGTCGCTGACGAGCCGAAGAAGTCCGCCCAGCCCGCCAAGACCCGCACCGATCAGGACAAGCCAAAGATCCCAATGGCCTCGCCGATCCGTACCGATCTGGAAGTGTTCCGCTTCTAAGGGCCACGCCCAACAAAAAAGCCCGCAGTGATGCGGGCTTTTTGTTGGGCGATGGGTTAGGGAAGATGCACAGGTCACGTCGCCCCCGGAATCTGTAGGAGCGCGCTTGAACTGGCCTAATGATCCCGGACACCTCTTAAGGGCGATATGATTCGCCCAATTCAGGAGGTTCCATGCAAGAGCGAAAAACCTATACCCGCGA